>CAZCTQ010000003.1:0-113024 GCA_964501555.1 uncultured Aureispira sp. | reverse complement strand
AAATACACAATCCAGCCCTGAAAGGGCATAATATCACTGCATGGGACATCGCCCTATGCAAAAACAAGAAACACTCAATTAGCCCTAAAGGGGCGTAATATCATTGCATGGGGCATCGCCCTATGCAAAAAAAATACACAATCCAGCCCTGAAAGGGCATAATATCACTGCATGGGACATCGCCCTGTGCAAAAAAAATACACAATCCAGCCCTGAAAGGGCATAATATCACTGCATGGGGCATCGCCCTATGCTCATGATAAACACATACATTTTAGCCCTGAAAGGGCGAAATAAGAAAACATATATAGATAATTGAGTAATTCTTGATTGTAATTGATCATACTTGAGCACGTACATACAGATAGATATATCGCAATATTGTAAGCATTTGACATTGATTATCACATATACACTGTTGATTTCATTGAAAACCTTCACTAATATAGATACAGGTAGCTATTTGACACTTTAATTACTTTTTAACGTCACTGAGCGTTAAAACATGAAATAATTTTATAATTTTACACTCTTAAAAATATAAAATATATCATATGAGTATTAAAGAAGGGATTTTAGCAGAAATCGCACATGAAACCCAAAACACTAAAAAGATTTTAGACAAGCTTACCGATGAGCATTGGAATTACAAGCCACATGACAAGTCAATGACTTTGGGCGAATTGGCTTCACACATTGTGGAATTACATAAATGGGTACATATATCCGTAGCTAAGGATGTTTTTAATTTCCATACGGATTATCAACCGAGGACAGAAAAAACGATAGAAGCACTAAAAGCATCTTTAGAAGAAAATTTACAGAAGAACAAGGACTTTGTCAATAGTCAAACGGATGAATTTTGGCTTACACCTTGGAAATTACAAGCCGGTGACCATGTCCTTGCAGAAATGCACAAATTAGGCGCTTTGCGTTTTATCATCACTAATCATCTCATACACCATCGTGGCCAATTGACGGTATATATGCGCATGCTAGACATTCCACTTCCTGGTCTTTATGGTCCATCAGCCGATGAAAAATAAAAAGCATTATCCTTGCTACAAAAAGCTAAGTATCTGTTGATGCTTAGCTTTTTTATCTTAATTTCAATATCCCCATAAAATAATTAATGAATTCAATAGTAAATTTAACGCCAAAGCATTTGTCTCTGGCCATACTCATTGTCATAGTTTGGGGTACAAACTTTATTGCAATTTATATCGGTTTAAAGGAACTTCCACCTTTTTTGTTTTGCACATTCAGGTTCTTATTGTCAGCCCTACCCTTCGCGCTTTACCTACCTAAACCCAAAGCACCACTTCGGTACATTATCCTTTTTGGATTGTTTAATTTTGCTTTACAGTTTGGTTTACTTTTTAGCAGTATTCATCTCGGTTTATCACCGGGACTGGCATCGTTAGTGCTACAAGTACAGGTTTTTTTCTCCATGGGATTAGCTTTTATTTTCTTCAGCGAAAAGCCTGGTTTATTAAAAATTTTGGGCTCGTTAATTTCATTTATCGGGATTGGTATTGTTGCCTCAAATGTGGGTGGTGATGTTACCATGATAGGATTAATTTTGACTATTCTTGCTGCTCTAGCTTGGGCTAGTGGAAATATACTAACCAAAAAAATAAATGCAGCATCACCACTTGCCTTAGTCGTCTGGGGAAATTTAGTAGCGCTACCTTTTATGGGTGTAGCATCGTTTTTAATGGAAGGTCCAACTGTAATTTACAGTTCCATTCAAAATATTTCTTGGACTGGTATTACTGCCATTGCTTACGTAGTTTACTTTTCTACCCATTTAGGATATGGGATCTGGGGCTACCTTCTTAAAACCTATCCTACTTCGACGATAGTTCCGTTTACTTTACTCATTCCGGTAGTAGGATTTTTAAGTTCCTCAGTATTTTTGGATGAGAGTTTAACCACATGGAAACTCTGGGCATCCTTTTTTATTATGATTGGTTTGCTCTTTAACCTTTTTGAAAAGAGGCTGATTAAAGCATTTCAATACGATAGAATGAAATAATGGCATAACTATATATTTTGTGAGACAAGTTTTAAATTTCTAAAATAAAACAGTGCATATATTCTAAATCTTTCAAAATTTCTAAAACCTCTTGCTTTTGCAATAACTGACTGAATTGAACCATTTTTATTCTCATGTTTTGCACTAGAAGTGCTGAGAGTTATCACATTAATTATCCCTTTTCTACTGATGACTCCATTATGCTTCTAACGATATAGGCTGTAGTATCGAATAAATCAGCTACAGTTGATTGTACTCGATCCTTTTGTAAGGCCTGTACAATTTCAATAGCGAACAAATGGGTACAACCCTTTTGAGGAGGAACAAAATTAATATCAATAACCTTAGGCTTTCCGTCCTCAGCAATATATCAAGGCAAAGAACCTATCAAATAATATTTGTATTCAAACTATTTTAAATGTTGCCATTTACGAATAGGAATATGATTATAAATAGGATATTCCTTTCCAGCCTTTGAATAAGGCTTTGGTCGTATTCTATGCAAATATAAATCGTTTTCCTAATTCGCCTCTCCAAACTTGGATAACTACAAAATCTTTAGTTATACCAAACATTTATACTTAAAAAATCGAAGAATTTTATTTTTTTATTTTTATAATATTTTTTTTTACAAAGTAAAGTATATTTACCTTATATTTGCTCCACAAAATATTTAGTACAACTTCATTTATCAACTTTTTAAACAAATTTAACATGAAACACAAAATTTTATTTCGATCAACCCCGGGGGGGGGGGCGTACATTATTAATTTTAACGCCATTTTAACAAATCTTAAATGGACTTCCCTTAAATTCCTTACGATGATATTTATTATGTCATCGTTATTAATCGCCTGTTCTAATGAAGATTTAAATGAAAACAACTTTTCCAGTCCTACCATTGAGACCCGCTCTAGATCACTTGGTGTTTAAACTGTAGAAAATGGACGTGTCAAATTTAATACAACTGAAGAGTTTATGAACACAATTAAATACCTTCAAAATGCAACTGAGGTCGAGCTAAATACTTTCAGAAACTCGATTTCTATTGAGACACCTGCAAAGTCATATATGGCGTTCAGTAATGCTATAGATGATGAGAACTTGACAAAAGAAGAGTTAGATAGTATTGAACAACAATACGCTTCAAAATTAAAGATTACTCTAAATGGAGAAGGAGAAAAAGAAGTAAATCTTAAATTCGATATTGATCCTGAGTTTATAAATTTGAATGGAGAATATCAAGTAGGTCAAACTATTATTAAACAAGTCGGGACTAAACTCGTGTCTATAACGAAACCTTCTTTAGTAGCACCATCTTCTGTAGATGAATATACAACAACTAATGAGGCATCAGGTGTTTATGTAACCGAGACGGTTATGGCAGCTCCTACTGGTTGCTGTCCGACCGGTGCTAAAAACGAATTAAATTATAACGATGGGAAAAAAAAGAAAGTTATAGCCAGTTATGATTTTAAAAATCTTAGTTCTGTACATGATCTATACGGAGGATGGAAATTGGTTTTTCCACGATTGCAAGTTATAGCTGAAGGAACACATAAAAAGAGAAAGTGTTTTATATTTTGTTGGTGGAGCGATGAAAAGACTTCCATAAAACATGATTGGTATGCTAATTTTTCACACACTGTTCCGGGGTTACACTTACCCAATCCTTATACTATAAATAGTTCAGAATCAAGATTAAATGAAAGTAGTATACTCTTCAAAGAAGAGCTTCTTGGCCAGTCATTTTCTATTTTAACTACCTTACCTATATCGTATAATATTGGCGTGTGTGTGCATACAGTCAGACAAGTTGTAACAGCAAACAACAGAACCGTTACAAATATCTGTAATTAAGAATAAGTCTATTAAAGGTGGCAGACATAATCTGACACCTAATTTTATTTATATTAAAACAATATCTTTTATGATAAATAGATTAATAACATTTTTGATACTCCTATTTGGGATATCCGTTTATTCATCAGCACAAAGCAAATACGAGCTTTTTGGTGGTGTGAGCATCTCTAATACCGGTACTTATACCAATGGTAACCAACATGTAAATATCAATCCTGATGGCTCTCCTGACTATGCCATGAGGTATCATATAGGTATCCAAAGAAGTATTGTTGAATTCTCTAATCTAAAGGTACAATTAGGATTTAGTGTCGCAAATAGGGGCAGTAAAAATACCTATTGGATAATTTGGCCAAGAGATACTTTAGAGGATGTTAATTTGATATATATACAAACACCCATAAATTTCAATTTTAGATTACTCAATAACAAAGAATATTACTTTGTATTTGGACTAACACCTTCCTATTTACTTTTAAAGTATGACAATATAGAAAAGGAATTGTCTACACCCAATACAGCGCTTGAAGTACCTTGGCAATTAGAGTATAAATTAGGAATTAAAATGCCAATATATAAAAACATCCAAGGTATGGCAAGTTTCAACCGCAGTTTATTTTCTTTTAACAAAAGAAGTATATTCAATAGGCCAACATGGAAGGTAACAGAACTTCATCATACTTTTGATTTAACATTAATTTATAAAATATGAAACGATTTATAATTTTCTCTATATTTTTTGTACCTATATTGCTCAATGCTCAAAAATCAATAAGATTTATAGCTGGAGTAAATTACACTCATGTCCATAGAACAGGACTATTTTATGGATTTACAACAGATACGCTGACAATAAAAAAACAACATTTCGATCCTATCATACTACCACATCTTGGATTTGAATATGATTTTAAGACCAGCAATAAACTATCTTATACGATCGGCCTAGGTATAAGCATGATGGGTACAGCAAATTATGATACCTTACCGGCGTCATTTTCACCAAAGTATCCTACTAGGCATCAATATGATTTGAAGATTACCTACCTTAGGATACCCCTTATGATAAAATATGAACTTCTCGATCAGCTCTATGTTTTCGGCGGTTATACTCTAAATTTCTCTATCAATAGAAATAAAACTCTTCTTTGGGCTGACTTTGAAAGAGAACCCGCTGAAGCGGTTTATAATGTTTATAGTAATTACTATCATGCAGGTATTTTGGGACTGCGCAAAGATTGGAAAAACCTAAGTATTTCTGCCAATTATCATTTAGGTCTCAATAGAATTTATGACACTGGTTATGCTTCTACCCGTACAAGAATATATATGTCAATGTCCGGCATACAAATGAGTCTCGGCTACAAAATATCCGAGTAGCTCTGATTGAGGATTTTATGGGTGTGAGAAAGATAATATTATCAGTTTCCTCACTGCGTTCAGCATGGCTGGCTATTTTAGAGTGAGGCGATAAAAAGATTGGACAAAGCCTTCAATCTTTTTATCGCCATTCATCGCTTTTGAGTATTGTCTTTTCGACAGAAAGGCGATATCTAAATTAATTACAGCCAAACCACATCTTATCAATTGGTTTTCCTCACATAGAATATTGAATTATTTTATAATTTGAAGTGTACGTTCTATCTTTTTTATCGAGACCCACATACTCAAAGTGTTTTTTTTCAATATTCATTAAAAAATAAGCTAATTTTCCTTTGCATTGCAATTGTAAAATATGAATATGCCATAACTAAATATTTTGTGAGACAAGTTTTAAATTTCTAAAATAAAACATTGCATATATTCTAAATCTTTCAAAATTTCTAAAACCTATTGCTTTTGCAATAACTGACTGAATTGAACCACTATTATCATGTTTTGCACTAGAAGTGCTGGTAGTTATCGTATTAATTATCCCTTTTCTACTGATGACTCCATTATGCTTCTAACGATATAGGCTGTAGTATCGAATAAATCAGCTACAGTTGATTGTACTCGATCCTTTTGTAAGGCCTGTACAATTTCAATAGCGAACAAATGGGTACAACCCTTTTGAGGAGGAACAAAATTAATATCAATAACCTTAGGCTTTCCGTCCTCAGCAATATATCAAGGCAAAGAACCTATCAAATAATATTTGTATTCAAACTATTTTAAATGTTGCCATTTACGAATAGGAATATGATTATAAATAGGATATTCCTTTCCAGCCTTTGAATAAGGCTTTGGTCGTATTCTATGCAAATATAAATCGTTTTCCTAATTCGCCTCTCCAAACTTGGATAACTACAAAATCTTTAGTTATACCAAACATTTATACTTAAAAAATCGAAGAATTTTATTTTTTTTTACAAAGTAAAGAATATTTACCTTATATTTGTTTCACAAAATATATAGTATAACCAAAATAATAATGAACCAGTGACTTTTATCACTTGAATCAGCCGTTAGACTATTCTTCCCCTTCCTTAAAATCAACTGACAGCGAGTTAACACAGTACCTAAGGCCAGTACTTGTAGGCCCATCTTCAAATACGTGACCTAAATGCCCTCCGCATTTTGAGCATACGATTTCGGTTCTGACCATACCATGACTGTTATCCATAACATATTTGATGTTACCTTCTTTTATCTCAGAGTCAAAACTCGGCCACCCGCAGCTACTTTTAAATTTGCTATCACTGGTAAACAGTTTTTGACCGCATCCGGCACAATGATAGATACCTTTATCAAAAAACAAATTGTATTTTCCTGTATGAGGGCGTTCAGTTCCCTTTTCTCTTAGGACTATATATTGCTCAGGCGTGAGCTGTGATCGCCATTCCTTATCCGTCTTTTTTATTGAAAATGCTTCTTTATCCATCTTATTATCTTTTATTTTGACCGGCTGCCCTTGACAACTTGAGTAAAAAAAACCTATTATAAACAGCAGCTTGATAAAGTGATTCATCGACTAACATTTTTTATATCAACACAAATAGTATGGCTACTGTTCAATTTTAAAATTATTAGAGATTAAAAATCAACAAAACAAACCAATCATTTCCAAAGCATTAACTAAGAGTTCAAATTCAATTTTTAACTTTTATTCCGATTTTTTTTATCAGTTAATGGCTATTTTGTACTTTCACATTTAAAATCAGTTAAGCCTGTAAGAGCATTATGGAATTTACAAATGAACAAATAAAGGTAGATTCAATTCCTACCATAGATCATATAGGATTTGAAGTACTTGATATAAAATATCGAAAATCTCAATTGATCTCCGCATCACTCTTTTATATTGGCATTATAGCAGTTATAATCCTCGCTTATTTGTTTTTTGCAGAAGCAAAGATTTCAGGCATCTGGATCGTCCTTGTAGTTGCTTTATGGTTTGTACTATTTGCAATAACGCTATGGTACGTATGGGAAAGTTATGAATTTGAAGGTTTTGCACTCCGCGAAAAGGACATTTTGTACAAATCTGGTATATTTTTTCAGTCTGTCCTTATCATCCCATTTAACAGAGTACAACATTCTGAAATCAAACAAGGGCCAATAGAGCGCTTATTTAATCTGGGAAGTCTCATTTTATATACAGCAGGTGGCAGTAGTAGTGATTTAGCTATTCATGGCCTCGCATACCCAAAGGCACAGTTAATCAAAGAGACAATTACAAAACGGATTATAGCCGATGGAGAAGAGTAACTTTGACTTTAGTCAGCCGACGCGACAATCTATTTTTGCCATCCTGATAATGTTATGGAAAACGATTCGTGTGATTTTTGCACAGCTTTTCCCTATTGTTTTAGTATTCCTTTTTGGCAATACAAAAAACAAACCTGCCTTACTGGTAATTGCTGTTGTGATAATGGCCATTTTAGCAATGGTTATATCTATAATCAAATACTTCAAAACTTTTTTCTATATAACCGGCCAAGAATTAATCGTTCACAAAGGGATTTTTAATAAAATTAAAACGACTATTCCTTTTGACAAAATACAATCTATTTCATTTGACCAAAACGTACTTCAACAAATATTTGAGGTCACTCAACTCAAAGTAGAAACGGCCGGATCAGACAAAACCGAGCTAGTATTTCATGCTATAAACAATGAAAAGGCGCAGGCGCTGAGAGATTATATTTTTAGTCACAAAAAGGAGGCAAAGGAGGCAGAATCCCATTCTGTCCCACATTCTACAAACGACATTGCACCTAATTATGAAACAATAATGACATTAGATATCATACGATTACTTAAAGTCGGAGTGACAGAAAACCATATCAAATCATTTTGGGTTATTCTTATTTTTTTCTACTGGATCATAAGTAATCTAAAGGAAGCCGGAATAGATATAGATGGATACTCCCAAGAAGTCGATACATCCCATTGGTCAAAAAACATCCTAATCACAATTGCGATTATTTTAATAATTACATCTGTGATCATTTCATTAGCGAGAATAGTATTCTCCTATTTTGATCTTCACTTTTTACGTAGTCAAAATGGGTTTAAAATCATCCGGGGCCTATTTAACCGAAAAGAAATATCAGTACCAGATCAAAAAATCCAAATCATATCCTGGGGAGATAATCTGCTCAAGATGCTTATCGGATTTAAAGATTTATATCTCAGCCAGGCATCCTCAAGCCAATTAGGTACAAATCAACTTATCAAAATACCAGGTTGTAGTGACACACATATACGCCAAGTAATCCAAGCTGTCATGGGCTCTGTAAATATTGAAGATATTTCACTGACACGAGTTGATGATAAATATTTTAAACGATTTGTTGTTATCATAGCTTCTATCGCTTCTCTATTAACGATATTGCTAATCATAGCAAATGACCTCATGACGATACCCTTCCTTTTGGCGCTGGTTATATATTTTGTCTTTGTGAGATACCTTTCGTTTAGAAAAAAATATTATGGCTATGATAAAAATACGCTGTATATCCAAGGTGGCAAATGGGGGCACAAAGCCAATTTACTTTCTATATACAAATTACAAGGTATTAAAATCAAACAATCACCGTATCAAAGGCGTCATCAATTGTGCTCTCTGATACTCTTTACCGCCTCCGGAAATGTGTCAATTCCTTATATCCCATTAGTCAAAGGTCGGAAAATGGCAGATGATTTTATTTTCACTATCGAATCGACTAAAAAAAACTGGATGTAAACTATCTGTTGTGACACATCTTACCAAGTGTAATGAGTAAAATCATTTACCGATTGAATTTAAAGTTGTTTTTTTGCGCAAAATTAAAATAATTAATCATTCTATGAGATTACCAGTTTCCTATGTTTCCCCTGCTGAAGCATTAAGTTTTATAAAGAGTGGTGACCGTGTTTTTGTTCACGGGAGTGCACAAACTCCTACTCACATGTTGTATCATCTGTCATTAGAGGCAGATAGACTGCGCGATGTAGAGTTGGTTTTTATTACCGTAATGGGTGATATTTATGTAAACAAGCCTGAATTTGAAAAGTCTTTTATCATAAATTCTCTTTTTGTATCCGATACAATCCGTAAAAATGTCAACGAGGGTACAGCAGATTACGTTCCGATATTTCTAAGTGAGATCCCTGAGCTCTTTAAAAGGAATGTCCTACCGATAGACGTAGCCATTATTCAGGTATCGCCACCAGACGAACATGGTTATTGCTCTATGGGCGTATCTGTAGATGTGGCAAGGTCGGCAGTAAATACGGCTAAACACGTTATCGCCCAGGTAAATCCCAATGTACCAAGGACGCATGGTGACGGCATCATCCATACTAAGCGATTCAGCGCCATGGTTTATAGCGAAGATCCATTATTTGAGCGCTCATTTGGAGATAATCCTTCAGGGGATGAACTGAAAATAGGACAGCATGTTGCTTCATTAATCGAAGACAGAAGTACGCTCCAGATGGGGATCGGCACCATTCCGGATGCAGTACTAAGTTGCCTTCATAACCACAAAGACCTTGGTATTCATACAGAGATGCTTTCGGATGGAATTATAGAATTATTTGACAAGGACATCATCACTAATAAATATAAAGCGATCCATCCTAATAAAGTCGTTACAGGATTTGCTCTAGGTAGCAGGAAGCTTTATGACTACGTAGATGACAATCCTGTCTTTTCTTTTCTCGACATTGACTATGTTAATGACCCTCATGTCATCCGCCGCAATCCTCAAGTGGTAGCCATTAACAGCGCTATCGAAATTGACTTTACCGGACAGATATGTTCAGACTCTATCGGTACTTATCAATATAGCGGTGTAGGCGGGCAGATGGATTTCCTCAGAGGAGCAGCTATTAGTCAAGGAGGTAAGCCTATCATTGCACTACCTTCAAGAACCAAAAGAGGCGAACCGAGAATTGTACCTTATTTGAAGACAGGTGCCGGCGTCGTAGCTACCAGAGCTCATGCACACTACATCGTCACAGAATATGGCATTGCATATCTATACGGTAAAAACCTAAGGCAAAGGGCAAAAGCGTTAATCAATATAGCACACCCAGATGACAGAGAAAGTTTAGAAAGAGCAGCTCATGAAAGATTTAAAATATTTTAAAAAATAATAAATTTTATAAATAAAAGAAAAATCATAGCTTTAGCAAGGTAAATTAAACTCACGACGTGTATAAAATAGATAAAAAAGAATAGGTCTTAATATAAAGACAGGAAAGGATCGAATACAATGACATTGGGCGCTTGCCCAATGACTATAAAATAACACCATCCTCAAATTATATCCGTAAAATATAGAATAAAAGACCTCTAAAAACCCTAAAATTTATTATACCCACAAAACTAAGGCATGAATTTTTTCAGTTAATTTTGCGTTAATGCAAAATAATTTTAAACAAAACAATCATTTTAGGACGTTTATGTATATAGTTGAATAAATCGGTTTATGTTATGTTAAAAAATGCATGGATCTTATCTTTGCTGTTCATGTATAATTTTGGCTCATCACAGCGCGATACTATCAGGCTAACTAATCCAAGTTTTGAAGGTAAAGTGCAGATGGGAGGTAGAAATTTCACTGGTTTAGAAGGATGGTTTGATTGTGGCCAAATTAATTTTCCTGATGAGACACCGCCTGATGTTCATCCGAATGGATTTTGGGAAAATAATCTACCCGCATCTGATAAAAAGACATATATAGGGATGGTCGTACGGGATAATGGCTCTTATGAATCTATTTCGACGAGAATTAATAAACCTTTAAAAGCTGGTCAATGCTATAAATTCTCTATTAATCTGGCACGTGCAGAGCGATACATCAGCCATAGCCGGATAACTAATGAGGTAGCAAACTACACAACTCCATCCGTACTGCGCATATGGGGAGGTTATGGATTTTGTAATGAACGGGTACTTTTGGCAGAGTCTGCACCTGTCAATAATACAAGTTGGCAGATTTATACTTTTGAATTCAGGCCAGATACAGATATTTTGTCTCTCACCTTTAGCGCCTATTATAAGACTCCTACCTTAATGCCATATAATGGCAATATACTCGTAGATGGCGCATCCGATATAATCAGGATTTCATGCGCTGGAGAAGCACCTATCTATAAAGATGTCGCTACTAATGCACCGACACGAACAAAGACAACTAAGACAACAAAGACAAAAACATCAAAAAATCAGCCACAAAACAAACAGTCAGAATCTACACCTTCTATAAGTGCAGCATCTGCTGATTACAAACCTAAAGTACTTGTCGAACTACAAAAAGACAAGGTTAAACAAGGTCAAATAATAGAAATTAAAAACCTTTATTTTCCTGCTGACAGTTCGACCATTTCAAAAAATTCATATGAAGTCCTAAATGATATCTATGGTTTTTTAATGAATTCAAAAAAAATAGTGATAGAAATAGGAGGACATACTAATAATGTTCCGCCAGATGAATATTGCAATCTACTAAGTACTGCTCGTGCTAAATCTGTTGCTGAATACCTCGTTGCAAAAGGTGTGAATCCTGAAAAAATACAATTTAAAGGATACGGAAAAAAGAAACCAGTTGCTGACAATCGAACTTCCGAAGGCCGGATAAAAAACCAGCGTGTAGAGTTGAAGATTCTTAACTACGAAGGTTAAATACGCTTTTATTAATTACTTAGATTATAGTTGCTCCTTAGCTAAGGGTCGTATATCTGCATTCCATTTAAACCCTTCGATTTTAAGGCTTTCATGATTTGTCTTACGCATGGGATAGACTTTTGAGTTGGGTTCAGTGTATGTCTTTATATCTGTAACTTTTTTATCTTTAAACAAGAATCTCAAAGTACTTGCTTCCGTAGTATTGACCCCGATATAGGCCTTATTATCATCTTTCAGATAATAAACAAATCTGGCATTGCCGTTGACATCAATATTAGAAATACTTCCATCATCAAAATTAGCATTAATCACTTTTCCCTGAATTTGATCATAAAATATCAAATCATCAGAGCTGATAATCGTACCATGTTGCTCTACTTTGACTCTGTCAATTTTCTTACTCTTTATAAACATAGAGATCGTGTCACCTGCTATCTGAGTACTGTCAGACCACATCAAGGGATTTTTATATAAGGTAAAAATGGAATCCATTTTACTAAAGACAATAGAATCACAAACCGACTGCATATTTGATTTAAAAATCCTGACCATTCCAGCACCTACAAAAAAATCCATCGTGTCCATGACACCAGTATAAATCGTATCCAATGCTAAAACTGGCGTATCCATTTCTATTTTATTGGTTGTACTATCCAAAGGCATTTGATCCATTTGATTATCGCTGCTATTCTCTAATACATCATTATCTGCTTTGGTTTTAGATTTATTCCTTTTCTTATCTGGATATAAAATTTTTTCCTTGATTACTCTAAATGACCGAAATGTATCCGCCTTCATATAAAGGGAATCACCATCCATCGCTATAGCAATCAAAGGTCGGTCGTGATAATTAAACACAAGCATATCGTTGCCTTTACCATGATAAGTGATATGATCAGCATACATAGTAGTCTTTGACGAGGTATCACGCCAGATGACATTACCCAAAGCAATGCCATACTGAATAGATTTGTCATAATCTAATGTATCAGCTTTAATATGTGTAGAACCATCTTTAATCTCTGATCGTCCGGAAACCTTAAATTTTTCTGTCAATTTGTTATAAAAAATGGCATCACCTCTCACTTCATTTGTTGTGCTCTTGTAGTATCCATTTCCTTCTAATGTATATACCTGATCCTTAGCACTATAACTGATATGACGAGCATACGCTGTATCCTGCTTTGAAATATAAATACTGATCCCATTTACATCCCTACTTCTTAGCGCAATATCATCTAACTTACCATTGTAGTTGATCGTATCCGAAGATGCATATTTATCACTCTCTAAATATTGTGCGTTTCCGATAAATTGCCCCTTTTCATCATCTATATCAAACCATCCGGAAGTACAGTAGATATGTGAAGTATCTCTGTGAATTTCAACAGGAGATAAAAAAATCACCTTTTGTTCCGTTGTGTTATAAGCTATAGAATCCGATTTTAATATGAATTGATCACCTGATACCTTCACATTATTATAAAAATAGGCCAATTTCTCATTCAGTACGTATTTACCCTGACGACTTACTATACTCGAGCCATTATCTTCTAATCTAGCATTATTAGTGTACCATGCAATTTTATTTTTGACATCATATTTTAGATAATTTGTATATAATTTTTTAGAAGGTCCATTTTGTAGAATAATATCACCATATAGGTAGGCGACAAGAGAGTCTCCATCATATCTTAGTGAATCAGAAAAAATCTTAATAGTATCATTTTGTAGCAAAACAACATTATGACGCATTTTTAGAATGTTACCTCTTAATATTGCGGTATCGCAATACATAAATGTTTTGGCATGATAAATTTTCACATCACCATTAAGATACTGAGTAGCTGGAAGAAAGGTAGCATCAATAATTTGATTATTTTCACTATGAATAGAAATATTTTTCTGAGCAAAGCAATTTACTGTTCCACCCATTAAGATTAAGATGCAATACCAAAACCTTTTTGAAAAATTCAATATCCTAATTGATTTAATTAACTATCAAATGACTAAGCACTAATCGCTGCTTACATCTATCCAATAAAACGCAAAGATAGACAATTCAATATATTTTACATTTGATTTATGCCCACTTAACCTTCTAATATCCGTTAAATTATTCTTATTTTTAACCTGATTTATAAATTATTGTTACTCATGATGTATTTTTGTGACAATTTACAAAGATCTGCATTTAAAGCCGGATTTTTTAATAATTTCAAATCAATTTTGTATTAAAGGTCAAAATAATGAAGTTTACATTAGACAAAACAGAAAGATATACCATATTCAAATTGGATGAAGAAAACCTCAATTCTATCATTGCTCCGGATTTGAAATCAGAATTTGTATTGCTCAATAATGAAGGAGTAAGAAATCTAATATTTGATATGTCAGATGTCAAATATGTCGATTCATCTGGACTAAGCTCTATACTGACAGCTAACAGACTTTGGAAAAATTTAGGTAATTTTGTTATTACTGGTGCAAACAATCCAGCAGTAAAAAAACTGATAGAAATATCCAGATTAGAATCAATTTTTACTCTAGTACCCACGATAGAAGAATCGGTAGATTATGTCTTTATGGAAGATATCGAAAACGAACTTCTGGCATCATCTGAAGAAGAATAAATACCGGGCTTCCATTTATAACCTTAAAAGAATCTCTTTTAAGTACCATATTAAATAATCTTAATTGCGATGGATCTTACTGTAGTTGATCCAGATGCATTCTCTAACCAGAATTATGCATAGTAATTTACTTTGCTAATCATACAGACTCATACCTTACATATAAAATCTAAAACGTATGCATTATAACAATATGTAAAAATCAGATTTCAAGCTATATTTGTACCAGTCCTATGTAAGGTAGATATATATTTTTAATTGTATTTACGCTGTAGGAACCATTCGTCATCATTAAAAGTTACACTCAAGGATAACTTCACAAATTTTTCGCTGATTACGGTTTTAAGGCCACGAACACCTGCCGTAATTCCGAAATTGACTGTTGAAACCTTCCTCTGGAACACAAAAGGCATACCTAAACCCATGGTTAATCCATATTCATCGATGGCTTTATTCTTTATCAATTTAGGGTTAGTCGTATAATAGGCACCATATCGATAATATACGCGCTTAAAATAATTATCATAAGATTTATAATCAGGTCTAAAATAACCACCTATAGCATATCTGCTGACATCTGCCAGACTACCTTTACCTTCACCGGACGCCTGATTAAAATATTCTGACCAAAGTGTTCTGGAGTAATTTAACCCTATTGCATATTTTTCTCCACCGTAATATGTCGCACCTAAACCAAATTGACCAGGCAATTTCCCTTTACCCTTTACATCTTTAACTATACTAACCGTGTCAACATATTGTAAACTACTAGAAATAGTTTGAATTAAAAAATGGTTTTCATTTGATAAAGTAGTGAATGCATTTGATGAATTAAAATGTGCACCTATAGAAATCCTTTTAATCGGTGCTATTTTATTCTTTTCTAACTCCGACTTATTTAGAATATCTGTATAAATCAAACCTCCATTCCATAAAAACCCTTTGATATTATAATCATTACCAAAATAATCATTATAAGCATGCTCGGATTCGCCGAAGAACAGATTCCTTTCATACTTAATATTGCCGAAAAGATATCCGAGATTAACCCCTAAGGAGAATCTTTTATAGTTGATGGCATTACCCCATAGCAATTTATAACTACCACCATTACCATAATAATTTCTTAGTACAGGCTTTCCTACCGATATAGAATCCGTATTAGCAATATTATAATTCACGTTTGAATTAGGTTTTAAAGTAATATTCATAGCCAATTTGTACTTTCGCTTTACACCATCATAGACAGCATTAATGGGATTGGTCAAAGGAAACGCCAACGAAAGATGATCAAGATTTCCTGTCCAGATATTACTTGTATGAAGGTTATCTTTTAACTGAGTAGTTTTTGCAAAAGCACCTACATCAAAAGCTGTGGCATTTAAAAAAGCATAGGAAGCCGGATTTACAA
Source organism: uncultured Aureispira sp. (assembly GCA_964501555.1). Taxonomy (GTDB): domain Bacteria; phylum Bacteroidota; class Bacteroidia; order Chitinophagales; family Saprospiraceae; genus OLB9. The sequence goes on along the minus strand of CAZCTQ010000003.1, from coordinate 96,978 downwards.
TATTAATAGAGTAAACATCTATGTAAGAAGCACCTATACCACCCATAAATCTCGTCTGATTAAAATTGTCATCTGACAATTCACCGATTCCGAATCTAGAATAAGGACTATTGTCATTCTGTTGACCAGCAACAATACCAATACTTCCAAATAGAAAAAATATAATAAACCTAATCTTATTTAACATTGTATTTCAATATTTCATTTAATCCCTCAATAACTAAATTAGGGGATGCAAATATCTTATATTTTGACCAACTTTCAAAGTATTCGGCATCACCACCTGTTAAAATAACATTTAATTCACCATACTTTGCTTTAACTATATCAATTGTCCGTTCGATTTCCATCACAGCACCCAGTACACCACCATTTTGTAAAGCCGTCTTTGTAGAATTGCCCAGCAGCATTCCCGTAACTTCCGGGTCAACTTTTGGAAGGCGCGCTGTATAATGTTGCATAGCGGCTAATCTCATCCGGATGCCTGGGCTAATATTCCCACCCATAAATACACCTTCTGCTGTCACCAAATCAATAGTTATACAAGTCCCCATATCCACAATAATGGAATTTTGACCTGGAAATGCCTTATATGCACCAACAGAAGCAGCCAACCGATCCTTGCCAAGACTATCGGGAGAACTGTAATTAATTTTAATCGGTATAGGAGTTTGTCCATCTAAATTGATAAAATTAGGAATTCCCGTCATAAATTTTATCAACGAGTCCGGCGCCTTTGAACTAGCACTAAGTATAGCACTTTTAAATTTGTATTTTTTAGTAAGTTTTACACAACTTATTGTTACAAATCTTTTAGGGTTTCTTAAATAAAATTCAGTTTTGCCCTTGTCATTAATTACTGCATATTTAGCCTTTGAATTACCTAAATCTACTACCAAATTCATAATACTAATGTTTAAAATGTCTTATTCCCGTAAATACCATAGACATACCATGCGCATCACAAAAATCAATACTAAGTTGATCTTTCAATGAGCCACCTGGCTGAACAACCGATTTAACACCCTCATTGTTGACGAGCTCCACGCAATCCGGAAAAGGAAAAAATGCATCAGATGCCATAACAGCACCTTGGAGATTAAAACCAAAATGGTTTGCTTTATCAATACTTTGTTTACAGGCATCTACTCGGGAGGTTTGCCCACATCCCATTCCTAATAATTGTTCATCTTTTACTAATACTATCGCATTGGATTTAAGATGCTTAACAACCTTCAACGCAAAATGCAGGTCTCTTAATTCCATTTCATTTGGTGAAAGCTTAGTTACAACTGAAAATAAAGACTGTTCTTCCTCAACTACGTCTGCCTCTTGTACAATAATACCATTAAGCAAACTTTTATAAGCCAGTCCTGATGATGGACAAAACTTCAGTTTAATTAGGATACGATTAGGTTTTTTATTGAGAAATTCAATAACACCTTCGTCGAAATCAGGAGCAAGCAAGACTTCATAAAATATTTTGTCTATCATTTCTGCCGCAGCCATATTAATCTTAGTGTTGGAAATGAGTATTCCGCCAAAAGCAGAAATCGGATCACCGGCAAGAGCAGCAATCCATGCTTCCTCTACTGTAATCCGGCTTGCAGCGCCACAGGCATTTGTATGTTTAATAATGGCAAATGTCGGATTTGATGCTTCAAATTCGTTAATAAAGGCAATAGCCGCATCTAAATCTACCAGATTGTTATAGGATAAATCCTTGCCACAAATCTGATCAAATACGTCATCCATATTACCATAAAATGATGCAGCCTGATGAGGATTTTCACCATATCTTAATTGACGATGGCCATAAACTACAGTCGAAAACGACTCCATAGGCATCCCCGCTAAATAATTACCTATTAAGCCATCATATTTTGAGGTAATTTTAAAGGCAGCACCAGCGAGTAATTTTCTTTGATCAATGGTTGATACTGGGTCCTGATTTTCAAGAATATCCTTAATAATGCTATATTCGCTCTTGGAAGGTATAACCACGACATCCTGATAGTTTTTTGCTGCCGCTCGTATAAGGGATACACCGCCAATATCGATCTTCTCAATCATCTCCTCATGGGACACATTTTGAGTCCAAGCATCTTCAAATGGATATAAATCTACGATGACTAAATCAAACACCGGAATATCAAATTGATTTAACTCTTCTAAGTATTTAGATTCTCTAATGGCCAAAATCCCACCAAAAACTTTAGGATGCAATGTTTTAACTCTACCTTCTAAAATGGAAGGATAACCCGTTAAATCCTCTACTTTATGAACTGGTACGCCTAAAGACTCAATATAACTCCGTGTACCGCCTGTAGAATAGATAATAATTTCATGTCTATGAAGCAAATGAATAATATCATCTAAACCATCCTTATGATAGACTGAAATTAAGGCTGATTTTATTTTATGTTCCATATATAGCAGTGACTGCACGTTAAAAATAAAAATGGGAAGTCACCCCTAAGATAACTTCCCATTCTATAACTATAAAAATAAATTAATATTCCCAAAGATCATGCTCAAAGTCTAATAATTCGTTTTTAATCTTCTCAGAGTATAATAACATATCTACACCAGATCTATTTTCAACATCATCAGGATCCGGAACAAAAAAGTCCTTTAACCTGTAATCCAAAACATTGGATCGTTTATAGATATAAGATGAAAATACACGCGTATCAAATATATCAGTCCAAGTCAAAGGTGCCATATCATTCTCATCATTAAATACTCTAAATTTAGACAATGGGCTCCTGCACTGTGGATAATATACCCAAAAAATAGGTTTAGGTGGAATACCAGCTATCTTATCATTAGCGCTCTGATAAATAGGCGCAATACCTAAAATACGAACATCCACTACAGACCTTTGTTTGTCAAAATACCAAACCTCTTTAATTCTGTACTGCTGGATATCTCTCCAGTTGATATCATTACGAGCGATAACAATCTTTTCCTCGTATGTATCAGGATCTAACGACATAGAAGTATCCATTTTGACCATCTGTGCTTCAAGATCATCAGGAGCCATAATATTTTTGAATGCTTCGTCGCTAAATCCAGAAATATCCCCATTCATAATCATGGTTTTAAGAACAGTAAACAAATTCAACTCTTCACTTACAAAAGGTAAATTCAATTTTTCCCGAGTATCAACAACTCTTTGAATTCTCTTTTCCCAGGCAATATCAGCCTCGCGAATAGGTTGTTGAGTCATTACTTTGTTTTCTATGATTAAACGTTTTGAAACGATATCATCGACAAACATGTCCTCTGTGGGAACTGAAGATTCCTTTTTGGTGTCCACATTTTGTAAAGTTTTCTGTGCCAACAGATTACCTCCTGTGACTAATGAAATCAAAAATAAACTACTAAATAATTTAAATAACATTTTCATTTGTTATACTTTTTAAAATGATATAAGATGTACGAGTTGAATCATCTTTTTAATATATTACTGAATATCGAATACCAACTGTCCAAGATTCCTGGCAGCAGCATCACCAGGACATTTACATTTAATTTCCTGAAATACATACTTATCACCAGGTGCTGCTTTAGACTGGATAGCCTTAGCGTTACCCTGAATAGTTGCACCTTGATTAGCTGCTGGTTCTGGATCCTGCCTTTTTGCTACTCTAACTAAAGTAAATCCAGCCATATTACACTTGGCATCAAAATCAAAATCCTTTAGGATTGGAATTAAAGCTGAGTGACCTTTAAAGGTACCATTACCGATGCTACCTCCCTGAAGTGTACCACCTAACATTGGAATCGGGTCTGGAATTCTCTTAACTCTATATTCTTTAGAATAGTTGATACCAGGTGCATTAACGCGCACTACTGCTTTACCTGGTGTATTAACAACGGCTGTGTAAGTACCGTCACCATTTTTATTTAATGAACCACCGTCCATAGATACTTTAATCTGTGCAGATGGAACACCGGCAGCTGAAATTTCTACAGGATTATCAACCCCTACATAGAATACATTCATCTTCGCAGCTGAAACGGTAACTGATCTTTCACCAACTTCAAATTCGAAGTCGCCAGTATAAGATTTAGTCTCCTTAGTGACAGGGTTAAATACGCTTGCGACAGCTTTGTATTTTTTTATACCTATCTCGTTTGCTGTTGTTGACCACTTTGCAGAACCATCTGAACCTACTGATAACTTAGCACCATTAACACTAAGTGAGATACCAGTATTAGAAGATGCCCCTGCTGATGCAGAAAGAAATACATCCGTTTCAAATTTCTCACCTTTGATCACATATGACTTAACAGGAGAAGAAACTACTCTAAACTGATCTAAAACTACTTCTTCAGTCAAACCAACTTTACCAGCCAAATAGTTTAGAACGGCTGCTTCAGAAGATTTAATATCATTAGTGAATTTAGAAAAGATAGGCATTGTAGCACCTAAAGGCATGTGGCCAAAAGTAAAATCAGCCCAACTTGCCTTTTTGTTGGCACTCTTCTTCCATGTTTCATCATCTATATTAATAGGCAATTTACTAGCAAACTCGGCTTGATCATCCTTATCTACTAAAGCAAGGTACTTATCTCTAATTTCAAGCATTTTATTTCTCATCTCTTCCCCTTTGCCATCGTTTACAAGAAGACGAGTAGTGAGATCATAATCTCTTTGAGCTTTAAGCTTTTGGATACCATCAACTTCTTCGTATCCTCCACCTTTTTTAATTAGATAATTTTTAATACCATTAACATATTCTGATCCTTCTTTAGATATTGCTGATACCTGATCAACTCTATCCGCATATGTTTTAAATTGCTGTCCTTTTTCAGCACTTTTCTTGATTTCTGCAGGTAGTTCCTTATTCGCAGCGTCCAAAGCATCGTTGGCTTTTACCAACCCTTTATCCACCATGTCAAAGGCATTGAAAATTTCAGCAGAAACGTTTAGTGCCAATAGCGCAGTCAGTACGATGTACATCACGTTAATCATCAACTGCCGCGGTTCCTTAGGAATTGACATATTCTTTTATTTTAAATTATTTAAAAAATCTTTTACGAATCCGATTGCTAAGTTACTTAAGCAATATTATCCTTTAACGTTATAAGCTGAAAGGATATTACCATATACACCATTTAAAGATGTAAGATTTTTGCTAAGGCTAGCCATTTGTGTTTGATACTGCTTAGTATCCTCAAGGCTTGAATTTAATGCTGCCATAGCATCGTTCATCTTAGTATAAAAGTTGTTCATGGTCTTCAACTGGTCGCCTGTTTTAGAAAAGTCAACTTCCTGAAGTGCCTTTAATGAACCCAAACTTTTTGACATTGCTTGCAATTCAGTCAACATTCCACCCAATTTGTTTTCAACTACTTCTGCATTTAATGCCTTAGGCGCACTTGCATTAGCAGGACCTGATGTCAAGGATTGAATATTAGCATCATACTGATCCAAACCTGGATACAATTTTTCCCAATAATAATCTTTGTCTGGTCCGATAATACCTAATAGAGCAAACAAAAAGGCTTCCACCATCAAACCTGCAGTAATCGCAGGACCACCCCATGGTGTACTGTTCAACTTACCTAAGGCACCAATCATAACTACTGATGCACCCAGACCGATTAATAAATTCTTTAAATACTTAAAGCCATTAGATTTAACAAAACTCATTTTGAATTAAATTTTAGTGATTAGTTAATAATAAAATGTTAGTAATATAAAATAAGATTAAAAATACTTATCTGTATATTTAAAAATGAAATAAATTCAATTAAAAATCATGAATAGAACGTCCAAGATATGTAATAACACATCTAAACCCAATGTAAGATTTAGCTGTATCTTGGAATTCCCAAGTCCTTGTGCCAGTTTGACAATAGTAAGAAATGTCCTTCCATGACCCACCTCTTAATACTTTTCTCTTATATGCTTCCGGATCAGTATCTTTAGCATCATATCTGATATCAGAGTTTAGGTCATGCTCATGATCATAAGCATTTTCATAAAATGCTGATGAAGTCCATTCAGCTACGTTACCTGCCATATTATATAGACCATAGTCATTAGGGAAATACGCATCTGCCTTAACAGTATGCAAACCACCATCCTCAGGATAATTACCGCGACCAGGTTTAAAGTTAGCTAATAGACATCCTTTGGCATTTCTGATATAAGGACCACCCCATGGATATGGAGATATATCATGACCACCGCGTGCAGCATATTCCCATTCAGCCTCAGATGGAAGTCTAAATACCTCTGTATTAGGCTCATCAGATTTATACTGATTCCACAATTTGGTACGCCAATGGCAGAAAGCAGTAGCCTGCTTCCAGTTAACGCCTACTACAGGATAATCATCAAAAGCCGGATGCCAGAAGTAATTACGTGTTTGAGGCTCATTATAAGAATAGGTAAAGTCTCTGATCCAACAAAGTGTATCAGGAAATACCTTTACTTCAGCTTTATTAATAATATTAGTCCTTGTAGCCGCTTTATCATGAGCTGCCTTTTGCCAATCAATCCACTGGTATTTGTATTTAAGACCAGCATAATCCAACTCCCGTTTTCCTTCGAAAGCCATATCACCCTGATAAAACATTTCGCCAAGAGATTCATCGCTATAGTCCAATTCAGACTCCCAGTCAATTCTTTCATTACCAAAATCGTCAGTTCTCTTGTTGCCCAAAATCTCATGAGCTACTGAATCTCTGACCCACTCTACAAACTGACGATACTCGTTGTTTGTAATTTCAGTGTCATCCATAAAAAATCCGGAAATAGAGATTGCTTTCTGACGTTGCATATAAGTGTAGAAAACATCTTGGTCACTCTGACCGATTGTTAGTGTACCGGAAGGCACATATACCATTCCAAAAGGATTAAATCCATTCCATTTGGGACGATTCTGGACGCCTATAAGCTCGCCCGTCTGCTCCTTTCCACATGAAGAAATAATAACAATTGCAAAAAGCAATACGCTTAACATTGATAAACTTTTCATTTTCTTTTAGCGATTTTACCTATAAATATTATTGGGCCTTCATTACAAAAGCGGCGTAAAGATAAAGTACTATTTTAAAAAACCAACTATTTTAAATTCGAATTTTAAAATATTTTTATCAACAAAACACTCTTTAGCTATTTTACAACGGTAATTTATGCATGTTTATTGTTCACTTTACGTATATAAACACTTGCATTCATAAGGTTTTTATTCCTTTTATCAAAACTGGCGATTTGAAAAAATATCAAATATATTAGACTATTATTCAATTTATACTATTATGAGACAATATGTGTTAAATATAAAACCGTCATAAATCACAATTCAATTAAGCTCATTTTTACTATTATTAGCTACAGCATTTTTTGTTTCATATCATAAAAAATTAAATATACTTTGATTATTTTTTTGTGTGTGATCCGTAATTCAATAAAAAAATTACTTTTTTTTTAAAAAAAATAAAAATTACTTAAATCTATTGTGATTAAATATCAATTTAGGTATAAAATCTAAGACTAATCGAGTATGAAATTTGGGTAAAATGTTATACTTTTTTTAAAAGGAAAGTTACATAAAATCCAGCCTAATTTTGACTAACCTTATGAATAAATTTAGAGTATTGAATATTTTCCATTCTATAAACTTATTGTAAAAAACAATATAGCTATTCAGGGTAATTAATTTCAATCTAAACCACTAGTATTTCGTTGTAATTAAATTCGATCCTTGCAAATAACACTCCTATTCACTCTAATACCCATTATACATTCAAATCAGTCCAATCTTTATAAAAAATAATGGGAATAAAAGGGGCTGTATCTGATAAGAATTGAGATAATTTTTATCATATGAGCCTATCAACTCGAGTGGTTAACTAAAATTTGTCGTAAATTTTTACAAATCTCTCGGATTATAGATGATACCCGGAGGGAGTCCTATACCTATCAACTTTTGGAGATTATAGGATAGCATAATTTCATGACTTCCCTGATTATAGGATCTAAGCGAAGATAGTCCAAAATCATAACTGTAGGTAATAAAATATTTTTTTCCTATATTAGTACCAATTATGAAAGCACCTGAATCAATGCTATGGCTGTTATAGCCCCTACAATTGAAACCAATTAAAAAATCTTGTTTAATTTTTGCAAAAGCACCTAAATCGGTCTGTAATACTGCCTTGTCAATACGGATCATGGCAGAAGGAAAAATAATCAAATCCTCAGTCCAATGATATTTATATTGAAAAAAGACACCAGCGGCCATACGCCTATTATATCTACCACTTCCTAAGCGAAAGCCATGATTTGGAATTTCCATTAAGGTAATCCCGGCTTCTATATTAGATCCATAAAAATAAGCTCCTAATTCCCCACTTAGACCATGCCCACTAAAATTATTGTTTTCGATAAAAGGATCATTGTGATTAAATCCGCCTTCATAATCACCATCTGGTGTTATAATTCCGGCACTATTAATATTGACAATATCAACACCTAACCTTCCTCCTATACTCACAAAGCCTAGAGGCGTGCCCATAACATAATTATATGATAGTTTTACGTCACTGTTATTAATGACACCTGCCTTCTGGTTATACACTGAAAAACCAAGTGCGCCATTCCATATATAGATGGGCATGTCAGCACCTATATATAATGTCTTAGGATTACCATTTAATGAATTGTACTGATCACGGTAGCTTACAAATGTACTTAATGATCGTTCAAGTCCACCATAGGCAGGGTTATCACGATACTTATTGAGCATATATTGCGTATGTATAGGCCATTGCTGACAATTTACGTTGATTGTCAGCAATAAAAGAAAAGCAATACCGATAATAGACCTTACCATATACTGTAAATGAATATTTTATACAATATTAAAAGGATTTTGTTTAAAAACCAAATTATTAAACAATAAATTAAAAATAGAAATTTATATAGCGGTTGGAATGAATAGCCTCAAAATTAAATATCAGTTCATTGTATGACATTTTGACATAAAAAATTACAAATATACAAAATCAATATCATATTGTCAGTCTGCTACCTACATAATTGACAGCAATATCCATTTGGCACATTTCATGCTTATAGATGTGTGATTCAATCAAGATAACTTTATTAATATTAAAAATTAAGTAATTATATGAAACCAATTAATGACAGAGTAGTAGTAAAGCCAGCATCCGCTGAGGAGAAGACTGTAGGCGGAATTATTATCCCAGACACAGCTAAAGAAAAACCTCAAAAGGGAGAAGTCATAGCTGTCGGCCCTGGTAAAGATGGCAACAAAATGACAGTAAAGAAAGGTGATATCGTCCTGTACGGCAAGTATGCTGGTCAGGAAATCAACTACAAAGGAGATGATTATTTGATCATGAGAGAAGATGACATTTTGGTTATTCTTTAATCAATTTGTGATTTTTATAATTTATACTATTCATTTAATTTAAAAAATAATTTATCATATGGCTAAGATAGTTAGCTTTAATTCAGAAGCAAGAACAAAATTAAAATCAGGTATTGACCAATTGGCTAATGCTGTAAAAGTAACTTTAGGCCCTAAAGGCAGAAATGTTGTAATCCAGAAAAGTTATGGTGCACCTTCTATCACTAAAGATGGTGTAACAGTAGCTAAAGAAATCGAACTGGAAGATGCTGTAGAAAACATGGGTGCACAAATGGTCAAAGAAGTAGCATCTAAAACTGCCGATGCTGCCGGCGATGGTACTACTACAGCTACCGTATTAGCACAGGCTATGGTCAATGCAGGTATGAAATACGTCACAGCCGGCGCTAACCCTATGGATCTAAAAAGAGGTATCGACAAAGCTGTAGCTTTAGTTATCTCAGAATTGAAAAAACAAAGTGAAGTAGTAGGCTCTGACTTCAATAAAATCAAACAAGTAGCTACGGTCTCTGCTAATAATGACGAAGAAATAGGCACTTTGATCGCTGATGCTATGAAACGTGTTACTAAAGATGGCGTGATCACTGTCGAAGAGGCTAAAGGTACAGAAACGTATGTGGACGAAGTAATAGGTATGCAGTTTGACAGAGGTTATTTGTCACCTTACTTCATTACTAATACAGAGAATATGACTACAGAATATGAGAATCCATTGATTTTGATTCATGATAAAAAGATTTCGAATGTTCAAGAAATCGTTCCTATCCTTGAAAAAACTGTGCAGACAGGAAGGCCGTTATTGATTATCGCTGAAGATGTGGATAGCCAAGCATTAGGTACTTTAGTTGTAAACAGACTGAGAGCCGGTCTTAAAATCGTAGCTGTTAAAGCTCCTGGATTTGGTGACAGAAGAAAGGCTATGCTGGAAGATATAGCTATCCTTACCGGTGGTACAGTGATCTCAGAAGAAAAAGGATACAAACTGGAAAATGCAACCCTTGAAGAATTAGGTCAGGCTGAAAAAATCTCCATTGACAAAGATAATACAACTATCGTCAACGGTAAAGGTAAAAAAGCAGACATCACAGGCCGTATCAACCAAATCAAATCTCAGATAGAGACGACTACTTCAGATTATGACAAGGAAAAGCTTCAGGAAAGGCTAGCGAAGTTAGCTGGTGGTGTTGCAGTGCTACACGTAGGTGCTGCCACTGAAGTAGAAATGAAAGAGAAAAAAGACAGAGTAGATGATGCGCTTCATGCGACAAGAGCCGCTGTAGAAGAAGGTATCGTAGCTGGCGGTGGCGTAGCTTTAGTGAGAACTATCAAAGCACTCGAAGGACTTGTAAGCGAAAATGAAGATGAAAATCTGGGTATTCTTATCGTTAAAAAAGCACTTGAATCACCTATCCGTACGATCGCAGAAAATGCTGGTGTAGATGGTTCTGTAGTGTTACAGGAAATCCTCAAAGGTAAAGGTGCTCATGGTTATAATGCCAGAACAGATAAGTACGAAGATCTAAAGAAAGCCGGTGTTATCGACCCAACAAAGGTAACGAGAATTGCTATCGAAAACGCAGGATCTATCGCATCCATGGTATTAACAACAGAGTGTGTCATTTCTGACAAAAAAGAAGAAGGCGCAGGCATGATGCCTAATCCAGGTGCTATGGGCGGCATGGGTGGCATGATGTAATAGACTTTTCAAAATATTTAAAAAGGTTCTTTTGGAATATATATTCTGAAAGAACCTTTTTTGTACAAAATAGCAACCATTCGCTAACAATCATCTTGTATTAAGCGTTAATACCTAAACGATATCGGCAATGCATATAATTTTTTACTTCTGTTACACCCTATTATTAGGTCAATGTCAGCCAATCCATACAACTAAATCCATCAATCCGTCTGACATTAGACAAGGCGCTTTTGTTAAAACGGGTGCTGAACAGACAGAAGTATATATTCCGATTTTACTAAACAAAAAAGTAGCTGTTGTCGTCAATCAAACCAGCATCATCAATGGCAAACATTTAGTAGATTCATTATTAAATAGAGGAATAAACATCCAAACTATTTTTGCACCCGAACATGGATTTCGCGGCAAAGCTGATGCAGGCGAGATAATCAAAGACAGCAAAGATAAAAAAACAGGATTACCGATTATTTCGCTCTATGGCAATAAGAAAAAACCATCAAAAGAAGATTTAGCTAATATTGATGTGGTCGTTTTTGACATTCAGGATGTGGGAGTCCGATTTTATACCTATATCTCTACCTTACATTATATCATGGAGGCTTGTGCAGAGCAAAATATTCCATTAATAGTATTAGACCGTCCAAATCCAAACGCCTATTATATAGATGGTGAAGTATTAAATCCTAAATTTTCTTCATTTGTTGGAATGCACCCTGTACCTGTTGTCTATGGCATGACTATAGGTGAATACGCCAAAATGATTAATGGCGAAGGATGGCTAAATAACCACATTAAGGCAAATCTGATGGTAATTCCAAGCAAAAACTATACTCACAATACTTACTACGAGCTACCTGTGCCACCAAGTCCAAATCTGCCGGATATGAGATCAATACTACTCTATCCATCTACCTGTTTTTTTGAAGGGACGACATTAAGTCTGGGCAGAGGTACAGCTAAGCCATTCCAGTACATAGGACATCCTTCTTTGACAACCCAATTTTCATTTAAACCAGAATCGAATGAAGGTGCTAAAAATCCACCATTAAAAGGAGAAATATGTTATGGTGTAGATTTAAGTACGATCCCTTTGCCAGAAATTATCCATAAAAAAGAAATAAATCTAAGCTACCTTATTGACTTTCATCAACAAATGAAAGCAAAGGGTCAAAAATACTGGTTAGACAATCACTTTATTGACAAATTAGCAGGCAGTGACCAGCTTCGTACACAAATAGACAAAGGGATGTCTGAAAAAGAAATAAGGTCGAGCTGGCAGCCAAAATTACAGGAATTCAAAAAAATCAGAAGTAAATATCTGATTTATAGTGACTAAAACAGTACACAACCAACGTTCTGAATAAGGAATAAATATATGAAAAATTGATTGAATTTAAAAATCTAAAAACAGCGAACTCGTTGTAACGGAAGTTTTTTATGAAAAGTCGAATAATTTTATTATAACGATTTGTACATCATTTACTTACGATGATTTGACAAAAATGACTTAGTGACGACAAAGAGGACTTGAAGATTGTGTTTTGGAGAATTTTACAAAACCTGTAAAAACTTACAAGTTTTATAGGTTTAATGCCTTTCTATTTAAAAACTTTATGCTTTTTGTGAGCGTGGTCTATCTAATCTCATTAATATTACAGACCAAACTTGTTATTTTCTGGAAGTTTGGTCTATAAAATTCGGTCGTGCTTTCAGACGAAACTTTCTATTTCTCAAAACTTTCGCTTATAAACTACTTGGGTTCAAATGAAAATGACTACCTTTGCAGACGAAACCCCGTTGTTTTAATAAGTTTCGTCTAAAAAAATGAAGAAAATAAAAAGACAAGAATATTTGAATACGCTTATTAGTTTGCGTGACAAAGACATCATCAAGATGCTCGTTGGTGTTCGTAGGTGTGGTAAGAGTACAGTAATGCAGCTATTTCGCAGCTACTTAACAGAGCAAGGTGTAGAAGATAAACAAATCATCTCTTTGAATTTTGAGGAATTTGAAAATCAAATGTTTTTAAACGATTTGGAAGGGTTGTATTATCACATTATCAATCAACTTGATTTGTCGAAACCTTGTTATGTATTTTTAGATGAAGTACAAAACGTAAAAGAATTTGAACGCTTGGTGGACGGTTTGTATGTCAAACCTAATATAGATGTCTATGTTACAGGTTCTAATGCGTATCTATTAAGTAGTGAACTCGGAACTTTGCTTACGGGTCGATATATTTCAATCCCTGTTTTCCCGTTTTCTTTTAAGGAATATGTGAGTGCTTTTGAGGATAAAAGCCGTTTGGATTTGTTATTTACACAGTATTTGCAAAATGGGGGAATGCCTGCGCTGATAAATTTTCCCGAAACAAGTTACAAATCGTATATTGAAGAAGTTGTAAACAATATTATACAAAAAGATGTATTGGTTCGCCACAAATGGCACAACGAAGAACATTTTTATAAAACAATAGCGTTTCTGTTTGATGCGATAGGCTCTATTATATCTACCCAAAAAATAACTACCCGCCTACAAGCAACAGGTGTGAAAGTGTCCCATAATACGATAGGAAACTATATTGACGCTCTTACGGAATGTTATCTGTTTTACAAAACAAAGCGTTTTGACCTTAAAGGAAAAAACCTATTAATGACACAAGAGAAATATTACACAGTAGATTTAGCCTTTAAACGTTATTTTCTTAGCGAAAAAGAAACTTCCGATTTAGGGCACAATTTAGAAAATATAGTGTATCTGGAATTGTTAAGGCGAGGAAATCGTGTATATATCGGTAAAGCAGATAACACAGAAATTGATTTTGTAATTCAGACCCCCAAAGGCGACAGAGAATACATTCAAGTTGCTTGGAGTACTTGGGACGAATCAATTTGGCAACGGGAAATCCGTCCGTTTGAATTGATAAAAGATTACAATAAACGTACTTTGCTCACAATGGACGTAGAGCCGGAAAGCTCTTATAAAGGCATACAAAAAAAGAATGTAATTGATTGGTTATTAAAAGAATAAATATAAGCAGCTACAAAGGTATATTACCCAAAGGACTTTTGATTGATAAGCAAGTCAGTTGCCTAATCAAGGTAGGCAAATGGCAACAAACGGAAATATATCAGACATTCGCAACATTCTTATTTAAGTGATTGCTCTAATACCATTTTTTATGTACGGACTTTTTTTATCATTGCACTGCGTTTTTATGTAGTGCAATGATAGAAATTATCACTACTAACCGGTATCCCCAAAGCTTTGGGGATAGTATGTAATTAACCTGAATCAGGTTAAATAAATTTTATTTTACGGCAATACAGCTTATTTCAACATTAACATAGCGTGGTAGATTTGCCACCTGAACAAGTTCGCGTGCTGGCGCAGTCACTTCATTAAAATAAGAAGCATACACCGTATTTATACGTCCATAATTTTCCATATCCGATACAAAAATGGAGCACTTAACGATATTTTCATAGGTCATACCGGCAGCGGCAAGGATAAAACCCATATTTTTCATCACCTGATGCGTTTCATTTTCTATTGTATCCATTACTAATTGACCAGTTGACTGATCAATAGCAATCTGACCGGATACATATAAAGTATTGCCAGCCAGAACTGAGTGATTATAAGGACCTACAGGTGCTGGTGCTTCCGGTGCGTTGATGATGGTTTTCATAACTAAACATTTTATTTTTAATTAAAACAAGAAAAGCTCCAAGTGTAAAAACATCGGGAGCTCCATTTATTTTTCTAAGATAGTCGTATGATTATTCTACGATAACGTCTTCTTCAGGTGCCTGAATGACTACTTTACCTTTATAATACATACTACCTTCATGCCAGTATGCTCTGTGCATCATGTGTGCCTCGCCAGTGGTCTTACAAGTAGCCAATTGTGGAATAACAACATTGTGATGCGTTCTTCTTTTATTTTTCTTTGACTTGGATACTCTACTCTTTGGATGTGCCATCGTTCAATATTTTTAACTGATTTTCTATTTATATAACTTTAATAAGATTCAAAGGTTTTAATTTTCTGATATCCAACCTTTCAAACCTTTCCAGATATCATTTTCATTTGAATTTTCATTATCATCCTGATGTTCCTCACTGTGATTAAGCTTATTCAGCACAGCATCATCGCACGGTCTAGGTAGGTCATCATCACAATCATAAGTATTACTCAATGGCAGTGACAAACAAATATATTCATAAATAATTTGTCCCAAATATAGATTGGAATTATTATCCTTTAAATATATCACCTCGTCCTCGTCATCCTCATCAGCACTCACTTTAACATACAAATGATAGTCGCCACTAACCGGCAGATTAATATCTGTAAGACATCTATCACATACAGCGTTAACAATACCATCAAGGTATAAATCCATTTCACTTATACCTGGTTGTTTATCAAAATCAATCTTTATGGTAAAACTACCTTTTTCAATGGGTGAATGATCAAATTCTTTAAAAAAATCATCCTCTACATTAAAAAAATAAGTATGAATTCCATCTTTCATCCCCACAAAAGGTAACGAAAAACGATCTAAATTGTGCATGATAATAAAGAACTTATTCAAATGGAGCGCAAAGGTACGC
The DNA here is from genome assembly GCA_964501555.1 of uncultured Aureispira sp. Classification (GTDB taxonomy): domain Bacteria; phylum Bacteroidota; class Bacteroidia; order Chitinophagales; family Saprospiraceae; genus OLB9. The sequence continues at coordinate 81,240 of CAZCTQ010000003.1, read as the reverse complement.
ATTTTTGTTCATTTTAATCAAATAAAATAAAAAAAATTAATCAAAAATTTACTTACAGATTAAATCAGTGTTCTATTTTGAATAATTTATTTACTTTTGCATCCTCATGACTGATCAGATAACCAAATCATATAGCCCAATCATCGAGATCTTAGATGCTGATTTCGAAATTGCTCATTTAGATCGCAATAGACGGATTGCTGTCCTACTACCCTATGACTACTATGATACAGATAAAGAATATCCTGTGCTGTATCTACATGATGGGCAAAACCTCTTTGACGAATATGCTCCCTACGGTAACTGGGGTATAGATAAATCGTTAGAAAAACTGGCCGAGCAAGGCATGGATAATACAATTATCGTAGCCATAGACCACGGTGGAACGCTGAGGATACAGGAATATATGCCTTATTCTACACCTAGATATACAGAAGCAGAAGGTAGCTTATATATAAAATTTGTAATAGATCACTTGATGCCCATGATCGATAGTAAATATCGGATTTTACAAGGCCGTGATACTACCGGCATCGGAGGCAGCAGTCTCGGTGGATTAATTAGCTTGTATGCTGGGTTTCAATATCCTGAAAAATTTGGTAAAATGATGATTTTTTCCCCCAGTTTGTGGGTTTCGGAAGAGATCTATCGATTAGCTAAATCATTTGTACCCGGAGGACCGACAGACATTTACCTGTATGCCGGCGGCATGGAAAGTGCCAATCACTACGGACAGGTACTACGTTTAGACAATGTCCTTCAGGAAAAAAGAAAATATGATGCCTTTGATGTTACCTTTGCATATAATCCATCCGGACGACATAGTGAGATTAACTGGGGATCACAGTTTCCCATAGCTTTTAAATGGTTATATTACAGCAAGTATTAATAATAAACAAAAATGCCACTTACTTTAAAGACAACACTTACCGAAGATTTTGAAAAAAATATGATTATCCTTCCTTACGAAAAAAACAAGGAAGATTTAGATACAATCCAACAATATTCCGGTCTTCATTATCAGCCAGAATTGAATCTGAATGCTAAAGAGACTATCACACTTTATCATCCGGACAAACCACTTAAAGTACTCGTCTTAGGCCTGGGCGAGGCAAAAGATCAGCCTAAATCTTACCATTATTATAGGAGCGTCATACATCAGCTAAAGTCTAAATGCAGCCTTAAAGCAATCGTTATAGGATCACATCTAAGTGATGTACAATTGACCAATGCTGTCATAGGTTTGAGGCTTAGCCTGTATGAAATAGGCATTTTCAAAACCAATGGCACCAATGGTAGTCATCAAGAAGAACCACAAATCCAGCTAGTCATTAGTGCAAATCAGCAGGCTGTTGCCGAAAAAGCGATGCAGACTGCAGAAGCACAATTATCAGCAATGTATCTCGTAGATATGCCATCCAACCATAAAACCCCTGAATTCCTAGCAAACTATGCGATTGAATCCGGGCTAAAACACGGTTATGATGTTTCAGTGTTAAGCCTAAAGCAACTCAAAGATTTAAAAATGGATGCACTCATTGCCGTAGGTCAGGGAAGCATCTATGAGCCCAAGCTCATCGTGATGGAATACAAACCGGAAGGCTTAAAATCTCAAAAACCCGCTCTTGGCCTTGTAGGTAAAGGTATCACTTTTGATACCGGTGGTATCTCGATCAAACCATCTACTAATATGGGATATATGAAGAGTGACATGGGTGGAGGCGCTGCTGTCATCGGTGCTATAGAATTAGCTGCAAGGCTAAAACTTAATATCCATATCGCAGGTGTAGTACCAGCAGCAGAAAACAGTGTAGATGCCAATAGTATCCGCCCGGGTGATGTCATCAACTCCTATAGTGGCAAAACCATCGAAGTCCTAAATACCGATGCCGAAGGACGTCTTATATTGGCAGATGGGCTCGCCTACATTATAGACAATTACCATCCAGAGCATCTTATAGATCTGGCGACGCTTACCGGTAGTGTTATCGCTGCATTGGGTTATACGACATCAGGTATGTTTACCAATAATGAGGAAATGGCCAACACCCTGACAAAAATAGGCGAATCCATCAACGAACGCGTATGGCGTATGCCACTTTGGGAAGATTATGTACCAGAATTACACTCCGATATTGCAGATGTTAAAAACCTGAGTAATAAGCCAGTAGCCGGTTCGATCACTGCAGCTAAATTCTTAGAGGTATTTACTTCAGAGCATGACAAATGGGTACATTTAGATATAGCCGGTGTAGCTTTTTCCGACTCAGAGTTTGCCAAAATGCGTACTGCAACAGCTTATGGCGTGAGATTACTGACCGAATATATGGAATCGCTAATTGATAAGGCTTGATTTTGCTGCCATTTGGTGATAGTAAGTATTAGAAAATGCCGATACAATTTTGTTGTCAATAAGACATAACAAATATATGTAAGTAAAAAATGGCGAATTTTGAAAGGTGGAATGGCATTCATTCCCCTCTAATACCCATTATACATTCAAATCAGCCCAATCCGTATAAAAAAATAGCAAATCTTTGGGATAGAATAGCCACATTATTAAATAATTGTATATATTGCATTCAAATTACCATCCTTTGCGATTAAAACGATTAACATTTTTTATAGTATTTGTCTTAACCATCCTAGTATATAACCCTGCATTTGCTGATATTTATGTCCAGAAAAAAGATTCTCTTGAACGTATATTGCGAAGTTATACTGCTGATGACAAAACTAAAGTAGATCTATTACTATCCATTTGTAGTACCTATGATGATAGACAATATTTTGATACAACCTTTTTAAATTATGCACAAAATGCTTTATCCATAGCAAATAAACTGAAATATAAAATCGGTGTAGCCAAAGGAAAAATGTACTGTGGTCAATACTTTGTTTCAAAAAGAGACACAACCAATGCCTTTGCAAATTTAAATCAGGCTCTATCTATATATACCCAATTAAATGATCCTGCCGGAGTCATTAATACCTTATTGTCTCTTGGCAAAATACACATAGATTTTTTACAATATAAGGTAAGCATCAGCAACTATAATAAAGCTCTGGATATCGCTATTCATAATAATTTTGATAGATACCAATCCATACTATATAGAGAGTTAGGACATGTATTCTACAGGTTGCTGGACTTTTCCAAAGCTTTAGAGTTTTATCAAAAGGCCTTAAATATTGCTGAACGTGCTCAATTAAAACAGGAAAAAATTAAGATATTTAGGAAAATTGGAGAAGTGTACTATCATCTTGATAAATTTGATATTACCATTGACTATTCAAATAAGATTATCACACTTGCTAGGGAATTAAATGATCAAAAATCGTTAGCTGCGGCTATTGCATGGCAAGGAAATATACAGATGGTAAAAGACGACTTTAAAGGATCATTAGAAAAATACGCTACATCCATAGCAATAAGGATAAAAAATAATGACGATGCTGGACTTGCATCAGACTATGCTAACGTTGCGTTTCTTTATCAGCTGATTGGCGATTTCAACAATTCATTGAAATACCATAATCTCTGTGAAACGACTTTTACCAAAATTGGTGACAAGTATTCAGAAATGCTGCATTACAAAGATATGGGCAATTTGATCGCAATAGCACCTGATAGTATATTACAATTAATTGGAATTAATCCCAAATCGAGGTATTCTGTTGCTTTAAATTATGAAAACAGAGCCTTGCATATTGCAAAAATATTGGATGATTCGCCTCAAAAAATTTATATAAATACTTTTATTATCGATATTCTTAAACAATCTGGGGATTACAAGATAGCTTTCCATACTTTACAAGATATGATGGCAGTCCGAGATAGTTTGTCTGGTCAGGAAGTAAAAGCTCAGGTAGCCCGTCAAGAAGCCAAACATTTTTTCGAAAAAAAGGAAGCTGAAATTCAATTACAGAATACTAAATTTCGTTTTTATGTAGGGATTTTCATCATGCTGCTAATTATATTGGCTTGTATAGGCTTTGGATTATACTATATTTCTAAACTTAAATATCAAAAACGCCAATTGCTTCTACAGCATGAAAAGGAAAAGGCCGAAAATGAATTGGCGCAAGCTCATACAGACATCAGAGCATTTCTTAAAAATATCGCTGATAAAAATACAATTATACAATCTGTATCTGACGAATTGGATCGCTTGAAGCAAATCCCTGATTATCCAAAGGAAATAATTGCGCACCAATTAGCAGACTTAAAAACTAAAATCATCCTTACAAATGATGATTGGTTAGACTTTCTTAAATCTTTTAACAGGCTTTATCCACAGTTTACCGTCACTATTAAAAAAAATGAACCATCCATTACTGCTTCAGAATTGCGGTATCTCATGCTCATAAAAATCGGTATGGATCACAAGGAAATGGCCAGTACATTAGGCATTAGCCCGGATGCTGTACGTGTCACATGGAATCGCACCAGAAACAAACTCAATGGGACTATTGAAGATACACCATATTCGCTGCTTGTAAAATTGGGAGTAGCCTGATTCTATATTAGATTTTATTCATTCAAAAATCAATTTCTTCCCTACTTTTGACAACATTTTTCCGTGTCGAAAGCCTAGTATCAGCATTTGTTTTAATATAACTTAAATTTATCTACGGAATAAATCCTTATGCTATTTTATTGTTTTACAATGAATTATGCAATTAAAACACAGTTGTTACGATTTTGATACGCCTCCAAATGGCAATTTCTGACCCAAACAATACAACTTTGCATTAAAATAATTAAGGATTGAAAAATCACATCCACGTTATTTTACAAATTGATTTTTCAATCTAACATTAAGTATCTTTTTAATTAAATCAGGGAAGCCGAAAACTGGGTATTTATAGAGTAGGCAAACAAAATAATTTAATAATGAAATCACTTTTACTCTTTTTAGTTTGTGTATTGGTACAATCCAATATACTAATGGGGCAAAGCCTTGTTTATCCCAATCATGAAGATATTATCCCTCAAAGGCAATCATCCGAAAACCTGAGAGCACAGGCTCACCGAAGTATAAAACCATCACAGGCTGCCAAAGATCAGCATCGCAATCCAAACACATTACAAGAACGCATTATAGGTTTAAGCATTAGCGAAAACAATATAAAAAAAGACAGTTTTATATATTTTTACAACAATAATCGTGGGTCTCAAACCAATCGGGATGGTGCTGGTACATACGTAATGTATCTTAGTGCAGATACCGCTATTTACTATGGAAAAGAAAGAGGTAATTTTAAAATAGGCTGGCCAAATCAAGGATTAACGTTTAATAATGTCAGCAACCATAATATAAGGTTAACAACTTACTATGATAACAATACTCCTTATGATAATTATATCAATACTTGGGACGTATCTGATAGCTATGTTAAACACAAAACTTTTAAAAGGATTTATGCGCTAAACGGTGTCGACAAAACTCATGATTCATATTATCAGGGCACAGACTACAATAAAGATGGGTATGGTCTTAGAGATACGATAATCTTTGATTACTCTAAACATGACAAGACCCTTGAAAGCAATTATACCTGGACGAGTAAATTAGATCTCGACGACCAAGGCAGATATAAATTCCAAAGGAGACAAAATCTAACAATTAATACTTTGACAGTAGATACTAACACATGGGAATACAATGCGCCTATGGATAGATTAAGCAGTTATATAGAAATGACAACCAATACAGATTTGAGTACATCAGCTACCAGTACCACTAAAAAAACTTCACTTTTTAGTTACAATACTAACGGCTTAGTGGATACAATAACCATTTTGAACAATGATATACCAGCACAGTTAGAAGTGTACACCTATAACACTTATGGTCTTGAGACAAATATTGATTACTTCGATTATATAAATGAACAATTACAACCTACAGCTAAAATCGTAAATGATTATAACAAAGATTTACAGACTGCCTATACCTACTATACCTGGAATCAAAATAGAAAACAATTTGTCGAAATCGATAAAACAACAGTTACTTACGATCAGAATAATAATTGGGATACGACCAGAGTGTATAAAAATCAAACATTATCCTATATGCTGGTGCATACTTTTACAAAAATGAATAATATCAAAACGATAACTAAATATGAAGGAGGTAAAATAACCAACTTCCAAAATTTTACTTACGAAATATATGAGACAACCAGCACATCGGAGACAATGAATAATCTTGATGTAAGTGTGTATCCTAATCCACTCTCTAACGAGCTACATGTATTAATAAAAGATATTAATAATGAAGATTTCAATATCAACATTATGAATATGTCAGGGAAAATACTATCTCATTTTTTGACAAATAACCCTGATACAATCCTTCCATTGGGTCAATTGTCGGAGGGAATGTATCTAATGCAAATATCCAATAAGGATAAGTCAAAAAATAGGATTCAAAAAATCATCAAGATATAAAAACTACTATTTAATCTTCGCATATTGTTAGAAAGTGTCCGTGCCTGATTTTCCTTTAAGGTTAATCAGGTGCGGATTTTTTTTGGGGAATATGTAAAATAAACTATGTAAACGTCTAATAAATAATTAGGCTTTCTATGTCATTTGATAAGGCACTTAATTTTAGAAGACATATATCAAGCGATATAACCACTGATATACCAATAAAGGCTAAATATCAGGATGGGATTAAATTTACCATAGCAGCACGTTCCTGTGATCAAGCCGATAACTGTGCCACAGAGACAATTCCCGCCTCCGGAACTTACGAACTCGACAACTTCAAGCCCTACATAACGGACGTAAATATCAGATACAACAATGTATTGCTGTATCAGGCAGTCCGGGCAGGCAATGAGGGTACTAAAAATCCCGATGATGGATTTATCACACATGTTAACTATGAACACCCCATCAGTCCCGGGCAGTTGCTGCCCAATACGCTCACCGTATAAGTCAAAACATCCGAGCCGATGCAAAAGGTAAGGATGTCCTATAAGAAAGCAGGACAGATCACGGTATTTCCTAATCCTGTAGCTATGACAAAGGATAATACGAATAAGCTAAAGTGGACTGCAACTATTCCTACTTTTAATGCAGGTGAGTGTTATGATGTACAGTTTAAAGGTCAGGATCTGTCCGGTAATGAAGTTATCAATGTCTATGCCGCTACCAATCAAAATACAAATTTTGCTAAAATGATGATTCCGACCCGGAAGGGACCAGGCGTACAGGACTGGAATCACAATCCCACCTACACAGGAGAAGACCGTATCAGCTTTTGTATCAAAGATTGTGACAAACGTATATGGTCAGGCAGTACTTCCCGCCGGGGTGGCGATGAAGCCTGTAAGGCATTATCTGCGGTATCATCAACGGTGCTATATACATCATGTATTCAGGCAACGATTGTATTGGGCGGTGCTGGGTTTAATCCATCGGACTTTACCATCAGGTGGACGGATGCACAGGGCAATCCACTTACTCAATACAATAATATGGCAATGATAGATGTAAGGACAGCCGGCATGTACTGCTTTGAGGTAGAAGCGATAGAAGACTGCTGCACTATCCGTGGATGCACGGAGGTACTGCCGTCCATGATGGAGGATGCCGCCTTTGACCTGTCAGCAGACATCACCCATTCCTGCACACCTGATGCCAATGACGGCGAGATAGACTTACATATCGAAGGCGGAGCTGCACCATTTCAAGTGGACTGGGATATTATTTCACAATCTATAACAACTCAAATACAAAGCAACTCAAATGTCTTCAATGGCTCCGGCGATGAGGATTTATCGGGCATTCCTGCCGGCAATTATGCGGTAGTGGTGACAGATCAGCACGGATGCAGCCGGACAGCGTATCATGAGGTCATAAATAATGGCATTACCGTTACTGTACCTGCGGCCATCGCAGTATGCCAGCCGGGTGTCCCTGAGGTGAGCGGTGGAATGGGTATCTATTCTTATACATGGAGCAATGGCGAGACAGAAGATGGATTGTACGGATTAGAAGCGCAGTCCATCTAAATGGAATGGATCGTATTTATACGTCTAAAGTAGTAAAGATACAATAGCTTTTATAGAAACAAGACAGCATATCTAGTATAGATACCGGATATACTGTCCTTGTTTTAGTGATAATGGTTCCTGATTTCCGCGACTACACATCAGAGGTTTATAAAATCCATCGCTATAATTATACCCATTATACATTCAAATTAGTCCAATCCTTATAAAAAAATAGCAAATCTCTGCGTTAGAAAGCCTCATTATAGCTAAGGCTATATTTGCGTTTTCTGCCTTGATATTTACTATTTTTTCTACTAAATCTTTGGACCATTTAAAAATATAATGGGTATTACTATTTATGTAACATTTGTTAACTTATAAATCTCAGGAATGTATAGTTTTGCATCAAATTTGATTACACATGTCAATAAAATACATTTTCCCCATATTTGCTATGCTCACGTTAAGTTATGGGTGTAGTCAACCGGCAATCAAAGGTCATATTGATTTAGACGGCCAGAAGATACACCCAGTAATTTATCTTATAGATCCTGTCAATTTTGGAGCATTGGTTTCCTCATTTGAAGGAAAAATAATCGACTCTGCGCTCGTCGATAATCGTGGCGATTTCCAGTTTGACAAAATCAACACTTCTGGTCAACAAACCAAAATGTATGTACTCGTCACACAGCAAAGACAAGAGACATATCCTAATAAGTTAGTCAATGACAATCCCAAATCCGGCAATTACATCCCATTTGTATATGAAGCTGGCAAGCCAATAAAAATACTATCTACTGCCACCAATTTTTTAGCCAATGCCTCTATCATTGGCGGAAATCCATCCAATAGTGAAATCGTGTCGCTCATACAAAACCGTATCCAATTTTATAAGCAATATTTAAGTAATTTTACAGAAACCGACGAGGAAAATCTTGTAGCATACGAAAAGGCTGTTTATGATTATCAGAATGCACTGGTGCAATCTGTCACAAGCAGTAATAATATTTTTCTACATGCGCTTGCATTACGCTGGGCTAGCATCGAAGGTGATTATGAGCGTATCCCGGAGCTTGTAAAACAGGAATGTACTACCATGCAAAAACTTGAAGCAAGTCATTTGTGGACAGCTCAGGTTTGCCAGAAACTTACGACGCTTCCACTTACAAAAGGTGATACGATACCGGATTTTTTGATGCCGATGGTTAGTGGTGATACGATCCGACTAGCGGCATTATACAGCACTAAACTAACGATAATAGATCTATGGGCCTCCTGGTGTGCACCTTGCCGCATGGAAAACAGGACAACATTGGTGCCGCTCTGGGATAAATACCACAACCAAGGGCTTCAGATAATAGGTTATGCACTGGATTCCAGCCATAAAGGATGGGAAAATGCCATCATCAAAGATGGCGCTGACCGATGGAAACACGCATCGCACTTACAAGGTGATGTTTCCCCATTTTTAGACAAACTCAAGGTGACAACCATTCCAGCTAATTATATCATAGATCCGCATGGAGTCATCCTTGCTAAAAACCTCCATGGCGAAGCATTAGAAGCCTGGATTGAAGCATTTTATAAAAATTAGAGTCGATTATGTACAACTTATCAAAATCTTAGTAAACCCCATCATACTATTATTATACCCATTATACATTCAAATTAGTCCAATCCTTATAAAAAAATAGCAAATCTCTGCGTTAGAAAGCCTCATTATAGCTAAGGCTATATTTGCGTTTTCTGCCTTGATATTTACTATTTTTTCTACTAAATCTTTGGACCATTTAAAAATATAATGGGTATTAATTCGAATTCAATAATGAAGTTTGAAATAAAAAGAAAGAGAAACTATCCAACCTACTGAACAGTTTCTCTTTCATTTTCAATTTCAACAGCGTTTTTAATTATTAAATAAGCCGTCGTATTTTGTATCCATGTCCTGTGCTTGTTGGATAGGTTGTTTAAGATCCTCAAGTTCGTCCATCTTAGCAGTACCGCCTAGTAGCAATAATGTCGAATTCTTTTCATATTCTTCAAGCATTTTCATTCCTTGCTCTTCAAATACACCATTTTGGAGGTCTATAGAATTCATAAAACTAGAAGACATCTCCATAAATCTCTCCATTTCGCCTACCTTATTGGCTACATCATCAGCGATTACCTCCATTGCTTGATCAAACATAGCTCTCTTATCAGCATCACCTTTGATGATACTCATAGCTGAGCGCATGGCTGAGTGGCTAGCTCTGATTGCATTTCTTTCCTGTTCTTTGACTTTGACCTGATCTGTTGTATCTTCGATGAGTATCTCTGAATTTGAATACATTTTGGTCAATACTCTATACAAGATAGACATCTTTCCGTGCAACTCAGTATATTTTTGATTACTCTCCTGCAGTCTTGCTGCTTTACGACTTGATAGCAACATTGCACTTTCATTACCTTGTTCTTTTGCTTTCTTCGCTATCAACATATTATTACTGATCTCCTTATTGTTTTCATCAACGATAGTCACTAGTTTTCTCATCTGACCTTTGAGATTACCAATTTGTGTACCCATCTTGTCGAGATTTTTTTGTAAATCACTGATATAATTTTTTAGAATACCTATCGGATCGATTGTCACAAAAATACCGGTAATCCAACGCATTATACTTTGATACATATAGGAAACCAGCGTCCGCCATTTAGGATCAAGTGCCATAAAGATGATTGCACCTAAAACTCCTAAAATAATCACTATGCTCAATGTATTGGTTAACATAGCCAAAATTGCTGCACTATACTTGAACAATAAGAAGCCGGCGCCACCAAGTATAGCCAGTAAGAAAACTAACCCTGTTGTGCCTTCAGGACGTTGCCAGAAAGTTTTGGGTTTAAAATTTGTATCCGGATAAGTTGCCATTTTTCAATTTTTAATTATGATTTAACGAAATTTAATTACTACAAAAATGAGGGTAAAATTACAAAATATTATTAAAGAATGTACTGTCATCCTCTATTTGTTTAAAAAGGGAGTCATAAGTTTCAATAAATTGGTTTTTAACTTCATCGATTTTTAATTTGGATGCTTCCAATTCAGCATTTGTCTTATCAATAAGCTGGTCTAATTGCTCCTGCTCCATTCTCAATTGGTCAATCTTCCGTTTATTTTCTTCAATTTTTGATTTAAAGCTATTAATATCATTAGCTTTGCTATCCACATTATTAGCGATTTGATTTTTGAGAGCTACTACAAATTTATCTCGTTCTTTATTCAATACATTTTTATAGTGCTCAGTCGTCTGCAACAATTTATTCTTAGTTAATCCCATTGTTTCGGCAGTTAACAAAGCACTCTTAGCAGCTGTTTTATCGTCCATTCCTAAATCCAATAAATTTTTTAACGATAGTTTAAATCGCAGGTAATCAAATTCTTCAATCTGATTATCTTTAATCGCTGCTAGCAACCCGTTGATCACCTTTTCATTAAAATTGCTACCTTCAGAAATATTAAAAAGTTCTTTTAAATTTACTACCATGAAACTATTAACCCTGTTTTTACTAAAAAAATTAAAAATAACGTCTTCCTGTATCAAATATTTAGATAAACGTATTCACTTGTACCATTAAACACTATTTTGACCTGACAAATTCAAAATGTCGGTTTACATAATAATCATACTTGGATTCATGAGCTGGATTATTGCCATCAAATTCCGGCTGATACATACCTCTAATAGCCCTTTGTCTTGAAGCCTCAAATAGCGACACTGCACAAGCTACACTAATGTTAAGGCTTTGTACCATGCCATACTGGGGAATTAAATAATTACCATCTAACCGTTGGAGTGCTTCCTTTGTAATGCCTGATTTCTCATTTCCAAACATGAATGCTACTGACTTTGTCAAATCCAGATCATAAAGCGATTTACTATCCTCGCCAAGATGTGTACCTAAAACCAAATCATATCTAGACCGTACGACTTCAAAACACTCATCCAAATCCCCAAAATAATGCACGTCAACCCACTTTTGAGAACCTGAAGATGAGTTCCTGCCTATTTTTTGGTGCAAATGGTTATAACAAGCATCTGTATAAAGTATAAAAATCTCACTGATGCCTACAGCATCACAGCTACGCATCACAGCTCCGATATTGTGCGGATCATGTACATTTTCCAGGATAACGGTCATATTTTGCCTTTTAGCGACTAAATCCTGAATTTTGATTCGCCGTTCATCGGTGATCATTTCATTTATATTTACATTCTTATCCATTTATTGCCTCTAAATTCAATAATGTCGAGATGTTTATTTTCATAATAATCAAAATTACCGGGGCTTCTTGATAGATCTGCATCATCAGAAACCGACTTTTGTATTTCATAATTAGCCTGATAAGTTCCCGTATCAAAGTTGGAGTAGCTATTAAAATTATCACCATTTTGGTTTAAGTTTTTAACCAAGTATAGCAATAAATCGTGTCCTTTTACAGCTTCGACGGTAGGAATTTCACCATAAGTATCTAAAAATTGTCTTCTAAATTCTCTAATCCTTCCATAATCCTCATCCACATAATCTGCCATAACGACCTTCATTTGTAAAGCCCGATAGTAATCAAATTCTATTTTATCTGATTCATACAGGATAGGCATTCCGATCACAGAAACCGACTTTGTACCTATTTCGGCTGCTAGACGTCTAAGACTAGAATAGATATAGTTTTCATCATTATATGAATAATTAGGCAAAATGACAGCCTTAGGGCTATTCTTTTTAAACATCGTAAAATAAGCTGTCGGCCCAAGTCTCAAACTATCAGTATTAACCGTGTAGGTATTAAAAAATTCATTTTTACCTGTCATTTTTTTAGCCTCATCTTCAAAGTAATCTATCCATGGCTTGTCCTTTGATCCACGCATGAGTATCGTCACTTCACCCGGTCTGTATGTATTAACGGCATATTTGACTAACCTGAGGAAATGTTCTTTCAGATTGGGGGTCATTTGGATGTAATAAGGGTTTTCTGTCGTCAGTTTTGAGCTGGTGTACCATGGCGATATCACTGGTATTTTCCTCTCCTTACAAATATCAGTAAGCTTTTTGACATCATCCCTTTCAAAAGGTCCAATGATCATATCAGGCTTTGCTTGAGCCATTCTTTTAAATGTATCATCTGCATTATAGCCATCTCCTTCTGTATCTACAACCTCAAGGTTTACCTTAAATCCTTCCTGATCTAATTTATCCAATGCCAGCAGAACACCTGCATAAAAATAGGTAAATCTCGATGTACCCGGGTCACTAATTTTATCCGAATTGAGAGGAATCAATAATTTTATATTATAGGAGTTTTTGCCAGATTTTGTACCATTCTGACCTTGATATTTATCGACTATTTTGATAGGTGGATTTGTATCTGAAATATCTTTCCATTTGATAGTATCTATTTTCCTATCAGGTGATTGACCTATTTTACCCTGATCAGTTGGATTTTCGGGCAATATTATAGTATCCTTCTTTGTCTTAGGCTCAGGCATTGAAGGTTTTACGATTTGAGTATTAGGATTGTGAAATACTGGTTTTGTAGCACTACATGAGATAACAAAAAAACTCAAAGCCCACAGCCAATTATTCCCATTCAATCGTCGCAGGTGGTTTTGTACTGATATCATAAACTACTCTGTTGATTCCTTTTACCTGGTTAATAATATGATTTGATATTTCTGCTAGTAGCTCATGCGGCAATTTACTCCATTCGGCGGTCATACCATCCACTGAGTTGACGCATCGCAGTGCAATGGTATATTCGTATGTACGTTCGTCACCCATGACGCCGACAGATTGTACAGGCAATAAAATTGCACCAGCCTGCCAAACTTGATTATACCATCCAGAATTATGAAGGTGATCTATAAAAATTTTATCTGCTTCTTGACAAAGGGCAATTTTGTTTCTATCGAGCGCGCCTAGTATTCTGACGCCCAATCCTGGTCCTGGAAATGGGTGCCTGTCAATCAACAAATCAGGTACACCCATTGATCTACCTACGCGCCTGACTTCGTCTTTAAATAGCATCCTGAGTGGCTCTACAAGCCCTAATTTGAGTTTTTCGGGCAAACCACCTACGTTGTGATGCGACTTGATGGTCACTGAAGGTCCATGAACCGAGATAGATTCAATAACATCGGGATAAATAGTGCCCTGCCCCAGCCATTTAGCTTCAGGTATGAGTTTTGATTCTTCTTCAAAAACTTCAATGAATGTTTTTCCAATGATTTTTCTCTTTTGTTCGGGATCTGTAACACCACTCAGAGCATCTAAGAATCGATCATTAGCTTTGACACCTTTAATATTGAAGTGCATTCCTTTATAGGATTCTAAAACCGCTTCAAATTCATTTTTTCTTAGCAGTCCATTATCAATGAAAATACAGTGTAATCTGTCTCCTATCGCTCTTTGTATTAGTGTCGCTGCTACGGTTGAATCTACACCACCTGAAAGCCCCATGATTACATGGTCATCGCCTACCTGTGCCTGAATAGCATTGATGGATTCATCCACTATTGACTTAGGCGTCCAGATGTTATTACATCCGGCAATATTTAAAATAAAATTATGAAGGATTTGTGTCCCCTGTAGGCTATGAACGACTTCAGGATGAAACTGCAATCCATAAACCGGAAATCTGTATTTGGATGGCTCTAATCTGTAGGCAGCGTTTACGCCATCAGTCTTTGCTAAAATTTCAAATCCTTCCGGAATCGAAGTAATCGTATCGCTGTGCGACATCCACACCTGAGTAGTATGGTCCACATTATCAAAAATAGGGTCTTTTTTTTCGATAATCATTTCAGCCTTGCCATATTCTCTTTTTTCTGATTTAGAAACGAGACCGCCCATCTGATGAGCAATCATCTGAGCACCATAGCAAACGCCTAAAACCGGATAATTATTGATTATCCCACTTAAGTCAAAATTGATCCCATTATCATCCAGTACAGATAGCGGGCTACCCGATAATATCACTGCCTTGATGTCTTTCCTATCGGGAAATTTATTATATGGGTATATCTCACAATATACATTCAACTCGCGCAGTCTTCTGGCTATAAGTTGAGTAAACTGAGATCCAAAATCCAGTATTAACACAAAATCACTCATAAGCGCAAAGATAATAAATCTAAACACTTAAAATAAAATGTCCTTCCAAAAAATAACAAAACTAAAACAATTAATGCCTCCTTTGAAATTGGACTTTAATATCACTAGCTTCACTATCAGAATAATAGGCCTTAAACTCAATACGATTTTCGCTTATTCCTTTAAGTTTAAGATACGCTTTGATAGCACTTAGTCTGTTACTGGTCACCAGATCATTATCGGTTTTCGACAAAGTCATGGCAAGGATATTTATCTCCGGGCTACTTCTTAAAATCAAAATTATTTCGTCGAGTTCATTCCGCACACGGGTCGAGAGGATGGCCATGTTTTTATCAAAATGTACGATAGCCACATCTTTGCTTAAAATAGAGCCTTCATTTTCTTGCCGTTCTGTTTTTATTTTTTGATCACGTTGGATAACCACTTCCTGACTCTGTTCCATTTTTATAGGATCATGCGAAATAACAGTATTATCCATCGATTCAGTAGTGACCTGACGCAGGTTTTTATCATAATCCGGAACTTCAAGGTCTTTAGCTTGTAAATAACCTGATTCTGTAGCGACTATTTTAACAATATTACCTTTATCATCTAATAAAGCACGCACGGGTTGTCCATTATATAAAATAACAGACTCTTTAACTTTTTGAGCTGTGAGTGTCAGACCATATAACAATATAGCAGACAACAACACAAATCGGGATAAATTTGTGTAAATCATGTTTTTGGGTTTTAAAATTACAAAAATTACAACTAAAAATCTAAAATATTAGTTTCAGATTTTTAGAATTTATCTATTCATCCATAAGACCTCTTCCTTCTTTAATGATTAGGTTTTTGGATTTTAAATCTTGCATCATTCTATCTAAAATACCATTTACAAACTCTTTACTTTTAGCTGTGCTATATGATTTGGCCAGTTCTACATATTCATTTAATGTAACTTTAGCCGGAATCGTCGGGCAGTACATAAATTCACACAATGCCATCTTGATCATAATCATATCCAGCACTGCGACACGCTCAGCATCCCAGTTTTGCAATACAGGCTCTATCATTTGTAATAACAAATCATTTTCGGATAGAGACTTCTTAAGTAAAAACTCACCATAATCTCTTGAAGTTTCCTCATCGGGATAGTGTTCCATGATGACTTCTTTTCCATCAGATGGCAAAGATTTCAATACCTTTTTGATTGCACCTATAATGAGAGATTTATCATCTTCCCAGTTAGCATATTGGTCTTCGATAAGCTCGACAAAAATTTCATTCTTTCTTGCAAACCGAAACAATTCTAAAAGCATCTCTAGGGTATCCTCGTCGGTTGTTTCCTTTTTTAGATATTCGATATACGGGTCTTGCTTTGCAAATTCATTATAAATGGTTTTAAAGTGATCTTTATCCACCTTTTGAGCAAAGCCTGCTTTTTCAAATTTTTGATTTATAAAACCGTTTTTCGCTAAACCCTGAATCATTACATTATCCCACAACTTTGGCTTAAATACCTTATCCAAATCTGTAGGTAGGTGTTTAACCTGTCTTTTTTCGTAATCGTCCGATGCCAACCTAGTGATTTGCAAAACACAATACAAGCTAAACAGCAACAACTCAAAGCTTTCTTCTATTTTCTTCCAATAATCTTTGATTATGTCATTTGCTTTTAAAGATTCATCTCTACTTGACGCATAGAGAACCTGCATTACCTTTACTCTTACATTTCTTCTACTTAGCATTACTTAATAATTACGTTTAATTCTTGATACTTGCTTTGGACTTTCCTTTACAAACTGCAAAGATAACGATTCGGTTTTAATTATATATTAAATTTCAATTATGTGTTAATAATTGTTTTATCTGATTAATGTCACATTTCCTCGCTTTACGTATTCTTCTGCATTGACGCATACGACTTTTAGATAATAAGCGTATGAATCCGGATTTAATGGCTTTCCATTAAAAGTACCATCCCAACCCCTATTTTTATCGGTCGTTCTAAACACCTCCTGTCCCCATCTATTGTAAATGATTAGTTCCATCTCGTCAATAAAATGACTCCTTGGAATAAAAATATCATTGCTACCATCATTATTAGGTGTAAACGCATTTGGAATATAGACATCTGTTTCATCACATTTTGCTGTACGGACAGTCACTGTTACCGTATCTACACCCGAACAACCATTTGCATCTGTCCCAGTCACATAGTATGTTGTTGTTTCGGTAGGACTGACAATAATCTTAGTGCCTTGATCACCAGTACTCCATATATAAACAATGCCAGGCCTTACGTTAATAACCTGCAATTCTACCGATTCGCCTTCATTAATAGTCGCATTTGGATCAGCGTTTACATCAACAAGGATAGGATCATTTACATCCAAAGGAAGATCCAATGATTTTTTACAACCATTTCGTTTGCTTATCACTTCTACGTGAATGGTCTGAGGTTTATCAATATTTAATATCGGATGTGCTGTACCATGTCCACTCGAAAAAGCGCTTTGAGGTGACCAAATATAATTATAATTTTGAGGATCTGCAATAATCAAGTCTATAGTCGTCTGTTCTTTATAGCAAATCAACTTAGGTACTGACACACTAAAATCAAAAGGCTTTGCTATATTTAGCTTTACAGAAACACTATCTGTACATCCAGTTTCCTTATGTATAAGTTTGACACCAATCGCTCTATCATCTACAAGCAAAATCACAGGGTTAGCTGTATTTTGGCCAGAGACTATTATATCTTGCGGATACCATTTGATATCATAATCTTGAGGATTACTAATATTTAATTTTACTGAGGCAGGCTCATGTGTACAAAGGCTATCGCCAGTGACTAATGATACCATAAAGTCAAATCTAAACAACTTAACATTTACCGTATCGGTAGCTTCACAACCATTTACATCCACGCCCTTTATTACGTATCGACCATCCTCTTTAACTACAACCGTATAACTACTTTCTGACGAAACAACTTTGCCGTTACTATCAAACCACTGATAAGTAATACCACCAAAATTAGAGGTTGCAATCAGCCTGACAGTATCACCAAAGCAAGCAATATTAGCGCCTGTGTGGCTTATCGCCAAAGCTGGATTGACAGTAACTTCTTTGATCACATCTTTAAATGGACATACAGGATTTTTATTTTCCAAAATCACTTGATATTTGCCTGGCTCAGAGTAGGTATAACATGGTGTCTTATCTAATGACTTATCATCAATTGTCGTAGGATCACCAAAATTCCAAAATAAAAATCCATCATATAATCCATCAGCCTTAAAACAAACCTGATATGAGCCACAGGCAGTCAGGTCATAAGTAAAATCTACAACCGGGTTATCTCCTATATTAAACAGTACAGAATCTCTCAACTGACATCCAAACTGATTGACTACATTATAATACAGTACAAAAGAACCCGTTTCATTAGGTCCTATTCCTATGGTAGGTTCGGACGTATTATTTCCCTTAATAATATGTGGATTACTGTCCCACGAATAAGTATTGTTATGATAAGGTATCTGATTTAGTATTAAAATCTTAGCAGTATCCTCACGACAAAACTTAAATGGCGATAGATTATCAATAATAGGCTTTTCATTTACTACTTTAAATGAAGCAGGCTCTGTAGAACAAGCTTCCCCAACAAAGGAAACATAAAAAATCTTTTCACGTGTATCTAAGGTCACATCTACTGTCTCGCCAGTAGCAATCACACCTACCACCTGTGGATCAACACTCCATTTATAAGTTCCCTGACCGACGCCACCATGAGCTGTCAACTTGACTGTACCGTCACATGTTATACTATCACCCGTAACAAACAATTCAACACCACCGTCCAAAGCTACCACCTCGATTGAGTCCGACACTGTACAAAGTCCATCTGTAACCGTAACATGATAGGTGCGGTTATGATCCGAGCTTAAAACTTTAGGATCTGAAGGATCAGTCAAATCCAATCCATCTGTAGGCGACCATATATATTTCCAGTCTGCATTGCCATTAGTGAGGATAGATTTAGTCTCGCCCGGACACAATACAACCGGAACACCATTAAATGCAAGCGTAGCAAATGGCCCTGGAATTGTATCCACCTTTAATGAATCAACACATCCGTTGACAAAAGAAGCAATGAGTGAATAATGAAGTGTGCTGTCTTTAGGAACTTTAATTACGAAGTCCTTACCTGAATAATTTTTTAAATCAGGACGTACTCCAGCTATCCAATTGAGCGAAGCAACATCAATACCCTTAGCGAGCGTATCTATGTATCTAATCGTAATATCTACATTGCCATCATCAGGACATCCATCGTAATGCATTGCTGCTTTGGCAAATGGCAGTAGATCATTCAAATTAATCGTCTTCTCTATACTCACATCACAAGCGTCACGAAACGTTGAAGTCAGTTTAATATCAAGGCTTTTGGAATCCCTTGGGACGATAATGATTAAAGGATTATTATTAAATTTTTGATTTTTGTATAACCACTCAGAATGCTCGAGAATAGCCAATGGATTTAATGACTGTGAGATATCAGTCAACCGAACTTCTACATCATTGCCAGAAGGGCAACTTACTAATTCTGCTTTAAAATCAATCCTTGGTACTAAATCGTGAATATCTACCTTCTTTATTAGTGTGGATGTACATCCATTATCTGCTGACACGACCATCTCTATGGTAAAATCGCTATTTGTAGCCAGTTTTATGATAGCTGGATTACCAGTATAGAATTGATCAGCACCATTTTGAGTGACTTTCCACTGCCAGGTTTCCAGTTTATATCCTGGTTCATTAAAGTTAGAATTATCTGCCACTAACACATCCAACGAGTCCATATTCGAATCACAACCATTCAAGAGATAGGTAAAATCCGATGTGATTTTATTTTCAAAGACTGCTACTGTTTTTGTTATGGTATCAGAACATAAGTCTGTACCTCTAGTAGCCATGAGATGCACTTTATAGATTCCCGATTTAGGGAAGGTAAATTTTGGGTTTGCTTCTTTAGAAATAAAAGCTGAGTCGCTATTTGGGTAGTTAAAATTCCATATAAAGTCACTAGATGCAAGACTTTTATTAAAAAACTCAACTGTCAACCCATCACAATTAGTCGCTGAAGTGGTGAACTGTGCTAATGGCGGCTGGCTACATACTCTGACATTAAATTGAAAATCACGTTTAACAATACCTATTAACTGTCCATTGCGATATTCTTCAACACAAACACCTATCAAAAACTGTCCTACCAGATTAGGCGTGGCAGTCATAATACCCGTATGGGGATCTAACGTCAATGGAACGCCACCCATCAGGTTACCTAAATTATAAGGTGGAGCGAAATCCACTAAAGGAAACGGCGGATAATTAGGTGGTTGTGGCTTAGGAAAATTTCTTGAAGCTCCACCATTAGGAATACATAATTTATATACTAATGAATCCCCATTACTATCCCTAGCCGAATGGTCAAAAATCAATGGCTTATCTTTACAAATATAAACATCCGGCCAGTTTTTAAAAACCGGTGAAGAATTTTTTAAACTCAAAGATTTATCACCGATAGCAACCCAGTATGTCGATCCCGTTTCTAAAGGTTCAATAATATTATTGATAGAACCATTTCTACAGCATCGCTGATAAGCTAAGATATACCCACCTGGTCTCGTGGGAAGATTGACAACTCCTTGATAAGTCGTTTCATGTACACATACCTGTGTACCTTCAAAACCACAATCTGACCGTATAAATTCATTTAAAGTATCAGATGCCATAAATGGTAAGAGTAATTGCCCACCATTTAAGCCAGGAAGCCAAGAGGCCAAATCGCCATTTGCTGTAAAAACACCTACAGAAGCCGGATTATCAAATTCTGCCTCTGGCGAGCCGAGAAAACAATCCCTTCTTAGGGTCAATCTTACTTGATAACTTGTCCCTCCAAGGTGTCTATAGGTCATTTCTCCACCCACAATGTGGGTCGCTTCTACTTCCGACCATAAACCTGATAAAAACATCAATCCAAAAACGAGAAATACGGACTGAATTATATTTTTATTAAAAATGTATTTCATCAACATGTCTTTTACTTATTTTTTATTATCACCTCTGCTTACTCTCAATATCTCAATGCGTCTTTCCTTGGCTGCATCAATATTATAAATTGAATTTCGTACATCTGATAAGGAAGATGACACATTAGCCGGTGCTGTTTCTTTACCAAAAGATACATCATTGAGTATCAGTTTTCCTTGATTATAATACCTCATCAATTCAGGATCAGACAGTAAAGTCTCATTTTTAACAGAATAAACTCTTCTCTGACTCAATTTTAAATTATATTTGCTCTCCGCACGTGGGGATGCATACCCTTTGACAAACAATTCTACCTTGTTTCCAGCTTCTAATTCTTGCTTTAATAATCCAAGAAACAACTTGAATTTGTCGTAGCCACCTCTAACATCGCCCTCAAAAAAGTTTTCATAAACAGTTCTAACCTCTTCTTTTTGCAAAGGGCCGAGGCCTGCTGAATATTTATCTTTATATTCCTCCTTTTTGTTCATATAATCAAGTACTAAATCACCATAATTGGCTTTTGTGGTAGCGCTTGAGCTTCTCATATCAGGAAGGTCATTATCAAAATAAAGTGCCAGCGGCAACAAATCAGGCAAAGTGAATCTGTCGAGATACAACTCTTTTTTTATCCATCCTGACTTTTTCATGCCTCGTGTATCTATATATTCTTCAGCTTTGGTAAATCCATCTTTTGTACCTACAATTTTATATTCTTTGTCCTTATCTAAATAAAAGTTAAAATCATTAGACAAAGGATTAAACCGGATAACCTTTGATGCGGTAGGATCCGTCAAATCAATGAGTGTCACCGTCACACTATCAAGAGGATTTTTGCCCACTTTTGTAAAGGCAAATACATCCAATATAATTTTGTCTGTTTCTAAATAATGCCTTTTAATGATTGTATCGGACTTAGTGAGACCGATCGTGGACAAAGTAATCGTATCCGGGTAGTAAAATTCGCGCTCAGCAACAATTATATAATTCCTATCTATCGCTAATGGAAATTTATGGTCATTTTTTAATAAATTTGTCACCTTACCCAATTCCACTCCTGTCTCCGCATCATATAAGGTAACGGTTGCCTCGTTTAATGGTCTTCCAGTTATCTTATCAAAGGTCAATGCATTGAGATTCAGGTCGATTTTTTCTATTTGAAGCTCATAAATATCATAGCAACAAGCTTCAAAATAGCTGTCTAAAAAGAAAGCACCTTCTCTATTGGAAGATAAATACGCCTTAGATTCATCTGCCTTTTCGACATAGTAGATATCATTATAACTACTATTAATAGGCATACCGACAGGAATAACAGTGCCATAAGCATCGTTGATCTTAATCACCTTATACACATCATAGCCACCTAGACTTTCTCTACCATCCGAACTAAAAAACAAAAAATCTGTATCAGGATTATAAAATGGTGTGATTTCGTTATTTGGTGTATTAATTTCCTTAATATTGACTGGCTCTGAAAAACCGAATTTCGGATCTAAAAGGCTGTACCATATATCCAACTCACCTTGTCCACCTGGTCTGTCAGACACAAAATATAGTATTTCCTTTCCAGTCCTCTTATCCTTTGTTATATGAGGGTGGGTCGAAGTATAACCTTCCATATTGACAGGTTCGGGCAACTTAACCTCATTGGATAAAACACCCTTTTTGTCTATATCGCTCGTGTATATTTCACATCTGATATCATTATCATTGATGTATTTACATACCGTGTAATAGATTGTTGTACCAGCAGCATTTATACATGAGTTAGAAACAAGATCCTGACGTTCATTAATATAACCTGGCAAAACCTCAACAGCACCATCTTTAGACCTTTTCAGTACTTTAGAGATATCTCTCGCCGGCAATTTATCTGTTCTAGCTTCCTTAAATTTCATTGAAGAGAAATAAAAGTCATCATTGAATAAATTTCCAGCTACTTCTGAAGAAGGTGTGTTGACATCATCCATCTTCTTTACCTGAATGAATTGCTTGGCCTCCTTCATCTGCTTTTCAGCAAAATTAAGCGATGCTAATTCCTTATTTGCCTTTAAGGTCATTAGAGAATCTGTGCCACTATACTCAGACAAGTATAGATTGTAATTCTTTCTGGACTCTTCATACTTACCCATTCTTTGCTGCATATTGGCTAACCAAAATAAGGCAATCGGATGCGTATTATCTTGCAAGGTATCTAGCAAATACTGATATTTATAGGCAGCTCTCGAATAGGCATTAAATTGTCTTGCAGACTCTGCAGACTTAAACATGATATCTACATCATTTGCATCATATTCCAATGCCTGATCATAAAGAATCAGAGCACCATAAAAGTTTTTAGAAGCGTAGGCCTCTTCGGCTTTTTGAATAACCTGCCTCTTAGTCGGTGACTGCGCGTACACTTGTCCACCTACCGCAAGAAGCAATAGGATAAATAAAACTTGTATCTTTTTGAATATATTCATACTACTATGTAATCAAATTAATAAATAGGACAAACCTTTACCTGTTTAAATGGCTTCACATTGGCTATGATATACTTAAAATGCAATTCAGGTCCACCTCTTTTTATGCCATTAATTTTATTAAAATCGGTATTATCTACGTCATAACTAAAAGACCCATATATATTATTATACTGAATGGCTACAGTCGGAAAAAATGATCCAGCTGTACGATATCCGAGACCAGCATGTACCTGGATTTCATTGCCTTTTTTCTGGCTGACATATATCTTTCCCAAAGCCCCAAAAATGGTTTCTCTATATTTATCCTGTTTTTGATGAAGAGCATGCAATTGAATATCCAGCATATCCATAACCTGTACTTGTCCTACTAATGAAAAAGTGACTCGTTGAGGTAGTTCGGTAATGTTACTTCCCTTAAAACTATTAGAAGGTTTAAACAAATGTAATGCCCCTACTCCAGCATCTAAATAGCTCCTATTGTCCATCTGATATCGGTAGTTAAACCCTAAGCCAGTTTCTAAAAAATTGATACGTTCAAAATTGTCAAAACCTTCACCTGAAGGCAAATTAGGATCAAAAGTATCCCCATTCCACTGTTTATCCCAGGTCAACGTCTGGCTGTTAAATCCTCGAGAAGCAAATCCGAGCGTCAGGCCACCACTAACTATGTGTCGGGCAGACAAAACCCTATGATAGGCTCCATTGACGTTGACAGATGTCAGTGTCAGTGGCGAGTCGCCCTGTCGGTCATGATTTATACTAAGTCCACCACCCAGAAACTGATTATCCCCTTTCAGCACATATAATTTAGTATCATACGCACCACTAAAAGTCATCCATGGCACCGGAACAAAACTCCATTGGTCTCGCCACGATGCTACAAATCTATGATCTCCATTAAAAACGCCCGTCAATGCAGGGTTGATATTTTGTGGGGAATTATAGAACTGGCTATAATGCAAATCCTGCGCTTTAATTTTTAAAAAAAATAAAACAAAAAAGCTCAAAAACAGGATTTTCAACTTGTTTTTATCTGCCATACTATATATATATTTAATTTATCATTATATAAAATATTATAAATCAATGATCATAAAAGCAAACTTATGCTCAAGATATTATCTGCATTTATAAAGCAAAAACCGTACTAATTTTTATAGCAAACATATTTATTGTCTGTATAAATATCTTTCATTCTAATATATAAAAACGACAAAAGAATTAAATTATGCCTCGCTATCTTCAATTTTGAATGCTATACTACTCACTGATTTCGCAGAAAAACCTTCCTGCGTTTCTTCCAAAATCATATCTTTAGCTAAAGGGAACTTGAAAACTCCGTCTATGTCATGAATTAACGTATAAGGCAAATTCTGCTCATCTAAAATAATAGAAAATTTATCAAAACTCAACTGCTCTATTGACTGCTGTAAATACCGATTAAGTGCTAAACGTGTGCCTACCCTTTGAGAATTATGCTCAAAATTAATATAAATGTCACCATCCATCTTCAGGGAAAACCATAGTTTTTTAAATTGTGCATCACTTCCTATGGCTAAAAGCACTTTTTGATGATCTTTTGTGTTAAATATATCGCCGTATGGCGCAATATTGGGATGTAATGTTCCTAACGGACTCGGCACATGTCCAGCCATCAGATAATTAGAAGCTTGATTGGCCAATGCTGAAATGGAACTTTGGTACAGGGAAACATGAACGATAGAACCCTTGCCAGTTTTAGCTTTTTTTAATAATGCAAGCAAGGTCGCAGCGCGCATCTGATGTGAAGCTATGATGTCAATAATAGCTACCGGTAATTTAGCAAGGTGTTCCGTATCTGTCCCGGTCATCGAGATCCAGCCCGATTCGCCCTGCATGACTAAGTCATACCCGGGACGAGGATCATCCCACGTATATGCGCTCAACTGTGTAAAAATAAGATGCGGGTAGCGCTTTACGACCTCATACGGGTCAAGCCCGAGTTTTTGAGCCGTTTTCTTTTGAAAATTGGATAAAACAATATCTACCTCTGAAAACCATTGTTCTACTTGCTGTCGATCCGCATCAAGGGTCAAATCTAAAAGAATGACTTTCTTACCATAATTAGCACTAGCGTAATAGGCCGAATGCCCTGCATTTTTATCTTCAGTAGGCAGTTTCCATTGTCGCGTGACATCGCCACCAGTCTTTATATTTTCGATTTTAACTACCTCAGCACCCAACTCAGCAAAAAAACTACCAGTCAGTGGCCCTGCAAGGACAGAGGATAAATCCAGTACTTTAAATCCATTTAGCGGTAAATCACTCATCTCAATTTTTCAACTCACTAACCGACTATGACAATATTTAACTAAACTTGGCCGATACTTTTAGTTCTTTGGAATCTGCCTCATAAATATAAAAACCTTCACCTGATTTTCTACCGAGTTTGCCGGCTGTCACCATATTAACCAGTAGCGGACAAGGAGCATACTTTGCCTCACCTAATCCCTGATGCATAATCTGCAAAATAGACATACAGACATCGAGCCCTATAAAATCTGCAAGCTGCAACGGCCCCATAGGGTGCGCCATACCCAGCTTCATCACGGTATCAATCTCATACACGCCCGCTACTCCAGTGTAAAGCGTGTATATTGCTTCATTAATCATCGGCATCAGGATGCGGTTTGCTACAAAACCCGGATAGTCATTGACTTCTACAGGGACTTTGCCCAGCAGCTCCGACATCTGCATAATCTCCTGACACACTTCGTCTGATGTAGAGTAGCCTCGTATGACTTCCACAAGCTTCATCACAGGTACAGGATTCATAAAGTGCATGCCTATGACCTGTGCCGGCCTTTTTGTAACAGCGGCGATTTGGGTGATAGATATAGAAGATGTATTGGTCGCAAGGATACAATGTTCAGGTGCGTGCATATCCATTTGTGTAAAAATATCAAGTTTTATTTTAACATTTTCGGTAGCTGCCTCTACTACTAGATCAGCCTTGCTCACAGCGTCACTCAGTATCGTCGCAGTGGTTATATTAGCAAAAGACTTCTCTACTACGTCTTCGGTAATTGTACCTTTTTTAACCATCCGGTCTAAGTTGGTCTTTATAGTTTGTCCGGCTCTATCCAAAGCGGCCTCAGAGACATCACACATGATGACCTTAAAGCCATTCATAGCAAAAACCTGTACGATACCATTACCCATAGTACCTGCGCCTATAACCGTTACATTTTTTATATTCATGGGATTCTATATTTGACTTTTAAGGCTGCAAAGATACCTTTAAAATTGAATTATATATGTAAAAAATCTTTTATTTTATAGAGAGCACAGTATATTAAGAAAAATCAAAAAATCTAATCCGCTATTCTTTAAAAGCATATTTTATCTAAGGATTATTTAATAATCAGTACCTTACTACATATTTTCCTTTGACCTGACACGCCACAAACTAAATATACACTAGGTATAGGCTGGGTCAAATCAATTTTATAAGTCCATCTGTCTATATAATCTATGTCAAATGGTACGTTTTCACCCCACAAGTTTTGAATTTGAATATTTTCCAATGGAAAAACATCTGTCTTCCAATAAAACATGCCCATATTGGGATTCGGATAAAGCAATTCGACTCTATTGATATGCTCGACAGAAGTAATCCTTTCAAATTCAAAAGCTCCGATGTCAGTTTTGTTACCATACATCTTCCGCTCCTTTAATGGCAAGAATAATCCCTGATACATAAATTTAGGCGTCAAATTAAAGCCAAAACGATCATTTCCTAGTAAAACAGCTTTATCTATCATCCCGGTAGCGGACTCTGTAAGATTATAATCACCTGCTTCTGCATTCTTGAAGCCTGCCAGCCGGTAATCTTGTACAAAATAGTTTGCTGCTGTGTCTAATGATGACGGAACATTACCTGAAATAAACTGAGTAGAAGCCGTAGGTACTGTAGCGAATACATTATTATAAACCTTGAAGATCTCAATACCATTTTTAGGTGATATGTTAAAATACCTAACATTGCCACTAAACTTATTAATGACGGTATTATGAATAAAATAGAAATCTTTGAGTGGATTAATAGCATCGTCATACCCGACTATAGAATGGTTTGCCCCCTTTAGTCCTTGTACGATGACATTGCCCAAAATAATATTATTCCCACCCTGAGCAATATTGATTTCGTAACTACCATTGCCATCCTCCTCGTCTATATAATTGTATAAAATATATGCATTTTGTGCTCTGGTTTTAATGGAATTTGCTTCACCACGAGGATGGTGAAAGAAACAATTTTCTACTATCAGTTTTTCTGTCGAAGCATTTATATAAATGTGATGTTCATATCCTGAATATCCATTATTAAAAAACTCTGAATCTCGTATAATGACTGTGCTGTTTTTTACAGCACCATGTCCTTCCAGTATCCCATTCTGACAATTTCTAAAAAGACAATTCACCACAGTCAGATTATTAGCTTGGAAGCGGATACCCGCCCCATTATTTCCAGAATTGTCTGATACTTTAGCACCATCAAAAATGATATTTTCTATATAAATATCGTCACTATATCCTGGAATCTCAAAAACCCAAATCCCCTTATTGTTTGGAATATTACCATTGTATCGAATAACAGGTCTATATTCTTCCGCACCTATTCCTATAAACTTAAGTCGGCTTTTCGTCCATTTACATGCATCGTTTTCATATAGTCCTGGATAGATAAAAATCGTATCTCCATCATTTACTATGTTGACTATTTTGCTTGGCAGTTCATAGGGTTTTGCTTGCCCGACTTCCCACACTTTAGCCTGAAGCACAAATCCACAACCTATAAATATCGCCATCAACCCATATTTTATTGACATACACTTCCTTTACAAATATCAAACAATTACAAATTACAAAACCCATTCAAAACAAATCGGTATCAAGTGTTATAGGACTAAAGCATTGAAATATCCACTAAATTATCCAGCATAGATTGATCCTTAATCTAAACGCTTACCTTCATGATACATCGTCTCTACGCGTTTTCCATGTTCATATCTGGCAATAAATGCATCATGAAAACCTTTTGAACGCACCAATTTCAAATCCTCTTTAGCATCTTCAATATTTTGATATCCTGTCAGTAAATAGCGATACAACTTTTTAGTCCCGGTATATTCAGTACGGATATCACCCATCTTAGAAACGGACAAAAATTTTACATCTTCTTTTTTTATAGCAATAAACTGTACTTGATATTCTTTCGCAGGTATGGTGGCGGGCTGTGTCGCAAGATTTTTATCTTCATTTGGAGTATTTTGTGCTTTAGCAGCAAGTCCTTTAGCTATACCGGCACAGTTTTGAAATTGGGACACAAAAAGCACTTCTAAGGAACGAGAATCCTCGCCATTATATGACTTTTTAAATTCCTTAAATTCCTTTTTTGCCTCGTCACATTGACCAGACAAACTCAAGGACATTGCATACATATATCTCGATCGAGGATAGTCAGGTTCATTAAGGATCAGACCAAAGTCTTTAGCTGCTTCGCGGTACATCTGTACAGAAAAGTGCAATTCGCCGGCATCATTCAGACTATCAGCCCACATTTTTCGTACCTGTGCTTCATCCACAATCAAATTTTCCTTATGATCATCTATATTACTTAAAGCTGTATTCTCTAAACTATCTTTAATCGGATCGACTGATGGTACTATATGCATTTCTTCCATACGCTGATTAGAAGCATTTAATTGTATCTGGTTATTTAATGAATCCTGATCCCTTTGATTGGTATGATTAGTTTGTTGTCCTTGATTTACTTCATTTAATATCCTGTCTATTTCCTCTGCTTTCAATTCCATTTTATCAATTTGCTTGATATTTCCAAACTGCAACACCATTCCCAGATTTACATTTACTACATTCAAGTTGGTATTATTGCGTTTCGTTACAAGATTAGCTTGATTAAATTCAGTATCATCAAAATGTCCGTTTCTGTCTAGATCGGCCACATTCCTGTAGGCAAAATTATATTCCAATTTGTCAAAGCCTTTTGTACTCCAATATTCGGCTTTAGCTTGAATACCAAACCAGTCACTCAATTTATAAATCGTCCTAATACCTGCATTCCATCCAAAAAGCCATTTCCATTCATTTCTTACTGATCTAAACATATCATAAGATTCTCCATAATTAGTCCTGACATACAACAGTTTAGGTTCAAATGCTTGATATACGCCAAATTTAGCGGTAAAATCAATTTCAAATCTATTAAAAGATGTTTTAATGGACGGTCCACCAAAAATATATTTTGTTTGCCATGAAGATTTTTTGGATGGCTCAAAGTTAATCAGATAATTTTGATAGATAAAATCCTTAAATGGGCTTTTACTGTCATTTTCAAAATATCCACCTTCTAAACCTATACCTAAAACTTTAAAAAAATAATAATCTAATCCACCTGCAAAGTGATAGCCATTGCCGGCAAATACTTCTTTATTTCTAAAATCACCTAAAGGGAAGCTACTACCTCCACTCAAATTGAGCTGGATACCACTACTAATCTGTCCCTGTAGTATCATAGGAAAAATCAATGTGATAATCAGAAAACATCCCGACAAAATCAACGTCCTCAGTTTGATTATTAAATATCTCATTTTTAATTAAATATACATTATAAACGATAATCCCCCTTACACCTCACAGCAATAAATAGACAAAAACGATTCTTCAATTATTGCATTTCAATAAAAAAATTCAGAGACCTAAAACTAATCAAACCTAACTATAGAATCTCAAAAAATGAATTATTGGATTAATAGCTAAGCAATGATACAGCAAAGTTAAAAATTAAAATTTATTATATATGTATTTTATATAAATTCACCTGATTTAATTCAAAAAAACTAAATAAATCTGCTACATTTGCACAAAAATCAAGAAATCCTATGCTCTTTTCTGAATACCACTTTGTGGACGAACTTAAAAACAATCTCGAAAAGATGGGATTCAGAAAGCCGACTGACATCCAGTACAAATGTATCCCCAATATCCTGCGTGGTGAAGATTTACTGGCAATAGCCCAGACCGGAACAGGTAAAACGGCAGCTTTCGCTATTCCGATTATCCACATCCTGCATAGTAAGATAAACCGGAAAAGAGCCAATGGCATCCGCTGTATCATCATGGTACCGACACGTGAATTAGCCATCCAAATCAACGATGTCTTTACCAAATTAGCAAAAAACACCCGTGTAGTGAGCATGTCCGTATTTGGCGGTGTAGAGCAGGATCCACAAATAGCCCGCTTGACAAAGGGTGTTGACATCCTGATAGCTACACCCGGACGATTATTTGATTTGGTAAGCCAAGGGTATATCCAGCTTCATAGTGCAGAATTTCTCATTTTGGATGAGGCAGATCACATGCTGGACTTAGGATTTATTAAAGACATCCGCGATCTGATACGATTTCTGCCTAGAAAGCGGCAAACCTTATTTTTCTCGGCGACGATAGATGAAGAAATCAAAGATCTCGCCTATTCATTAGTCAAAAATCCGATCCGAATCCAGATTTCACCCAAAGATCCGGTCTCTAAAAATGTCAATCATTCCGTAGTATTTGTGGCGATGGATGACAAACGTTTTTTTCTCGAACGCTTAGTCAAAGAAAATCCGGAAAGCAAGATTCTCGTCTTTGTACGTACTAAGGTGCGCTGCGAGCGTGTACAGGCAGCGATGCAACGGGTGGGTATTGAATCCGTCTTTATGCACGGTGGCAAGGATCAGCATGACCGTTTAGAAACGCTCAATACTTTCCGGTCCGGCAAGGTTAAAATGCTCATCGCTACGGATGTAAGTGCCCGCGGTATAGATATTGCTGACGTTGAGTATGTAGTCAATTACGACCTGCCGGAGCATCCCGAAAACTACGTACACCGTGTAGGCCGGACAGGCAGAGGCAAAAACAAAGGCTTTGCCTATTCTTTTTGTGATGAATCCGAAAAACCCATGTTAAAGGCCATTGAGGATTACATTGGCAAAGAAGTTAAGGTATTAGAAATCACGAATGATGGATATAGGGAAGTCCAAGACTTTACAGATTCCAAAGTATTGGACATCAGTAAGATCATAGAAGAGTTAACCCCTATACCCAATAAGAGATACGGCGTTAAGAAACCTAAAAAGAGGAAATGATAATTCCCTAAAAATACTTAAAACTCTGTCCAGCCCGAATTGACAATAATGTCTCATAAATGAGTGAAATCACGCCATCTACATCATCCTTGTGTGCCATCTCTACTGTCGTATGCATGTAGCGAAGTGGCAACGAAATCAACACAGAAGGTACACCACCATTGCTATATGCAAAGGAATCTGTATCTGTACCGGTACTGCGGCTTGATGCAGCCCGCTGGAAGCTTATATTATTGCTTTCTGCCACTTCCATAACCTGGTGTAAGAGCAGATTGTGTACGGCTGGTGCATACGTCAATACCGGGCCGAGACCGCATTTAGTGTCACCCTGAACTTTATTATTAATCATTGGTGTGCTGGTGTCATGGGTTACATCTGTTATGATAGCGACATGTGGTTTGATCGTATTAGCTATCATTTCAGCGCCACGCAAACCTATTTCTTCCTGAACGGCATTGACGATATAGAGCGAAAAAGGAAGGTCTTTCTTCTTTTCGTGTAACAATCTGGCAACTTCTGCAATACAAAAACCACCCATTCTGTTGTCTAAGGCGCGGCCACAATAATAGGTATCATTCAGTTTTGTCAGCTCGTCCTGAAAAGTCATCACACATCCCACATGAATACCCATCTCAAGGACAGCAGCCTTGTCTTTTGCACCGACATCAACAAAGATATTTTCCATCGATGGTGTTAAATTTTCGTTTTTACCGTGTCGTGTATGGATAGCAGGCCAGCCAAATACTCCGGGCAGTTTCCCATTTTTAGTATGTATATGGACACGCATGGATGGCGCAATGATATGATCCGAACCGCCATTGCGGATGACGTGAATCAACCCCTCATCCGTAATAAAATTGACATACCACGAGATTTCATCAGCATGCGCCTCAATGACAACTCTATATTCTTTGCCCGGATTGACGACACCATAAGCTGTTCCATAATTATCAAGATGCCATTCATCTACATAATCCTTGATATAATCAACCCATATTTTTTGTCCCGGTGCTTCGTACCCTGTTGGTGAAGCATTGTTCAAATATTTGAATAAAAAGGATTCCGACTTTTCAGTTATATGACTCATTTTATATTTTTAAAAAATTTAGTTAAAAGTTATTATCGTACCAATCCTCAGGGCTCTTATTCCACGATGCGAGTGTTGCTTGCTCTTCCTGCGAGATATAGTTAGCTGCACTGGCTTCGTGGATTAATACGTCATAATTGGACAAAGTAACATATTTACAACCAGCTTTTCTAAAATTTTCTTTAGCTTTTTCAAATCCATAGTCAAAAACCGCAATTACCCCTAAGACTTCATGACCTTCCGCCCTAAGGATTTCCACTACTTCTATGGAGCTGCCACCGGTAGAGATGAGGTCTTCGACAACTAAGATTTTTGATTCCGGCTGTATCTCGCCCTCGATTTGATTTTGCCTTCCATGGCCTTTCGGCGCAGACCGGACATAGGAAAAAGGCAGATTCAACGCATCGGCCAACAGTGCTCCATGAGCAATACCTGCCGTCGCCACACCCGCAATCATATCTATTTTTCCAAACTGCGATGCCAGCGACACAAAGTCCGCTTTTATTTCATTTCGTATGTCAGGATAAGATAACGTAATCCTATTATCACAATAAATAGGAGACCGCATCCCCGAAGCCCATGTAAAAGGATTTTGTGGGTTTAATTTAATTGCTTTTATTTGCAACAAATTTTGAGCAATTTTATTTTCTATATTCATGTAACGTACATTAATGGATAAGGCACAAATTTATAAAATATATATCAATGAAGTAGAAGTTATTTTAAAACCTTCTGCTGATGTCACGATGGAGGACGTACTGCACGAAAAAAGCGTTATCGTTCACTACACCGGAAATAAGAAGGATTTGTTGGATTATATAGCCATCCCCGACCAGTATTTGCGCTCTGAGCGGATGATTATCCACTATGCGGATTATGACAAATTGAAGGCTGATTTTAAATCTCACTTTACAGAAATAGAGGCCGGCGGCGGATTAGTCAGAAACGAAAAAGATGAATACCTTTTCATATACAGACGTGGCTCATGGGATTTACCCAAAGGAAAAATAGAAGATACCGAAACTAAAAAGGAAGCCACTCTACGTGAAATATCCGAAGAGACAGGTATCAAAAAGATGAATATCCTTCAAAAACTCACCGTCACCCGACATACTTACCGTTCTAATGTAGGAAAACGCCTCATTAAAAAATCGCATTGGTATCTTGTCGAAACTATCCGGCAACCTTTAATCCCTCAAAAAAATGAAGATATAGAAAAAGCGGTCTGGATGACACTGGAAACATTCTTCAGCAAGAAAAGACAGGTTTATCCCAATATCCTTGATGTAATTCGAACACAGTCGGTTCAACATGAAGACAGCAACATTCAAATCAGGGTAAAATAACTTGTATCATGTCATTTACAATTGATAATCTCACTATTCTCTTTAAAAAAACCATCGTCTTAATAATTACTATAACAGTCGCTTGGATACTACTCTACCGGTTGGTTGCACCACCGATAACTATGACTATGATCCAAAGAATATTTACAGATGAAGGCAGCCTTCAATACAAATATGTCGATAACAATCATATTTCGCCGTTTATCAAGGTATGCGCTATGGCTTCAGAGGATCAAAATTTGCCTTTTCATAAGGGTATCGATTTTGACGCTATTCAAAATGCAGTAGCAAAAAACCAGAAAAGTAAAAAAACATTTGGGGCTTCTACTATCAGCCAGCAAGTAGCTAAAAATGTCTTTCTTTTTCAAAACAGATCCTACTTCCGCAAGGTACTGGAATTGTATTTTACCTTTTGGATAGAGACTTTATGGCCCAAGGATAAAATCCTGGAAATGTATTTAAATGTCGCCGAGATGGGCACGCTCATATTTGGGGTAGAAGCTGCCGCCAATTCTTATTTTAATAAATCGGCACAAAACCTTTCCCTCAAAGAATCCGCTGCGCTTATAGCTATTTTACCCAATCCACGCAAATACAAAGTCAAAAATCCAGGTAGCTATATCGCTAATCGACAGTCACAAATCCAGTCATTGTACTACACCCTTGATGGCATGATGTACCTACGTGAATTATATGTGCAAACCGATCATTCTATCTATGATTTTGGCCAGTACAAAAACAAATAATTGAATTTTTGGCTTAATGAATAAAATTGGTGCTAAATTTTAGATGTTTTGTTCAAGTGGACAAAATTGGTGCTGAATAATTTTTGAATTTGACGTTTTTATACTATATGTATAACCGAAAACACCATTTCAGATGTTTTATATTTCGACCTTTCAGGCCTTGATGATGGCATTATATCTTAGTCATCGGGCGTTGCCCAATGCTATCTTATTCAAATCATCGGGCGTTGCCCAATGCTATCTTATTCAAGCCATCGGGCGTTGCCCAATGCTATCTTATTCAAGCCATCGGGCGTTGCCCAATGCTATCATATTCAAGCCTTTCAGGCTTTTTTATATTAATGACCTATTGATTTTTATTGTTTTTGTGCATTTTGACATACACACTTTTTATACTTTCTCGATAATTCAATATTTTTTACTAATTTTACGACAAAATTTTAATTTATAATGGGTAATCTCCCTGTAAAATACGGATTAATCGCAGGTGGTCTGGGCATTTTGTTTTCATTAATCCTATACTATTTAGACAGTACGATATATTTAAAATTCAATTCATTTCCATTGTATATCATCCAGATATATTTTATGGTGTACGTCGTTTCTTTAATCAAAAAGCAAAACGAAGGCTTCATAACTTTTAATGATGCTTTTAAGCCTGCATGGCTAACCTATATTTTGTCTTCGACGATCATAGCGTTATTTACTTATGTGCTCATGAACTTTATAAATCCTTCGCTCATTGAACAATTAAAAGAATTACAAGTAGAGGCCTTTGAAGCTGCAGCAAAATTGCTAAAATATAGCGAAGAACAAAAGGAAGAGCTTCTTGGCCAGTTAGAAAATGCCAATCCTTATGATTTAAAAAGTATTGCTGCACTTCCATTTTCATTTTTATTTCCGGGTGCCGTCATAGCAGTTATCATTGCACTAATCAAACGCCAAAATCCAATACAACTACCTAATTAAACTATCATCATGGATATATCCGTCGTCATACCACTATTTAATGAAGAAGAATCGCTTACAGAATTACATGACTGGATCATACGTGTCATGAATGAAAAAGGATATAGCTACGAAATTATCTTCATTGATGACGGCAGTAATGATACATCCTGGTCAGTAATTGAGCAAATTCATGTAAAAAACCCCAAGGTACGTGCTGCGAAATTTCGTCGCAATTACGGTAAATCGGCTGGGCTCAATGTAGGCTTTTGTATGGCTCAGGGAAATGTTATCATCACGATGGACGCCGACCTACAGGACAGCCCTGAAGAGATTCCAGAATTATATGATATGATCACAAAAGATGGCTATGATCTCGTATCAGGATGGAAAAAGAAACGCTACGACCCTATTTCTAAAACCATCCCGACAAAATTATACAATTTTATCACGGGCAAATTATCAGGTATAGAGCTCCACGACATGAATTGCGGGCTTAAAGCCTACAAATCTGATGTCATCAAAAATATCGAAGTTTACGGCGAGATGCACCGCTACATACCTGTAATAGCCAAATGGGCAGGCTTTACTAAAATAGGCGAAAAAGTGGTGCAGCATCAGGCACGCAAGTACGGTGTTTCTAAATTTGGCTTATCCAGATTTATTTACGGCCCACTCGATTTGTTTACGATTATGTTTATGAGCAAATTTGGAAAAAGACCAATGCACTTTTTTGGTGTGCTGGGTACTATTATTTCCATGGTGGGTATCATCGTATTGACGTGGCTCAGTATCGACAAAATCCTCTTTAATACAATCGGAATCGCCAGCAGGCCTGCTTTTTACTTAGGTATCCTGATGGTCATCGTCGGTATTCAACTCTTTATAGCTGGCTTTTTAGGCGAATTAATCAGCCGAAACGCACCGGATCGCAATACTTATAAGATTTCAGATGAAAAATAAAATCATCCATCAGTATTAACCGATCATGGAATTTCCTGACAAGGCATAACCGCATTATTTATTACCGCTTCTCTTCTTTTTTTTGCTTTTCAAAAGAAAGGATTTCGTCAAATACTTTCTCCATTTCTTCGGCTTGTATGTCCTTGATGATGATTTCTTTGTTTTCATCGAGGATAAAGATTTTAGGTGTTGCCTTTATCTTAACCTTCATATTGTAGCGACTGTACTGATCAGCCGTATTGATAAAATCACCCATATGTTCCTTTTCAGCTCCCGGCCAGCATGTAGGCGTTTTTTCACCTGGTTTTGTACAGATACTTATTAGCTTAACGCCTTTATCCTTGTATTTTTTATAAAAATCGATAATAAAAGGCATCGACTTCTGGCAATGTCCACAATCAGGTGCCCAAAATAAAACAACGGTATAAGGCGACTTAATATCCCACAACCGTACAGGGCTGCCATCTTCCTTGTAGGTCGTAATGTCCGGCATCTTCTTACCGATCAGGACAGGCCTTAGATCATTGGCATTTTCTTTCATTTTGGACATATTCTCTTCATTAATCCACGGAGCTTTACCTTTAGCGTAGTAATTATCCACTAAATGCACGTATAAGCCATCATATCCTACCAGTTTCATAGTGGCAAATTTATTGAGCAATTCAGCCAGATAATATCGGTA
Source organism: uncultured Aureispira sp. (assembly GCA_964501555.1). GTDB lineage: Bacteria > Bacteroidota > Bacteroidia > Chitinophagales > Saprospiraceae > OLB9. The sequence continues at coordinate 43,556 of CAZCTQ010000003.1, read as the reverse complement.
AGCCTCCTCATTTCCTTCCAATTTGCCCAGTACAAAGTCAATAGCTTTGATAAGCGTATCCGGCTGCTGGCTGACTACTTTATTGAGATAGGTATCTATCTTTTGATGTATAAAAGGCGTTCTAATCAATGCCTTATGCTGCATGTCTATATTGTCAAAATAATGCTCCTTATAGTAATAATATCGTCTTACCTTAATTGTATCAGGCGGTAAACCTGCAAATTCGGGAACATCAATATCAGATGTCCCTTTAAGCAGTAGAGCTGTCAGGGATTTTGGATTTTTTTCTATCAACTCATGCTGCGCCTTCTTGACATCAGCATCTAATTTTTCAAAGGCTGTCTGACTTGCCTTGTCTTCCTGGTTCGTCTTTTTGGCACGTTCTATCCGTGCTCTCAGCGTATCAGCCAGTACACGCTGATCACGCAAATAATCCATATATCCATAAAAAAGTTCGTTTTCTTTACTTCCTTTAAATTTTACATGTGTGGGATCGTTGTAATCTGAAAACAAGGCAAATTTATTTTCATCAGGGCTTAGCATAAACTGGATGAAAGTATTACTCGGTTTCATCAAAATCAAATACACACCTTGTTCAGGTTTTTCATTGCCTTTCCAGACAAATTTGCCTTTAGATTTTTTATATAATGTATCTTTAACGATTTGTCTCTCGCCATAATAATTGCCGACGATCAACGTATCACTATCGTAATTCTTGATTTCAAAGATAATTTCATAGGCCTGCGCCATAAGTTGCTGGTGGACAAATAATACAATGGCAAAAGCTAAAAGTCTGTATAAAAATTTCATTGTTTTAATTATATTTGTAAAAACACTATCCTGATTGATCAAGTACCTATCCTCTAAACGAAATTACTTAAATCGCTGTTACAAAAGAACAAATATTTTAATCAATGATATGTAACCACATTTATAATTAACAGTTTTTTAATATTATCAGAATAGGCAATAAACTAATCGGGAGGAAATCAAGAGTTCATTAAAAAAATATTTTAGTAAAATGTGTAGAATATTATAAAAAATGCACTACATTTGCATCGCTTTTTAAAAATGGAGGCTATAGCTCAGCTGGTTAGAGCATCGGATTGTGGTTCCGAGGGTCGCCGGTTCAATTCCGGTTAGTCTCCCAAAAAATAGGCAGATGGTTTTCCACTGCCTATTTTTTTTGCTTTTATCTGGTTAAAATTTTAAGATTCTTCCCTACACGCTGAATGACAATTCATTATATTGATTTTCTGATTATCTTCCAAAACAGCTATCTTCTCCGGCTTTTATATTTTTGTCAAGATTCCCTTTTTCGTCAGCTTGTACAGGAAAGAAACAGCCTGCTTTATCTCTAAAATATGCAGCATCTTCGTCACATACGATAACACAAGCCTTGCCTTTAAAAGCGGTTTCATTATTTGGCACATTAACTGGCTCGTTGAATATTATCTCATACCAAAACCCACCTTTATGTAAACTATTGTCTCCGAGTTGACTACCATTTCTGGACTTGCGCCCGTCCCAACCATAAGTTCCTTCCGGATATAGATAGTATTCATACATTTGATGTATAAGGGTACTATCTTCAAGTGTATAAATAAATACAGCCTGAATTTTATCCGGGCCGGATGAGAAGTAAGGATACCATACGTCATTTATACGGTCATTATTAGGTGTAAATGCATTAGGTACATACAGATATTGTCCCGTAGAAAACCTGATTTCCACTGGTTCCGCACCACAACATGTTTCATACTCCTTTATTGGTGTAATTTTTGTTGTACTGTCATCTTGTGTACATCCTGTCATGGCCATCAGAAGGCAGGTATATACCATAAATAATCTTAATGTTTTCATTATAACTGAATTTATTTTGTGATTAATAATTTTGCTGTTTTTCTAATTGCCTGATTTGATAAAATCAAAAAATAGCTGCCTGACGGCAGTGATGAAACATCTATCGGGTCATCGGAGATAACTACTGCTTGCAATATCTCTCCGGTATTTGTATAAAAAGTCAGTGAAGAACCCCGCCATTCATGCTGATCATTCAAATAGAATGCAGATGCTGTTGGATTGGGATAAACTACTAATTTTGAAAAATACCGGCTATCAGATAAGACCCTCAATTCAGTCGCTAAGTCTGGACTAACCTGAGCCAGTTCTCTCTCATCTTGATTTGTAATTGCTACAAAACAAGCCTGTCTCTTAATTCTATTGCCTGCATCATCATAGGTGAAGCAGACCTGAGCATAAATATTTAGAGAAAGAAAGGTAAAAATTGAAATTAATATTTGTTTCATTGTTTTATTTTTTTGATGTTTGTAAAAATATTAATATCGGAATCTAACAATGACGAGTGATAATATTCTTTTTTATCAATCAATAAACCATCTTTGGGAATGATAGAAAAATGGATATTCTTATTACGGATTTTATTTGCCGGGTATTTAAAACTGTATTCAAATGATCTAATAGTATCAGAATTATTGATTAAAAAAATTTTATTACTCTTATCCAAATTAATCTGTAATAGTTCATTTGGTTTTAATGTCGGATTTACATAAAATGACATATCCCCAAAGAAACCTTTATCCACAAAAAAATCAATGTGAGATGGTATTTCAATTGTGTAAGGATCATTATCAATACAGTTTTGACATTTTTTATTTGCAATTTTTTCTTCTGTCGGGTTTAGTTCACTTACAAAAACACTATCAATAAAATAATAATCACCTGCCAAATAATTAAAATCAGTGTATATTTTATTAGTATTTGGTTTATAATAAGGAACTTCCCCATTTATTAATAGTTTCCCTATTTCTTTCAAGGGTAATTTGCTGATTTTTTTCATTATTTTAATTTCGGCTTCATCATTTTCTGATGAGAACTTACCTAATGTAATAAACTTTTCATTGCCCAATGCTCTAAAGTAATACTCAACTTTTCTCCAAGTTGTATCTACATCAATTATTTCGTAATCCGCTTTTACTTTATGGGATTTATAGAGATTATGATAAAATGGAGATAATTTATAATCGTGAAACTCATCTGAATTAAATATAATGGAATCCCGGCTCAATTTAATTCCCAAACCACTTCCTTTGTAGCGTCCCGTATAACTTTTTACATAAAATCCTGCTTTGTATAAATGATCTTTTTTTAGTGGCGTACTCAATTTACCGGTAATATGCTCTAAATAACCATATTCTTCAATAAGTATCAAAGCAATGCAATAACTTCCAGAATAAACTCTAATACAAGTATCAAGCCCTACTTCATGATTCTTAATAAAATCGTCATTGCAAGAATTTAAATCTCTATATATATCTGGTGTACCATCTGTTGGCACAAACCAATGTTTTGCATAAAAGGAATCAAGAGTTCCCATTTTTGAATTAACTTTTGTAATCATATGTTCAAAACTAGGATTCAAAACTAAGTTTTGACATTTAGAACTATATGTTAAAAGAATACAAATTATTTCCAAAATAAAAATCCTGCCCATGATCTATGATTTCCAGATATTCTAATATATGATGATGACGAATTTACGTTAACAGTTTGCATTATAAGACCAGTGGAAAAATCATCAATTCGAGTGATTTTTCCAATAGTGCACTACGGGTTAAATGAATGTCTCATAATAAGTTTATTTTTTTGATTGAAAATAATTTTGAATAGAAATCAATTCTTTGGATTGCAAATTAGGAAGCAATAATAATTCATTATTAAAAGATTGAAAAAATATTATACTTAAACCTACTTCCGGTAAATAGAAAATATTTTTAGGCTTATTAATTCTAAATAGTTGAATAAAATTATTATAATCACAGAATCCTTTTTCATACACATATCTACCATCACTTAACCCTAAAAGTTTATTATCGATTAAAATCAAACTCGTTGCTTCTGGAATTTTAGAATTACTTAATAAAACAGGCATACTATTAGTCAAAATATTGTTAATCATCATATTAGAAATATTTTCAATTTCATTATTAAATGGATAATTTATAATATGGATAAAACTAATATTACCTAAAATTTTAATATTTTGTTTTTTCAATAATTTAATTGTGTGCTCATCTAAAATATCAATGTGTGTTTTTATATTGTCCATTTTTGAATTTGTCTTACACATTATAAAAATACTAATAAAAAATAAAAATACTATTGTTTTCATGTACTTTGTGTTAAGGTAAAATTCTAACAATTCCAAATACATTTCGGATAGTTAATTCAGAATATCTTTGGATTGATCCCGTTGAAGGATTCATTAGGTTTTAGATTATCGGAATAATTATTTAAATAGCTTTCTAAAACAAGTATTTTACCAAGTTTTCTGTCAAATATTTTTTTAATTGCATTGCTTTCTATAATAAAATAGATATCTGAATTCAAATTCAGTATATTAATGAAAATAGCTTCTTTCTCATTGAGTAAATAATCTACTAAAATTGTATCCAAATCAGTATATTGTGTGTAAAACAAATCTCCATCGGTAAAGAAATAATCATTTTTAACTTTTGAGTTAACAAAATAAACTTCACATGAAAACCACTCAATATCCTTGCAGAATTTCTTTTTAGTAATTGTTTTTTCAAATTTCAATTTGGATAAGACTTTACTATCTTTAATTGATTCAACAGACCAATCTTTAAGTGGAATATTTGCATTATATATAACAAAAGAGTAATCAAATAATCTGTTTTTTGGAAAGTATCTCATATTTTGTATTTCTTTTATTATTATGCTTTCATTATTTTTTAATTGTTCTAAACCAACTTGAGCTGAACTACAATTCAAACAAAAAAAACAACTTAAAATAAATAAAACAGGTTGTCTCATATTAAAATGGGTTTATGAAAGTTATTGAATTTGCTGAAGCAATTTGATAAAAACTAAATGTGTTAAAACTTCCATTATAAGGGTTCATAGCGGAAAAAGATAATTTAGTTGTGGATATTCCATTTACTTTTAACTTTGTTGTACTAGTAATTTTATCCAAAACATAAGAATGTCCAACTTTTGCATTTGGGTCCACAATTCCAAAACTTACTCTATAACCTTTTTGCATTGCATCAGCAATAGCTTTAGCTCTATCTGGACTTCCTACACCAACATAAGTTTCACATCCTGTTTTGTTAGTAAATTTTTTCCAAAAAATCTTAGGATTTAGTGGATCATCTTTTGAACTTGTTCCTGGAAACCACCCTCTGACCTCTCCATCAGTCAATACACCACCCAATGATTGATCGACAGCGGCTCCTGATGCAGGTAAACAATTGTTTTCACCGTATTGAGTAATTGAAGGGATATTTTGATCTATAATTACAGTTGTATTTGTCACTTTGCTCCCATCCCAAAACGATCTAATATCAAGAGCGGCCTTAACTTCTTCCATTACACCACCCACTACAGCACCTATACCTGTACCTAATGCAACCTTTTTCCACAAGTCTTTACCACGCTCATTATTTATAAGACCACCTGTAAGACTACCTGTAAAACCTGATGCTGCCCCTGTTATCGCTCCGTTGGCAGCACCTCCTATACCAGCGGCAGTCAAAGCAGGAGAAACAAACCCGCCTACACCACCGGCAACCGTAGCACCGGCAAATGATCCCCAATTCCACCCATCAAATGAAAGCTCATGGGTCACAAGATGTACAGTCGTATATGTTGCAGCACTGATCAACATGCCTATGCCTATAGCTGCAAGTGAAACAAATTCCCCATCCGGATCGGTATATTTGAGTGGGTTATTGAGCGCATAACTGTACCTGTTGTAATTTTGGGTATAATCAGGCATCTGTACATTATTATCAGGGCTCAGCATACGGCCTACTATAGGATCATAGAGCCGTCCATTCATGTTGATGATGCCAAACTGTGGCAGGTGCTCATGCCCTGAATAACCACGGTACAACCACGCAGGCGATGCGGGTATGCCTGTATATGTCCATGTAGTGGCATGCCTGTTTCTGCCCCATGCGTCAAAGTTTTGCTCAAACTCTACTACGCCACTGCTGTTGGTAGCCGTTAATATCGATCCTAAATGGTCTGTATAAACGTAGTGATACGTATCTGTACTTCCATTACGCTCAACGATACAGCCCAGTCCTGATGGTGTGCCTATGTAATGGATATGCTTGATTATTCCTGCGGAATTGATGGTCTTCTCATAGTCGCCAAAGTAATACCTTGTATTTTCCACGCCCGGGCCTGCTTTCCTTACGGCTTTTATTCTCTGATCATCTGATGCATAAGTAAAATCTATCCTGTCTATATCCTCCGTCATATACAGCGGCTGATAAAAGGATGTATATGCTATATTCTGCGTGAATACAGGAATATTCCCTCCGCTGTTACTAACCTGTGTCACCGCATTGACCTTACTGATTCCATACGTATAGCTACCCGCATCTGTTTTAGTGCTGATATTGCCATTTGCCGAGTATGTGTTAGTCAGTGAAGTGATGCCACTACCAGAAGATGTCAATAGCCGATTGAGGTTATCATAAGTAAAATTTTCGGTTTTACTTTTTATTGCATCTGTTCTACTGGTAAGATTGCCTGTCTGGTAGTTCCAGTTGAGTGTCAGATTCTGAATACCGGTTGTGGGGTAATTGGTAGGGATGCCGAAGTAATAGCTAATGCCGGATGATTTACCATTACCCATACTATATCCGGTCGTATTACCTAATCCATCTGTACTCGTCTGAGTATATAAGGTCACTGTATTTGTACCGTTCTTTATATTGTCTAAATAGCTGTTGGCATCATAGTTATAGTTAACTTTGAATCCCGATGGATAGGTCTTGCTTTTTACATTATCATATATATCATAGGTAAAAGTCGTCGTATGGGCTAAGGCATCAATGGTCTCTGTCATGGATGTAACCCTGCCATAAGTATCATAGCTGTATTGCTCGGTTTGGCCTCCATAAGTTGTGACTGTATTGATCTGATTGGTCGCACCGTTACTACCATTAGGATAGTAAGTATAGGTCGTGGAGCCTTCGGGACGGATATAATCCGTCTTACGCCCCATTATATCATAAGCGTAAGTCATCGTCTGGCCTGTCGCCGTCACCATAGCTGTCACCTGGCCTAAGGCATCCGTAGTATATTGTGTCGTTCCGGCATTAATATCTGCTAACTGGGTTTGCCTTGCATAAGCATCATATTGATGTGATGTGAGGACTTGTGTACCTTGCTTTACTTCTTTTATATTGCCGTGGCTGTAGTAGGTATAAGACAACGTGCCGCCATAATCTGTAGCACTGACTAACTTGCCCGATGCATCTGTTACCTGAGATTTTACCTGTGATGCCGGATTTGTAACACTTGTTGTCAGATTGCCGCTATTGTAAGTATATGTGTAAGCGGTAGTTCCTATCGCATTAGAAGAGCTAATAATCCTGTTATATACATCATAACTATTGGTGGTCGTCAGTGTTGTCTCTCCTGATTTATAGGGCAAAGTAGATGTAGCTACATTGCCCCGGCTATCATAAGTGGTGTATTGAGACGACCATGCATTACCAAATACCTGTACATCTTTCCGGCGCTGCCTGTCCATAATATCATAATAAATCACCTCATCAGGCTTACCGGGATGTTTAATAGTCTTTTTATGTATTGTCCCTGCTGGAGCATCAATATCCCATGTATAACCGATACTTATCGTAATCCCTTTTTGTGGGTCATAAGAAGTGAGCAATCTGCCAAAAGCATCATAAGTATAAACGATTTGAAGGTTGCTAATGCCCTTAACCGATGTAGGTTGTCCCCACCTCACATCATTAACATAAGTTATAGTCTGATTGAGTGGGTTGGTGGTTGTGACTACAAATCTCCCTTTAGGGTCAAAAGCCTGAGAGCTCGTCCTTGATGTCATACCTGATGGAGAAATGGTCATATTAGTCTGATTGCCTAAGGAATTATATCCAAATGCCGTCACAACCTGCTTTGCTAATCCTGAAAAATCGGTCTTACTTGTTATTTGCCCTAATGAATTATATGTATAGTCAGTTGTATATGAATACGGCGCTTGCCCGCTTCTTGTATTTATTATAGTCTCTGAGGTAAGCTTAGCGGGCATTGGCGTACCATGCTGGCCATATTGTGAGGTGACAACTTTTGTCTCTACATTATTAATATTAGTAGTAGCAGTAGTTATATTGCCATAGGTATCATAAATGAGTGAATTAGATTGAAACTGGCCTTCAAATGCCCTGTTCTCATATATACTATTAACCCTTGACCAGAATCTTTTAGTACCCGGGTAAGAGACTATTTGATTGACATTTGTAATCTCATTCAACAGCGTATTATTAGAGTTTAAATATTTTGCGACTTTCTTTGGTAAAGAAACATGATATGTGGGGTGAAATTCATTTTCTGATTCAGTCCTAATCCCAGTAGCCAAATTTGTATTTTTAATTACTTTGAACCCTAAAAAAGCCTTACCTTCGCGATGAAATTTTGCTTCTTCATATTTAAGCTTCGTTGTCGTAAATCCACCAATGCCATTTTCAGATTTGAATTCAGAAACAAGGTTTATCGGAGTTTGTATATTGTTCAGTGGATAGCTTGTAATACTTCCTCGAGTATAAAAATCAGAAGTTTGTGTCATCCTTTTATATACAAATTCTACGTCGTGATCTACACCATTTTTAATATTGTGTAGCAATCTTTCTTTTCCTTCCTTCTTAATATATAATAGTTGTTTGGGTTGAGTATAGCTTTGACTATTTAAAATCTCAGGTCTTCCATCACCATTGGAATCAAAAGTGAAAATAAATTTTGGATCTGTCATGATGTCGTCATTAAACGAATACTGTTCACTATAAAAATTATCACCTTTAGAGTAATACATATCAATTTTAGAATGTCTTATAGTATTCCAAGGGCTATCTGCCCAATAATTCCAACAATGTGCGATGTCAGTCTTTCCGTCTCCATTATAATCACTTATCAATAACTGGTCAAGGTGGTAAGCTGCATTAATATCTGGTTTTTGACTAAATGTAAATGGTGTCTCAACCCAGCCTGTTCCTGTGCTTATGGCTTTATACCAGGGTGCATTATTATTACTTTTATCTGTCCTACACAGTAAGTCAGTCTTACCGTCACCATTAAAATCTCCTAAAAAAATATGATGCCATTTGGTAGGGAATCCACCATAATAGAGTCTTTTTGCTGTTTGCAAATCTGTAAATGTCATAATTTCACAATGCCCATCCTTTATTAACATTATATCATCTTTGCCATCACCATTAAAATCCAAAACATAAATCTGGTCACATGATGGCCAGTCTGTTTCATTAAAATATATAGTTCCCGATAGATCAGTATTATACCAGTATGACCCTCCACCATAATGTATGGAAGTACTAAACTGAGTGCCATTATAACTTAACATGGTTAAAATATCCATTTTAGTATCACCGTTAAAATCACCGAGCAGGTAATAGTAACCTGATGTATGTACTTTATTGCCATTAGGACTATATGGTGTTTTGATAATTGGGGATGAGTAATTAGGGCTTTCGTAAACCCTGAATTCGTTCATTATCCTGTTTGAGCCTGTTCCTGTTGTCTTAGTAAGCAATAAATCAGCACGCCCGTCTCCATTCCAGTCACCCATAGATCTTGTGTGATTTGGTCCCTGAGCTTGTCTGATTTTAAATAAACCCCAATCCCTTGGGACAAATACTTCATAAGAATTGGGTGGTAATGATTCAGTATGTACGGCGGTAAAATTAGTATTCAACTCACTTGGATTCTTCTCGTATATCGTAAATGACTGCGTATAAACAATATTATTAACCACCGAATTATTTAATCCGATGTAATCCGAATATCCATCTCCATTGACATCTCCGTTAAGGAAGTGTTGCTGTTGATTTTGCCCAACAGTTGTAGTTGAAGTTGAAAAATTTACCGGTTCATCGCCATACTTAAATATTGTAGAGTTTAACGATGTTCCATCGCTGCCCTTTTCTATAAACTCTTTTAAAAATGAAGATGTATTATTTTTACCATATTTTAGTACATATTCTTTAAATGATACATCTCCATCTGTCTTTACTATGATATTTGTAAGTAATTGAGTGCTTTTCATAGCTGTCCCGGCTTCATAAGTCGTGTTTACATCATCTCTTGTGCCATAGATAAAACTTACCTTATTATACGGTAGTAATCCGGTAGATATGTTTCCGGTGTATTTTATTTCCTTTATTATACTTTCTGAACTATAGTTATGATAATCAAAATCTATATAATTACCATCTCTGTACAAAATCCTGTTTATTCTCCAATACAATACCTTAGTATAGTCAGAGGATAAAAATCGACTTGCAGCTGTATTTCCGAATTCAAACTTTGTACCGTCTTTGGCTTCATATATAAAATATTGCGGCCCATCTCCAAAAGTACCGTAAGACGTAATCGTTCCAAAATCATCTGATTCTTTGCCATAGGTACTTAAGTTCGCACCATAATTACCTGACTTTGAGAGAAACCTTTCGCCATCTAAACTAAATACATCGGTATTGTTTAAGTTTACCGGATGAACGGCATCATCCATATATATATTCTTCTGAACCCTTGATATCATGGATAGCCCCTGAATACTCCAGCCTACACCAATATTTCCATTGCCACCCATAGAATTATAAATAATTGAAATATCAGGACTAATTCCGTTTGTACCGGAAGGTGATAGTATTGGAATTGAATAGCTTGCCGATCCATTTGAAACATTTGCTACTCCAGCCACTGTACCGACTGGTAAGTTAACATTGATTGTTTTAGTAAATGTCGAATTTGTATAAAGTGGAGTGTAATTTATATTTTGGCTGACAGCATTTGGGGTTGAGGCTAAAAGAAGAAGCCCAGTTAGGAAGCCCAATCTTATGCTGGTTTTTGATTGTTGTTTTATCATCTTCATAATCCAGTATTCAATTTACTTCTTCTTTGAATTTCGTAAAGCAATATTACTTGATCCCACCTTTACTATTAAAAAAATATTAAACTAACAACACAAAACCATGAATGTAAATTAACCTTAATCAAGATTTAACTTTAACTTAACTATCTAATAATATTATGAAGCCAGTGAAGTAAATCATCTGACCGTAAAGTAATATAATGCCACATCGGGTTATACGCATTCTATGACATCAGGTATTATTGCCAAGTATAAATTTATGTCCATTCGGATGGGTTTTAGTAAGGTTTATTATATCCTTTATACATCAAATACAACCTAACTATTTGGTTGAATTTACGCTCTCAATCACAATTGCCCGTTAAAATTTCAAGATTCTTCCCTACACGCTGAATGACAATTCATTATATTGATTTTCTGATTATCTTCCAAAACAGCTATCTTCTCCGGCTTTTATATTTTTGTCAAGATTCCCTTTTTCGTCAGCTTGTACAGGAAAGAAACAGCCCACCTTGTTTTTAAAATATCCTGCATCACTATCACAAGCTATGGCGCATGCTTTACCTTGAGTGACAAATGCTTTTCCGTCTTTTGTTACTGCATAAATGGTATAATTGAAAGAACCTTTGTGTTTCTTCCCGTCAAGACGAAGACCATTCCAACCTGTTTCTTTAATGTTTTCCCTTGTAATATTTTGTACCTGATACAGCAAAGGTGATGTTGTATTGTCCTCTACATCCTGCTCTATTACCATATATTCAAAATGGCTTATAGCATCATTAAATACTGCTGAAAATATATCATTGACCCCATCACCATTGGGTGTAAAGGAATTAGGTATGTAAAGATAACCTTTCGAGCCATCAACAAATTCGGGTATGATTTCCACTGGTTCTATACCACAACAGGATTGATACTCTTTAATAGAATCATCATCTTGTGTACAAGCTGTAAAGGATATAGACAGGTAAGTATATACCATAAATAATCTTAATATTTTCATTATAACTGAATTTATTTTGTGATTAATAATTTTGCTGTTTTTCTAATTGCCTGATTTGATAAAATCAAAAAATAGCTGCCTGACGGCAGTGATGAAACATCTATCGGGTCATCGGAGATAACTACTGCTTGCAATATCTCTCCGGTATTTGTATAAAAAGTCAGTGAAGAACCCCGCCATTCATGCTGATCATTCAAATAGAATGCAGATGCTGTTGGATTGGGATAAACTACTAATTTTGAAAAATCACGGCTATCAGATAAGCCCCTCAATTCAGTCGCTAAGTCTGGACTAACCTGAGCCATTTCTCTTTCATCTTGATTTGTAATGGCTACAAAACAAGCCTGTCTTTTAATTCTATTGCCTGCATTATCATAGGTGAAGCAGACCTGAGCATAAGTTAAAATGAAGGTCAAGCTAAAGAAAAATGTTAAAACAATGTGTTTCATTCTGTTAATATTTAAATTTTTAGAAATCATTTTCTGCTATTGTGAACCTGATTTTTGTACCATGATTTATTTAGATACCACGCTACTGTACTATCAGGTCGGATAGTATCTGGAACAAATGTCATTAAAATAGGTGGATCATGGATTTCAGTTCTTTTAAATCTATAATCATAAGTAGAAAGTATCAGATATGTAGTATCGCTCGTAATTAACCCCTTAGTTTCAATCACCCATCTTTTGCATAACTCCGAAGTATGATAATTAAATTTTTGAATAAGAATTGTATCGTCAATAATCATATATTCTGCCCAGTGTTCTTTTATCGAAAATCCTGATAAAAAGAGATCATTATTATTATCATATATTCCACTCTTAGTTTTTCCATTCAGAAAAAAGTACCTGCCACCACTATAAGATTTATTGCCAGAAGAGTAGTACCCATTATTTACTCTTAAAGCAAACTTTGGATTTTGTTCTATGGGCATTTTATATATATCAAAACCATTTATACAGCTTGGCATTAAGTAATGACATGAATTGAGCATGATTAGAGAAAAGAATAACCCTGTTTTTAATAAAGTCCCCATGGATTATAAATTAAAGATTTTAAAAACATTCTTGATGACGGACCAAAATCTGTATTAAAATAAGGACCTTTAACTACCCATCGATGTATTCCATTTTGAAACAAATCTTGTACCCATGGAGCTTCAATTCCACTGCGACTTATCATGAAGCCATTATTATATCCTAAATATAAGCCTGCATAGACCCTGCTCCCTGAGCTATATGTAAAATTGAGGTTTTTACCATGAATAGGCGATAACCACTCTTGATTTAATGTAGTTTTTTGGGGATCTTTTTCTCTATATTCATATTCGTGTTGAGGTGGGGAAGCTGTCCAAAGATTAAAACCAACTGAGTATGGACCGAAAGCTACTTCTGCGGCGGCAGTCCGTTTTTCATCACCAGTAAGGAAGGCATCATTTGTCATTGATATTCTAAAATCCCCTTTTCGATACTGAACATTCCAGTTTGTCTGTGGATGCCCGTCATTATCATTATATTGGGTGATCCCAACCGCAACACTTTGATAGCCAATTCCACCACTATAATATGTCCCTTGATTGTTAGCACCTACTCCCAAAGAGCCTTCCCAGTCACCTGACTTTAACCCAATACCGCCATACCTAGACAATCCTCCAAGACCAAACGCAACACCTCCATTAACAACAACGTTACTTGATATCCTTACCGTAGAATTAAGTGAAATGCCAAAATTTAAAGGGCTCAAGCCTATCGAAATATTTGTATTTTTATCACTATAAATCGAAATACGAAATGCTGACTCTACTTCAGATATAACATTGCCGGTTTTTTTCCAAGCCTTTCCAAAAGGGTCTGATTTGCCGTAGATAAGGTTACTTAGTGATTCTGTCAAAAAAATTCCAGCACCAAAAAACATCGCTATAAATTCCCCATCCGGATCGGTATATTTGAGCGGGTTATTGAGCGCATAACTGTACCTGTTGTAATTTTGGGTATAATCAGGCATCTGTACATTATTATCAGGGCTCAGCATACGGCCTACTATAGGATCATAGAGCCGTCCATTCATGTTGATGATGCCAAACTGTGGCAGGTGCTCATGCCCTGAATAACCACGGTACAACCACGCAGGCGATGCGGGTATGCCTGTATATGTCCATGTAGTGGCATGCCTGTTTCTGCCCCATGCGTCAAAGTTTTGCTCAAACTCTACTACGCCACTGCTGTTGGTAGCCGTTAATATCGATCCTAAATGGTCTGTATAAACGTAGTGATACGTATCCGTACTTTCAAAATATACATTCATACGTTGAATCTAAAATTATTTTACTTTAAATTGCAAGCATAAACCACATAATATCACTAAATATAAGCAACACAATTAAACTTTTAAAACAACATCATAAATGGTATCCTTATCTCAAAAACGCCATTAGCATCTACGTTTACCCTTGCGCCAAACCCGGGCTCGAGGTAAATATTATCTGCCAATTTTATTGCATACCCAATATGCATACCACCTAAAAATACGGTTTCTTTACTTGCATTTAGAATGCCAGCTGAAGGACTCAAGATTAATTTATTAAATAAATAGTATTTAATCCCTGTTGACATCCCAACTATGGCTTCACCATCTGCCGATATAACAAAAAGCGACCCTTTTAATGCTAAGTTTTTATTAAGAAATTTTCCACAATCTATACCAAGGTTAATTAGGGTGCCACCATCTGTTAGAGCTAATCCCAAACCTGTACTACCACCTAAGAAGGCGGAACTCAAACTATAGTTGGTTTCTATTAAAAATTTTCCATTTCTACTATATTCTAAGTCAGATTGTGCTTGAATACTTGCTAAAGTAGCTAATGTAAAAACTAATGTAAAAATCAGGTTCTTCATATATATAATTGATTAGTTACAAATCACTTTTAGTCAATTCCATATCATAAAATTTATTAACATCTCCTTGCCAAGTAGAAACGACTTTAAGTATAACGCAAAACCTTAACAAATGTTACCAATTATTAATACTTATTATTTTTACGAAAATAATATTATATAGCTATAAGTCAATAGCGCTTGCCATAAACAAAAAAGGGAGTAAAATTACTTTTACGCCCTTTCGTTTTGTTTAGATATTAACTCCTACTACTATCTCACAGTATCTACGACTGCTTTGAAAGCATCCGGATGATTCATCGCGAGGTCAGCTAAAACCTTTCTGTTTAGGTCAATATTATTCTGACTTAATAAGTAGATAAATTTAGAGTATGACAATCCATGGCTTCTTGTTGCAGCATTGATTCTCGCAATCCACAACCTTCTGAAAGCTCTCTTTTTGTTTCTTCTGTCCCTATATGCGTATAAGTACGCTTTTTCGACAGCATTTTTAGCTACTGTATAGACTTTACTTCTTGCACCGTAGTAACCTCTGGCAGCCTTTAGGATTTTTTTTCTTCTTGCTCTTGAAGCAACAGCATTCACTGATCTAGGCATAATATAAAAAATTTAGTTCAATGCAGGGATCTGATGATGCTTTAATTCCTGCATTCTCGTTAAAAAATAAAATTTTACTTACAAAGAAGTCTCTTTACTTTAGCAAAGTCGGCATCACTTACCATGGCGCTACCCAACAATCTGGTCTTTGCTTTTTTAGACTTGTTTCTCATCATGTGGCTCGTAAAAGCCTGAAACCGCTTAACTTTACCTGTACCGGTAAGCTTAAAACGCTTCTTTGCACTTGAATGGGTTTTCATCTTTGGCATAACAAATTCTTTTAAGGCCGCAAAGATACTATTTTATTTTAGATTAAAAATATTTTTGACATACAATTTTTAAACTAAATATTTTCTTACTTTTTCCATTTTCCTAAATCCTAATGAATATCTTTTGATTTCCATATTAACCATTGATAAATGTATTGAACTTCATTTTATATTTAAAGTCAATGGAATTATCCACCCATGCCAAATTCCTTTTCAATAAATGAGCATTTATAAAGGTTTTGTTTTCAAGATAGAGGTAAGCCATTAAATTATTTTCTTTGTCGTATTTAATTTCGTCATATTTGAGAAATACTTTTTTTCCACGAACCTTATTAATTAGATATTCGGTTGCTTTTCCGTTGATTGTTGGATTTTGCTTGATACCAATCAAACGAATAATTAAGTCATTACTTAAACGGATAAGCTCGGGGCTAATAATTTCTTTTACAGAGAAAAGCTCTTCCCGTTTTCCCGTGCTGTTTGCATCAATTTTAGATCCATATTGATTTTTCTTTACATCTATTTTCTTGTCTAACTTGTGCGTGTCCACAAATTGATAAGGCAATTCAATAATTCGCTTTTCAAAATCGGTTTCTATATCGGGTTGTTTAATGATTTCAGTTTCAACCTTCATAGATCCATCTTCTGTTCCAATCTTTTCTTTGATGATGGAAATAAAGTCGGGATTGATTTCATAGCCAACTGAATTTCTACTTAAATTTCTCGCAGCTAAAGCCGTTGTGCCACTTCCCATAAAAGGGTCTAAAACAGTCTCTCCCGGGAAAGAGAACATTTTGATTAAACGGTGAGGTAATTCTTCCGGAAACATAGCCAAATGTTTGTCTTGCTTTGCTCCTGAAAAATACCAATGCCCGTTAAAATACGTATTCCATTCCTCATTGGACATTGAAGCATTTTCTTTCTGTTCTTTGCTTGGTTTAGGTGCATTTCCTTGTTTTTTGAACAATAAAATATATTCAAAATCTAACTTTACAATTCCGTTTCTGGGATTTGGATAACTTCCCATAATGCTTGCACCTCCCGAAGTGTTCATCGTAGTTGCTTTCTGCCAAATAATTTGTCCCATAAAGTCAAAACCAATCATTTCGCAAAACTTAATAATTTCGGTATGAATGGGAATGATTTTGTAACGACCGTAATAAGTTGAACGAGCAAATTGGTCACCAATATTGATACATAGACGACAGCCTTTGTGTAAAACTCGGAAACATTCTTGCCAAGTCAGGTTAAGATGATTGATGTAGGTTTCATAATCATCGTGAAAGCCGATTTGGTTTTCTGTTCCGTAATCTTTTAGTTGCCAATAAGGTGGCGAAGTTGCAATCAAATGAACACTCTCATCTTTGAGTTCGCTCATTTGTCTGCTGTCACCGTTTATAATAGTATGTTTTGTTCTATTCAACATTTTCTTTCCTTTCGTTAATGCTATTGACTACGACAAAGATATAAAATATATTAGGATTTATCTATAGTAAGCCCATACAAATTCAAGTAAACATCACTACCAGTTACTCAACGATTAAGAAATGCTACAAAGCAATATAAAACCTAATCTCAAACCTAAATGTTATAATATTAAATACTATATTACATATTACGGTGCTTCAGTAAATCATACCTCACCATTCACCACGCTTTTATTATCTTTTTACAGTGATTTAATAATAGTCTGTTTCGATAACTCAGCTACAGATAAAACAAAATTGGATCATTTCTTTTTCTTTGGTGAGATCATCACGATCATCCGCTTGCCTTCTAGTTTTGGCAATTCTTCTGCTGCCCCGAACTCCTCTAATTCTTTGATAAATCTAAGTAGGATTAACTCTCCTCTATCTTTAAATACGATAGCACGCCCTTTAAAGTGGACATACGCTTTGATCTTCTCACCATCCTGGAGAAACTTCAATGCATGTTTTACCTTAAAAGTAAAGTCATGGTCGTCTGTATTGGGTCCGAATCGAATCTCTTTAATAACTGTTTTGGCCGTTTTGGCTTTCAGCTCCTTATCTTTCTTTTTACGGTCGTAGATAAATTTTTTATAGTCAATAATCTTACATACCGGTGGATCTGCGTTGGGGCTGATCTCTACTAGATCCATCTCCATCTCTTCTGCCCAGTCGATAGCTTGATTAGTATAATAAATACCGGTTTCGATTTCCTTACCGGCTACTTCGCTCACTTCTTCCAGATTGTCACCTACAAGTCTGATTCGAGGCACTCTAATGTCTCGATTGAGCCTGTAATTAAATTTGTCATCTTGTGCCTTGTTGTTAGGTTGTACTCTTCCTTTTGCCAAATGTTTTTTGTTTTTCTGTATTTTTAAAAATTAATGCGCAAAATTAAAAAGAAAAGTGCATTAACTGACTTAAATCAATGCACTTATTCCAAATTATTTATCAAAAAGGGTAAAAATCCTATAAATCATACGATTTTACTTCTTTAAATTCTTCTGCTTACCTGTAGGCTTGCCCAGACTAATGACTAATCCATCCTTTTCTTCATTGAGATTAGCTATCAATAAAGCGCCTTTTTCGGGATTTTCACTCAGGATAAACTCTGCAAGTGGATCTTCAACATACTTTTGGATGGCTCTGTTGAGCGGTCTTGCACCGAATTGAGGATCATATCCCTTTTCTGCAACAAAATTTTTAGCTTCATCTGCCATCTTCAATTCAAATTCCAGGTGAGACATACGGGTAAATAAATGCTGTAGATTGATGTCTATAATCTTGAAAATATCTTCCTTCTCTAGGCTATTAAATATAACGACGTCATCGATTCTATTTAAAAACTCAGGTGAAAATGTCTTTTTAAGTGCTGCTTGAATCACAGCTTTAGAATTTTCCTCTGCACTTTCTACCCTTGAAGAAGTAGCAAAACCTAGACCCGTACCAAAATCTTTCAATTGTCGTGCACCGATATTGGAAGTCATGATAATTAAGGTATTTTTGAAATCTACCTTTCTTCCTAATCCATCTGTCAACTGTCCATCATCCAGCACCTGCAACAAGATATTATAAACATCTGGATGGGCTTTTTCGATTTCGTCAAGCAGAATGACTGAATATGGCTTTCTACGGACTTTTTCGGTAAGTTGACCACCTTCCTCATATCCTACATATCCCGGAGGCGCACCAATCAATCTGGAAATACTGAATTTTTCCATATATTCTGACATATCGATACGGATCAACGCATCCTCTGAGTCAAACATATACTTGGCCAATGCCTTAGCAAGTTCGGTCTTACCTACACCGGTAGGCCCTAAGAAAACAAATGACCCTATTGGTTTAGAAGGATCTTTAAGCCCTACTCTATTTCTCTGTATCGCCTTGGTGACCTTAGAGATAGCTTCATGCTGACCGATGATAGCACCTTCGAGATCCAGATTCATCTTGACTAATTTCTTAGATTCGCTCTGAGCAACTCGTTTGACAGGGATACCGGTCATCATGGATACAACCTCGGCAATATCGTCTTCGTTGACTGGATATTTTTTTGTTTTAACTTCCTCTTCCCATTCTTCTTTATGTTGCTCTAATTTTCGTTGCAATTTAGATTCCTGATCTCTGAGGTCAGCTGCAAGCTCATATTGTTGGCTCTTGACAGCGTGATTCTTTTTCTCTTTTATCTCTTCTATTTCTTGCTCAAAATCTTCGATATATTTAGGGACGTGAATATTTTTAAGGTGTGTGCGCGCCCCTACTTCATCCATGACATCAATAGCCTTATCCGGAAAGAATCTGTCAGATATATAACGTTCGCTCAGTTTGACACAAGCTTCTACAGCCTCATCTGAGTAGCTGACGTTATGAAAATTTTCATACGTTCCTTTGATATTATGCAAGATATGAATCGTCTCCTCTGCTGAAGGCGGATCAACGATAACCTTCTGGAATCTTCTGTCTAATGCACCATCCTTTTCTATATACTGACGGTATTCATCAAGGGTCGAGGCACCTATACACTGCAATTCACCACGTGCTAAGGCTGGTTTAAATATATTGGATGCATCCAATGAACCCGTTGCACCGCCAGCACCTACGATAGTATGTATTTCGTCGATAAAGAGGATGATATCGCGTGCACGTTCTAACTCCGTCATGATGGCTTTCATACGCTCTTCAAACTGTCCTCTATACTTCGTACCCGCAACCAATGCAGCCAAATCCAACATCACAACGCGCTTATTAAATAAAGTACGCGATACTTTCTTTTGGATGATCCTAAGTGCGAGACCTTCCACAATAGCGGTCTTTCCTACACCCGGCTCACCGATTAGGATAGGATTGTTTTTCTTACGTCGGGACAAAATCTGGGATACTCTTTCTATTTCTACATCCCGACCAATAATCGGGTCAAGTTTGCCTTCCTCTGCCAGTCTCGACACATCCCTGCCAAAATTGTCCAATACCGGTGTACGAGATTTGGAAGAAGATTTCCTTGCTGTACTAAACTGATCATTATCCTCGTCATCCATAGGTACGTCAGAATCCGAAGGGCTCTGACCAAGAATTTCTATGCTTGGTGGTTCAAGTTCGTGTCTTACGAATTCCATCTCTGCGCTAAATGATTCGTAGTCCACATCAAAATCACTCAAAATCTTATTAGCTGCATTATCTTCATGCTTGAGGATAGACAGCATCAGATGCTCTGGTCTGATCTCATCACTTTTATATACTTTAGCCTCTAAAGAGGTCACTTTCAGCACTTTCTCGGCATGTTTATTTAATGGAATACTACCGTAGTTGTAGCCCACATTCACTTCAGTCTTAGATGCTTTAGATTGTTCTATCCTTGATTTTAGTTCGTCGATATCGACCTCAAGGGAATCGAGCACCCTCACAGGAAGACTTTCGCCTTCTTTAATTATCCCCAAAAGAAAATGTTCAGTTCCGATATAGTCATGACCCAAGCGTATCGCTTCTTCCCGACTCAACTGAATGATTCTTTTTACTTTAGGTGAAAACTTTCTGTTACTCATTTATATAGATATAATAATTTACTTATTAAAAACCGTCATTTTGCGTTATTATGTAATCTATCCACAATACCATGCCATTTGAAATTTTATGACATTTTGGCAGACACCACAAATATACATATAAACGATTAAACTTTACACAAAGTTATAATTTATTTCTTTCAATATAACATAAAATTGAAAAAATGAATTGATTAATTCAGTTTAATTCACTTTTTCTTAAAAATTGATTGGAAATGGTATAATCATTTTCATTACAAACCTCGCATATAACAGCAATTTCATAGTTTTAGTTCTATAATATCCTACTTATTTTATGTACAGTTGGGATATTATTTCATTACCTATCACATTCCTAATTAATTCTGACAATGACATTAATTAAAAAATCATATTCCGGAATACAAAATTTAGAAACACCTCAGATACTATTCTACATCAATGAGAGAATACTAATTTTTAGGATTTGGAAGCACATGCCAGTTTAAGTCACGATGTTTTTAAAAAAAATATTTCGGAAATTTTAGAAAAATACCTTTATTTGCCTCTTTAAATTGAGATAGCCAAAAAAAACCGGAAACCACAATGCAATATTTATTAAATAATTCTATATGCAATTAGCAACATTCGATTGGGGAATAATCCTGCTATACTTTATCATCACCATCATACTAGGTGCAGTTATCACCAGTAAATCAGGAGAAAACAGCGAAGAATTTTTTCTTGGAGGCAGGAAAATGCCTTGGTGGCTTTTAGGTATATCGATGGTTGCAACGACCTTCTCAGCAGACACACCAAATTTAGTGACTGACATAGTTAGAAATCATGGTGTATCAGGCAATTGGGCTTGGTGGGCATTTTTACTTACTGGTATGCTGACCGTCTTTGTCTATGCTAAATTATGGCGTAGATCAGCAGCGACAACCGATTTAGAATTTTATGAATTGCGATATAGTGGCAAGGAAGCCAGTTTTTTAAGAGGATTTAGAGCTGTCTATTTAGGTGTATTTTTTAATATGGTCATCATGGCTACTGTTATTCTTGCAGGTATAAAGATAGCTGGTATTTTACTAGGTATCAGTGCAGTACAAACCGTAGTCATTGTGTCTCTTATTACCGTCGTATATTCAGCTATAGGCGGCTATAAAGGCGTATTGTACACTGATTTTTTTCAGTTTATGCTTGCTATGGCCGGAATGGTCTGGGCGAGTATTTACATCGTCAATATGCCTGAAATAGGTGGCCTTAGCCAATTGCTATCGCATCCTAATATACAAGGCAAAATGGACTTTATACCGCCAATGAGTGATATGGATGTCGTCGTGCCTCTACTTTTGATTCCACTTGCTGTACAGTGGTGGAGTGTATGGTATCCGGGTGCGGAGCCAGGCGGTGGAGGATATATAGCACAGCGGATGCTCTCTGCTAAAGACGAGAAAAACGCTGTCATAGCCACCTTACTCTTTAATGTCGCCCATTATGCGTTACGACCATGGCCATGGATATTAATTGCCTTTGCATCTATGGTCGTTTTTCCTGGTTTAGGTGATATAGCAGCTAAGTTTCCTGCTATTGAATCTACCTTTGTAAAAGATGACCTGGCCTTTCCGGCAATGTTGTCTTATCTACCGGCAGGATTACTCGGCTTAGTTATAGCAGCTTTAATTGCAGCCCTCATGTCCACCATATCGACACATCTCAACTGGGGAAGCTCTTATATAGTCAATGACGTCTATCAGCGATTTGTAAAACCTGAGGCTTCAGAGAAGGAACTTGTATTTGTCGCAAGACTTAGCACCGTAGTATTAATGATCTTGTCTGCCTTTTTGTCTCTCTACCTCACCAGTGCTAAATCCTCCTTTGATATCCTCTTACAAATAGGGGCTGGCACGGGCTTACTGTTTATACTCAGATGGTTTTGGTGGCGGATTAATGCAGTCAGCGAGATTGTGGCTATGTTAGTATCATTTATCATAGCTATCATCATGGAATTAGTCGTCAAAGATGCACTACCAAGCCATGAAAAGATGGTCATCGGTGTCGTTATCACATCCATTTGTTGGATAGGTGCTACCCTATTGAGCAAACCTACAGACAAGCAAGTTTTAATTCATTTTTATAAATCTATACGTCCACACAGTTTAGGATGGAAGCCGGTCATCGAGGAAGGTATGAAACAAGGTATCATTCAGGACCGTGACATCACAAAAGGTGCACTTCCTTCTGAACTATTGATGATGTTTTTAGGTTGTATTGCGGTATATGCATTGCTTTTTGGAATGGGATATCTGATCTATGGCATGACCCTGCAGGCATTTACTGCACTTATTGTAGCAATAATAGCTTCATGGCTTTTGTATAAAACATGGATGGGTAAAGAACAGAAAAATGAGACTTTAGTGTGATTTTTTCGACCTTTGCATCTCAAAGGCATTTTAATTAATCAAAGATTTTCATTTTGGATTTTCATGTAAAAATATTAGGTACTAATGCTGCACTGCCTACTATAGACAAAATCACTAGTGCCCAATTGGTTAGTATTAATCATCATCTCTATATGATAGACTGCGGGGAAGGTGCCCAAGTTAAAATGTTGCAGCATGGGGTTAAAAAAAATAAAATTAGAGTTATCTTTATCAGCCATTTACACGGAGATCATATATTTGGTTTTCCCGGATTGCTGACTTCTTTTCTGTACTCACAAAGAAAAGAATCCCTAAAAATCATAGGACCACCAGGGATAAAAGAATATATCGACACCGTATTACGGCTAAGTGCAAGTTATATACTGTATGATATTATCATAGAAGAGATACATGACATTGAGCAACCTGTGTATCAAGACGAAAACATCACAGTCAGAGCTATTCCTTTACATCACAGGATACAGACTTTTGGGTACATATTTACAGAAGTGACTAAATACAATATCCTGCCGGAGATGATAGAAAAGCACAAACTCACCTATCAGGAAATCACTGCACTCAAACATGGTGAAACAATCCGATCAGGAGAAAATACCATTACGCCTCAAGATCATTTAGTCATCAGGCATCAGGCACGCAGCTATGCATACTGCTCAGATACTGTCTATGATGAGACATTACCCGAAAGGATCAAAGGTGTACATACACTCTATCATGAGGCCACTTATCTACATGAACTTAAAACCCAGGCAGATGAAAGGATGCACTGTACAGCACTCGATGCAGCCAGAATAGCTCGAGATGCAAGTGTTGAAAAATTGGTGCTTGGGCACTTTAGCACGCGATATACAGATTTAATACCTTTACTTGAAGAAGCTCAAAAGGAATTTTCTAATGTCATACTAGCCAATGAAGGTATAGAAATAGAAATATAAAAACATTTCTGGCTAATAAAGTGGTATGGAACTCAATTCAGGGATTAAACAAAATAATACCCATTATACATTCAAATTGGTCTAATCCTTATAAAAAAATCAAAAAAGATACAATGTTATTGTTCAAATGTTTCACTCCCTATAATAAAAATATTTAAGCTCACGCAGATTATAGTTTGAAGCCATAATCTCACCATAAGCGCCGGTACTCCTTATAATAAGATAATCATTGCGATGTAATGCGGGAAGTTCTATATCTTTGCCAAAGACATCTGAGCTTTCGCAAATAGGTCCAACAACATCATAAGGAAACCGATCATTAGTATGATCAAATAGTTTTTCTATCTTGTGAAAAGCCTGATATAATGCGGGACGCATGAGTTCTGTCATACCGGCATCTACAATAGCAAAATTTTTCTTAATTCCCTTTTTTATGTATAAAACCTTGGTAATCAAAGCAGCACACTGACCAACTACTGCCCGCCCAAGTTCAAAATGAATTTCTTGACCGGCTCTTCGATCGACAAAGTCATTGAAAATTTTAAAATAAGTCTTAAAGTCCGGAATGTCGCCATCAGGCTCAAAATAATTAATACCAAGCCCACCGCCTACATTAATGACCTTAGTATATAAACCACGCTCTTCAAACCATGACTTCCATTCATTAACACGCACACAAAGGCTTTTAAATACATTCATGTCTGTAATCTGTGAGCCTATATGAAAATGAATCCCTATAAAACGAAGGTGATTAGCTTGTTTTAAGACAGCCAAAACCTCCGGCATATCGTATGAACTAATACCAAATTTATTTTCATCAAGACCGGTAGTAATATAATGGTGCGTTTTAGCGTCGATATTAGGATTGATACGGATGGCAACCTGAGCGATGGTGTTTAATTCGCCGGCTAATGCATCAATAACGATTAACTCTTCAAGAGATTCAACATTAAAAGCAAAAATATTATTTACAAGTGCATACCGGATCTCTTCATCGCTTTTTCCGACGCCGGCAAATGTAATTTTTGAAGTGGGGAAGCCTGATTCAATGGCCTTTTTAACCTCATTACCACTCACACAATCGGCTCCTAAACCTCTATCTATGATACGTTGCAATACCATGTCATTGCAATTAGCTTTAAGCGCATAATGAACATAAAAATCATCGTACAGACTATTATCTATAATAGAATCCAATGTCTCAGACAAAAATGCTAAATCATAGTAATAACATGGCGTCCTAAAATTTTCAGGCAAGTGCAAATCTTTAATCCTCATATCAAAACAATCGCGATTGAAGTGACCTTAATGCTTCCACTTTGTGGCATGTATCCAGCAAGAATGACACATTATGATCTGATCCACCGTATGAGATCATACGGACAGGCAAATGTTTGACAGCATCCAGAATACGGGCTGCATAACCATGCGTATTCCTATTAAAGTTTCCTACCACACACACTATGGTCTGCGCTTCATCTATATCAACTCTGCCAAAGCTATTAAGATCTTCTACTATTTCATGCAAATAAGTCGTATTATCTATCGTTATTGAAACGGCCACCTCTGAGGTGGTAATCATATCAATAGGCGTTTTATATCGTTCGAATACCTCAAAAACGCGTCGCAAAAATCCATAAGCCATCAGCATCCTGCTGGAATGAATGTGAATAGCCGTTATATAATCTTTAGCAGCTATAGCACGGATGGCACCGCAATCATCTACCATATCTGAAATTAATGTTCCATGTGCATCTGGCTGTATCGTATTTAACAGTCGAACCGAAATTTTGTACTTTTGAGCTGGTAAAATGCTTTGGGGATGAAGGATTTTAGCACCAAAATATGCCAATTCGGCAGCTTCCTGAAAAGACAAATGCGATATCGGTGTTGTTCCTTTGACAATGCGCGGATCATTATTATGCATACCATCAATGTCTGTCCATATCTGGATTTCATCAGCACCTATGGCTGCCCCCACTAATGATGCTGTATAATCCGAACCACCACGACGCAAATTGTCAATATCGCCAAATGCATTTTTACAGATAAATCCTTGGGTAATATATATAATAGGCTCGTCGCCCACATCAATCAGCGATTGTAATTTTGAACTGATAAATTTTAAGTCAGGTTCATTATCCTCATCTATTTTCATAAAATCCAGAGCAGATATCATCTTTGAAGCAACGTTTATTTCCTGAAGATAATGATAAAATAATCCCGTGGACATCAATTCGCCTTGTGCTAAAATGATTTTTTCTTCCACAACTGTCACTAAATCATTAGAAAAACCTCTGATCAGCTCAAAATGATAATCGATTAAGGCTTGAGATTTATTTTTGTAAGTATCATCTGAATGCAAATCATCAATAATATCGTCATATTGAATCCGTAAAGTGTTCAGTTTTTCTAGTCCGTCACTATGTCTTAATTCTAAAAAATCACTAGCAATATCGACCAACGCATTTGTAGTGCCTGCTACGGCAGACAAAACCACTATCCGAGGTTGATCTCTACCTATAATATTAATCAACTCTTTAATCCTGACGGCACTACCTACCGATGTGCCACCAAACTTTAATACCTTCATTTTGTCCCGATTGCTAATTTAGACGACAAAAGTAGTAATTTAGGAAGATTGCAAGGCTTAAAATGTACGATTAATTGGTATATATTTGAAGTGAATATAACGTGAGTTGAACATAAGACTGCCTAAATTACAGACAAAGTTGGATAGAATTAGCCTCAGCAAATTTGAAATGGTGTGCAATCGATGGCTTTTTAGGTAAGAAATGATAAGCGGCTAAAGATGAAAATATATTGATGATTAACCTGTGAATACCTCTATGACCTGTCCTTTTTCTTGTTTCTAATGTGCGTAAAATATAGACCGATTGCTCACTTCGATAGATATGGTTTTCGATTAGTAATAATAGTTTGATTACTCACTTCGATAGATATGACGCTCTATTATAGGATTGAGCGAGAAAAAGATTGAAGGCTTCGCCCAATCTTTTTTTCGCTTTTCCATTTTTAGATATTGTCTTTTTGACTGAAAGAGGAAAACTATATTACAAAGCATTAAACCGCACTTCCACCATATCAAAGAATTGAAAGCGCTTTGTACGCATTACCTTTTTCTTAAATCAAACGCACCTCAAATATAACAAAACACACCCTTTTCAGATGTTTTATTTGAGCCTTTCCCAGCTAGATTATCTTAATGATTAAGGTGTATCTAATTTTGACCAAACACTTGGTATTCAAGGCATTTTAGCCATCCATAAGGGCAATCTATCCATGATAATGTCACTTTAAGATCCCATGCAAAAGCTATTTAAATAAAAAAGTGATTAAAATCATTTTCTACAATAAATAAATATGGTATCTTTATACAAAAATAATTTGATTATGAACACAGAAACACCGGTTAAAAAAATCAAAAACAGTAAAGTAGTCTATGTTAATACCGAAGATATGTTATCCAAAGTCGAAGATATTTTTGATCAAATGCCTATCCACCATATCTTAGTACTCGACGGTCTCGACTTAAAAGGGATCATCAGCAAGCATGATTTACTTAAGTTTTATCAGAAAGCAGTCAATGAAGGTATTTTACTAAATAGGAATGAGATCAAAGCTAAAGATATCATGACGACTAATCCCATCACTTTAGATATCGAGGACACCATTGGTTTAGCGGCTTCTATATTTCTATCTAATAAAATCCATTCCATCCCATTGATGGATGGAGATCATCTGGCAGGAATTATTACAAATCATGATATCATCAAATATTGTTTTGACTAACAATACCTGATGATATCTATCGTTGACTTAAATAAGTGAATTTAGAGAATACGTCAAATTGAGCATTACATATCTCCCTATAGTATTTGATATGGACTCCGAAATCTGTGTTTCAGAAGCTACTCTGTTAACACCTTGATTTTCATTTAGAATATCAAAGACTCTCAATTTGGCTGTGAGCTTATCCTTCAATAATCTTTTAGAAACAGAGGCCTGCCATAGCTTGACATCTGTAGATTCGCCAAAGGATCCTGCTGCATAGATATAGTAATCCATATTAGTGTCTAAAGTCCAGCCTTTACCGGCATACCATATCAAGGCAGCATTGTAAGTTTGATTAAGGAAGTTAGAATTTTGTGCACTATTATTTTTATAAATATTATTATTAAAATTCAAACGAGCACCTATCGAGCCATCCCAATCTTTTTTGGATTTATTTTCCAATGTAACATTAACACCATTTGACCATCTGTTGATGTCGTTAGCCATGCCATTGATAAAGCTAATACCACTCACTAAGGATGAATTGATTCCAGTACGGAATTTAGCACCGATAGAATTAATAGGGCTAGTAAAATTAATATTAGTACTCACGGATTTTTCGCCCTGTGTATTAACAGGAGTTTGTCTCTGAATAAAAGTGACTGGGTCAAGTACTGTCGATGTTGTAATTTTATTTTTTACATATCCTAGTCTCACATTGGCAAACAAACCTCTGAAATTAAACTGGTCAAAAAAGTTATAACCTATTCTTAAATTATGTCTGTACTCCGGCACGAGATCTGGATTACCCTGATATGGTCTGAGTGGATTTGTATTATCTAAAATTGGCTGTAATTGATCTATGGAAGGCTCATTGACAGAAGTCGAGTAAAACATTCGAAGATGGAGGTTATCTAAATCCAATGTAGCTTTTGGCAAAAAGTTATTAAAGGTACGGTTTACTCTTTCACCTATACTAGGGATACCCTGCAAGTTTGAATTTTGGTAATCAACTCCTATTGTTGCGGCATAATTTTGTTTGTTGAGTCTAAAATTAACACCACCGGTATTATAAACAAAGCTATTATCAAACGTCCTGCTTAGCAAATTATTTAAAATGCCCGGTGCGTCTACATCATCAGGATTAAGGTCAAAAAATTCTTTAAGCTGATCTGCCTTATTATTTTTGCGTGAAGCATTAGCTATTAAATACAAATTACTTGCCAGTGGCTCTGTATAATTCAGACCAAAACTATAATTTGAATTGCCTGTATTTTGATTTTGATTTTGAAAAACCGAAAGTGAATCATTCAATACCAGATTTCTACCATATACCTTACTCAGGAGTTTGTTAAAATTTTCATTTTCGGTACCACCTAAAGCTGCATCAAGGCTGATCGTTCTACCTATCTTATTTAATTTTTTACGAAGGCTTAGGCTTGCATTATAATTATTACCATTGCCATTGCTTCCGTTATATTGATTATTTAGATTGGCCAATGCTAACATCTGACTACCGACAAATGTAGTATCCAATTGGTTTAAATTGCCATTTTTAGTATTGATGGATAATCCTCCCTTAATGGTTGCTTCCGTCGTCGAATCGAGTTTAAGCTCAATATTTGTATTGAAATAATGGGTTAGATTTGTATTTAAAGAATTATAAGCACTATTAGATACTAATGCGCCGGAAGGCAGGAATGAATGTGTAAGGGTCGCCTGTTTTAGATCCGTTTTATTTCTGGTAAGGTAGTAACTAAAAGTAAGTCGATTTTTTTCACTTAAGTTTTGATTCAGATTTAAGCCGGCTGTTACCGCTTTTGTCTCTCCTATATTATTACGGCCAAAAGAAACAGGCAAGCCGGAATTTCCAAATCTACCCATACCCATTCCACCGCCTCTACCACCGGACGCACCCTGCATAGTCATAAAATCATTGGCATCAATTCCCGTATTATTGACATTATTAGCGCCGGCAAGAACAGAAAGTTGTGTTTGACTACCAAAACTATTGACCATAGCCTTACTTTCGTATCTGTTATCTGTACCATATCCGCCCATAATATTGCCAAAGAGTCCGTTTTGTATATTCTTTTTAAGCTCTAAGTTGATCGTCATTTCCTCATTGCCATCACTTATACCGGTAAACTCAGATGTTTTAGATTTCTTTTCAAATACCTGCACTTTTTTGACGGCACTAGCCGGAAGGTTTTTAGTCGCCATCTTAGGATCACCGCCAAAAAAGTCCTTGCCATTGACAGTCACAGCTTTTACATCTTCACCTTTTACCTTTATACCACCGTCGCTGTCCACCTCTACACCGGGCAGCCTCTTAAGCAAGTCTTCGACTACTGCATTAGGTTCAGTTTTAAAGGCGTCTGCATTATATTCAAGGGTGTCTTTTGTTACTTTAATGGGAATATATTCTGCAGAAATCTCAACGGATTTTAACAATTCTCCTTCTTCTTGCATGATTATAGTCCCTAGATCCAAGGTCTTTTTGTCAGGAGATATCGATATTTTTCGCTGTACTGTTCCATATCCAATGTAGGTCAACTGCAAGAGATATTCGCCGCTTTTAAGACCATCAACTGAAAAAACACCATCATTATCCGTCGTAGCAAAACCTACCATGACAGAATCCACAGGCTGCAGCACTACCGCTACAGCACCAATAACACTCAGTTTATCCTTATCATGAATAATTCCTTTGACAGTATGTGTTTGTGCCTGTACGGCAAATGATGACATAGTCAGTAAAAAAAATAATAATATCCGACTCATTGTATTTATATCTTTACCTATTTAGTTAGTATAATTTGGCAATTTTAATGTCCGAAGAACATACCTGGTCTGCCTTGTCCACCACGCATTTCTGCCTGTTCTTTTATTTTTTCCTGTTTCATTTTTTCATACTCTTCTTTAGTCATTTTTTTACCTTTATCGGGTTGCTTTATGGTTATCTCCCCAGGTTTAACCTCAGTGGCTAAGATGTGTACATTAGCACTTTGTATTTCAAGTATCAGTCCCGGCAATCCTCCATACACATCAGGTCCTTGACTTACAGGAATCTGTGGTGTAAAATAAGCAACAAGATTTTGAAGACTGTCTTTGTAGTATGCTTTCATACATGTATAGCCAAGAATACTTTTTTGTTCTCCAGCGCTAATTTTCCATTTTAAGTCGGAAAGCTCACTTTCTACTAAGAAATCTTTTCCAAAAAAGATAGCCTGTTCTACTAATTTTTTATTATTTTTATCTTTATAATAAGTGCTTACAGCCATTTCACGCATACGCTTAAAAAATCTTGGTCTGTTATCATTAGGATCCACATCTTCTTTAAAGTTTGGATTTTTTTGATATAAGGATTCTGTCTTATTAAACAATAACTGCATACTATTTTCAGTAGATTTAGGCATATTGGCTACCATTTGTGGTGGCATACCTTCTGTATTGATATTACTGACTTGCATATAAACGACCGATCCACTATTTATCTGAGCTATAAGACTCATTTGAAGCATTGTAATCATAATGCTTCCTATAAAAAAAATACGCATAAAAAAGTTAATTTAAAGTGCAAAATAATACATAATAAATGGGCTGGCAATATATAATGTTACGATTTAGTAAATAATTAACGCTAAAATAACGCCTAATGAACGGTTTTTATATGGAAAAATTCATGACTTAAGAATCTTACAAAATTGATAAAAATCACAGATAATCACATGACATAAACCGCCTTAAAAACCTCAATGATCACAAACCCAAAACAACGGTATGGTTTACTTATTTGTTTTTTGCATTGCGGTTTTCAAAAAAGGCTCTTTTCCTTTGCAATTTTTCTTTTTCAAAAATCGTTCTTTCTTCCTTAGTCATGGGCTTGTCAGTCTGCGGAAATGGATTATCATCCATAACATTGATTTTTTGACTGATTAATCTTTCAATGTCTCTAACAAATACATTTTCTTCCGGCTCACACAAAGAAATAGAAATGCCTTCTTCACCTGCACGACCCGCTCTGCCTATACGATGTACATAGGTCTCTGAGACATTAGGTATATCATAGTTGATAACGTACTTTAGCTTGTCAATATCAATCCCTCGAGCTGCAATATCTGTTGCAACTAAAGCACGTAAGCCACCATCTTTAAACTGTTGTAGTACTTTTTGCCTTTGGTTTTGTGCCTTATCACCATGTATTGCAGCAGCCTGGATATTTTGATTTTTAAGATTGCGAGCTATCTTATCAGCTCCGTGTTTAGTTTTTGCAAATATCAATACCTGGCTGATCGCCTTGTCTTTAAGGATATGTTTTAATAAGTCCTTTTTTGTATCCTTATTTGTATAATAAAGATACTGCTGGATGGTCTCAGCAGTAGTAGAAGTGGGTGCTGCTTCTATTTCGACAGGGTTGTTTAATATTTTTCTTGACAAACTAACAATGGTATCTGACATCGTCGCTGAGAAAAACAAAGACTGTCTTTTTGCAGGAAGTTTAGCAATAATCTTGCGTATGTCATTGATAAATCCCATATCTAGCATTCGGTCTGCCTCATCCAACACAAAATATTGGATATCATCCAATTTGACAAGTCCCTGATTCATCAGATCTAAAAGTCTGCCTGGTGTTGCGATTAGAATATCAACACCTCGGCTTAAAAACCCTGT
The DNA here is from genome assembly GCA_964501555.1 of uncultured Aureispira sp. Classification (GTDB taxonomy): domain Bacteria; phylum Bacteroidota; class Bacteroidia; order Chitinophagales; family Saprospiraceae; genus OLB9. The sequence continues at coordinate 10,989 of CAZCTQ010000003.1, read as the reverse complement.
TTGGCTTTCCTGCTTGACTCCACCAAAGATCACGGCATTACGGATACCGGTATATTTACCATAACTTGTAAAACTATCTCCTATCTGAATCGCCAGTTCGCGGGTCGGCGTTATCACTAAAGCTTTAATCTTACGCGATTTATCATGCTCGGCTCTGTTAATATATAATTGTTGTAAAATCGGGATAGCAAATGCTGCTGTCTTTCCTGTACCTGTTTGTGCACTTCCCAATACATCTTTCTTTTTGAGCAAGATTGGGATGGCTTTAGCTTGGATAAGTGTCGGATTTGTATATTGTTCTTCCTTTAGTGCCTTTAGAATGGGCTCTATGATATTAAGTTCTTCGAATTTCATTTACTGTTATTGTGCCTTTACCACAAAAAATACGGGTTGGCAATTTTGTAGAGAGGTATTATTAAATTTATGTTGCTTAAACAAGAAAGAAGCGAGATTGTTCATTAACTATTGAAGACACCTTGAGACCTTGTCAAAATCTATCTAACCTATCATCAATCCTTACTTCATTCCTCTGCGGATAAAACTTCTTTGATCATTTCGTATTCATAGCCTTTGCTCATTAGATAAGCTGACATCTTACGATAAAGGTCATATTTATCTTTATATTGGATAGTCATAAGTTTTTTTTGATATAATCGCTCCAAAGTCTCCCAGTATTCAGGCTCACGAATTTCTTTTAGGCCTTCACGGATAGAATATTCTGATATTTTTCGAAATTTAAGTTCTTGAACAATTTTAATGCGTCCCCATCCTTTCATTCTAAATTTGCCACGAACATAGGACTTGGCAAATCGCTCTTCGTCTAAGAATCCTTCTGAGATAAGATCGCTAATGATTTCTTCGAGCACATCACCATAGATACCGTGTTCAAGTAGTTTTGTACGCACCTCGGCGTGACATCGATCTTGTACAGCGCAATATTTTTGCATCAATATGACAGCTTCTGTCTCAGACCAAAGCACTTTTTTTTTATTTTCGCTATCGTTGCTACTATATTTCATCCTTTAGGCCATTTTAGACCATTATACTAAATTAATGCTAAAACTGAAGTCATCACCTGACGCAAATCATCTGCTGGTTCATGTCTAAAAGTCTGCCAACCTACACAGGATGCTGCATCTATATTCATCTGTGTATCATCTATAAACAGGGTGTTTTCTGGAATTAAACCTGCTTCCTGTGTGACAAAATTATAAATTTCTTCATCCGGTTTTCTCATTTCAATCAGATGAGAATAAAAAGCCTTGTCGAAAAACTGTTGCTCAAAGTTTTCGATATGGTGTCGCAATCGCAAGCTGCTTTTGATCCATTGCAAATGCAATTCATTTGTATTGGACAGAAGGAAAATCTTGTACTTTTGACGCAATTCTTTAAGCAATAAAAACTTATCAGGATTCCACCCAATCAACATCGCATTCCAAGCTTCTACAACGAGATTGCCGGATGGTGTTTTGCCATTTGCAAGCCGCTGCAGATTCCAGATAAAAGTTTCAGCATTTACTTGCCCCTTTTCAAATTCGTCCAAAAGATTTACAATCGTGATATCAAGGTTGTGCGGACTAAAATCGACGTTTAATAATGCTGACATTTTATCATAGGTTCGTTGATGATCTAGATCCAGCAATATGCCACCGAGGTCAAAAACTATATTCTGTATATTTTGCATACTATACAAATTCAATTTTTATTGATTTGACGATATAATTGATTTTGGAATACTTGCTAAAATGCTTTTTAAAAATGTGTTTTCATCAAACCCAGCCTTTCCCGTACCCATACGGACGATGACGACATCATGTGAAGGTATTACAAAAACGTATTGGCCTAAAAACCCATCCGCATTATACATATCAAATGGGGCATCCGGATACTGGCTACCATTTTGATTGAGCCAAAAATGTGCTCCATATTTCCCTTTACTATCTGGCACTTGAGTTTTTGTAAAATCGATCCATCCTTCCGGCAAAATACGCTTACCATTCCATATACCATCATGTAGATACAACAAACCAAACTTAGCCCAGTCCCGCGGTGTCGCATATCCATAACTCGACCCGATCAGTAGTCCAGATTCGTCTGTTTCTATAAAAGCAGACTTCATATCCAATTCGTCAAATAGGCGTTGCTGTAAAAAGGTAAGGTAGCGATTTTCCTCGCCCAGTATATTCCTAAAGTACCTGCTTATAATATTGGTTGTCCCAGAGCTATAATACCAATGTGTACCGGGCTTAAAAGTCAGTGACATATCTAAAGGGATATCGGATACATTATCAGAAAAATACAACATCCGAGTTGCATCCGAATAGGTAGCGTAGTCCTCAACCCATTCCAGACCGCTTTCCATATTTAGTAAATTCCTAAACGTAATAGCGTTGCGTTTATCTTGTTCCCATTCTGTAAACAAGTGGCTGTTATCTAAAGATACCAAGCCATCTTTGACCAAAAGTCCAGCAAAAGCATTCATCCAACTTTTAGTCATCGACCAGCCCAATTGAGGCATATCCCGTGTAAAAGACGGCGCGTATCGCTCTGCAATCAGTGTATCTCTATGAAAAACCAATACCGCTGTAGTCTGTTTAGTCTTCAAATCACCATCCTTATTAAATTGCGATTCGACAGCCTTGTTAAGTAGCTGTACATTCGTGCCATTAGTGATTAATGGTTGATCAGGAACCGAAAATCCACGGTTAAAATCTCTGGTCGTCTTAGGAAAAACTACATTATAATCATCTTTGTCTCGTATTAATACACATCCTAATCCAGATCTGTAAACTGCAGTCTGCGCCTGCAAGCCTAAAAAAGTACTGGTTACACTTTTTTGACTGCCGTCCTTTACATTTTTTACAAATGGCAGCACAGAAAAATACAATTCATCCTTTTCGACCTCAGACTGCTCTCTACCTGTTGCAAAGGTACAGCTACACACCTTCTTTGCTGCATAACCTGTAGCCACTCCCATCTGTGGATAAAACTTGTAAATAGCACCCGCCAATAAAAGGAAAATCAATAAACTACTGTAAATCCAAATCTTTTTTATCATGTGATGGCCAATTTTGATACAAGATATGAAATCCTACTTAATCCTAAAATATAATTAGAATTAAATTCACTCATAGGCAGTTTTTTTCTTGAAGTTTACATCAAAAAAGCTATCAAAATGTGTCACATTATTATTTTTGAATCAAATTTATTACCTAAACCATAATCTTATTACCTTTGTGTCATACTTTACAAATAGTAAAGCTGCATTAGAATCATGTATAAGTCAATAGCCATTTTAATCTTGTTAAATTATTCTCTTTGTGCTTATGGACAAAGTGACACTACCTCGATCCATGTGAAAGAAAATGGCAATAATAAGATTACTAATTGGATTGCACCTACTGCATTTATAGGGTATGGTGTCATGTGTTTGAATAACCGTACACTACAAAAAATCAATCTAGACACCAGAACCGAGCTTAGAGAGCATTTTACAACCAAGACCCATATAGATGACTATCTTCAATACAGCCCATTAGTAGGAGTCTTTGCACTCAATGCAATGAGTATAAAAGGTAAAAACAACCTACTTGACCGAAGTATTGTATTTGTAACAGCTTATACAATCATGACAGGATCGGTCAACATACTTAAATCAGCCACTAAAGAGCTCAGGCCTGATGGATCATCCAAAAATTCATTTCCATCAGGACATACCGCAACAGCATTTGTAGGAGCTGAAATTTTATACCAGGAATACAAGCATAAATCACCCTGGTATGGCATTGCCGGATATACCATTGCCACGAGCGTAGCCGTGTTACGCGTTTATAATGAAAGACATTGGGTGGGTGACGTAGTAGCTGGTGCAGGAATCGGTATCTTAAGCACTAAGATAGCTTATTTAGTACAGCCATGGATAAAAAAGACATTTTTCAAACAAAAATCTACTATATCTGCATCTATCAATCCAATATATAACCAGAATCAAAAAGGGATTGGCTTGTCTTTAGTCTTTTAAAAAAAAGAGTGACATATTCCTTAATTTTTATCCTCTTAGAATCCGTAGCCAAGATGCAAACCCAAACTCAGGTGTACATCTTCATGGTCTCTGGCCAGATCTAATACGGGTCCTATATGGAAGTCACCCAATACAAACTCATATGCTACTTCGCCATGTAAAGCAAATTCCGGGTTCTTCAACCGATTGTCGAGGTTTATACCAGGTGAGAGACTAAAACTGAGTCTATGTATAGGTCTGTATGAGATAATAACATCAACAATATTATGACTATGATCGTCAAAGATTTTTTCAAAACCTACACCAAGTCCCCATTTTGAATGTGCTATCGTACGTACATAATGCAAATGCAATCCTAAAGCAGTTGACTTTTCCTTAATAAAATATACGGGTGCTATGGCTATCCCAATTTCATTTTCATGATGTTCATGGTTTTCTTCATGCATCATACGAGTCTGATTGGGCAGATTATAATGACGTGCCCATTAAAAAATCACCCATATCCAGCACTTCATATCCGTAACTTCTATATGATTAATAATGCTTAACTAAACAAAAAAAGACGAGAACAAGTTTATTCGTCCCGTCTTTATTAATTACTGTATTTTAAATATTTTATTGTATTTTCAGTGCTCCTAAAACTTCCAGTGTTAAATCGCCATAAGCCATTTTATGCTGTATTTGATAATCTTTTATAGACAACATCGTGGCCTGATCCAGCTCACCATTAATAGTCAAAGGATACCCTTCTAAGACTAATGCTTCTTGTACTTTAGTGATAAGAGCTTTAGTTCTATTTTTTTGACAAACGATTTTTGTATCTACTAAGCCACCATTTTTGATTACTTTTTCTACTTTCTCAGTTCTGATTTCATATTCCTTCGTGACATCCGGTCCAGAAAGGGTATATAGGTTCATCGTAACAGCAGGCACATCCACTATTGTTTCGATAATGCAATCCTTAGGGTTAGGCGATGTACAGTTTTTATCTTGTTTTTTTACGACTTCACGTCGCGGTTCTGTTACTTTTATTTTTTCTACTTTTACATTAAGTCCGGTAGTATCCAGACCTGTAAAAATATAATGGGATACTTCTACCATTTCAGTAATGGGTCCTTGCTCAAGCATAGCAGAACAAGATCTAATCACCTTTTTTTGTCCAAAAACAAAGGATGACAGACCTAAAGCCAATACGATCGTAAAAAGATTTTTCATGCGTGATTGTTTTGAAATTATAAAATCCGCTGCAAAACTATTAAAACTTTATATATAAACAATAAAAATATAAAAAAAATTACGTATCAGTTAATAATAAAATTTAAAAAGCGTAATGTATCGTATTCAAACAATAAAAAATATTAGACATAAGTTATGTACCTTTGCTGTATAAAACGTTTAGTAGAGATGCATAAATCAGTACATTTTGTTATCCTCCATATAGTTATCGTTCTTGTCTTTGCAACGCTTATACAGTGTAAATCCAAAAAAGAAGCCATTCCTGTTGCAGCACCGACGACAATCGTAAAAAACTTTGAAACGGATCTCGTCATCAATTATCGATTAGATAAAACCGGCATCACAGATACATTTAATAATGCTATCAACGAGGTCTTTAAGCAAAATTTTGACATACCGGACTATGACATCAAAATGAAGTTATCAAAACCCAAAAGCGCATCTGTAGAGATCGAAGGTAGTAATGTACTTGTTGTCATTCCTGTTCAAATCTATGTCGAAAAAAATACCTTTCTTTCTAGACTAACTGCCAATGGTAATTTGGAAATGACCTTTATGTCGGGAGTTGACATTGATAGCCTTTGGAATGTAAAAACATATACAAAACTGGCTTTCCATAGATGGATCGAAAAACCTAAATTATCCGTTTTAGGAATCAATCTCCCTATCGAAACCATAGCCAACACCATCCTGAATAAAAGTAAAAGCGTCATTGAAACATCCATAGATCATTCTATAAAAGAAAATTTTACACTTAAGGCTAAGATGAAGGAAAATATGAAAATGTTTGATCAGCCAATAAAATTGGGCGAGCCTGTAGATGCATGGCTATACATTCAGCCATCTGAATTTAGAATCAACAAAGTGATTAATCAAAGAATATCTGCATTAGGAAAGATCCAAGTAAAAGGCATTACCACTTTTTCCACCTATAAACCTGAGGTTAAACCTAAATCTTACATTCTTCCTAAAGTTTTTTGGAGTGATCAAATCCCCGATAGCTCCGTCTTTAGAATCGTTGCTGATATAAAGACAATGGATATTAACCAGATTTTAAAAGCCAATCTGGACGGCAAAACTTTTACCGAAGGTGGAAAATCCATCACCTTATCCAATATTGTCACCAATTGTGATTACGAAAATCTAAGAGTAGTATCTGATGTAGCAGGCACAGTAAATGGTACGCTTATCTTCCAGGGAAAACCAAAATATGACACAAAGACCAACGAGTTTCATATGACAGATATTGACATATCACTGAAAACCAAAAATATCATCCACAAAGCAGCTGCCTGGATAGCAGAAGGCAAGATCAGAAAGGAACTGGAAAAGCAATTAAGATTTTCTGTAACTAATACCATTAAAGATGCTCAAACCAATATCGACCAACAATTAAAAGATTTTAAACAAAAATATGGTATTGAAATGAAAATCGGCATCGGCAGCGCCATCATTGACAACTTTGAGCTCAAACCTGGACAAATCGAGGCTATCATTAAATCTAAATTTTATCTTGAAATGCGTATCCAAGATTTCAGGAGTTTTAATAAGTTTTAAAAATCAAAACTTAATCAACACCACTCTAAAAATCCTGACTTCATCAATACGTCGCCCAAATCGAATTTTGCCTAAAATCAGGTTTATATGGCTAAGGAAGAGAAATGTATCTTGTCGGTTTTTACCCTATCCCCAACCTATACCTATTATCCATTTATAAAGATTTGGCTGGTTTGAATGACTTAGGAAGAGAAATGTATCTTGTCGGTTTTTACCCTATCCCCAACCCTTTCCCTTAAAATGGAAAGGGAGTTTATTTTGTTGTAAATGAATGAATTATAAATAAAAATAAAATAAAGACACCAACAAAAATTGATAAAAGCACCGAAATTTATCAAACATATAAACCGGCCTTAGCAAATTTGCCGTTAAGAAATCACGGAGTAAAACTGAAAAGAATTTATAACTGTTTGAGCCAAACGAAGGTTAAACAAATGCACTAAACAGCAAAGCTACCGTATGATTAAAAATATTACAAATCTATCGGCGAGTTTTATAAATTCCAGTTTTACGTAGAGATTTTAGGTAAATTTGATACAGCCTTGATTTTTTGTTTCTTTTGTATCAAGACAAAAGAAAAGTAAGTGTTTAGAAAGGATAAAGGTTTTTCATTTACTTCAAAAACTGTTGAATAACGTAAAAATCCAATAAGGATATATGGGGTCATATTGGCTTCCTCAGTAAATAACGAGAGATATAAGTGTTGAAGGCATATAGAAGAATAAGTGATAACAAGGTTATGGATATTAGATTGCACTGGAGCGAATATAAAAAAAATTTGCTTTTTTTTACTCTCCTGACTTCAACAATAAGCCACCCAAATTACAAAACTATTTCTTGCCTTAATCTCATTATTAAATGATTGTAAAATCGACAAAATGAAAGTGATGAAGTCAGGACTTCAGAAGTTTTAATAAGTTTTAAAAATCAAAACTTAATCAACACCACTCTAAAAATATTTTAGATTTTGCTGATTTCTTCGATATTTTTTGAAGGTCCTTTCCTTTGTCCGCCCTTTGTTTCAGGCCTGATAATCATCCTCAATGCCTGATCTTTCGTAAAATAAGCGACAACCCAGTTATAAAAAGTTGTAAACCTATTCCGATAGTGTATTAAGGATAATAAGTGGATGACGCCCCATATAAAATATGCAATAAACCCATTGAAATGCAGTTTAGGCGGCAAATCAGCCACCGCCATATTCCTACCGATGACAGCCATAGAACCTTTGTCTTTATAATGAAATGGTACAAAATCCTTTCCCGACAACATCCTATTAAAATTAGATGCCAGATTTTTACCTTGTTGGAGGGCTACTTGCGCTACTTGTGGATGACCTTTCGGAAAATTTGAATCCGTAGTTTGGAAAGAAGTATCACCGATAGCATAAATATCATTGACACTTACTAATTGGTTTTGTGCGTCACAAATCAACCTTTTGCCGGGACCATAAACATCCGAAGGCAAGCCATCAAAAACAGACGATGTAATGCCAGCTGCCCAGATTAAGTTTTCAGTCTCAATCTTTGTGCCATTAGCTAAAATAACAGTATGATCAATATAATCCTTTACATAACTACCAAGCACAATATGGACACCCAACCTTTTGAGGTCTTTTAATGTATCTTCCTGAGACCTTGTGCTCATCGGTGACAATAATTGTTGAGCCCCATCAATCAGATATATTTGAATGGGCACACCTGAATTTCTAATCTCAGGATAATCCTTATTAAATACTGAAGCAACCATCTCGGCGAGCATACCTGATATCTCAACTCCTGTGGGTCCGCCACCTACGACCACTATATTTAGTATGCGGCGCAATGCATCCTGATTATGTGTCAATGTCGTAGCTCGTTCCATCTGTTTCAATAAATAATTGCGCATTTCAATAGCGTCATTGATGGTTTTCATAGGTATAGCTCCGCTTTTGACATTTTCCATACCAAAATAATTTGTCTCAGTACCCGTAGCAAGTACCAAATAATCATACTCTAAACTTCCTGTTGATAGAATTACCTGCTTTTCTTCAGAATTAATTCTAAGCAATTCACCCATTTTAAAACGTAGGTTTTTCTTGTTTCTGATCATTTTCCTGTATGGATAGCTGATATTGGAGGGCTCTAAAAATCCTGTGGCTACCTGATAAAGTAAAGGTGGAAAGAAAATGTAATTATTCCTATCCACTAATGTAATTTGATACCCGGAATCACCCACATACTTTATAAAATTATAACCGGCAAAGCCTCCACCGATGACAACAATCTTCTTAGCCATTTTGTATTGATTTTATTACTTAATAAACAATCATCTCAATCAAAGAGATGCAGAAATCTTTCATTTTATTGTAATATTTGTGATGCTTTTGTCTAAATATAACTTGAATTAGTTTTTCTCTATTTGAATATAACCACATCCAATTCATCTGAATTTCTAATTAATAGCTAGGGTAAACCCTGATATTCATTAATAAAACTACACTCGACAAACTTATTTTACTTATATTCATTTATATTGTATATATTTGCAATCACATACCAAATGAGGTATTTATTTTTATAGAAAGTTGCCATTTAATTAATGTAAAGTCAAGCCCAATGTTCAGTAGGTTTCTATTATAGATTTTGGGAAAGTACTTTTTTGAAAAGGAGGAACAACAAAGTTAAAAATTTTAATAATCAATATTTACGATTGATTATTACAGATACAAGTGTATCATTACATTTATTCCTTCAGGTTTCTAAATTTACTTTCTAATCTATTATGCTTTTATCTTATTCATTAATTTTTAAATCATTTATTCATGAATTTACATTTTAATCTTTTTAACCATAAGGGGAGTAAATTAGTAATTTACATGACCTTGACACTAAGCATGTTCTTATTTTGCTTTACTGCTTTCGGGCAAACACCATTGAATATTGATGGAGAAAGTTTGTTCCGAACACATGGATATGGTGTAGAAAACCATAAGTTTAAAGTCGAAGTATTAAATACGGATTTAGAGCCTGCAAATGTCAATGTTGATTTGGAAATGGATATAATAGAAGCAGGTGAGGTGGACATGAAATGGAACAGCGGGGCTAAAACGCTTGAGCTGTATCAGATGGCAAAAGGCAAAAATGAAGTGTCGGTTTACAGCGTATCGGGACAATTGATTTTTACAAAAGACATACCTTATACGCAGGAAGGATATGACCTGAACTTGGATTTTTTGACACCCGGCTACATCTATTTAGTATCATTAGTAAATGAAAGTGGCATTCATACCCAAAAAATATTTGTAAACTAAATTTCTTTAGTGGCTTCTCATTAATAATTATAATAAGAAGCCACTTTTTATGTTTAAATTTATTTTTATCTAAAATCATATTTTAATACAAATTTTGCGATGGTAACAAAGATACTATATTATATATTGTATTATGGATGTATAATATTTTTACTAAATGTAGAAGCTTTTAGTCAAACGGTATATTCAGTTAACACTAATGGTAAAAATAGAAAAAACTATACTTTTATCTATAAATTAGATTTAACAGCCTGTACTAATGAATTAGTATTGGATTTTGAGCATGGCGCATTGTCTTCTGATATTGCAATACATCCGAATGGGACATTTTATATTATATATCAGGACATTCTAGTTCACGTTGATCTTACGGTTGGAGTGATAGAACAAATTACCTTTCCAGTATTATATAAAGATTATAATGGTTTAGTGAGTGATATAGAGGGTAATTTATATATGGTTGGTAGAAGATTAGATAGATATAATACCAAAACCCGCAAATTTTCGCATTTAGGAGTTTTGCCCGATGATTATATAGGTGCGGGGGATATAACTGTCAGAGATGGGGTGTATTATATGTCTGCTCTCAATAAAGGTAAAAATCCCAGTGCCAGTGCCATCCTAAAGCTCGACATAACGGATGCATCAAAAAGTGAGGTACTATTTACTGGAGATCCAAGAAAATATAATTTTCATTCAATGGCTACCATATATGACGGTTGTGGCCAATCGGTAACGTATGGATGGGGTGATGATGATAATGTTTATGAAATAGACTTTACAACCGGTAATGTAACATCGATTTGCTATCCTCTTGGTTTTATAGGATACGGCGGCACCTCATACTCAGAGTTTCTTGCCTCTGATGCAGAGTGCGACCTGC
>CAZCTQ010000002.1:0-186904 GCA_964501555.1 uncultured Aureispira sp. | reverse complement strand
ATTCCATAGCTTAAAAACAACACCGCTAACCAAAAAGCAAATGTTGAATCATAAATACTCCATCGGTGATACAATCGAACATCTAAAGTCTATTAAAAAAATAAAATTTGCACTGGGCGAATATGTTATCTCTGAACAAAATAAACTTACTAAAACTCTGCTCGAAAAATTAAAAATAGATATTACCTAAAAATTTAGTGTTTGGGGTTAGGATATAATCTATTCTTTCATTTTTTTTTGTTTAAGCTAAATAATTACACCTAATACAGATTTTAACTTAATTTCGTACCTTGCACCAAATTTTCTCATTGCAAGTTCAATATGTCCATCCAACTTAAAGTATCCAATTCATTAAAAAGTCTGTCGGATCAGCTTGCTACAGAACTAAAAGGACATAATTCCGTTTTCGAACCGATATATATTGTCACACAGACCGACGGTATGAATAATTGGCTAAGATTGCAATTGGCTCAACAGCTGGGTATTGCGGCCAATATCCACTTCATCAAGCCCAATGACGCCATCCATAAAATATATAGAGCACTGGATGGGCAATATCAAGAATCTATATCGTCTGATGACTTGACATGGCTTCTGTATATGGCATTAGAGGAAGCAGATTTTGTAAATAAATATCCGGAAATTGCAGATTATTATACAGTGCGTGGATATCAGGATGCACGCAAACGGCTGGCACTCGCAGAGAAGATGGCAGATTTGTTTGATCAGTACCAGATTTATCGATCGGATGTAATTAAGGCGTGGAACGATGATATAGGTGATGATGACTGGCAAAAAGCACTATGGAAACGAGCCAGAACGATGGCAGGTGACCATTTTCCTGACAAAACCATCGTGAGTAACTATATTTTAGAAGCATTAAAGAGCCCTGAAAAGGTAAATTCCCTACAGAAAAAACTACCTGTATTGTACTTTTTTGGCCTTAGTTTGATTACACATTATCATATTCAGTTGATAAGCGAGGTGGCAAAAGTAATCCAGATTCAATTCATGATGCAAAATCCAGCACCTGAGGATTATTGGTTTGATGATAAACAGGAAAAATTTCTGGATTATATGAGGCGAAAAGGCAGAATATCTTTAGAAGATAGTTTGCTCACCGCCAATCCGTTGCTCGTAGGTTGGGGAAAGTTGATTCAGGATACTTTTTTGATGCTCTTTGAGGATGAGGATACACTCAATTATTATGAGGAAACTGCTTTGGTGCCACCACGGGAAGATAATTTGCTGCATAAAATTCAAAATTCTATTTATTATAATCAAAAGGATGGAATAACATTTACAGAAAATGATATAAATGATAGCAGCATCACGATCAATTCCTGCTACAACCCTATTAGGGAAGTGGAAGTGCTGTATAATTATCTGGTACACCTCGCAGATGGCAAACCTGACTCGCTGTCTGCACGTGATATAGTCGTCATGGTCTCGGATATTGACATGTATGCATCTTATATCCGTGCTGTCTTTGATAATGCACCTTACAGATTCAACTATTCCATAGCAGATGAGCGTTTTGTTGATACTGATAGTCTGGCCAATGCATTGAAGAATATTATGGAAATAACTGAACGTGACTTTACTTCTGAAAATGTATTGCGGCTTTTGGACTTTTCATCTATCAGACGACAATTTGGAATCAATGACACAACAACCATTCGCAACTGGATTGACAAGGCAAATATCCGGTTTGGATTTAGCGGAAGTTTAGCTGACGAAACAAGGTATGTAAGCTGGGAATACGGTATGCAACGGCTGATGTATGGGCTCTGTATGAGTGGTGGCGATGGATATGGGTCAGGTGCTGAAAGCTTTTTTCCGTTGGATATAGTGGAAGGTAGCGAAGGTATAGAGGTGACTAAGTTTATGCATTTTGTCTATAGCTTACGACAATCATTAGAACGAAGGAAGGTAGCCAGAAATCTCACTGAATGGGCCACTTATATTCAGTACCTAATATCGTATTTCATAGGTGACGGCGAGGATGATCAGGATGACAGCTATCGCCAGTTACAGCACCAGCTTAGCAGATACAATTTAGTAGCTGATATATTTAATCAGGAGATCAGCTATGAAGTGTTTAGGGATCACTTTATGCCGGTATTGTCCAATGCACGCCGTGCACACACGTATGCGAGCCGTGGTATTACCTTTTGTTCTCTGATACCGATGCGTAGTATTCCATTTAAAGTTGTAGCGTTATTGGGGTTGAATTTTGACAAATTTCCACGTCAGGACAATCGAGTGAGCTTTGACCTGATGTTAAAAAATCCAAGGAAAGGGGACAGGAATATCAAGGAAAATGATAAACATCTCATGCTTGAAACGTTACTTTCGGCAGAATCACATTTTTATATCAGCTACGTAGGCCAAAGTGTAAAAGATAACAGTTCTATACCGCCTTCCACCTTAGTCGATGAGCTGGTGGATTTCATCAGCGAGCATAGTGAAAACCGCGACAAAGTCAGAGATACTTTTATAAAAAAACATCCTTTGCATGGTTATAGTCGGAAGTACAATCATCCTGACACACCGGATCTTTATTCTTACCTTATTCAGACACAAGATTTTAATAATAAATATAATACCGTATCTGCTTCTTTGCCGGAAAATATCACGGAGATAACTGTAAAACAGTTGACGGACTTTTTTAAAAACCCTATAAAATCTTATTATCAAAATACCTTAAATGTGTATTATAAAGAAGATGATTTGGGATTGAGCGAAACCGAAATTTTTGATCTGAATCACCTTGAGAAGTGGAAGCTTAAAACGATATTATTAGAAACAGATGAAAATATACGCTCATCTTTGCGGGATGATATGGTCAAAAGAGGTGAATTGCCGCTTAAAAACAGGGGTGCAATTGAGCTGGAAGATCAATGGGAAGAAATCGCCTTTGTCAGAGATACCCTAAAAAAGATGGTTGGCAGCCAGTCAGAGACAACCGAACAGGTTTCTGTTGCGATCGGAGATACGGCCATCACCGGAGAGGTCAATCAAATCTATGGTGATCTGTTAGTACATTATTCGTTTTCAAAATCTGAGGATAAGCATAAATTTACTGCATACTTGGAGTATCTGTTGCTCACGGTGTCGAATAAGCAAGTAAGCACTGTCTATATTTCCAATCCTACGGAAAAACTGTTTCGTGGTATAACCATGACAAAATCTCAGGCTATAGAGCAGTTAACTATTTTGATCAAAATGTATATAGAAGGGCAAAAAAACACGCTACCATTTGATTTTAAATTTGGAAAACAGAGTAATTTAGAAACACTCAATAAGAAGGAATTTTCAAATAAAATAAATAAAAATTTCGATAATGGCGACCACTCTGATTCTGACCTCTATCGGCTGAATGCCTGGCAATCAGGATTGTTTGAAAAGGAAGAGGCTTTAGAAAGATACAAGGAAGCACATGTGATTATCTATGGGCAGTTAGAAAGATTTTTTGCTGAGTAAAAATTATTTAAGTGATGTCTCAAGAGTTAAGATACAAGCAATTTAAAGTAATGGAGGTAGCGCTTCAAGGAAGCAACTTGATAGAAGCGAGTGCCGGTACTGGCAAAACCTATTCTATTGCCATTCTTGCATTGAGGCTCATTTTAGAAAAGAAAATACCCATTCAAGAGATTTTGATGGTGACTTTCACCAAGGCTGCTGTGGCAGAATTAGAAGATCGAATCCGTATGTTTGTCCGCAATGCATGGCGATACAGTAATGGTGAAGACATCTCAGATAAACAAATTAAAGAGATTGTCAATCGCAATAAAGATGCACATGAATTGCTGAGGTCTGCTATCATTCACCTTGATGAGACCAAGGTGATGACCATTCATGGTTTTAGTCAAAAAACATTAGATGAATTTGCTTTCGAGACTAAACAATTATTTAATACCGAGTTGATTGCTAATACTTCTTCAATTTTAGAAGCAGAGGTACAAGATTTTTGGCGTAAGCAGGTGACGTCCATACGAAAAGATTTGTTGGCTGCTTTGTTAGATGGCGGACAATTGACACAAAGTAATATTATTAATATCCTCAAAGGACATTTATCCGGCAAAAACTATATTTTCTATCATCCGGACGACAGGTATTTTGACGATGCAAAGCAGGAGGAATATTGGAAAGAGATGCTGGCCATCCAACAAGAATTAGCTGATTATGAAACGGAAATAGAGGATTTCTTTAAGGTTAATCGGGAGGAAATTTTATCTCGTTGCCTTGCCAATTCTAATGCTAAAAAAACGAAATTACCGGAATTAGTGGACGATTACAAGGAATTTCTTGCCCTTATTGATGCTAAGAAGTCATCAAATTATATTACAAATTATTTTCAAGATTTTTTAGATATAAAAATTACTTTAGATCAAAAGCAGGATAAAATAAAAGAACAATCCGAAAAAACGGTCAACTATGTCTATTCAGTAGCCATCAACAACATTGTACCTAAGATTGATACGCATAAGTCGGCTTACAGCTTGATGTCATTTGATGATATGATACAAAACCTCAACTTGGCATTAAAAGGTACCGCCAGCGATTCACTGGCAAGAAAATTATCCGCTAAGTACAAGGCTGTTTTTATCGACGAATTTCAGGATACTGATCGCAAACAATACGAAATATTCCAACAGGCTTTTGATGGCCGGTCTATCCTATTTTACATTGGTGATCCCAAACAGTCCATCTACGCTTTCCGTAGCGCAGATATTGAGACTTACCTCGAAGCCCGAGAACAAGTAGGAGAAAATGTCTTTGGAATGAATGTCAATTTTAGATCTACATCAAGTTTGATACAGTCGCTCAATAATTTTTTTCTACCCACTGAAGATTTTGACACATTTTACACTGAAGGCAAAATCCTGTACCATCAAGTAGAAGCCCCAATAGGTGACGATAATAAAGGAGCGTTTAAGTATAATTCATCACCTTGTGTTCCAATAAATATCCATATTCAGAAGAATAAAGATGACATCAACAAAAATCTGGCTTATTTGATTTTTGATTTACTTACTAATGATCAACATTCCATATACGATACTGAAAAACAAGTATATCGTAAAATCAAGCCTTCGGATATAGGTGTATTAGTTCGTTCTAATTTTGACGGTATAGCTATCAAAACAGCACTATCTAAGTTAGGCATTCCGGCTGTAACTATGTCGAGCGCCACGGTTTTAGATTCCATTGAAGCCAAAGAATTAGTCTATGTACTTGAAGCGATACTAAATCCGACACAATCCAATGTTCGTAGAGTGATGATTAGCCGTTTTTTTCAATATCGATTAGACGATTTGCTTGTATTAGATGACGAAAGTATAATACAGCAATTCTATGACTATAATACTGGATGGAAAAAAAACGGAATTTATGCTACTTTGATGGCCATTGTTACCGATTTCGGCATCCAACAAAAGTTGCTTTCCAATCACACAGAAAGTGGTGAGCGCATTCTGACCAATTTGTACCAATTAGCAGAGCTGCTTTACAAGACAGAGCATCGTCACCGATTTGGACCGGAAGAATTGCTCGACTGGTTCAAAATCAACATCAATAAAGATCAATCTGACGAAGACGAATGGGAACAAAGAATAGAGAGTGATGAAGAATCTGTCAAGATTGTAACCATTCACAAAAGTAAAGGGCTACAATATCCGATTGTATTTGCCCCAAATCTTAACTTTGTGGTAAAAAAGGATGCTAAAAAAATCATCACATTCCGAAATGACAAAGGAAAGTACGTTACCGCAAAATACAGCCAACTCAACGACCAAGAGCAAGAACTGTACGAAATACAGGAAGAACAAGAAAATCGCCGACTGCTGTACGTAGCATTGACCAGAGCAGTATATGCCTGTTTTATTTTTAAAAATGACTATTATAAAAAATCTACGCTGACTCATTTTTTAGAGAGTGTCGCTTACGACGATTCAATTCAGGAAATCACGGATATCCCAGAGCCGCAAGGAAAATATAAAAATGCAAATTGGACTATGCCAAAAGTCAAAAAACCTGCTTCTTTTGTATTGACTGAAACCAAATGGGAACGTATTAGTTACAGCCGAATATCAGGCGATCATGCGCCCGCACCCAAAGACAGATTTATTCCGGAAACAAAGGATTACGATCGCTTTATCTTTAACGAGTTGACTAAAGGAAGCAAAACCGGTACGATCATTCATACTTTATTTGAGCGAACGGACTTTAGTCAGCCGGATACTTGGAAATATACCATCAAGAACATAGCTAAGTTATATTTTCCGAAAGCGGAAGCAGACTTTCTTGCTCATCTGTATGGGATGTTGGATCATATTATGCACACTGATATCCTTACGGACAATGGCTCTTTGCAACTCAAGGATATTCCACTCACAGCGTGTATTCACGAATTAGAGTTTGATTTTCCACTACAGCTTTTTAATGCGCAACAATTGGAAGAAATCATAGACGATGTCAATATCAAAAGTAGTTATAAAGAAATCGAAGGCATGATGAATGGTAAGGTTGACCTCTTTTTTCGACACAACGGAAAGTACTACATTTTAGATTGGAAAACTAATCACTTAGGGTATCATACAGATGACTACACTACGGAAAAAGTCGCAGCTGCCATGACAGAAAATAATTATCACTTGCAATATTTGATCTATACTTACGCTGTACAAAAGCACCTACATTTCCAACTAAATGACTTCGACTACAACCGTGATTTTGGTGGTGTGATCTACTTGTTTGTCCGCGGTATGCGCAAGGGTCAAAAGTCTGGCGTTTTCTTTAGCAGACCAGATGCGGAGGTTATTAGGAAGATGAGGATGTTGTTTGGGGTGTGATTTAAAAAGTCATTATGAGCTACTGAAATTCTAAATATAGCAAAAGGGTTAGTAGCCTTTATTTAAGGATTCATTTTGAAATTTTGCAGTTAAATTTTCACGACTGTAATACATTTTTAATCATAATGGCCTTATATCTTTGTCGAGCATAACTTTTCTTACCAAATATAATTATTTTTTTTAAAAAAAAGTATTTGGATATTTCAAATATATGTAACTTTGATATCAAAATACGTCTTATTAAAATCTGATAAAGTTCAGGTGCCGACCCCAACAACCATGATCTTTGATTTTTTCACATTTTAAATCATTTTATATGGAAGGTATTCTTGTAACAATCATTTTAGGCGCCATTGCGGGATGGCTTGGAAGTAAGATCTATGAAGGGTCTGGCTTAGGATTACTAGGCAATATTGTTGTAGGTATAGTAGGTGGATTTATAGGCTACTGGGGACTAGGCAAGCTTGGCATTAATCTAGGTTCAGGATACCTCGGATATATTTTGACTGCTGCTATAGGTGCTATTGCACTGCTTTTCATTATCAATCTGATAAAAAAAAATTCTTAGTTTCACATAATATAGCTCAGGTAATTATATGTAATATCCCAACATAGGCATATGGGTTGGGATATTATATCCATTATACATTCAAATTAGGCCAATCCTAATAAAAGATTAGCAAATCTCTGTGTTAGAAATCCTCACTATAACTAAGGCTAAGTTTACGTTTTCTGTCTGGCTATATACTATTTGTTCTACTAAATCATTGGACCATTTAAAAATATAATGAGTATTACCATAATTCATTTTGTTCCATTGATAATGGCATATTGAGATAATCTATAAACCAAATTAGATTCCAGAGTTGTTTTTTTTTTACAATTATGGTACATAATCAAAATATATTGCGATATTGCTTCCTGATTTTGGCATAAGCAAATTACAATGACACAGGAATCGATTAATGAATGGCCACAATGGGCTAAAAATGCTAATATTTACGAAGTAAACATTCGTCAATATACAGATGAAGGCACTTTTAACGCCTTTGCTACGCACCTTGAGCGACTCAAAGACATGGGTGTGGGTGTGCTTTGGCTTATGCCTATTTTCCCCATCAGCCATACTAATCGCAAAGGTACATTAGGTAGTTACTATGCAGTCTCAGACTATAAGAGTATCAATCCTGAATTTGGCAAAAAAAAAGATTTTATCAACCTCGTTAGATCAATTCACAAACTTGGGATGCGTGTCATTATAGACTGGGTACCTAATCATACAGGATGGGATCACCCTTGGATTCAAAGCCGAAAAGATTTTTATACACTGACAAAAGACGGACAGGTTTCCGAGCCATTGAACAGTCAAAACCAACCTCTAGGATGGGAAGACGTCGCAGACCTTAATTATGACAATGAAGCCATGCGTGAAACCATGATTGCCGATATGATGTATTGTCTTACGGAATACAACATTGACGGATTTCGTCAAGATATGGCGATGTTGGTACCTATCGACTTTTGGCAAGAAGCCAATCGAAGACTACGTGCTGTAAAGCCTGACATCTTGTTGCTTGCTGAATCTGAAGACCCCACTCATTCTGAAACCGGACACTTTAATCTTGTCTATAGTTGGAGTCTGCATCATCTCTTTACTGATATCGCTCAGGGCAAACAAAAATCTTCCATTATAGACAACTGGTATCAGTCGCAACGCCCAAAAATCACTAAGGGCTGTTACATCTATTTTACATCAAATCACGATGAAAACTCATGGTCAGGCTCAGAAATAGAACGATTAGGCGAAGCTTACAAGGCCTTTGCAGTGTTGACTGCGACATTAGACGGAGTCCCGTTAATTTATTCAGGGCAGGAAGAGCCAATGCCACAACGATTAAAGTTTTTTGATAAAGACAATGTCGGATTTAGGCATTTTGCTCTTCATGATTTTTACAAAAAACTGTTACAATTAAAGCACACTAACAAAGCTCTTTGGAATGTATTTTATGGTGGACAAATGCACCGTATTATACCACATGACGCCATCTTTGCTTTTCAGCGAATGAAGGACGAAAACATAGTAACTGTCATTATCAATTTAAGCAGACAGCATCAGACATTCAGATCGGATACACAGATATCTGGCACAGAATTGTTTACTGAACAATCTAAAAATATAGAAGTTGGCGATAAGCTTTCACTCGATCCATGGACATATCTTGTTATCCATTCATAATCAAATCAATCGATCATTTCAATGAAAAAGCCATTATTACCTCTACGTTCTATTATCAACATGAGTTTTGGATTCTTGGGTATCCAGACAGGTTTTGCCCTTCAAAATGCCAATGCTTCCCGCATCCTGCAAACCTTGGGTGCTAATACCGACGAACTTGGTTTTTTTTGGTTAGTGGCACCTATTACAGGTATGCTGGTTCAGCCCATCATCGGTCATTATAGTGATAGGACATGGACAAAGATGGGGCGACGAAAGCCCTATTTTCTTGCTGGTGCTATCATGGCGGCCATCGGATTGATACTCATGCCAAATAGCGCCTTATTCACAGCTTTCTTGCCAGCTTTGTGGGTAGGAGTCGGCATGCTTATGATTATGGACGTATCTTTTAATGTGTCTATGGAACCATTCCGCGCTTTAGTAGCTGATAAGCTTTCTACTGATCAGCGCACAGCTGGATTTGCCATACAAACCGTACTAATAGGCCTTGGTGCAGTCATCGGCTCGTGGTTACCTACGATTTTAGTTAATTGGTTTAATATGGATGGCAATTCTGCTAATGGCCACGTTCCGGATAATGTTATTTATGCCTTTATCATTGGAGCAGTCCTTTTAATGGCTGCTATTTTATGGACAGTATTTACAACCTCTGAATATAATCATCAGGAACTAGCATCTTTTGATGATGCCAAAATATCAGAAGAGCCAGAGGAACTTAATACTGGACTATGGTTAAGTATCATCCAAGATGTAAAATTGATGCCAAAAACCATGAAACAATTAGGCATCGTACAGTTTTGTGCTTGGTTTGCACTGTTTGGGATGTGGGTGTACAGTACTCCGGCGATTGCTGAGCATATCTACGGACTACAGCCCAATGATACGGCCTCGCCACAATTTCAGGAAGCTGGAAATAAGGTCGGATATATTTTTGGCATCTATAACTTGGTGTCCGCAGTGTATGCTTTCGCCCTACCCTACATAGCTTCTAAAATAGGCCGTAAATATACACATGCCATATCTTTAGCATTAGGTGGTATCGGATTAATCTCCATATATTTTATCAGCAACCCCGATTTATTAGTACTTCCTATGATAGGTGTAGGCATCGCCTGGGGTAGTATTCTTGCCATGCCTTATGCCATGCTTGCGGGTTCGATACCGGCGGTGAAAATGGGTGTTTATATGGGTATTTTTAATTTTTTTATTACCTTACCACAAATAACCAATGGCCTGATAGGTGGCTTCCTTTTAAGATACCTATATGGTAATCAGGCAATATACGCCATCATAGTCGCTGGGTTATTTATGATAATCGGTGGCATCGCATCCATCTATGTTAGGGATGAAGATGATCACTACAGCCTGAAAACCAGTTAACATCAGGCGTGCATCATACATCCAGAAAGCCTATCGGTGATGTTCCCGACATTGGATTATAGAAGTAGCCGATATTAGGAAATAATAATGCAAGATCTGATTTAGGCACACCATACCAAAGAGCAAGTTCGGCAAAGTATTCATCCGTTGATGTTGTCGGTAAGAACACACCACCACCGACATCTAATGGATTGGTATCAGAATTCCAATTGTCATTACTTAGAGCAAGTGACGGATACTGGCCATATATTTGTTTACCTTTGACAGCGCCACCCATTACAAATACGTTAGAACCCCAGGCGTGGTCGGTACCGTTACCATTAGAAGTAAGTGTCCTTGAAAACTCGGACAATGAGAAGGTCGTCACCTGATCCGTTACACCCAATTGTTCTAAAGCTAAGTAAAACTTACCTAAGGCTTCGTCAACAACAGCAAGTAAGTCTCTTTGATTATCAATTAGCTCATCGTGCATATCCCAGCCGCCCATCTCTACAAAGAATATTTGCCTTTTTACATCAAGCGTATTACGACCAGCAATCGTTTTGGCTACCATTTCTAAGCTTCTTGAAAAATAATGGTTACTTGTAAAAGGAGTATTGAACTGAGGTGCATTATCTAACACATTGGACAGCATTTCATTACCATCAATGGCCGTTTTAATGGTTTTAACAAAGGAATTTTTAAAAATATCTTCATATCCAGGCTGCATCATAGAATCAATAGCTTCTTTTCTTAATCGGAGTAAAAACTGGCTATCATCATGGTACCTTTCAATCCCAGTGCTACCATTGAATGGATCAATTGAATATTCAACGGTATTTTCTCCACTTTGGAAAATATTACTTCCGCCTAATGAAATATTCATGGATATAGTTTGATTATTATTTGCGGAAGTCATCAGGTCTGCTATCTTGCCACCCCATCCAATCGCAGCACGCGCATGAGGAACACCAGTCTGCCACTGTTGTTGCTGATCCGAATGTGAATACAAGCCTAAAGGAGCTTGTACAGACCCATTATAATATTCATATTTATTCATCGGCCTTACCAAAGTACCTACATTGGATACATAAGCAAGTTTTCCAGCTTCAAATAAGGTCTGCATATTAGCCATCGAAGGGTGGAATCCAAAGGTACGACCTTGTGGGTCTGGCTTTTGTAGTGCAATCGCTCGTAAATCAGTTTGTGCCAATGCAAGATTAGATCGTGTCTTTGCATATTCTGCATAAGCAGTATTACTACGAGGTACTAACATATTAAAAGAGTCAATTCCGCCCGAAAACATAATACATACTAATGCTTTATAATCTTCTGGTCCGGCGAACAGGGATGAATTAAAAGCAGCGGCAGCATTGAGCGTTTTAAGATTTAATAATGTTGAAAATAAAGTAGTAGCACCTATTGCTGCACAACTTGCCTGACCTAAAAATGTTCTTCTGTTTATCTTATGAGTTGACATATTTTTTAGTTTTTAAAGGTTTAGAAGCTAATTGACACAATTATAATCAGGAGATATCATAATTAAAAAAATGGCTAATCTTGCTCTGTAATATTTATACTGATTATCCGAGTTCCAATATATAGCGTCTAAGGTTTTTCTTAGGATATGTCGTGTCCCTTCAGAAAGTTGCCCATGTGTGAGCAAAATATCCAATTCGTTAATCAAGGCTTCCGCGTCATAGCTCAAGTTTTCAAGCGCTTCTGTATCTAAATATACTTCATCGGGATCATCTGGATAGCTGCCCTCCCAGCTTTGCATCAAAGAGCCAAAAGCCCCGTAATGAATCAGATTAATATAACCAATTGAAGTGGCTGTGTTATGCAATTTAAATTCAGGTGCTACCAGTCCAGCAGCAGTGATCTCACCGGCAGGCTGATAATCTGGCAAATAAAAATTAAATACCGAAGGCGAAGCCAGGACGTGCTGTCGCACTACTTGTCTTAAATAATAACCAGTGTACCAATATCTATTTTTATCCGATTTATTAGGAAATGCCCTACTCATGTGTACATATCTAAGGAAGGGTTCTCTGAGTTTACCTGGTGCATTTTCAAAATAATTAGTTTCTTCCCATGCTTCTTCATCCAGCAAGATGGCTTTGATGACAGCCTGCATATCACCGCGAATACCTTTGCCATTATTATTAAAAGCGGTTGCTACTCTGGCTACATAAGCTGGCGTAGGATTGGATTTGACAAAACGCTGGATAAGTCGATTGGCCACAAAAGGACCTGTATTGGGATGATTAAAAAGAAAATCAATAGCTGCTTCTACTTCTGCCATACCATTATTAGGTATATCTATGATAGTTCCATCAGGCATTCTCTTAGGCCCTGGTTCATGATTTTCATCGGACATGAGCATCAATTTTGTGCCATCAAGGACATAGGCATTATTTCCAAACCTGGATTCTTTAGGCCACCAGCAACAAGTCATGGACAAGGTATCGCAATAAGCAGGATTATTATTACTATAGCAAATGCACTCAGGTGGCAATGCTTCATCAGGACAAGGTCTCACGATTCCATACAAGCCAGTAAATATTTTTGCCATCTCTTTGATGTCCTTATTATTATAAGTAGGAATAGCCTGTCCATTTGCATCTTTCTTACGGGAGCCATCGAGATTAAGCTGATACAAACCTATTGTAAACAACTGCATAACCTCACGGGCGAAGTTTTCATCAGGCCGTATATTTTCTATCGTGTCCGTCTTTGGATTATTGAGGTGGCTTAGATAATACCCCATTGCAGGATGCTTAGCAACATCTAAAAGGATGTTACGGTAATTATCAAAGGCTCTATTTACAAAAATATCATAGTACGATGCCATCCAGTCACCGGCACCATCCAGATCTGAATTAGCCGAAACAACCAAAATTTGGCTCAAAGCATAAGCCATTTTTTGTCTCAAAAGATCTTTATTAGTCATATTGGTCTGCCACCAAGCATAGTTAAAATGGATAGAACCAGGTCCATAACTTTTTGGATCCAACCTTCGGATTTCATCCATGATATTAGCAAGTTGCGGAAGTAATAGGGAACCACCTTTAGTAAACTGATCATCGATCCAAGCTTCCAATCCTATCCTGACTACCTTATCTATCTCTGCCTTATTAGCCCCCATTGTAGCCTGCCCTAAGAATCTTGAGGCCGCCATATAATCGGAGTTTAATCCAGACCCGTCAAAGGTATGTTCAGCTGATGTATTAGCCGAGTTGCTACTGGACGTAATCACAACGCCGTTATTATGACCACCACCGAGATAATCATTATATAACTGGCCATAAGCCATTCCAAAAGCTGACAGCAACATTGCTGCTACAATACTTAGTTGAATATATCTTTTCATATTACTGGCTTTGAGCGTTAATTAATGACTTCCATTTTGGCGCTTTTAGTGCCTGCATTTTGTATCACATTGACAAAATACAAGCCCGAAGGCAATCCAGCACCATTTATATCAAAGGTTTCTATATGATTATTTACCTTTATTGAATGACTTTGGATTATATTACCTAAAATATCTACTATTTGGACGATGGCTTCGCCATGTGCAAATTCATTCAAATAAAGGCTTGTTTTTTCCTTAAATGGATTGGGATATACTTTTAGTCCCACACTGGTCACTATATCCTGAGTACTGGTCGTTATTGGCTCAGCATTGATAATAAACTCACTTAAACCATAGCAACTACCTCCATAGTTGTTTAAGGCCGTTATCAGGACATATCTAGCTTTAGCTTCATTAAAATCGGGTCCTTTGTCCCCTTCATAAAACGAGGAACCTGGTGCCATCTTTAGTGTAAAGCGACCCAATTCAGTCCAAGTTTTTCCGTCATTAGACAAGTCAATGACTACATCTTGCATACCATCTTCAGGTCTGCCCGGCAAGACTGTTTTACTGTACTCTTTATTGTCGTAGCTATTCACTCGCAATGGAGTGTTAAAATTCCAGACTGTCGAATTAAATAACTTGTAAGTATTACCGAAATCATACAATATCCAATGAGATTTACCTCTTACTGCATTAGGATTAGCAGAAGTCTCACACGATAACCAGCCATCCTTAAGATTAGTAGAATGTCTATCTGGATAAGGGAGATTCTGAGCATCAGCTATTTGTACATAGGCTGTAAATGTCATAAAAAATAGAAGTAAAATATATATTCTTGCCATAACCTAAAATTTATAATTTAAAATCAATATCTATCTAATATTAAAGAATACGCTACAGAACCTCACAAAACACCAAATATCAAATCAAAATTGGCTTTAAGACTTATATGTGAATTTTGCAGGAGCAAATATAAACAGCAATTAATACATTATATTAAAAATAATAATGAATTTCTAAAAATTCAGGTTAAACCCTGATTGCGCTATTTCTGACTGAGCAAAAATACCCTTAGAACACTTACAAATTGCGCGTTAGCTTTTGTATAACCTTAAATTCGCTCAGGAATACTTTACTGATCACGCGAACAACAATATAAGCAGGAATTGCCAATACCATCCCCAAGATCCCGCCTATCTTTGCACCCATCAACACGACAATAAAAATCTCTAATGGATGCGCCTTCACTGATTTTGAAAAGATATTAGGCTGTAAAATAAAATTATCTATCAAGTGTAAACAACCAAAAAGTATCAACACTTTAAATAGCATGGGCATTAATTCAGTGTAAAAACTTAGTCCGGTATTAGAAGAAATGGTAAGGATAGTTGCAAAAAAGACACCTATTATCGGCCCGATATATGGAATTACATTGATAATCGCCGCAAAGAATCCAATAAGCAACGCATTTTTAACACCTAAAAAAGTCAAACCGGAAGCTATAAAAATAACAATTAAAGTCATCTGTACCAAAATGCCAATAAAATATCGTATTAATAATTTACTAGTTTCATCTACAGCCTGCTTTGTTTGTACTTCATATCCTGAAGGAACTAAAGAGGTAAGCATTGTATCGAATAGCCCTTGCTCTTTAAGAAAAAAGAAAGCAATAAAAAACACAGCAAAAACACCAATTAAGATATCACCAAAAGCATTAAAAGTATTACCTAAGACCTTTTGGATATTGGCAGGATTGAGATAAGCGACGATATTGCGTTCTAACAAAGTAAAAAAGTCTTCATCTTCATCTACGACTACAGGTTGATCCGACGCCTGCTGGATGTCATTATGGACATGGATATCAATTTTGAGGCTTTTGCCTGTCAGCGTACTGTCGATTTGGATAATATGAGTCAAAGACGCTGTAGAATCCATCTGGGGAGATGATAATTCTGCATGTGGGTCATGCCGGATCATTAGTTTTTTTGACACTAACCAATCCTCCCAGTCTCGTATAGGTTCGCGAAGTGCATCGACCACTTTATTATAATCCACTTTAGAAAGATTATCTATTTGGTTGACTAATGGTGGAATGAAAGTGTAAACTAAAATAATAAATCCCATCACAAACAAACTCAACGTAGTGATAGCAGCCATATTCTTTCCCAAGAATTTGCGGAGATTAACTACAACAGGAGCGCCTACCATCGATAGTACCCAAGCTATCAAAATGTAAGTAACAATCTCACTAAAATAGTAAAGCGTAGCACCAACCGCAATTAACGGCACCAGCGCGAGAAGATATTTATAATTAAATTTCATTGAATACATTAAAGTTAGTACAAATATAGGAGGCTTTGACATTCAATCACTAAAATATTTAAAAAATTATCAAACAAAATTTTAAAAACAGCATCCATCATCAAAAGGTAATTATCAAAATGATTACTAAAAGGTAAGGCTATTCAACAATCCACCATATCCATTCGTTATATAGGAGTTGCAAATCATAATGGTTTCCTACCAATAACATTCATACCGTGACAAAAGAAGATTATAAAAAAATAGCTGACCAGATCCCTCAGGAACCAGGAGTGTATAGATATTTAGATGCTGATAACAATATATTGTATGTCGGTAAGGCTAAAAATTTGCGAAGCAGGCTAAATTCCTATTTCGTTGACGATGCACAGTTAAGATACAAAACAGTATTGCTAACACGCAATGCTTCTAAGATCGAATACACCATAGTAGAGACAGAACACGACGCACTGTTACTTGAATGTTCGCTTATTAAACAATATCAGCCTAAGTATAATGTCATGCTTAAAGATGGTAAATCTTATTCATACATTTGCATTAAAAACGAGCATTTCCCGAGGGTATTTTTTACAAGAACAGTCATCAAAGATGGTTCCCAGTATTTCGGTCCTTATACGTCCAAGTATCGTGTAAAAATCATCCTGGATATAATCAAAAGACTGTTTCAATTGCGTACTTGCAACCTGAATCTATCTCCTGAAAACATCGCTAAAGGCAAATACAAAGTATGCTTGGAATACCATATCAAAAACTGCCTTGGTCCTTGTGAAGGCTTTGAATCTCAAGTTCATTATGATGAGAAGATAGAGCAGGTACGCAACATTTTAAAAGGCAACTTTGCTATCGTAAAAAAATACATTCAGGATCAAATGAAGTACTATGCCGACAATCTCGAATTTGAAAAAGCACAGGAAATGAAAGACAAATTAGATGCGTTTAAGGATTATCAAGCATCTTCTACTGTCATGAGTACGACCTTAGGTGATGTTGACGTGTTTTCTATAGACAAAGATGATAAAATGGCTTATGTAAATTATCTTCAGGTTGCCAATGGTACCGTCATCAACACCGATGTTATAGAAATGCAGATGAATCTGAATGAAGACCTGAATGACTTGCTCTCCTATTCCATACCCAACATACGTGAACGCTTTAAAAGTCAGGCACCCGAGGTAGTTGTTCCATTTGAAGTAGTATTAGCGGATAGCAAGATTGTCGTCACCATCCCACAACGAGGCGATAAGAAAAAGTTGATCGATCTCGGTGCGACCAATCTAAGTTTTTATATACGCAAAAAGCAGCGCGATGCTATCAGCCACCAGAAAAAACAAAGTAATGCAGAACGAATTTTGACTACACTCAAAAATGATTTGCAGATGAGCAAGATTCCTCTTCATATCGAATGTTTTGACAACTCTAATATACAGGGCTCAAATCCGGTTTCGAGTTGCGTCGTATTTAAAAATGCAAAGCCAAGCAACAAAGAATACCGCCATTTTAATGTAAAAACTGTCGAAGGCCCTAATGATTTTGCATCCATGGAAGAGGTAGTGTACAGACGATATAAAAGACTCTTAGACGAAGGTCAATCACTTCCACAACTCATCATCATTGACGGTGGGAAAGGTCAGTTGTCAGCAGCAGTTACTAGCCTTGAGCAATTAGGAATATTGGATGATGTAACCGTAGTCGGTATTGCAAAAAGGCTGGAAGAAATTTATTTTCCGGGAGATCCATTGCCCTTATATATCAATAAAAAATCTGAATCTCTCAAACTTATTCAGCACGCACGAAATGAAGCGCACCGGTTTGCTATATCCTTTCACAGAGACCAGAGATCGAAAAACTTCTTAGGAACACAACTGACTAATATTCCAGGGATAGGAAAGATAACCGCTGAAAAATTGCTAAAATCTTTTGGATCAGTCCAAAGAATACGAGAATCTAATCAGGATGAAATCGAAGCCATCGTAGGTCAATCCATAGCTAAGAAGCTTATCAGTTATTTTAATGATTAATGGTTGTCATGCATAAACATTATAAACATTTGTAATTAAGACAATTAAGTCACAATTAAATAAAATTTCAAAACATTCTTAGTAAAATAGCCGGAATATAACCTGAATAAAGACGTTATTCTTTTAAATATGAAAGAAATGGAGTATTTTTGCATTCTTAATTACATCATTTAGATAAAAAACAGATCATTAAATATGTCAAATAAAATCATTGTTTGTACCAGTATGCAAAATCCTGCCATAGATTATGAATTACATAGGTTTAAACAAGCCATAGAAGATCAAAATGGTGAAAACGAGCTCATTTTTACAAAATGTACACCAGAGGATACCTTCGATTATTTACAGACAGGTAAAGCCAGTGCTGTACTCATTTCTCTGCACATGATACCTGTAAATATTCCAGATGGGATAACTATCGGCGCTTTAAGCGAACGAAAAGAGATAAGAGAAGTTATCTTTATTAATAAAGATGCTTATGATGAGCAAGTAGATTATAGGATTCGTAAAGGTGCTTCTATCGCTATACAAAATGAAAGGCAACGTTATCAAATAGTAGCAGTACGAAGTGATTTGCATTTTGTCGATAATAAAAGTCAAGCCGATGCTTACTTTGCAAACGATTATGATGAGGTGCCTGTAGATACAAAAGTAGTAAGGCTAAATCCTAAAGAGTTCCTTCCAGAGCCTGGATATGGTGTATATGCATGGTTGACAATAGTAGAAAATATTGAAATGCGCAAATTGCTAAAAAACCTCCACAATAAGGACACAGCCGTACTTACAAATATAGAACGCAAAGTATTAAAAATCAATTCCGACCCGGATTTAAGTATCCTCGGCGTCCATGCTTATGGTGGCCACGATGGGCATATACATTTATTTGCAAACGCACTTTATAAAGGTAATTTTTCATCAGGAAGACTTTCGCAATCTACTACCGTTAGTATTAGTGAAAATATGATAGAAGAATTAAAATCAGTACCAGTAAATCATTAATTTCCCAAAATCAATTTAGATGTATTTAATTTTTGACTGTTCAGCATTAGCTGGCAAAACAGACTATAAAGCTAATTTTACAGAGACAAATGCCTGGCCAAGGCTGATACACATAAGCTGGATATTATTAAACAGTGAGTACAAACCCATTGGTGATGCTGATTATATCGTCGATAGTAAAAATTTTAGTATAGATGATAAATCCAAAGAAAAAGCACATATTGATGACGAAGACATTGCAAAAAAAATTATGCCGGTTGATGAGATCCTTGATAAATTTAGTGAAAGTGTAGAAAAGGCAGAATACATTTTTGCGCATAACCTCAATTACAATGAGAATATCTTAGGTGCAGAATACGTCCGGAATAAGAAAAGTATCAATATGTTTTCAAAAAAAAGACATTGCCTCATGGAAGAAGGCACCTACTTTTGCAAAATCCCGGCTAAAGGTGGTGGATTTAAATTTCCGACCCTGCCTGAGTTACATGCAGCTTGTTTTGGGCAGTCCTATGGCCCTCCGGGTAATGCAAGAGCTGATGTAATAGCCGCAGCGCGCTCGTTTATCAAACTGATGAAAACGCGGCAACTCGAAGATCTCTTTGATGATGAATAATCATTACTTCTTATCTTTCAACCTAACTCAACTTATTATATGAAGATTGTATTTATGGGTACACCAGAATTTGCTGTGCCATCCTTGGACATACTGATAAAAAATGGTTATGACATTGTGGCTGTTGTTACTGCACAAGATAGCTATGGTGGCCGTGGCGGAAAGCAATTGATCCAATCCGCAGTAAAACATTATGCAGTTGAGCAAAACCTCCCGATATTACAACCAGAAAAGCTACGTAATCCTGATTTTTTAGCCCAACTGGCTTCCTACAAGGCAGATGTATTTATCGTAGTAGCCTTTAGAATGCTCCCTGAAGTCGTATGGAATATGCCAACATTAGGTACATTCAATCTTCATGGAAGTTTACTCCCTAAGTACAGAGGTGCAGCGCCTATAAATCACTCGATCATACAAGGAGATACTGTAACAGGCGTGACCAGTTTTAAACTCAAACACGAAATAGATACTGGTGATATTTTACTTAGAGCCGAGCTGCCTATCACAGAAGAGGATACAGCAGGGACACTGCACGACAAAATGAAGGTTTTAGGAGCAGAAGTTATCCTAAAATCCGTTCAGATGTTGGAATCCGGTCAATATTCTTTTCAACCGCAACTCGATAAGGAAGCCACACCAGCACCTAAAATATTTCACGATACCTGCCAGATTGACTTTAATCAGCCCACTGACAAAGTGTATAATATGATCCGAGGATTGAGCCCGTACCCTGCTGCCTGGAGTATAATAGATGATACAGAAGTTAAAATCCTAAAAGCTACAAAGATAATATCACAGGATGACCTTCTACCCGGTCAAATTGTGACCGATCAAAAGAAATACTTGCATATTAAATGTAGTGATGGATATATAGCAATTGATAGTATAAAGCCAGCCGGAAAAAAGATATTAACAGTTAGTGAATATTTAAATGGTCACAAAATTGCAACTTTTAACGCCCAAACAATTACAGACATTTGATAAATTACAACTTTAAATTTGTTATTTGGGATATTCAGATCAGGTAAAGCTAAATAATAATTCAATAACTTGATGACGTATCACCACCAAAAACTCACTATCCTTTTTTAACGAACTCAGATTTTATTGCCATTGCTCCAAAACCGTCTATCCTGCAATCAATATTATGATCACTGTCAACGAGTCGGATGTTTTTAATTTTTGTTCCAGCTTTAATAGGTTGCGGCGAACCTTTTACAGGTAAATTCTTGACAACGATAACAGTATCCCCATCCGCTAAGGCGTTACCGTTGGCATCTTTAACGATCAGACCTGATTCAACCATATCATCAAGATTCCATTCGTGACCACACTCAGGACATGCCATAAGAGGATCTGCAAAATAAGTATAAGTAGATTTGCATTCCGGACAAGGTACATTTTCGTTCATGATTATTGAATCTATTTTGTGCAAAAGTAAATAAAATATCTGTAAAATCCAAATATATCCTGTAGAGATAGTAAATTAACAACCTAAAATCATATCATCCTAACTATGTCTAAAAATAATCAGTACCATGCTTTCTTAGATTCTGTATAACTAATAATAAAAAATATTTACTTAATCTATTGCTAAAACTTAAGTTGAGATCAGCGAATATATTTGGCTTTCACTTCATTATCAATAGAAAATGTCAGGTTTCCACATTCAACTTCAGGCGCATCCGCTTTTGGTTCGAATCTATAGCCACGGGCAGATTTTAGGTACAATTCTAAAACTTCCTGATCTTTTATAGTTGTCTTTTCAGGAATTATCTCAGCTGAAGTGACGATTCCATCTCTGTTAATACAAATTCTTGTCGCAACACGCCCACTTCCCTTGATAATTGCTTTTTTTAATGCAGTTAAGTCTCTGTAAAAAACCTTACGACCAACCTTATCCTGCAGGCTCAAGGTATCTTCAGCAACAGATGATTTACTTTCATTGGGATACATTTCTGTGTTATCCGGTTTCGTAGCATTTGATAATGATTGATTGTTTTTTCTACTACACGAAAAGAGTATGCTCAATAATAGCAAAGGAAGAATCAAAAACGTACTTTTCATAATAAAGGTAATTTAAAAAAGATGTTGTCATTAAAATAAAAGGTGGATCTATTTGTTGAATCTAAGTCCTTACTATGTCTAAAAATAATCAGTACCATGCTTTCTTAGATGCTGTATAACTAATAATAAAAAATATTTACTTAATCTATTGCAAAAACTAAAGTTGAGATCAGCGAATATATTTAGCCTTCACATTATTGTCAATAGAAAATGCCAGGCTTCCACATTCAACTTCAGGCGCATCCGCTTTTGGTTCGAATCTATAGCCACGGGCAGATTTTAGGTACAATTCTAAAACTTCCTGATCTTTTATAGTTGTCTTTTCAGGAATTATCTCAGCTGAAGTGACGATTCCATCTCTGTTAATACAAGTTCTTATCACAACACGCCCACTTCCGTCGATCATTGCTTTTTTTGATGCAGTCAAGTCTCTGTAAACAATCTTACGGCCAACCTTATCCTGCAGGCTCGAGGTATCTTTAGCAACAGATGATTTACTTTCATTGGGATATATTCCTGTGTTATCCGGTTTCGTAGCATTTGATAAGGATTGATTGTTTTTTCTACTACACGAAAAAAGTATGCTCAATAATAGCAAGGGAAGAATCAAAAACGTGCTTTTCATAATAAAGGTGATTTAAAAAAGATGTTGTCATTAAAATAAAAAATCCATTCTACATAAATATATAAAATGGATTTTCTCCTAATATTTAATATTTCATTGGTGTGCTAATGAATTATTTGCCACCACGAAGCTTGTTATTTATAGTATTGTCAACTGAGAATGAGAGTTTGCCGCATTGTTCCTTAGGTGCAGTTGGGTCGGGCTGGAACTTATACCCACGTGCTGCCTTAAGGTATAATTTCAAACCATCTCGATCTCTAAGTGTTGTCTCAGAAGTCAGCAATTCAACATAAGTTACAATCCCTGCTCTATTGATACAAACCTTTGTCACCACGCGACCACTACCGTTGATGGCAGCCTTAGCAGCACTTAAATCTCTATAAACAATCTTCCTACCAAAAACACCATCCCCTGTACCATCATACATACCGGTACCGTCACTAGAGTTTCCATATCCTCCGTCACCGTCTGTGCCTGTACTCATTCCTGCGCCTGTGCCAGTCTTACCTTTACCTGTACCACCAGGACCATCAATCGAAGAAGGAGGGTTAGGAGAAGTTCCGGTTGTCGATCCTTTTGTAGGATTATTACCAGGCAATCCAGAGCCGGATGCTACTGTACCTGAATTAGTCGGCCCTGATGTAGGTTTCGTAGTTCCGGAAGATTTTGAGGTTTCTGGTGCACTTACCGGTGAATCATCCTTTGAGCTTATAATATCATCGTTTGCCGGTGTTACTTTTGGGCCAGGAACTTTGATATCAACTTTTGTCGGAGTAACTACCTGAGGCTTTGTTACATCTATTACTTTGGGATTAGTTGTTTCAGTACTTGCTGGATTTCTTGACATAGGTGCCTGATTAGGTGCACTTTCTGATTTGGATCTCATTACACCTTCGTCATCGTTTGCCATACGACTGTTTGAGCTTTCCTGATTAAACTCTGTTAGCGGCGGTTGTTTTACCTTAGGCTTTGTAACAGGTGCTATCTTTTTAAAAGCAGGCATATCTAGGTTGATTTCATAAGAAGGATCCTCTTTAACAGCACTATCCATCGGTGCCGGCAATGAATAAAAAAATGCAAAAATCAAAATTAAAGCGTGTACTATTATCGTGATAATACGGCTTTTATTTTTACTACCTTCATCTATTGCAATTGTGTTAGACATGGTTATGATAATTTGTTAATTTTAAAATTTCAATTCTATTACGTTTAATACGTATTTTTAATTCAGAAAATTCTTAATATTATACTAAAAATCTGCAAATTTATATAATTATAAGTATAATAGAGATATATTTATTACGATTATATTTATTTAACCACATTTAATGAAGCTAATTATTACAACATAATAATAAAATACTCAATTAAGACAAATCTATAAACGGTTAAAACCATAAATTATTTCATCGCCTTATTTTACGTCAAAGTTATATCCTATATAAAATTCCATTCCGGGGCCTGCTTTAGACAAGGTTGATGTCACACCATAATTAGCTATCATGCCTAATCTCAATTTAGCATATCTATTACCAAATTGATCTATTATTACTCCTCCTTGCATGGATGCCATGCCTTCATTTGAAAACCCTAAACCTGCCCAAAACGCATTTTGCATTTCATATCTCACGCTATATAAAACATCAATGAGGCCTGGCTTTACCATGTTAGCTATTATCATTGGCTCGAGATAACTATCATAATATCCAAAGCGACCTCCTACATTAAAATGAATATGTTTTAGTCTTACCTGGTCAAAATTATTTACCAAAATCTGTGTAGTAAACAATTGATTAACACCTGCACCTATAAAAAATGCATTTCCTGCATATTCGCGTGTATTAGATGTATAAAAGAATCCCATACCTGCAGATGGAAAAAATGAAGATACTCGTGAATTATTGATAACTGCATCATCAAGATCATTGTATATAGCATTACCACCATTATAAGCATATTGCTGAAAATTAGCAGATACACCGAGTGACAACTGGCCATATTTTGTAAACACCTCCTTGAGTTTATAAGCATAATTTAACTGGAGGCCAAGCTTGCTTACCGGACCTGTCTTATCTACATTAAGATAACCGCCAAGGCTCATATTTTGCTTAATAAAAGGATGCTGCAATGAAGCAAATCCTGAAAGTGGCGCTCCCTGAAATCCAATCCACTGCATCCTGAAAAAGCCATCAGCAATCATATCATTTCCAGGTGCTGTAAGCGCTGGATTCCAAAACGACCTGGTTTCCCTGAGATGAGAAGAATTGGGTAATTGTTGTCCAAAAAGCTTACTACTACCGGCAAAATATAAAGTCAATCCTACTATTATTATAATAAAAAACTGTTTCATCTTCTTTTGATTTTTATATATCCAATATTAATCCCACAAAATGGTAAGGGCACTCTTGTAAGTTTGATCTCCCAATTTCAAAATATAATAATATGTGTCCGAAGGTAGTCGCTCTCCATGTCTTGTACCATCAAACAATTTACCGCGGTGCTGATACCCTTCTGCCTCAAATACCGTATTGCCCCATCGGTTAAATATCTTCAGACTATTGTCAGGATAATCCTTTAAATCCCCAAAATACAATTCATCATTTTTACCGTCACCATTAGGAGTTATAATATTTACTAATTTAAATGCTTCGTTTGTATTGACTTCTTTAATACATACATGTACCTGAGCTGTATAATTACATCCATTTACATCCACGACTGTAACCGTAAAAACTGTCTCCGTTGTAGGCTTGATTTCAGGGTCGGCGATATTGCTCTTTCCTACTATAAACTCTGGATGATCCCATTGATAAGAAATACCGCCTGTAGCATGAAGCTTGATCGTCTTACCCAAAACCACACATGTATCCTTTCCAGCAGAGACATTGACTGGCTCATAAATTTTAATTTGGATTGAAGCTGATGCAGTATTATTGGGGCATGCTGCATCACCAGATACTAACACCTTATATGTTGTTGTCTTTTTAGGATTAGCAGTAACTTGACTTCCTTTGAGTGATGAGAGCGACCCATCCAATGGATCTGTCCAAGTATAAGACGTACCACCGCTGGCAGTAAGTATGACTGGCTCTCCATTACATACACCCGGTTGATTAGAAGTAATACTTGCTGTAACTTTTGGAATACTTGTAACTTTTACATCATCCTGCGCCGTACAACCATTTATATCAGTCACAGTAACTACATAAACCTTAGAAGTAATTTTGTTATCAACGATTTCATTTTTAACTAACACATCAGACACATTTCCAATGCCTGCCTGATTCCATTCGTATTTTACAAAACTGCCAGCCGATATAGTTTTGCTTTCATCAGGACATAAGGTAAAATCAGTACCTAAATTAACAGTAGGTGAAGCAAAACTATTAACAATAAATGACCTGCTTGTAAGGCAATTTGCGGCATTACTTGCGGTTACAACATAATTTCCACCTTGGGTAATCACAAGATTTTTTGTTGTTTGTCCTGGAATGACTACATTATCTTTTTTCCATTCAAATATAGTTCCATTGGAAATGACATCGATATTTAAAGTCTTTCCTGAACACAAGGTGTAAGTATCGTTTACGTTATCAATGGTCGGTTTAGGTAAGAAAGTAACTTTTACCTCATCGCTATTGATACAGCCAAAACTATTTTTCACTTCTACGCTATAAGTTCCTGCCTCAGTGACGGTTATGGTTTGTGTTGCTGCCAATTGTTTACCATTTAATGTCCAGTTATAGGATGCCTGACCAGCTCCTGCATCCAACTTTGGCAATGTACTACCTTCACACAAATTAATATCTTGTCCCAGATCAACAACCGGTTTGGGATTAACTGTAATCTGTACTTCCTTAAATACTTCACAAGATGGCGTGCCACCCTTAACAGAAACTCTATAAGTACCACTTTTAGTAACATTAAGGCTTGTCCCTGTTGCACCTGATATCTGACCTTTATCATCAAACCATTTAATCTCCGGATTTGAAGCATTGGTAGAAATAGTAATAGTATGTGTTTGACCTTCACAGATAGAGGCATTGCCGCTGATTGTCACTGTAGGTCCAGGAATAAAGCTTATATCTATCTGACTTTGGGCCGAGCATCCAAACTCATTTGTTACAGTAACCTTATACTGTCCGTCCATTGTTACGGAAATTACTCTTGTTTTATCTGGCAAAGTTGTTCCATTCTTTGACCATGTATAAGTTTTACCGTCCTTTCCTCCATCTAAAGACACTGGATTACCTATACAGGATATCAAAGTTGGCCCGCCCAAATTAACTACAGGTAAGTCCCTGAAATTAACTTCGACCGATTTAGTAGTTGTACACATAGCCAGATTACTTGCTACTACTTTATATACACCACTTTCGGTCACTTTAATTTCCATCTTTCCATCATTGATTGACATTGGAACATCGTCTTTAAACCATTTTATCATGGAGTGACCTTTTATTACCGTTTTTAAATCAACGGTCTCGCCCTTGCAAGCATTGATAACCGAATTTTGAAAATCAGAAACCTCAGGCGAAGCAAAAAAATTAATACTAATCTGATCCGTCGATGAACATTGCTTATCATTAGTCACCTTAACTCTATAAGTACCCGATTTTGTGGCTTCATACGTAGAGACGGAAGCCCCTGTAATTAAATTATTATTATAATACCACTCAAATATAGCTCCATTATTACCAGCTTTCAAAAGTACAATTTCACCATCGCACTTAGACAAATCGGGACCTAAATCGACTACTGGTGCTTTTACCCTTTCGATGGTAGTAGTAGCTTCATTGGTACAATTATACTGGTTATATACTTTAATTTTATACACACCTCCTTCTGTTACTAACAGCTTATTATTTTTTTCTACCGGCAATAAGATTCCATCTTTAAACCATTCAATTTTATTAGATCCTGAAATGGTCGGCTTAATTTCATAAGTTTCCCCTTCGCAAAAATACAATGAAGCAGGAATAACAACCTGAGGTAGTTCCCTAAATAGGACATTGACCTTATCCGACTGTTTACATCCTGAAGAGTGTGTTACTTCCACTTCATAACTGCCCGAAGTCATCACTGTAATCGTTCTACCTGTACTTCCAGTAATTTCTATACCATCTCTTTTCCAAACATAAGTAGCACCTCCATCCCCTGCGTCCAAGGTTACGGATTCGCCCACACACTTTTCTACTTCGACGCCCAAATTAACGGCAAGCGGACAACAATTCTTAGGTGCAGTAAATAAAGCAGTCCCTAAAAATCTACATTCTGGTACTTCTGTAAAATATGCCTGAACATCAACAGGCAATCCATCCGAATCTAATCCAGTCAGCGTAATCTTTTGTGGGCTTGTCGTTACATCAAATTGCTGACCGTTGACTACTATCTTCCCTGTAGATGGTGCTCTATCGTATTCAAACGTTATTTCCTGAGTGTAAACATTGGTAGCTATGACACATGGCGTCTGGGCACCGATGGTGGCAGTTAAAATTCTACAACCGGCATTTATGGTAATCGGTCTGCAATTTGTACTTATCTGCAAGCAAGATCCATCTATGGTGACTTGGCTGATTGATTTTCCGATCCACGCCTTAGTATTGTTTGTTTCGTCGTATATAACTCCATATACACAATATTCACCAAATTTTAGGGTAGTAAAATCTGCATCCGGACTTACGGCGCCTATTTTATTATCCGCACTATTAACAGCTATGTAAGTATAAGCGTAACCAGTAGGCAAATACACCCCATCATACAAGTTACTTCCGGATGGCTTATCAGTTAGAGACAACTTATAATTGGCGGGCATCGATGGCAATGATAAAGAAAAACCGCCGACGGTCATAAAATATGATTTTCCTGCTATTAAATTTGCCGTGAGCGTACTATTTACATTAATTGTTCCCATCCCCGAAGGTCTTGTAGCAGAGCTTGCTACGTGATTAGAACAATTTGTACCTGTAAATTCATACTCATATAAATTCATTACAGTCCCAAAAGGGCCACCATGATCAAAGGTATAACTTCCAGATTTATCTACTGAGAAGGTGATCACATCATATCGGTTATCATTAGAAGGGCCTGCACAAACAGGTGGTGTCTTATCCCAAAATATCAGATTACCCTGAGCATCTGACGTTGTAATAGACCCTGATATAGTGGTGACCTTCTTACCTACATTGTTTTTCATATTTAACTTCAAAGCCGGATCACCTTCCAATACGGTAAGATGTGTTACCGGCGATACCGTAGTAGAAGGAGCTATACAATTTGAAGTAACCTCAAAATTTGATTTTGAAAGGGTAAATATTTTAAAGCATTCATAATCCATACATTCGATCATGATCCGCGCGTCTTTTGAAGCTACGACTGTTGCTGGAATTGTAACAGATTGTGATCCGGAATTGTAATTTATATTTTCTGCAAGGGTGAAGCCAAAAGTATTACCTCCATCAAACGAAAGTTTAATGCGCACTTTAGCACATAATGCATCCGAACCATTGGTTTTCCAAGTCACATTTACAGGCGTACCTGCTGTAATTTGTTCCCCTCCATTAGGTGAAGTAATAACAAATGGCCCAGAGCCAAGAACTTGAATTGTTACCTCGTCATTAGCAATAGCTCCGCCTTGTGCATTATTATCTCTCAAAGAAACATTAAAATTGAGTGTTCGAGCTACTGAAGGTAGAATATCAAATGGATTTACCTTACCTATACGCAATGATGACAATGCAGGAAAATATCTGTATGGTACATTTGTCGGAGGATAAGACCTAAAAATAGGTGCCCTGCTGTCACTCGCAGCTCTTGTACCCACTTTACCCTGAGTTACCGTTGTACCACTACCATCTTCGTCAGTTTCTTCCCAACAAAATGTATGTGTATCATCATCGGAAAATGTTCCCTTTGCTTCGAGATAAAAAGGCGTATTGATTGGAATTTTATAAGTAGCATTACAAGGATTTGCAATTACTGATGGTGCTAGGTTATCAGAAGGTTTTGGGCTACCGCATTTTCCACCTTGACCTTTATAAACATAATTATACATCTGATCAAGACTTACTATATGAAAATAGTTATCTAAAATCCCGCTACCGGGTACATTTTGATCAGAATCACACAAGCCATTATACGACATAATTGTAGTACCACTACCAATTTCTACAGCTGTTTCAGAACTTATATTATCAGTACAAGCACCCCCAAATCCATTAAAGGTATGGGTAGCACCAAACTGATGGGCAAATTCATGAGCAGAAAGGTTGATCCAACCATTACCCTGATTTACATAAGATCCACTCCATCCACCGGCTTTAAGAGGAGGATTGCCATTATCATTACATACAGCCTGCAACAGAGCGAGACCACCATTGGCCCATCCATCTCCATCCTGATGATTGTGAAACACATGACCTATATTATACCTATTGGATGTAAAGTTTTGACCGATAACATCTCGGGCTTGCTGTATTCTGTCTCTCGATGGGTCAAATGGATCCGTAGCAGGATCATTGTACATTTTAATAATACCACTACTGGTCTTTAAAGTAAATGACAACTCATTTTTAAAAATAGCACTAATTGCATTAAGCGAATTAACTATAGAAGTACGGACTGTATTATCTGAGTTACCATTTGCTACATAATACTCGCCAGTACAAACTAAAGCCACATTATACTCATATCTGCTAGAGCCCATCGTAGTTTTAGAACGTGCATCTGCATGAATATGCCTTACATCCTCTAATATATCT
This sequence comes from uncultured Aureispira sp., assembly GCA_964501555.1. Classification (GTDB taxonomy): domain Bacteria; phylum Bacteroidota; class Bacteroidia; order Chitinophagales; family Saprospiraceae; genus OLB9. The sequence goes on along the minus strand of CAZCTQ010000002.1, from coordinate 156,690 downwards.
TTAGCCGATGGATGTTCTGTACAAAATTGTTGTAAACGGTTCTTATCCGGTTGCACTCCGTACTCGATCCAGTAATCATCCTTTGAAGTAAGATCAGGATAGATGGATATCATTTTACCCAAATTGTAAATAGTTACATATATTCTTCCATCTCCATAGGTTAGCGCACCATATAATTTAGGATAATTAGATACTCGAACATCAAAAGTCATAATATCATTTGCAGTTTTATCATTGGAAATGTAAACATCATTGCTTACTGCTTCCAGCGTTAATACTTTGCCATATATTAGTATATTAAATTTAATAGAAGATCTATAGCTATTTGATATAGCCTGACGAATCCCTTCTGATGATAATGATATTTTTTCCTTTGTGCCAAAATAGTCTTCGTTAACTAATTGCTCTGTATTAATCAAAGTCTGGGATTGGACCTTTAAAATAAAAAAGCTTATACAAAACAATAAAAAAAATCTTCCAAATCGTGCTCGTATCATATGTAAATACATTAAGATAATTAATAAAATCCTATTTCATTGGCATAAAATTATTCTATTTTCTAATAAAAAAGAAAAAATACCATATATAATTTTTTTAAATATATTTTATAAAAGTAAAATGTACATGAAAAAATATCAAAAGATAACATACATAATATTATAAATCAGTCATTAATGAATTACAATATAATACAATATTAAAAATAGATACCTATTAATATTTTTTTAAATACCTGCGCTGATTTATAAAAAAATCAATGTACTACTGTGAGTGAACCTGCATATTTTTTTGAGCCTCCCGTAGTCCCAAAGAAAACTTCTATTGAATAAACATACACTCCTGGATTTACTAATCCTGTTCCAAATTTTCCATTCCAACCAAATTCTGGGTCATTTGGTTTACCATCCTTAATCTGAAACATTAAATTACCCCATCGATCATAAATGCTCATATTTTTAATGGTAGCATTCAATTTATCAGAAACAAAAACAAAAAACTTATCATTAATCCCGTCATTATTTGGGCTAAAGATATTAGGTATCGTTACGTCTTCATTGAGACGCTCTATTGTTATCGAACGCATTCCATGACAATCATTACCATATAAATAATTAAGAAAGTAAGTTGTGGTCACCTCTGGTGTCGCAATCGGATCAAAACAACTTTTACAACTCAAGGTACTAAACGGCATCCATTCAAGATTATAAATAGAATTTTGTGGGGCGATTACTGAAATTTGTACTGATTCATTAGGCAATGGTACTTGTGTCAATTGTACATCCGGACTTTGAGCATTGGGATTAACTACGACATTTACGACAGAAGAACATCCTGCAGATGTAGTAACTTTGACTTCCTTATTACCAGATGCAACGGGAATTTCAATTGGAAGTTTTGCCAAGGAAATAACCTTGTCCCCATCAATGAATACATCGTATGGCCCATTTTGTGTAGCTGTATTTATAAGTAAAACTGCGGGATCGGTATCACATTTATTTTTAATACTGTAATCAAATTTTAAAATTTCATATTTCAAATTTACATTTACCAAACTATCACAACCACCCGTAGCTACATCAGGTATCAAGGCTTGTCCTTTAGGATGGGATTTATCAAAAGTCTGACCACCCAATACCAATTTATAATTTTCGTCACAAGTGGCATAAGTATAATCGCCTGGTATAATAATTTTATTATAGTTTAGTCGTACATTAACTAAACTGTCACAACCATGAGCTGCTGCTCCTTTTAATACAGCGATACCATTAGGTTTTGCAAAGGAGAATATATCATTACCTATGGTGACGGTCTTATTCACATCACAAAATGAGGCTTCGTAAACCCCTTTTAATTCTGGATAAAATTGAAGTTCAACATGAGCTATTGTATCACATGCACCCTGATTTACAGAGCGAATAGTCACATCACCTTTAGGATTCGATGTTGAGAATACTTTACCACCGACGGTGAAGGTCTCGTTACTGCAAAGCGTCCTTTTGATCGTCTTTTCATTTAAGGCTACTGTCTTGAATGTTACAGGTTGATTTAACTCAAAAACACAGAAATTATCCTTAATCTGAATCGAGTCTAATGTAATGACGATCTGTGTATTAGGTGGAAACTGACCCATACTGTAAGGTGGAGTCGTCCTTGCGCAAAATGTACCTGCTACTTCCGAAACATTATCCTTAAATACAGCAAGATTCCCAGAATATTGCTTATTTGTAATCAAATCAGTAGCATGGATGTAAAACTGTAGCACATTAGTGGCATGCTGTATTTCTATATTCATTTCAGCACAACTGCCAATACAAATATCCGGCATGGTGATTTTGGAAATAACAGGCTTCTTTATCTTAGTCAAAGTTAATGTTGATGTTGCTTTTGGACAAGTTACACCATCCCCTACCTCATATATAAAGACATAGCTATCGATATTGTCTGAAGTAGCAAACACACCATTACTTACTAGCTGTCCCTGATATATAAAAACGCCACCTTTATCAGCCGTTGGATCTATAAAATCAAACAACTTTATCTTCTTGGCATCACAGAATTTATCTTGTACATTTTTACCTGCATTCAAAGCTGATTTAAGTTGAATATTAATTTTAGCTACATCATTTGAACATGGGAACACACCATCTACTACGTATTCAAAACTGTAATTTCCCTCCTTAAGTCCACTTGTATTCCATACATTCCCATTTAGTCCAGAATACTTGTTGGGGTTTGTAAACATACCTGTCTTATCCACACCGGTCAAAAGATTAGATAAATCTATTTGTCCACCGATACATGCTGATGTGTTAATGTCATCTCCAGCATTAGGTTTGGTAATAACAAATAATGTAACCAATGCGGTATCAGGCAAACAGTTATTATTATCAATTATATAAAATAATTCATATTTTCCCGGATTAGCTTTTGAAATCTGAATAGATTTTGGATCACTAATATCCAGCGTTCCCGACTTTAATGTCCATCTACCTCCATTATCATGCTTTCCAAGGAGGCTAAACAAATCTAGTATAGTTCCAGCATCCTGACAATACTGATTTGTAAAATCCTTACCTGCATTATTTCCTTCATTAATCGTTACATGCAACTTTGCTGTATCCACACCACAAACCTTGTCAAAGATGATATAATTAATCGTCGTATCCCCCAAAGGTAAGCCTGTAATTAAAAAAGTTGTAGGAGACTTAATGGTATCTTTACCCGTTTTCCAGACACCATCTTTCACCGTTTCTGGTGTCAGATAATTAAAAAGATTAATGGTTACAGGGACAACATTACAAAATACAGCAAAACTATCCCTTCCAGCAGAAGATGTTTTAGTCGTAATCGCATGAGAGAGCACATTTTTACATCCAAAGTCATCGGTAATAGTTACGAAATAGGTCTGTGATCCAATGATATTGGTAAAAGTAGCTGTTGAAGACATTCCACCATTATTTGACCAGAGGTATTTACTTCCACCCACTGCTGTCAATTGAACGGAACCCTTTTCACAAACAACTGACTGACCTTGAATCATTCCCGATGGTAACGCATGAACAGTCAAACTAAAACTTACAGCAATAGGGGTACAAGTTCCACTACCGTCAGGATCATTGGACGTAAACAAAATTGAAATTACTTTACCCGCATCTGCCGGTGATGGAATATACTGAAAATTAAATGGCGTTGAATTACTTGATGTAGGACTAAATGTACCAGTACCATTAGATGTGACGACGACCATATTAGCACCACCACCAAAGGTGATACCCCTTAAATTAAACGTATCATTAACACAAATTTCGCCATTACGGAATGGTAAAGTAATAGTAGCAGGATTGGCACAATTGCAATTTACATTTACTTGAGCTGTATTTATACATCCAGTAACTATATGTTTAACAGTTATAGTATGAGCACCATTTGAAACACCCGAATAATTTCCGGATGACTGATATGGATTATTATCGAGCTTATATTCATATTCAGGTCCTAATGGGCTTTGTATTTGGAAATTTCCTGAATTATTACCACCAGAACAATCAATAGGTGATATGTCTGGGATCGGAGGAATACTATGAATGACAACACTGAAAGTCACTGGTGAACCTAGACAGGTCGGATCGGCTTTAGGATCAAAAATATACAAAATGACAGATGAAGTCACTGTACTTCCCTGAGTATATGTAGTTCCTGTACCATCCGGGTTGGTACTGTAATAAGCATCAGAGGACACACCAACACCTGTAATCGCAGGTAAAACAACGCTGCCGCACCCTTCTAAATCGGGAATATCATCAAAGGTGACTAAAGGAATTATTGTAATAACTACTATCTCTTCATCTGTACAGCCACCATTATCGTCAAAAATATATAATGTTTGTGAAGTTGTAATTGTAATACCGGGATCATATGCTATTCCAGTACCACCCGGGCCGGTATAATATTTACCATTTCCAGAAAGATTCGATCCTGTAATCGGAGGCAGAATTAGGCTTTGACATGCAGGAGGAATATTTACTGGATCAATGTCAGGTGCAGGAACCACAGTAATAGTAACTACATTGTTATAGGTAGCAATATTAGGACACCCATTTATAGGTTGTACATCCACTAATTGAAAAGTCGTAGTCATCGATACCGGCACCGAAAGAGCTATAAAATTATTTACCGTACCGGAATATTGAAGCGAAGTCGAGTTATCAACAACAGTAACTACATAGTTTTTATTATCACCAAAAATAAATCCTAGATCCATAGTGTTACCTTTTAGACAAACGACACAACTATTTTGTCCTGATAATTCACATACCATATCTACAAAAGGGATATTTGTCGTTTCTACGATCAGGGTAATTGGCACCAATGCCGACACACAAGCACCATTGGAAACCTGAGCATAAACAACTCCTCCTGACGAAGTATAAGCAGAAGGATTTGAAATCGGAATTGTGCCACCAGCATCTTCAAACCAGTTTACAGTATATGAACTATTTCCACCTTTAATAGTGTTATCCAAGGACGTAAGATTAAAGGTTGCTGTTCCATTCATACTTGCACATTGTGTTAATGGGCCAGCATTATTAGCAGTGGGGGCACTTGTTAGTGTAAGGCTATAACTTCCTGAAGCGCTGCCAGGACACCCTGAATTATCAGAAATACCAGTGAGCACTAAAGATCCAGACCCCGAATAAATAGTCGGAATAGTAATAGTGGAAGTACCTGAATCATAGGATGGTAGCGGACCTGAGCCACTGTAACAAATCGTAAATATCTGACTTGTAGATACACCTGATATAGGTGGCAATGCAAATCCTGGAGGTGAAACTGATAGATTTAGCGTATAAGGCTCACTGCCACTTGAAAAAGAAAAAGAAAATGTAGCACATTGACCAGGGCATAATATCCCACTACCGCTTAACGTTCCTACTGGACCTTCTTTAGCATTAACAGTAATCGTCTTAGTGTCAAAACATGTACCAGGCGTAGTATATTTAACAGTATAGCTATGACCACCTACTGCATTGGTTATCATTCCCGTCGCAGGATTAATCGTAGCACCATCACCCGGAGGCGGATCAAAAGCAAAGGTTCCCCCTGAAGTCCCTGTTATATTGGCATTGCCAGAATTTGGAGCGCAAAAGTCATTCAAAGTAAACGATGCATTCTCATTTTGCCCTACAGTAACAACCATTTGATCAGAAGGTGTCACACATCCTGGATAAACAGGACTCCCTGTAAAAGTCAATGTTACGCTTGAATTGGATTCGGAAGCATGTGGTGTATAAGTGGAAGTAGGTGAAGTAATATTTGAAAAAGTACCAGCACCACCTGACCATGTTCCTGTACCTGCTCCATCCAACTGCACAGTCTGCCCGGGGCAGGCTGTCTTATCAGGGCCGGCAGTTAGTATTTGTGTTCCTTTAATTACAAGATTTTGAAAATAAAATTTTTCATCTTGAGCTTTGTTACTTGCATTTACACGAATAGTAAGCGTACTACCATTTAATGGGCCTGCCATCCATGTACCCGTAAAATCGGCAGTTGTAGTACCATGTACAAAAAGGCTCTGAGTAAATGTTGCACCGCCATCTAATGAATAATAAAATACAATTTGATCATGACTATTGTCAGGAAACACAGAACCTGTACAACCATAGATTGGGCTACCGTGTGAATCATCTTCATAAGTTGCATTTGCAGCAGAATAGTCAAAGGTAATTTGAATATTTGAGTAATTAGATATATCTATTGTTGCAAATTCGAAATACGCTTCTCCATCTCCACCACCGGGAGGATCAGGACAACAATTGATCCCATCTATATTATTAACTTCAAATTTTCCACTACCATTAATACCATAAAACCATTTTGTACCATTAGTTGGGCAAGTATGTCCAACTTGAGATGCTACGGGCAGACATCCAGGCAATGCATTAGCTATCGTAACCTGGGCATGTATCTGATTAAGTCCAAAACACACTATCCACAAAATCAATATACTTTGTATAAACTTAATCATTTATATATTTTTAGTATTCAATATAAAAAACTAACACTAATTTATCCGATTTATATTTTCTACTTTTTAAATCGTCTTTTAAGGCATAAAGGTAAAACCATTTTTTTAAAAATTTATATCATTTACCTCATAATTTCAATCAAAACAATAAAATATTATTCCCTATTTTTAACGTACTTCTCTAACCATTGATCTTGCTCCCACAACATGTGCAGTATAGACTCTCTCGCAGAGTAGCCATGGCTTTCTTTAGGCAGAATAACTAATCTTGCCTTAGCACCTAAACCTTTTAATGCATTAAAATATCGCTCACTCTGCATGGGGAATGTTCCGGAATTATTATCATCCTCACCATGTATCAACAATAAAGGTGTTTTCATCTTATCAGCATGCTGGAAAGGAGACATATCATTATATACTTCAGGTGCATTCCAGTAATTCCTTTCTTCAGACTGGAAGCCAAAAGGCGTCAAAGTACGGTTATAAGCCCCACTACGTGCTATCCCTGCCGCAAATAAATCTGAATGTGTCAATAGATTAGCTGTCATAAAAGCACCATAACTATGACCACCGACAGCTACTCTTTTTCGGTCAATATATCCCATATTATCAACTGCATCAATTGCTGCTTTAGCATTAGCTACTAGTTGTGAGATATAGGTATCATTTGGCTCTGTATCTCCTTCACCTATTATAGGAAAAGTTGCTCCATCCAATACGACATACCCTTTGGTCAACCAATAAAGCGGTGTACCATATGAGGGAAAAGTAAACTGGTTTTCATTAGCAGTCACCTGGCTGGCACTACTTTTATCCTTAAACTCTGCCGGGTATGCCCACATAATCATAGGCATCTTTTCTCTCTTATCTATATCATACCCCACGGGCAAATACATAGTAGCTGAGAGGTCAACACCATCAGGTCGTTTATATTTGATAACTTCCTTATGCACATCGTCGAGCACTTTAATAGGATTTACATTAAAGGTTATCTGGCGGAGTGTATTAGTTTTTATATTTCGAATATAGTAATTCGGGTATTCGTTTTTGGATTCAAGGCGAGTAAGATACAGCCCTTTCTTAGTGTCAATATTATTAACTAATTGCTCTAATCTATCCTTTTCTTTACTTTGGTAAATGCGTTTTTTATTAAAAGATTTTAGATTGTATTCATCGACAAATGGATGTTTGCCTTCCGGCGAATATCCATCACCCAACATATACAATTTCCCACCAGTCATATCCAAGGTATATAAGTTAAACTGGTTTCTTTTAGTCAAAAATCCACCGGGATCTGCATATTTATCTTGTGCATTCCGTTCATTAAATAGTCTCGGATTTGCATCATATGATGATGGATTAAAAACTAAAATCCTTGCCATCCGTGTATTCCACCACCGTTCAAACAATATAGCGGTTTGATCATCACCCCAGGTTATTCCGGCATATCTATCCTTTGTCTTTACCAACATTTGAGGTGTACCTGTAAATGGTGCATCTATCTGAAATACGGCATCTCTATAGTCAACTTTTTTTTCAGGGTCACCATCATCTTGTGCTTCTACCCAATATAGGCTTGCGGGTCTATCAGCGCGCCACTGGATACTGCGCTTGCCTTTCCTAACAGCCATAAAGCCTTTTGGCAATACCTCGTTCAAAGGAAATTTATGAAAATTAGTCAATAATAATCCATTCTTATCAGATATATTGACGTCTGTAGGAAATCTGTCCAAAGTCACTAGGTAAGAAAATGGTCTTTTCAACTCATAGGTCAAAAGATAATTGCCATCAGGTGAAAAATTCATTCCATAATACATAGCAGCCGGTTTAAAAGCTGTTTGATTGCCATTCAGGTCAAACTTTGATATCTCAGAAGTAACTAACGTTTCAAAATTTGCTTCATCGACAGGGCTTTTAAGCAAATCTTGATAAGTGCGGTTTTCAGCCTTCTCACCATCATTTTCCGCAATAATAGGACCTGAGGGAACATTTAATAATTTATCTATCAAGGGCTTTCTGTCTTTAAGTACCGTAGTAGCCAAGATAAACTGGTCATCCCTACTCCATACATAGACACTTCCTATCACTTCACTAATGATACCTTCACTCAGTTTTTTACAATAATGGCTAGCTATATCTAACAACCATAACTCTACACCACTATCTGTAGTATGTGTAAAGGCCATTTTGTCTTGTCCATAAGACCACAAAAAATGGTTGAGTTTAGGTCTTTCTGGCAAACCAGATACAGGCTGGGATTTACCGGAAGATACGTCTAAAATATGCATATCATTATAGTATGTACCTCTACTTTGACCACCCGTTTTAGGGTTGACACGGATTCCTGCCAGCTTCATCTCTGGCTCACTGAGTTCTTCTATACTTTTATAAGTATTTCTATAAAGCAAAACAGCCCTTGATGCGTCATTATTTAACCTTATAGCCGGAGCAGGTTTTGCATCAGCTAACATCAAAATATCCCCATCCGGTTTTTGATAAGGAAAATCCGACTGCCCATTCAAGTAATTCAGCAACATAATACTCAATAACAAAATTAAATAATACCCTCTCATTATATTGAAGATATTTAAACTATTATTTAAAAATTTAACGCCCAAATGTATAATAAAATTTTTACAATTTGTTAATAAAATTCGATATTGTTTTCACATTCGATTAATAGTACATTTCATCCATTTGTAAATAACTAAAATTAAGGGAATATAAAATATACAATATCACTTATATGTAATAAGCATTTAATAGTACATTTCTTTTAAATCGGTAAACCTAAAATCACTAATCTTGTTAGTATTCCAATCAAAATAATCTCAAATGCGCATTTTTATAATACTTTTATCCACTTTTTTAATAATTAGTAGTTGTAAAAATAACAAATCTAATATTTCCGGGGCAAAAGATGCACTAAACCTTAAAGAACTTGAAAACGCATATGAGCATGCTAAATCAGATTCTTTAGCTACTAAACTCATATATGCATACGGCCATGAAATATCTAACAGCAAATCCAAAGATGATAAAATCCAATATCTCAAAAAGGCAATAGAGCTTACCAAAACACCTGGATTTGAGGGATTTAGGATTGTATTTATACAGGAATTAATCAAAACTAATCCCGAAGGTACATCTGATGAACTTCTGACCTTAGGTAATATATATGAAGATCAAGAAAAGACCGATTTACAAAGTATTATATTTTTAGGATTTAAAGAAAGATTCCCTAATAATCCAAGTATAAAAGATATCAATCACAAAATTTTTCTAAAGCTGGGTGATCACAAGATCCACTTTAAAAATTTACTTAAAAGTGTATTTAAAGACAATGACAATGGAAGTATTGACACTTTAAATGCACAAAAATATATTGACCAAGTGAGTGCCTTTGCATTGGGATTTGCCGGTGACCCAGCCGTACCCAACTACTTGATGATTTCTGCTGATATTGCCAGGGCTATTGGTGATCCTAATACATCAGTCGGACAGTATGACTGGGTATATAATTACTATCCAAAATACTCAAAGGCATCTTTAGCTCTGTTTTTAAAAGGTTATGAAATAGACAGTTCTTTAAAAAAATATGATGATGCAAGAAAAACGTATGAGACCTTTTTAAAGGTTTATCCAAATGATAGTCTAGCTAAAGATGTCAAATTCTTAATTAAAAATCTCGGAAAATCACCTGAAGAAGGATTTAAAGAAATGCAACCTATCGAGCAATAAAGTTAATTAAACAACAATCTTACAATTCAAATCGATATAAAAAAAGCCGAAAAGCATCTTTTACAGATATTTTTCGGCTTATTTTTTTATAGCATTACAATATTTAATCTTCGCTTAAGAAAGGATATCTGTAATCTTTAGGCGGAACAAAGTTCTCTTTAATCGTCCTTGCAGAAACCCATCTGAACAAGTTAAGAATAGATCCCGCCTTATCATTCGTTCCGGATGCTCTAGCTCCTCCAAATGGTTGTTGACCTACCACAGCACCAGTAGGCTTATCATTGATATAGAAGTTACCTGCTGCATTTCTTAACTTATCCACTCCGATTTTTTGAGCATATCGGTCTTTAGCAAAGATAGCGCCTGTCAAAGCGTAAGGCCCCGTTTTGTCAACTAAATCCAACGTTGCCTCATACTCTTCATCTTCATAGACGTACACTGTAAGTACCGGACCGAAGAGTTCTTCACACATAGTAGCATAATTAGGATCATTAACCTTAATCACAGTAGGTTCGATAAAATAACCTTTAGATTTGTCGTAATTACCACCCGCGATAATCTCTACATTTTTATCTTCCTTGGCTGCTGCAATGTAAGAGGTTATCTTATCAAAAGCTTTAGCATCAATCACAGCATTGATAAAATTGGAGAAATTTTCCGGGCTTCCCATTTTAAAATCAGCCAAATCCTGTTTAAGGTAATTCTTTACATCAGGCCATAGAGAAGCAGGTATATATGCTCTGGATGCAGCTGAGCATTTTTGTCCCTGAAATTCAAAGGCGCCTCGTGCTAAAGCAACCGCTACTTCCTTAGGGCATGAAGAGTTGTGAACCATCACAAAATCTTTACCTCCGGTCTCACCTACTAATCTTGGGTAGGTCTTATATTTTGCGATGTTTTCACCTATTGTTTTCCATATTTTCTGAAATACACCAGTACTACCTGTAAAGTGAATACCTGCAAAATCAGGATGATTAAATATAACGTCACCAGCTGACTGACCATCTACAAAAACTAAGTTGATAACGCCAGGTGGCAAACCTGCCTCTTCATAAACTTCCATGATTACGGAAGCGGAGTAAATCTGTGTTTCTGCTGGCTTCCAGACCACTGTATTTCCTAATAATGCCGGAGCTCCAGGCAAATTACCTGCGATAGATGTAAAGTTAAAGGGTGTCAATGCAAACACAAAGCCTTCTAATGGACGGTACTCTAACCTATTCCATGTGCCAGCCGGACTTTCTGGTTGTTGGGCATACATCTCTGTCATGTATTGCACATTAAATCTGTAGAAGTCTGCAAGCTCGCACACTGCATCAATCTCAGCTTGGAAAACATTTTTTGACTGCCCCAACATTGTTGCCGCATTCATCTTTGCACGGTACGGGCCAGATAATAAATCTGCAGCTTTCAGAAATATGGCTGCTCTATCCTGCCATGGCATATTTTCCCATTGCTCTTTAGCATCAAGCGCTGCCTTAACTGCCATTTCTACGTGGGATTTATTACCTCTCGAATAGGTTCCTAAAGTATGAGTCAACTCATGCGGTGGATGAATCGTCCGCTTATCATCCGTAAATATCTTTTTACCACCGATATGCATTGGAATATCCAGGTGTGTATTTTTTAACTGTTTTAAAGCTTCTTTGAGCTCCTTACGTTCAGCCGAACCAGGCTTATATCCTAAAATTGGTTCATTTTTAGCTATCGGGACTTTAAAAAATGCATTTGCCATAATATCAATATATTTAAACCTAAAAATCTAATAATTCATCTAAAATTATAGAAGGCACGAAGTTACTAACATCGCCCTTACCCCTGATAATATCTCTAACTACTGTCGAACTGATAAACGAATACTGAGGTTGGCTAATCAAAAAAACAGTATCTATCTCTTGGCCAATGATATAATTTAATTGTGAAATGGTCTTTTCATAATCAAAATCAGAACCATTCCTCAGACCTCTCAATAGGTATTTTGCGCCTCTATCGATACAATACTTAACAGTTAAACCTTCAAAATAATCAATTTCAACCCCTATCATACCATCAAAAACGCGCCGTAACCACTCCAGTCTTTGATCCAAAGAATAAAGCGTTTTCTTTTGACTGTTAACACCAGCAGCAACAATCACTTTGTCAAACATAGGTAATGCACGCTGGACTAAATCAATATGACCAACTGTCACGGGATCAAACGTACCTGGAAAAACTGCTACCTTCATTGGTCAATTAAGATCAAAAAATTAATTATTTAATAAAAAATCCTAAATATGAAACTGCATTCTGTTACAACAATAGGAAAAATATTTAGTTGTCTAAATCACGACAAGTGTGATTATACTTTTTTAATAAATTGCTGTTCTTTGTGATTCAATTTCTTTATCATTTATATACTCATCAAATGGCTTTAGCTTATCCAAAAACCCATTGGGTCCTATCTCTATAATTCTGTTGGCTACCGTTTGCGTAAAAGTATGGTCACGCGATGTAAACAAAATATTGCCTGGATAATTGACTAAAGCATTATTGAGCGTCGTTATGGTTTCAAGATCAAGGTGGTTAGTCGGTTCGTCTAACATCAAGACATTGGCATCCTTGAGCATCATCCGCGACAGCATACATCTCACCTTCTCACCTCCTGACAGCACATTAGACATTTTGAAAGTCTCCTCTCCTGAAAATAGCATCTTTCCCAAAAAACCACGGATATAAGATTCATCTTTCTCAGTAGAATACTGCCTTAGCCAGTCTATCAGATTCATAGGCTCATTGGCAAAAAAGGATTCATTATGATTAGGTAAATAAGAAGATGTAATAGTCTGTCCCCACTCTATAGTGCCACTATCAGCCTGTAATTCTCCGGCTAAAATCTGATACAAAGCCGTCGTAGCAAGGCTGTTTTTAGAGATAAAAGTAATCTTATCATCTCTATTGACAGAGAAAGATAGATCGTTAATTAAAACCTCGCCATTCACACTGTAATTAAGGCCGGTAACATTAAGTATTTCTTTTCCTGCCTCTCTCTCTGGCTTAAAGATGATACCTGGATATTTACGAGAAGATGGCTTGATATCCTCTACGTTAATCTTATCAAGCATTTTTTTCCTTGCCGTGGCTTGTTTGGACTTGGATGCATTAGCACTAAATCGCTGAATAAAAGCCTGTAATTCTTTGATTTTATCTTCGGCCTTCTTATTGGCATTTAATTTTTGCCGTAAAGCTAACTGACTGGATTCATACCAAAAAGTATAGTTACCTGTATAAATATTGATTTTGCTATAGTCGATATCCACGATATGCGTACAAACCGTATCCAAAAAGTGTCTGTCGTGAGATACGATTAGTACCGTGTTTTTAAAATCAAGTAAAAAATCTTCTAACCAACTAATAGTGTGTAAATCGAGGTCGTTAGTGGGCTCGTCCAGTATCAACACGTCAGGATTTCCAAATAAAGCCTGTGCTAACAATACCCTAACCTTTTGATTACCGTCAAGTTCTTTCATCAATTTGTAATGATCACTCTCTGGAATTCCTATTCCACTTAACAAGTTAGCTGCTGAGGACTCGGCATTCCATCCGTCCATTTCGGCAAATTCAGCTTCGAGTTCGGACGCTTTGATACCATCTTCCTCTGTAAAGTCCTCTTTCATATAGATGGCATCCTTTGCCTGCATGATCTCCCATAGTTTTTGGTGTCCCATCAATACGGTATTAAGGACAGTAATCTCATCAAACTCAAAGTGATCCTGCTTTAGAACAGCCATTCGCTTACCAGATTCTAAATGGACACTACCTTTATTAGGCTCAATCAGACCAGAAAGTATTTTCAAAAAAGTCGATTTTCCTGCGCCATTAGCACCGATAATACCATAGCAATTACCTTCTGAAAATTTGAGGGAAACTTCATCAAACAGTACACGCTTACCGTACTGCAAAGAAACATTTTGGGTGGATAACATGTGTGAATTTTAAAATGGCTGCAAAGGTACGAAAAAGTTATGGATTTTTAAAATCTTAAAAACTACACAATCCATGTCACATGGTCTCATAAAATTGAGCAAAAAATTATTAGAATCTAAGATAAAAAAACCACTATTGATACTACAATTTAACTAATTTAAAAGTATGTCTTTTGCCATGCTCATAAAGTATCAGTATATAAAACCCACTTGGATAGTGTTGTAAATCCATTTTCAATATTGAGGAACCACCCGCAATCGTTTCTTTTCCTACAATAGTTCCACTGATAGTAGCCATTTCAAATGCAGTTATGGGTACTTGCGACACAATATTTAAATGGTCTATAATTGGGTTTGGAAAAACAACAATATCCATTTTACTTTGGTCCACAACAGATGACACCATATCTACTACATAAGCACCCGTAATCATACAACCTAAGGCATCTGTAACCGTCACTTCATAACTACCAGCTAATAATTGGTTTATGCATTGTTTACCACTGTTACCAGAAGACCATTTGTAATGATATGGCGGTACTCCATTCATGACATTAATACAAATAACACCATTGGGCGTGCCTACTGATTGTGGCGTGATATCTGCTTCAATCTGCATATTTGAAACCGAGTAAACACGTAAGGTATCGATGATAATTCGGCAGTCGAGGCTATCTTGAATATATCCAAAATAACGTCCATTAGGCAAGTCTTTTATCTCATACCCATTCAGCAATCCACCATTCCAGACCACATTGTAAGGTTGTTTGCCACCATGAATCTCAACGGCAATAAGCCCTGTAGAATCGTACCAACACACATTATTCTTAATGGTGGAAACTGAATATATAAATTCAGGCTTTTCATTAATAACTATTGGATTAGATACGCCTGTACAACCATTATGATCCGTAATAGTCAAAACGTATTTTCCTGCCTTCAAACTCGTGATAGTATCTTGTAAAAAAGATTTGAAATATTGAAGACCATGACTCCAGTTATAGTCATACTCTGGTGTACCATTAGTAATAACAGATCCTATTACGGCATTAGACTCCTTATAACAATGATTGTCTTTCAGTTGATTTAATGTAATTTGAATAGGAGTATTAACATAAGGAACTTCAATATCTGGAATGCCAGTCTTACAACCCAATTGATCATAAACTGTGACATTATAATGTCCGCGAGGAATATCTACAAGTGTGTTACTCATACTACCTTGCTCATTCCAAACAAAAAAATACTTACCATTACCGCCAGAAGTATTTAAATGTATGTTACCATCATTTCCAGATATACAAGTAGCTGGCATGATGGAATCAACCGCTGCCACCAACTGACTAGGCTGATTAATATGAATAGGTACAGATACCATCGTACAAGCATTGGCATCTGTAACTGTCAAGGTATATATACCTGCTTTGATATCAAATATATCATCTGTAGTATAATTAAAATCATTCCACAAATAAGTATATCCCGGAGTTCCACCTGATATATTGGTTTGAATAGAGCCATTTTTCTCACCATAACAGCGAACAGATTCGGTACTCGTAACCTGAATATTTAAAGCATCTGGCTCTCGAATTTCTGAATATAAAATAAACTCACAGCCATTAATATCAGTAACTGTACAAGTATAATTACCATCAGCAAGGTGGTCGATAAAGTTATTGGTCTCACCAGTTGACCAGCTATATATATAAGGGGCAGAACCATTGTCAGCAAAAAGCTCTAATTTGCCATCTTTCCGTCCATGACATGAAGGAGTTTTTTTTGATTGAATTCCGGCTATGACAGATGGTTTTGAAACCAATTTTATATCTTGCATTATTGAAAAACAACCATTAGCATCCACTACAGTAACCGAATACAATCCTTCCCTAGCGTTTAATAGACTTTTAGAGGTATCACCAGATGACCACATATACTGGTATGGTGGATAATCTGCCGAATGGGAAATTTCTATTGTTCCATCGCTTTTACCAAGACAAGAAGGTGCTTCTATTTTAGAAACTATGATGTTTAAAGTATTACTTGATTGAATAGTATAGAATGCTGTATTAAAAATACAACCACCTAAATCTGTGATTGTGGCATAATAAATACCAGAGCTTAAATTGGAGATTATTTCACCAGACATTCCATTATTCCATTGAATAGTATAAGGAGGGCTACCACCCAAAATATCAAGTTTTATTTGTCCATCATTAGATCCGTTGCAGGAAGAAGCTATGATATCAGCTTTAACGATAATGGGATTGGATTGGGGTTGATCATCATTATTTCCATTACAATTTTCGTCAATACCGTTGCATTGAATTTCCACTGCACCAGGGTTAATTTCAGGATTCGTATCGTCACAATCACCACCCAAACGAACATATCCAGTGGGTGCTTCAGAGGCGCATATTTTAATAAATTCAATATCAGATCCATAACCATCGCCATCGTAATCTTTATAATAGGTCATTTGTTCTTTTGCAGGGACAGACTTATAAAATTCAATTTGGTCAATAGCAATATCAGCCAATGGTCCATCGCCTGAGACCCCTATAATCCTAAATATACCTAACCGTCCATCATACTCATGTAATGATATCGTATGCTTTATCCACTTATTACCGTGATTACCTTGTTCAAAAAATAAATTTTGCCAGGTGTTGCCACCATCAATAGAAATCTCAAGTTTAAGCGATTTTATATCAGCACCATACATATGGTAATAAAATGACATATCACAACCTGATGAGTTACTTTCTATCTGCATACAAGTTGACTGTAACACTGCTATATTTTCGAAGCCACACAGTTGAGGATTATTTTCTATATAGAGATATTTACCATTTCCCTTGACATCGCCGTCAGGGCCCGTAAAATCCGTTTGAGTAGCGCCTTGTTTCACAATCCAGTTTTGCCCATGAGTCTCAGGACTATTAAACCATAATTTGCCTGTATTACTACACGATGCTAAACAACTCTCCTCACAGGATGGATAATTATCAAAATTTTCTGCGACAGACACTGGCTCACATGAGGTAGATGCATATATCAGACAACCATCGGATGAAGACTGCGAATGTGAACATAAAGATGATATTGAAAATCCATACGCTGTATTTGGTTTTAAATTAGAAATTGTAAATTGCTTATCTTTACACGGAATATAAAAGGTGTCAATAGCAATATCGTTTTCATAAACAAGAATATTGACGGTATTACATGGTGACTTATAATCCCATCCGAGCGTTATTGTATTTAAATCGACTTTTTGTACAACAAAATTTTCAGGAATTATGCAGCTCTCTTCACTAAAACTAATATTGAGATATCTAAGAATACCTGCATCCTTCACTGCCCTGTCAATTGTGATTAACTTCCATGCGCCTTTACTCAGTGTATCAGGCTTCCAGCTAAAAATATCACCATCCGGATGAAAGAACCCTATAAAAGGAGGTTTACTATCCCTCAAACTCCGGCAACCATCCATTGAAAAAGTTGTAAACTGGCTACATGTAGTATCCTGAATACGACCAAAATTACGAGTTACGGTACCATTGTTGTTGGATAAAACTAATTGTTGACCTTGAGGACTTTCAAGGATTATCTTTAAATCTGCCGGCCATGCATGTTCGATCATTAAATCCACCGATTTAAGAAAAACATTTACTCCTAAAACCGGATTTTTGATTTGCTTTAATGCAGGAATAGATAGATCAAGTATTTCAGTGCCATTATCTTTAAGTGGGATATTTATCTGACAGGCTGTTGGCACTTCAACAACTGTAGTAAAAGGAATCGCAACATTCCATTTACTACGCCCAATGCTGCAAACAGTACGTATATACAGATCATAAGAAGTAGAGGGAATCAAGCCATTGATGACAATACTTTTAGTGGTTTGCATTGGTAGTGATGGAATGCCCTTTGGTGTATCTCCCCGACTTACCAACTCAATCTCCCATCCTTCCGGCATATTATTAATATCAGACCAAGACACCATGATGGAGTTAGTCGTTTTCTTTTCAAAACGGATGTTAAAAGGAATATTGCAGCCCTGACTAAAGGATGTATTATATATCAGAAATAGCAGAATACCTATAAGGCAAAAAAATCGAAAACATTTCACAAGATGGTACAATTAGAAAATCAAATGTACGCAAATTATACATACCGACAAGCATTTTATAATGTTAAAGTAGGAATTTTCTCAAAATTTAATACTATTAAAATAAATTGAACAAAACCAGGAACCAAAAGCACATAGTCCTGACGCTGTACAGCCTTTGTAGCAGCCACCGAAACAGTAGTCTATCACCTGATGTGGTGTCAAAGCGTATGGTAGGAGGCTTTTATATTTTAATCACTAACAAGAAAATTTTAGAAATCTGTATAGCCAAAAACCAAGGAAAAGTACTAAAAAGCGCATTTAAAGTCAATGTATAATTGATATCATGTCTAATATAGACTAATCATTACTTAGATTTCACTTATGCCATATTTTTTGTAATATACATAGAATGTGCAAGTTCCATTTGCAACGCTGCACATTCTAAAAAGATTATCTGAAATATACTCAATATATTTTTAAATGATCCAAAGATTTAGTATAAAAAATAGTAAATATCAAGGCAGAAAACGAAAACATAGCCTTAGCTATAATGAGGCTTTCTAACGCAGAGATTTAATAATTTTTTATAAGGATTGGACTAATTTGAATGGATAATGAGTATTAATTACCATCCCACATCAGGAAAGCTTTTAGGAAGCCATCCAGTCCACCATCTAAGACGGCATCCGTATTTCTTGTCTCAAAACTTGTCCTGTGATCCTTGACTCTGCGGTCATCAAGGACGTAGGATCGGATTTGAGATCCCCATTCATTTTTCATCTTTTGGGCTTCTACCTTATCCCGCTCCTCTCTTTGTTTTTCAATTTCTATTTCATATAGTCTAGATTTTAGCATCTGCATAGCCTTTTCTCTGTTAGCATGTTGAGACCTGGCTTCCTGACATTGAATAGCAATTCCTGTTGGCAAGTGTTTGATTCTCACGGCAGTTTCGACCTTGTTTACATTTTGGCCACCTGCTCCTTGTGCTCGGAAAGTATCCCATTCGATATCGGCAGGACTGATCTGTATGTCAATGGTATCGTCAATCAGTGGATGAACAAACACAGATGCGAAGGAAGTCATACGCTTGCCCTGAGCATTAAAAGGGCTAACCCTTACGAGACGATGCACACCATTTTCTCCCTTGAGCATGCCATAGGCGTATTCCCCGTCTATCTCTACAGAAATTGACTTAATTCCGGCTACATCGCCATCTACACGGTCAATCTCGAGCACAGAATAATCATTTTTTTCAGCCCACATGCTAAACATACGGTAGAGGATCGAAGACCAGTCACATGCTTCGGTGCCACCCGCACCAGCGTTGATTTCTAAGATACAACTCAATCTGTCTTCAGGCTTATCTAAAGTAGTTCTAAATTCAATTTCGTCAAGTGCTTCCAGTATTTGATTATAACTTGCTTCGGCTTCGGCTTCTGTAGCTTCGCCTTCACGGACAAACTCCATTAACACCTCGGCTTCATCAGCCATACTTACTAACTCATTATATTTATCTACTGATTTTTTGTTATCCTTAAGCGATTTAAGGATTATTTCTGCCTTTTCAGGATTATTCCAAAAATCGGGATTAAGGGATTGTTGTTCTTCATCTTCAATCTGAATCATACGACGATCGACGTCAAAGATACCTCCTTACCGATGTCAATCGCTCCCGTATATCAGCTAACTGCTCTATGGTCATTGCCCTGCATGTTTAAAAAGTTAATAAAAAAAATACACCGGCATCAACCGTTTATAGATATCGCCGGTGCTAGTTTACTTAAAAAAAAAATAATTAATTATCTATCCTTGATATCATTTAATTCAACATAGAAAACCAAATCAGACTTAGCCGGTATCATCGGTGGGCTACCTGCCTCTCCATATGCCAAGTTATAAGGGATAAACAAAAATGCTTTTGCCCCCTTATTTAATACTGTAAATCCTTCATCCCAACCAGATATTACTTGCTTTTGTCCTACAACGAAAGAAAATTCCTGACCTCGAGAATAGGAATCGTCAAACCTTTTTCCATCCATAAGGGCACCATAATAATTAGATGATATCATCTGACCACTCTTAACATTATCGCCTTCGCCAGGGCTTACAATATAATATTTTAGTCCTGATGGGGTAGATTCTGTCTTCAATTTACCTGATTTATAATCTACTAATGTCTTTTTCATCAAATCTTCTATAGCTGGAATTTTAGCTTTTTGCTCTTCCACTTTAGCTGCCATCTCAGCCTGCTTTTCTTCTTGCATTTTGTTAAATTCCTCCTGATTCATGATTTTTTTAACAGTAATAAAATATTCAAAATGCTTCAAATTTGGAAATTCGGCTTTAGCTGATGGAATAGAATCAATCGGCATGATTAATTTATATTCTCCACCTACTTTGGCATAAGCTAATTTAAAAACATCTAAAATTGGATTAGACTCTCTTCCTTTAGGTAATTCCTTAGGAATCTGCAAAGATGGAAGGTCTTCTTCATTATTAATTTCATTTATAACTTTACCGTCATCACCTACTAATTTTGCAGTAAAAAATACAAAATCATTTGTCTTTGCTGGTTCACCAGTTCCATTCTGTAATACTTCATACTGAAATCCCCCCTTAGTTTTATTTCCTCCTGTTTTACATGCAGTAAAAGAAGAAACTACAAATAACATAAATGCAAATTGCTTAAAATTCATCGTTTTAATGTTTGTTTAAAAAATGTTCAATAAAATGAAATAACAATAACAATAATCTAAAGATTATAAAAAGTTTATTTTTTATGAATAAAATTATTTTATTTTAGGTAAATATTCAGGAATGGCTCTTTTCATACGATGAATTACATCTTTGAGGCTGCCATAGACACCACCACCGGACGCATTTTTATGACCACCACCATTAAAATATTTTTGAGCTAATTCCTGTACAGAGATTTCATCCTTACTTCTCAAAGAGATTTTTATAATGGTTGGTTGTTCCAGTATTAGAGCTGCCATTTTGACATTTTCAATCATGAGCATATAATTAACAATACCTTCAGTATCACCCCGTTGTATATCAAAATCCTGATAATCCTTCTTACTTAACCACATGATACCCGCACCGTACTCACTGAGGATTTCCATCCTGTTAGCAAGGCAATGGCCAAGTAATCGAAGATGGCGCTCCTTTTGAGCATTGAATATTTTATTGCACAACCAGTAATCATCCACTCCGATACGCTTTAATACTGCTGCTGCTTCGTATGTCCCCGGCCTCGTATGATATCTAAATGATCCTGTATCTGTGATAATTCCCATAAATAGTGCTTCGCCAATAATTGGGTCAAGCATAGCTCTATCGCCCAGTTGGTCAATGACTTGAAAAACCATTTCACTAGTGCTGCTAGCCTCAGTATCAGAAAAAAGAATATCTGCAAAAGGCTCCGGATCTAAGTGGTGATCTATGATGATTTTTTTTGCCTTTG
The DNA here is from genome assembly GCA_964501555.1 of uncultured Aureispira sp. Taxonomy (GTDB): domain Bacteria; phylum Bacteroidota; class Bacteroidia; order Chitinophagales; family Saprospiraceae; genus OLB9. The sequence goes on along the minus strand of CAZCTQ010000002.1, from coordinate 134,881 downwards.
AAAACTGAACATTCTCGCCTAATTTATCAATCCTGTCTAGTCCACTAAAATCTAGACAAAAAATAAGGTCTGCTTTATCCACCATCTGTCGAGCCTTATCCGGTTCCAGATCAAATATCGTCGTCATCTGAATATCTCTGACAAAACTGTAGGTAGAAGAATATTCACTCGGATAAATAACCTTCACATTATGGTGCAATTTTTTAAGATAACCGGCCAGCCCTAATGAGGAACCTATAGCATCACCATCCGGATTGCGGTGCGAAATGATGACAATGTCCTTCGGTAATATCAATAAATCCTTTAATTGCTTAATCTCTTCTGTCATAATGGCCGCAAAATTGAGCATTTTATACATCTTATCAAAATTTTTTTTCGTTTTTTAGCTACTTATGAAATATGATTTTATAATTTTGCGCTTCATTTACAAATTCAACAAAATTTAAATACTAAATATGTCAGGTAACAGAACATTTACTATGATCAAACCAGATGCAGTAGCAGGTGGTCATATAGGTGCTATCTTAGCACAAATTAATGAAGCAGGATTCAAAATCGTAGCTATGAAGTACACTAAATTATCAGCTGAGAAAGCAGGTGAGTTTTATGCAGTACACAATGCAAGACCATTTTATGGTGAATTAGTAGAATTTATGTCTTCAGGCCCTATCGTAGCTGCAATTCTTGAAAAAGATAATGCAGTTGACGACTTTAGAAAGTTAATAGGTGCAACCAATCCTGCTGAAGCAGCACCCGGTACTGTAAGAGCTAGATTCGCTAAAAATATCGGTGAAAACGCTATCCACGGTTCAGATAGTGATGAAAACGCAGCTATTGAATCTCAGTTTCATTTTTCAGGAGTTGAAATTTTCTAATTTCTACTTTAATTTAATAAAGATAGGAGGTTTTTCTTTTGCGGGATGACCTCCTATTTTTATTTACGGGCAACTTACCTTGACAGCCCGGATCTTTCCATCATCCTTTATATATATCCTCCAGCAATTATTGTCCGGACTTTTTAAAATTAATGAACCGGCAGGTTTATTTATAGATATGTTTCCAGTCTGCTGTTTAACTTGTACCGATGGCAAAGTTGAGACGCTATTGAGAATGATTTGTCCAGTATTGGTAATGGTTAGCCTGTAATCACTTCCATTAGGCGTTTTAAAAATCACACCCTTTCCTGTATCTTTAACATAAACACCACTGGCCGTTGCTATAGTTTTATAATCTGACGATGAAGCAGATGATGCAATCAACTGACCACTATTATTAACATTGAGTTTGTAAACATCACCCGCTCTGTTTTGCATCAACATTCCTGCACCAGTAGCATCAAATTGCAGATCGACAATCCCTATAGTCAAGTCATTAAATATATTATAATCAGTAAGAGTAAACCATGAAAATCCTGAAAAAGTAGCTTTATAGGCATAAGCATTATCTTGTCCCAGCGCACTAAATACGGTATCAGGCCTTACGATTTCCACATCATTGATAGTTGCATTAGCAACAGCTACATTGGATTTCAGAAAATTGAGTTTCCCTGCATTGCCACTCCAGGTTGTCATTTGATCTGAGCTATAGTAAAGCGTGACTTCATATAAGGCATTATTGTCACCAGTAATCTGAATCGTCTTATCAGCATAATTGCCATTACCAAAAGGCAGTGCTTTTTTTCCTGTACCGGCAGTAGCAACTTTAGCTTCGAGACAGCCTATATTTGTTGTTCCTATATTTTTAATGGATGCAATGATTTTTTGATTATTAGAATATAAATGTACAGTCTCGCCAGCTGAGATACTGGTTTTTGCTATTGTATTTACTGTATTTTCCACTTGCACACCTTGAAGTTTATAAATTCGAAGCTGTGGTTGAGTACTTTTATATGAGCCATAATTCAAAGATATTGATCCACTTCCAAGTGTACATCCTTGACTGCTATTATCGACATAACCTTCTACATAGGTACCACTACCGCCACCTACAGGATCCGTAAATCTAATATAATCATCGTCAGAAGAACTGGAATTATCATAGCAATATTCAAAATACAAAGCTGAAGTACCATCCCAATAAAATGGCTGTGAAAAATCAAATCTAAGCCATTGATTAGCTACAGTGCTAATTGTACCAGTAAAAACGCTCTCTGTATCATACCAAGGGGCTCCATCTAAGGTAGAAATGTTTACATTTTTTAGACCAATCCGAAAGTTATTAAAAGGTTGTGTCGAATTTTTAAACTGTACATACAATGAAAGACCTGAGATAAAACCAGCTGAAATACCAGCTGAACTCAATTGAGAAGGTAGATACAGAAAACGAGACCGTGCGTCCTGATAGCTTGAAAAAAATATCATCGTAATGCTATTGTTACCGCTTCCATATTGGGTATAACTTCCTGGACTACAACAAGTATTCGATACGGCATCTAAGCCGTCCAGTATAGTTACCACACACTCATCATTACCTCCCACTTGTGCTGGCCCTGAGAGCCAATTTAATTTTAGTGTAAATAATTCGTCGGATTCTTCAATAGCATCATTAACTATGTCAATATTAACGTATTGTGTACTGGCAGAACCTGCAGGAAAAGTCAGCGTGCTATTTTTTAATACGTAGTCTCTCCCTGAGATAGCAGTAGCGCCACTTTTCACACTTACTCCTATGGTAGAGGAAGATTGTGTTACCCTGTTTAGCTTTACAGGGATAGAAATGGTCTTATAAGGGCTGCCACAATAATTAGCATCAGCACTTCCACCAGCTTCAAGTATGCTAACAGTAGGTGTTAAGAAATTTACCTCAGGTGTTAAAGGCGTGCATGCACCAAGACAACTACTTCCAGGGTAGTAAGCATTAATTGCATTAAGAGAGGCCTGTGACCAAACAGTCGTGCTACTTACAGACGGTGACATTATATAACCTGATCCAGAATCATGATTAGCATTAAAATTATGACCAATTTCATGCGCTGCTAAAACCCTTTTTAAGGAAGCATCAGAAGTAAAGTCTTGGAGTATATTATAACGATAGGATTCACATACAGCACCGACCCACGCTAGACCGATAGTGCTACCGTCCAAATCTCTATAAGTCCACAAGGTTCCTAAATCATGGTTTGCTGAGAATCCTGATGGCCCCCATGCAGTAAAGCTATTCAAAAGATCACTGGCATTTGTCGAAGAAGTCCATGGATCTCCTCCCGATGATGTCACTATATATTGTTGCACTAAAGCAAACCGGATTTCATCATTAAACTCATCGTCATAATTGGTTTGCAAATCATTGACAACGGCAATATTTTGAGCTTCCACAGCAGAAGTAGATCCATAGTGATTATACATCAGCCAATCCGTTGCGATAGCATACTCTACCTCATAGCAGCCACCACTTTGGACATTCCTGTTTCCTATGATTTGATTCTTATTTACTCTATGTTTTGACTCTTCTACGCCACACATATATTCCTTCCCTGATATAATATCTTTTTCATCGTATATGACAAAATCACGAACATTACTTCCTTTGACAAAATGACGGACAGGCTCGATATAAAAAGTATTTTCAACTCCCTTTACGAATCCTTGTATAAAGTCTTTTCCTACTGTAAGACTAACCCTTTCACCTTTGTCCGTGTATCCATTCATAGGGACGATCCACCCATCTTTGACATCAAATGTTTGTACACCGAGCTCATTGATGCATGTGTAGGAAGGGGAAAGTATATCCGACTTATATAGCATTAGATTCCATCTATTAATCTTTAACTCAATTTTGCCACCTGCTGAAGCATGAATAGTCTTTAACAAGTCTTCAGTCTGTAAATGAATGACTTCATATTTTTTAAAATAGGTATTTAAATCTGGATGATCATTTTGCGCCTGTATATAGGAAGTACACAAAAGCATAGCACTACATAGTGTAAGCAAGGATATTAAAAACTTATGATTCATTTGGATACTGGATTTAGAGGTTAAATCATTCATTTAATAAATTTTTCTTAAATCAATTTACGAATGCAACATTGTATTTAAAATTAGTTTTCATAATTTTAAACCAAACAATGATTACATATAAGCACAAAAGATGCTAAAAACTTACTTATCAGGAATTTAACTGGAGCGTCTCATAAAGACAGTACAAATGTATATAAAATGTCTATATGTAAATAAACAAATTTACATTTTTTTGAAAAAAAAGTTAAGCTACCTTCTCACTAATGACTAAACGAACAAAGCAAAACTTACTTTTTGAGATAATCAGCTTTTATTTCAACCCAGGAAGGCAACTTTTTATAATGCCATTTATGAACTAAAATGCCATTTTTCCATAATACTATGCCCGGATTAGAACGCATGATGGTTTTTAACAACTTCTCATCAGCTGTAAAATAATCAGCCTGAATACCTGTTTCTGCAGCCAAAGATTCAGCTTTTTCCTGATCAATACCGGATATGACAACTGCTGTTTTGACATTATCTTTTGCAGCAGCATCCACTAATGGCTTAATCACTGTCTTAAGCGTATAAATAAAGTCATTATCCCAGATTGTCTTGTAATGGTCAACTTCCTTTTCTTCTATCCTTTCGAATACATTATTAATTGTAAAACTGTCCTTCGAAATACGTATGGTATCTTTTTTAAAGATCGAATCTCTAACCATCAATTTTTCAGGTGATACTTCATATGCTGCATGATAGATTTGTATCATTAGATACGGATTAGAGTTTTGCAAAAAGAGGTCTGAATGCTCCTCACCATCAAAATCAGTAATTGAAAAATCACTAATCTTTGTTGCTGGAATGGAAGGTTCTGTCTTTATCTGCTCAATGGTTTCATATTCGTCAGTATATGCGTTAAGGTTTTTTAGATAATCGGCATAAGAGATCTCTCTAATCTCGCCAGTTTTCTTATTTTTCATTTTCATGGCAAGTACCTGAACGGCATTAGCGGCAGCTTTCTCTTTTTGTAGGGTTTCGAAGATATTAGCCCCATTTTTAAAAGGTCTGAAGTCAACATGAGGTTCATTCCAGTAGAAATTATAAAAGCAATATACAACCAAAAAGAATGTAGTAAAGAAGACGGTTAGATTTCTAGTCTTTTGTGTAAAAAGCTGATGAAAATCTTTTGATTTGAATATAAAATACAGGGCAGGAATCATCAAAAACACATCCTTCATGAAAGAGGTACGCGGATCTAATTTAATAAAATCTCCAAAACATCCACAATCTGTAACTCGCATATTTGAAGGCTTGAAGTCGGTCCAAGCAGAAAAATGAAAGAAATTTTCATCAACCGGCACGTAACCTGTAAGAAAAGTAAATCCAGTTAATGCAGTAAAAAACACTACAATTAGGAAAAACAACCATGCTGTCAATTTTGGTCGATCTCCTAATATGAGCATAACACCCAGCACTATTTCCAAAATAATCATAACAATAGCAAACGTCAATGCATAATGAGAAAACACTGGAAATACTGGTGCTATAAAGTTAAACATAGACCCTGAAAATGTAGCCTCAAACTCGGCAAAGTAATCCTGCATCTTGATAGCTGTACCCATAGGATCTACGGCCTTAACCCAACCAGAAAATATAAATAATACTCCTGCAAAATTTTGAGCAAATGTCATGAGCCATGATTTGTGAATCTTACTCACTAAAGTCATATACAACGTCAATGCAAGCGCTACTATCGCTATGTATGTCATTAAGGTTACAATCGTCATAATGTTCTTGTTCTCTGTTTTACTAACCCACAAAGGTATTACATAAATGCAACACCGTCAAAAATAAAAATATAAATTAAATATCAATGTGTTGTTAAAACACACTATATTGTCTTTTGTTGCAAAATTCAATGAAAGAAAAACAATCCATTATGAATCGATAAATAAATAATATGGTTTTTATATGGATTATCATGCAAAATAAAGGTAAATTGTATCTAAATATGGACAATCCTATTAGATTTAGATTAAAAACATTCCCATTTAATGCCGATACTTGTATATTTTTAACAAACTTTAAAAAATCAATCTTAAAAGCCTGAATTTATATCTATAAACCTTACCTTTGCGTCTCATATTAAATTACTCATACAATGGTTTGGACATTTATATTACAGGCTTCAGGTGGTGGATTAGCTGGACTTTTATTTCCGGTATTAATGCTTGCAGCTTTTTACTACTTTTTTATGAGACCACAGATGAAAAAGCAAAAAGAACAAAATGCTTTTTCCAATGAATTGAAAAAGGGCGATGAGGTTGTAACAGCCAGTGGTATCATAGGTCAGATCAACAAAATAGAAGGCAATATTGTAACTTTAGAATTGGACAACAAAACCTATATCAGGATGTTTGCTTCTGCTGTTTCTAAAGAAATGACTGAGCAATACTTAAAAAGCAAATAAGGCTGATAACCTCATTCTGTTAAGTTAGCTTTTGAAATTCCTTCCGAGTTGATCATAATTTGTCGCTGTTTATACAGATTACCGATGGCTTGTTTGAATATCTTTTTGCTAAATCCAAATATCTGATAGATTACTTCTGGGTCTGTCTTATCGTTATAGGGAAGCTTGCCTTTAGATTTGTCTAATAAATCTAAAATACGTTGAGCATTTTTATCTACCTTATGATAACCAATAGGTTCGAGTGAGAAATCTATTTTGTAATCTTCTCGTATTTTTTTGACATAAACATCAATATGGTCACCCACTTGTAGTTTTTTGAATACTTCATTTTTATAAAGCACACCCTGATATTTATCTTCGGTGATACACTTGTAGCCAATATCTGTTGAGGCACTAATGATTGCCTTTAGCTTTTCGCCAATTTTAAAAGAGGGAACTGATTTATTGAGAAATTTTTCAATTTTCATGGAAGCCGCAAGCCTATCTGTCTTTGTATCGTGAAAAACATAAACGAAATAATATCTACCTTCTTCCATTTTGTTTTTTTGCTCGCTAAAAGGAACCAGTAATTCCTTACTTACACCCCAATCCAGAAAAGCACCTACCCTTTCCACTTTATTGACCTTCATGCGGGCAAATGCGCCAACTTCTGCATAGGGTGTCTCAGTCGTAGCTACAATGCGCTCTTCTCCATCTAAAAACACAAAGACATCCACCATCCCATCTATTTCCATATCTTGCGTGATATATCGTTTAGGCATAAGAATTTCTCCAAAATTTAATCCATCCAAATAAAACCCAAAATCAGTCCTCTTTACAATCCTAAGTGTCGCCTTTTTACCTAACTCTATCATGCTAATTTCTATATTTTAATATCGGACAAAGATAGTGATAAATCAAGAATAACATATCAAGAATGTTTCCCTAAACGATGCAAACATCATTTATTAAAATATTATAAGCCACATCAATTATAAAAAATGCATCTTTGCAATAGATTTTTTAATCCTATACCTTAACTATATGCTGTTCACAACCAAAGAAATAAAAAAAATAGTTAAAGATCAATACAATATCAAAGCACAGGTTAAAGCACTCAGTGGTTATGATGACTATAATTACATGGTCACGGCAGATGATAACACAAAATATATTCTCAAGGTCTCGACAGAAACTCGAAAATCATTTTTGGAAGCACAAATAGAGATACTAGACCATCTTGCACATACACGATCATCTTCTTGCTTCCAGAAACATATACCTAATACGAAAGGTGAATTGATCACTACTGTAAAAGGCATAAATAACAATCCTTGTTATATACGGATGCTTACATGGATAGAAGGCACTTTTTGGACAAATATAAAGCATAAATCAAAACATCTATTTTATCAATTAGGTGGTTTTCTAGGATATTTGGACAAATCGTGTAAAGATATCTACATAGATGCTGTCAATAGAAAATACATCTGGGATATAAGCCACACTGCTGAAGCCAAAAAGAAATTGCATTTTATAAAAAATCATGAAATCCGAAGATTGACCGATTACTTTATCCTCCAATTTGAATCTCATGTCCTACCAGCTTTGCCCGAGCTGAGATATGCCTGCATCCATAATGATGCAAATGACCAGAACATCTTGACCGATGGAAGCCGTATTACTGGTCTTATTGATTTTGGAGATATGGTCTGGGCGCCTTTGATTAATAATCTTGCGATTGCCTGTACCTATACTACTATGGACAGTGAATTTCCATTGGAGGATGCCTGTCATCTTGTCCATGGCTACAACGAAATCTATCCACTCAAAGAAGAAGAGATCGATTTATTATACTACCTGATAGCGGCACGCCTTTGTATCAGCATTACCCAATCAGCTGAAAAAGCAAGTACTGAAAGCCTCAACAAACACCATTTCAATTCGGAATCCTCCGCATGGACTCTTCTAAAATATTGGATTACAATAAACCCGCTATACGCACAAGATCAATTTAGAATAGCGTGTGATATGTCACCCACTATCGAGCAATCAATAGATCATAGTAAACTTATCCAGCTTAGGAAAAAAATCATAGGATATAACCTAAGCCTAAGCTATGATAGACCATTAAAAATAATTCAAGGTGCATTTCAGTATTTATATGACGATACAGGATACACATATATAGACTGTGTTAATAATGTAAGTCATGTAGGCCATTGTCATCCGACTGTAGTCAGAGCTATGCAAAAACAAGTAGCCACACTCAATACAAATACACGCTATCTCCACGATACTATCGTAGCCTATGCAAAGTCACTGACGGATACATTACCTTCTAAATTAAAGGTTTGTTATTTTGTAAATTCCGGTAGCGAAGCTAATGACCTTGCTATCCGCATGGCACGCAACTATACAAAGAAACAGGATATCATCGTACTAGACCATGCCTATCACGGCACATCATCACTGGCTATGGATATGAGTCCTTATAAATTTGAGGGGAAAGGTGGCCAAGGTCAACGCAGCTTCATACACAAAGCACCTGTACCCGATTGTTACCGAGGTAAATATCAATACGACGATGCAAATGCAGGAAAACATTATGCTGATGAAGTCTTGACCATCTTACAAAATAATAAAAGTATGGGTAAAGGAATAGCTGCCTTTATTTGTGAAACCCTTCTCGGCGTAGGAGGTCAGATGCCACTGCCGGCTGGCTATCTCAAAGAAGTTTACGCGCACATCAGAGCATATGGAGGTGTATGTATCGCTGATGAAGTACAGGTAGGATTAGGGCGTATAGGAAGGGACTTCTGGGGATTTAATATGCAGGATGCCGAGCCAGATATCGTAGTTGTAGGAAAACCTATAGGGAATGGACATCCATTAGCAGCCGTAATAGTTACTGAAAAAATCGCCAAAGCCTTCGATAACGGAATGGAATATTTCAACACCTATGGAGGCAATCCCGTCTCAATGGCCGCTGGTCTGGCAGTCCTCAATGTTATCCAAGAAGAGGAACTAGCTAATCATGCCGTTGAAGCTGGTAGAATCCTTATAGAAGGTTTTAAGGGACTAGCTAAAAAACACAAATGTATAGGTGATGTCAGAGGTGTAGGGCTTTTTGTAGGCGTGGAAATTGTCAAAGATAATATCTCTAAAACACCCGATGCAGATCTCGCTTCATACATTGTTGAAAAGATGAAACAATCCAGATATCTCCTAAGTACTGACGGACCTCACCATAATGTCTTGAAAATAAAACCTCCACTTGTCATAAGTATAGAGAATTGCCAAAATATAGTCAGTTTGATCGACCATATTTTAAAAAGATTACCTAAAAAGTAAGAAAATCAGATAAATAATAAATTACGCAAGATCAATAATCAGTGTCGTGTCCATATTAAACCTTAAAGTCTTCTATCATATAGCATTGAACATCGCCATATCAGTGTAAATTTTTTATCTAATTATGGTTAGAGAGTTTAAAATATAAAAAAGTGAGATATATTGCACACTCAATCCCAAAAATTATAGAATTATTGATTTTAATATATTAATTTTGCGCCCATTACAATATTGTTAAACCTATAATATAATGAAATATTTAATTATCTTTGTCTTTATTCTTTCATTCACTGCTTGTAAAAACATAACCAATACTGACAAATCTAAGTCTGAAAATACAGAAATCACTTCTTCCACAATAAATAATGATGCAACTAAAATTGATAAGCCATCAATGGAGGATGCTGCAAAATATGTAGGTAAAAAACCATCCGAAGTCAACCTCTTTAGCCAATACAACCTCGAAAAGAGAATAGATGCTTTGCTAAAGAATGATGCTCAAAACTTTAAAGACAACCTAAATGAAACAACACCCATAATGAAAGATGGGGAAATCCTATATTTCATAGGATGTAAAGCAGGCGACTGTAAAGCCATGAAGTTTTTTGTAATGCTTGACATGCTTGATACTAATGTCAATGTCACAGTAATAAACAACGGCACGCCTAAAAGTTATGAGGAGTCAGCAATTATAGGTATGACAGATAAAATTGCTAGAGAATTTCAAAGAATACTCAGTTCTCCAGGTTTGTAAAACCACTTTTTCATGTAAGGATTTACTTAGGTGGACAATACAATTTGTACAATCTTACGGTATATCCACCCCAAATACCAAGGCCACCTTTAATGTTGGACGTAACTCTCGTATAGGTCGAAAAAGTGCCACTATTGCCAGCAGCATAATCTCGGGTATTCCAAAAATCAAAATGAGCTTTATCAATAGCACACCATTTGATAAAAGCGCTGTCACCTCTCATATACAAACCAAAGGTATCAGGATTAAAGTCCTTTCTGTTGCGTCGTTGTGAACGCGGCAGCGGGATTTCAAATTCCTGCCCATTAAATAAAGCATCATCTACCACCGAACCAAAAGGAGGTGGCAAAAATTGTCGATCCTGGTCTGTAGCTGTTAAGTATCGATAATAATTCCGTTCATTTACCGGGTCTTTGATTTTTACGCGCAGTTCTGCCATAGTATCAATAGGTTTACCCACAGGTTCTACCCATTTAAAATCAGTCAGATCAACAGCATTAGGTAAAGTCGTAGTTGCTGTCAATATTTGATTTTCGGCTTTGACTGTCAAATCGTATTTTCCACCTTCCCTCCTATTCAGTTGATCCAGTATGTCAACGTAAATACAAATATTCGCTTTGAGTGAGTCGGCATTTAATCCTAATGTCTCAGCAGCCTTCCTACGGATTTCCTCGGGAAGATCCTGCAAACAAAGCTCAGTAAATTGTACAGTTTTATTACCGTCAAACACAGAGACATCTGCATTTTTTATAAACAAATTATTAAAATCCTGTCCATCAATATTTGCCAAAAACGGAAGCGTCCTTGTTAAAATTACATAGGCGGGCAACGCACCTCTTCCGGTTTCGATATAACCTTCCACTACAATTTGTTCCTTATAAACATCTTCATTAGGCACGAATGGCTCTTCACATGATATAGCGAATAAAACCGGTAGCATAAACAAAATTATATCCTTAAATAAACGCTTTTGTCTCATCTCAATCATTCCATTTAAAGTTATATGTAATACTTGGTATCAGTGGAAAAATGGTTATTTTTGTTGATTCGATTGTCGTATTTCCGGATTGAAAGTCTGATTTTGTATCAAAATTGATAAAAAATGGGTTTTTTCGATTATAGGTATTGTACAACGAGAAAGTCCAACTCCCCTTAAATCGCTTTTTAGAATCCGGGCTTGGAGTGTAGGTAGCAGAAATATCTAGTCTGTGATAATCATCCAATCGCGCACTATTTCGAGGACCGTAGAAAAGATTAATGTTTTGCTCTATGAGGAAAAAACCACTTACCGGCGTATAAAGTTTGCCAGTACCATAGACAAAAATGGCGCCTAAATCCCATTTTTTTGATAGATTGTAATTGGCGACTACAGATAAATCATGAGGTCGATCATAAACTGCCGGATACCATCTACCGTTTTCTATTTCGGAAAACGAACGCTCAGATTTAGACAAAGTATAACCGATCCAGCCATTCAATTTTCCTTTTGATTTTTTGACATACAATTCAGCACCATAAGCTCTACCCTTTCCTGATACAAAAGCATCTTCCACATCTTTTGAGATATCGGCTACATAATTATCAGCATAATCAATCTGATTTTTTAGATCCTTATAATATAGTTCAATGGAAAGTTCATACGCATCATTAAATAAATTGCGAAATACGCCTGCTGCAAATTGCATACCTCTTTGCGGCTTTACTATTTCCGTACTCGGCACCCAAACATCTGCCGGCAAAGTACTCGATGAGTTTGATACTAGATGGACATATTGTGTTGTAGCAGCCATACCAGCTTTTAAGCTCAAGTCATTATTGACCCTATAATTAACGGACATTCTTGGCTCTACACCACCGTAAGTCTTGACTGGTTCAAAACGTTTAAATGCTTCGTTACTCAACTTCGAATTGTAAGGGCCTATTTGCTGAAAAGCACTTAATCTGATCCCTGCATTGATATTCCATTGAGAATTTAGTCTAATGTCATCCAAAAAATAAACTGCACCTTCCTGACCATATTTAGGCAAAATATTGTTACTAAATTCTACTTCTCCATTACTTGCTTGGGCTGTATTTGGTGTCATCGTATGATAAGTATAATTTACACCGTATTTTAAAGTATGAGTCATGTTTAAATAATGCTCTATATCGGTTTTCAGATTCCAGTCTTTCACTCCTGAATACAATTTAAACACAAATTCCTCTCGTCCACCTGTAAACCTAAACCTATAATCATTGTAAATAGCAGACACATTCATAAACATCTTATGATTAAAAAGATGATTCCATCGTAGTGTAGCAGTTTTATTGCCATAAGGCATATCAAACCTAAGATCACGCGTCGTCTGTCTAAACCTCAGGATATCATCTCCAAAATAACCGCTAAAAAAGATTCTGTCTTTATCCGACAAAGTATAATTCCACTTAGTATTTAGATCATAAAAATAGTAATTTGTCCCTTCAAACTTCCCTCCTTTTAGTATAGGTTGTATCAAATCTAAAATGTAGGTACGTCTTCCAGAAATAATAAATGAACTCTTATCCTTTACTATGGGTCCCTGGACTGTAAGCCGTGAAGAGATCAGCCCGATACCACCTTCGACCATATATTTTTTATCATTCCCTTCCTTCATCTGAATATCTAGCACCGATGATAATCTTCCTCCATAGTTTGCAGGCATATTGCCTTTGATGAGAGTCGTATTTTTCAATGCATCCGAGTTAAACACCGAAAAGAATCCCAACATATGACCTGTACTATAGACCAATGCTTCATCTAATAATACTAGATTTTGATCAGGACCACCACCTCGCACATAAAAACCAGCGTTACCCTCCCCTGAAGAAAGTACACCTGGCAATAACTGAATAGACTTAAGTACATCAACTTCACCAAAGATAGCCGGTAGCTTTTTAATATTTTCGACAGGTACTTCGATGGTTCCCATCTGTGTGCTCTCAACATTTTTACGGCGGTCTTCTCTTTCAGCAGATACTGTTACTTCCTGCATAACGACACCTTCAGATAGCTGAACATTTAAAATAGTGTTTTTGTCTAGCGAGACCTCAAAAGATGCATTTTCATAGCCTACATAACTTACAGTAAGTCGGTAAATACCTTTGGGCATAGTCAAGGAATAAAAACCATAGTGATTAGTAACAGCTCCATGGGTTTTATCACCCAAAGTGATAACGCTGGCACCTATCATTGTTTCGCCACTACTCTTGTCCTTTACATAGCCACTAAGTGTAAAACGCTCCTGGCCATAAACAGAAAAAGCCATGATGACCATGGCAACAAAACTGTATATCCTATATGATTTAAGTAAAAAAAAATTCAAATCCTTTTAATTATAATGGTCCTTAATAATAGACTTTTTTTAAAAAACAAGCTCCAAAATAAGCTAATAATCCAAAATGATAAATTGTTAAGTTTTTCTTTTTTTCTTTTCTGCAGCCGGAAATAGAATGTTATTAAGTATCAGTCTGTAACCAGGGCTATTAGGATGCAAGCTAAGGTCTGTCTCGGGATCACCCACAAAATGCTGGTAATCTTCAGGATCGTGGCCACCATAAAATGTCCATGTACCCATGCCGCGCGTTCCATGTAAATACCTAGCCTCACCGGCTGATTTATTATCACCTAGGATTAATACTTCTGGTTTTATGGTCGATCTCTTAAAGGCAGTTGTTTGTCCCATAAACCCTTTGACTGTCGTCGTATGATTTTGTACGAGCATCGTAGGTATTGGATCCCATTTTGCAGAAAATTCAAATAAATTAAAATAATCTACTTCCGGTCTTACATTCCTCCCTTTATTTTCAATATCAGAATGCTCATAAATCATAGGATTTAGATTTAGCTGATAATCCCTAAATGCAAAAGTTTTACTAAAGTCCAACTTGCTATTGGCATTGGTATCGTAGCTGTCACCATCATATACATCGGCACATATATCGATGCCTTCCGCAGATAGTGCAATATCATATGTATCAGTAGCAGAACACATGGCAAACATAAAACCACCACTTTCCACATATTCTTTAATTTTTTTGGCTACTGCCAATTTAAGTTGCGATACTTTTTTATATCCGAGGCTCTTAGCTAATTGTTCTATTTTTTCTTGGTTAATTTTATACCAAGCCGTTCCACCCTGACTAGCATAAAACTTTCCATATTGCCCAGTAAAATCTTCGTGATGTAAATGCAACCAGTCATATTGAGCCAATTTTCCCTCTAAAACTTCCCTGTCATAAACTTTATCAAAAGGGATTTCGGCATAAGTCAACACCAGAGTCACCGCGTCATCCCAAGGCTGTATTCTACCACCCTGAGGATTAAAATCTGGTGTATAAACTGCTATCTTAGGTGCCTTTTCCAGTTTGACGGCTTCTTGATTTACTTCCGGATTAGCTATATCATTCCTGATAGAAAGCCATTGTGCGTCTGAAATTACATTGTAGGAAACACCCCTTACCTTGAGTTCTGTTTCAATACTTTTTGCATATGGAAAAGCAAAACTCCCACCATGGTAATTAAGCAACCAGTAGGCTTCAACACCTTGATTAATCACCCAATAGGTAATACCGTATGCTTTAAGGTGATCAGCTTGCTTATCATGATCCATAGGAACAAGTATATACGACGCTTCCATTCTCACAAAGGAAAAAAGTCCAAAAATGAAGACAATTAATAATCTCATTTAAATCTTTTTTAATTTTAAAACGTTTATGCTATTCATAAGATTGCAAATTATTATTTAATAATATCTTAATCTACTTTTTGAAAGTGGACAAATGTACATTTTTTTAAATATTTGCACCATTAATAGAAAAACAACACGTGATAAATACATTTAGTTTTCCATACCCATGGTGGTTTATCTTTTTCTGTATCCTTTTAGCCTTAGGATATGCAGTCTTTATGTATTATAAAGATAAAAAGTTTGACGACCAGAAGCCGTGGTTTACTGGAATGCTGGGAGGATTTAGATTTTTAGCTACCTTTTTGATAGCCCTACTGCTGCTCTCTCCATTTGTAAAAACGATAAAGGAAGATATCAAGCAGCCGCTTATAGTTATTGCTTCAGACAGATCAGGCTCAATAGCTGCAACAGAAAGTAGTGAAAACCTGCAATTGTATAATAATAATCTCAATAAACTCGCAGAAGACCTATCTTCAAAATTTGAAGTAAAAACCCTTCAATTTGCCAGTGATGTAAATGAAGCTAAAACCGACAGCATCCCAAATAAAAGTACCAATATCAGCCAATTATTCAAATATATTGATGACAACTATGCAGATCAAAATCTGGGTGCGGTCATAGTCGGCACTGACGGTATTTATAATGAAGGAAGCAATCCTTTACACACGCCATACCTATCCTCCACTCCTATTTATGCAATAGCTCTGGGTGACACTACCCAAAAGAAAGACGTATTTATACAAAACATACTTTATAATAACATAGCCTATCTCGGTGACAAGTTTCCTATACAAGTTGATGTCTCGGCCTATAATTGTGAAGGACACAATACAAAGATTACATTAGAAAAAATAAATGGTGGTACCTCTCAAAAACTTGCTGAGGAAAACATAAATATCAACGCTAAAAACTATTTTAATACAAAAACCTTTACTGTCGATGCTACCCCAAGTGGTATTGTACGCTATAGAGTTAAAGTTTCGAGCGTAGATGGCGAACAAAATGCTCATAATAATGTAAGGGACTTTTATGTAGAAATCTTAGATGCCCGACAAAAGATATTATTACTTGGTAATGCGCCACATCCAGATTTAGGTGCGCTTAAAAGCATCATCACTGATAATAAAAATTACGACGTAACCATAAATTTTATCGGTGATTTCAAGGAAAATATAGCCAATTACAACATGGTTATTTTTCACAATTTACCATCTGAGACCAATGGTATAGCATCGATTATCAGCCAATTAGACAAACTTGGCATTCCAAGAATTTTTATCATAGGTATGCAGACATCGATTGGCCAGTTTAATAGTGTTCAAAAAGTTGTAAACATCATTGGCAACAGCAAAAACACAGAAGATATTCAAGCGGATTTTAATACAGGATTTACCTTATTTACAACTACTGATGCCTTAAAAAACAACCTGAAGTACTTTCCACCACTAAAAGTGCCTTTCGGCGAATATCAGGCAAGCAATAAGGCTAGTGTATATCTTACGCAAAACATCAAAAAATTAAAAACTAACTATCCACTGATCGCCTTTGATGAAAAAGATAATATCAAAACAGCCATCATTGCAGGTGAAGGCCTATGGCGTTGGCGTATGTTTGACTATCTTCAAAACAAGAACTATGACCTAGTAAAAGAGCTAATTAATAAAACGATATTACTCACTTCCGTTAAAACGGATAAGAGAAAGTTTAGAATCAATACCTCTAAAAACCTCTACAAGGACAACGAACAAGTACAGTTTGATGCTCAGTTGTACAATGACAGTTATGAATTGATCAATAGCCCGGATGTAAAACTCACCGTTAAGAATGAGGATGGCAAAGAATTTACCTTCACCCTTTCTAAAACAGATAATTATTATACTTTAAATGCCGGTCTCTTCCCTCAGGGCAGCTACAGCTATACTGCCAGCACTCAATTAAATGGCAAAAACCTGACAGCATCAGGCCGATTTAACTGCGAATCACTCCAGTTAGAACTTTTTGATCTCACGGCGAGACACGGATTACTCAAGAGTATCAGTGAAGATCATAAAGGTGCCATGGTCTATCCTAAAGAGATAAATGCTCTTAAAGATATGCTCATTGCTAATAATAAGATAAAACCAGTTATGTACGAAAGTCGCAATACTACTGGTATCATTAACCTAAAATGGTTATTTTTTCTGATTATGGCTTTACTTAGTACAGAATGGTTTATCAGGAGATATTCTGGAAATTATTAATACAATAAGGCTTATGCACATTTATTTAGATAACGCCTCGACGTCACCTATTCATCCAGAAGTATTGAAGACCATGTACGATGTGCTGGCTAATGATTTTGGCAATCCGTCTTCCATCCATTGGCATGGTCGTAAATCTAAAAGCCTAATAGAACAGTCCCGCAAAATCGTAGCAAAAGCCATCAATGCCTCTATCGGAGAAGTATTCTTTACTTCATGCGCTACAGAAGCTACAAATATGGTTTTAAAAAATGCTGTCGATAATCTAGGTGTCGTGCGCATCATCTCATCACCTACTGAGCATCACTGTGTCCTACACACCCTCGACTACTTGGTGTCTAAGGGACAATGTGAGGTCATTTACTTGAATGTAGATCAAAATGGAGCCATCAATTACGATCAACTCACTGACTTGTTGAAAAATAATGACACTAAGACACTCGTCAGTCTTATGCACGGCAATAATGAAATAGGGACGATGCACGACATCGATCGAATCGGTCTGATTTGTCACGAGCATCAAGCACTATTCATGTGTGATACTGTGCAGACCATGGGCAAATATCCCATAGATGTACAAAAATCTAAAATAAATTTTCTAACTGGTAGTGGTCACAAATTTCATGGCCCCAAAGGAGTAGGATTTGTATATATAAGTAATGACAATATTATTCCGCCTTACATACTAGGTGGTGCTCAGGAGCGAAATATGCGCGCAGGAACAGAAAATATAGCCGGGATAGTCGGTATTGCTAAGGCTTTAGAACTATCCATATCTTCAATGGAAGAAAATCAGCAACATATCAAGCATTTGCGTCAACATTTCAAACAATTACTCAATGACAATGTCAATGATTTGCGATACAACGGTGCACAAGACCATAACTATATGGCGCACGTACTGAATGTTTCTTTTCCATCATCGTTACATGCAGACTTGCTCATCATGAATCTTGACATTGAAGGTATTTCTGCTTCGTCAGGTAGTGCATGCAGTGCCGGAATAGAAGAAGATTCACATGTATTGCAAGCTATAGGCCACGATCCAGAAAGGAAGGCAGTACGTTTTTCTTTTTCTTATATGAACACTTTTGAGGAGATCACATATACAGCCGATATACTCAAAAAATTATTAGCCTGACAATCTCTTAAAATCGATTTTCAATGCTTTCTACCTATAAATACACTCCATTTCCAATACCTATGTAATAATCGACTTCTGAAAGCCCAATTTCATTTTGTTCTAAATGTCTATTTCCATATTTGCGAAATCACTTTTGATATCCTTGGTAATAAATAACATCAAGATATCCCTATTTTCTATTTGTTTGGACATTCCTTCACATTAAAATATATAAGATATCTTAAAAAAAACTCATTAGGTGCTTTATCGCAAATGTATTTATCTTTACAATATTGTCCATCCAAAAAAGGTTATCTTATACCCATTATACATTCAAATTAATCCAATCTTTATAAGAAAATAGCAAATCTCTGTGTTAGAAAGCCTCACTATAGCTAAGGCTATGTTTGCGTTTTCTGCCTTGATATTTACTATTTTTTCTACTAAATCTTTGGACGATTTAAAAATATAATGGGTATTAAAATTCAGTACACATGATTATACTTGAATAATTGATAAAAGATAAGTAGCAACGATTACTCACCTATTAACTTACTTTCAAATCACGAACAAAACAGTTTAAAGAATTGAATTGGGTCTTAACTAACAAGAATACCTTGTTCATCATTCTAATTCATCGTAAGCCACTAATGCTTCTCTAACCCATTGAGGGATGGAAATAGATGACTTTGATTTCATATCAAACATGATTTGAGTTGAAGTGCCTTTAGCATGAATTTTTGTTGATTGCTCTGTCCCAGATGACAACAAATATTCAAGTACAAAGCTCTTATTCCCAATATGGATAGTTCTCACCTGGACTTTCACCTTAGTGTCAGTAAGTGTTAATTCCTTGAGAAAATCGACATTAATATTAGCAATCAAAAACATGTCATTCTTCCAGTTCCAATTCGGGCAAACATCCAGAATATAATAACTTCGTGCTATTTCAAAATAAGTTAAATAATTGGCATTATTTACATGTCCCATTGCGTCCAAATCTTTCCATCTCATCTGGATCGAGGTCTGAAAATTAAATTTATTAATATCCATGGTTCAATTTATGCTTATAGCTACCACTGATGATAATAGCCAGAAGTAATTTATGTTTAGAGCTTTCCTGATCCATAATTTAATGAATCTTAGGAAGCCTCGCCTATTTCGGCATCTTGCTTTTTGATATCAAAATAAGCTAATAAATCGCCAATAGTGTTCTTTAAGTCTTTGCGATGGACGATAAAATCCAAGAAACCATGCTCCAAAAGATACTCAGCAGTCTGGAAGCCTTCCGGCAAATCTCTCTTGATAGTTTCCTTAATAACTCGTGGTCCGGCAAAGCCTATTAGAGCCTCCGGTTCAGAAAAATTAATATCACCAAGCATCGCATAAGAAGCAGTAACACCACCTGTAGTAGGGTCAGTCATAAAAGAAAAATATGGGATACCTGCTTTAGCCATTAAGGTCAATTTAGCAGAAGATTTTGCCATCTGCATCAGTGAAAATGCTGATTCCATCATCCTTGCACCTCCTGATTTAGATATAATCATCAGTGGGGTTTTATTTTCTAAACTATAGTCAATGGCGCGTGAAATTTTTTCACCAACAACCGATCCCATAGATCCCCCGATAAATCCAAAATCCATACACGCAATTGTAAAAGGATGCTTACAAACTTTACCAGTTGCTACTGCCATAGAGTCATTTAGCTTAGATTTTTTATAAGCATCATTTAATCTGCTTTTATAAGATTTAATATCAGAAAACTCTAAAATATCAATAGACTTAATCTCATCGAATAATCGAGTATATTTGCCATCAAAGATAATATCAAAATAGTCGGTAGAACTAATTCTAACGTGATAATCACATTTAGGGCAGACAAAAAGAAGTTCTCTCAATTCTTTATAAGTGGTCATTTCACCACATCTCAAACATTTGTGCCACAGGCCATCTGGAGTCTCCTTTTTATTTTTTGTGGCGGTCTGAATACCTTCCTTGAGTCGCTTAAACCAGCTCATAATCTACATTTTTAAGGTATATTTTGCTATTAGGGTTACATTACAATCAGCAAAAATAGCAATTACAAAGTAATTTGAATGCTAATTTATATAAAAAAATATCATATAATTTATTACATTATGTATAAAACGACATTAACAATTGTTATATCATCATATTAAAAATAGAAAAAACACGATAATAAAATCAGCATAAGGTCATAAGAAACGCCAATAGGAATAAATTTTATCATCAACAATAAAAAAACTCAACAAATACAACTTTTTTTCTAAACATAATTTAGATATGATTGTCTTAAATAGTATCAATCATCAATAAATATTTTTTTTAAATGGATACACCTATTGATTTAACAAAAGAAATTGACGTCAGGACACTGATCCCAATCAAAAGACATGAATTGTTATTAGATGTTTTTAAAAATTTACCAGCTCAGGAAAGTTTTACTTTTATAAATGATCACGACCCTCTACCACTATACTATGAATTTCGTTCGATACATGGTGATGTTGTCGGATGGGAATACTTGAATAAAGGTGGCAGAGAATGGAAAGTAAAAGTCACCAGAACAGAAGCCTCAGTGGGTAAAGAATTTAAAGATATATCAACGCTGATAGACCTGAGAAAAGTCGAAGAAAATGACTGGAAACATGTTGTATTTCATCGATACGGCATGATGGAAGAAGGCGATACTATGGAATTAGTAGCTGCAATAGATCCAAAGCCGATTCATGGGATTTTTGTACAAAAATTTGATGGAAAGCATACATGGCTATACAAGAAAAACGAGCCGGGAGAATACATAGTACACATTACTAAAAAATCAGCCAGTGGCTTAGGCGATGATGGATATGCTATTGTAAACGAATTTGATATCAGGCCTTATCCGCCGACAGAACGACATGAAATGTTTTATCATGCATTTGCTGAATTAAAACCCGGAGAAGCCTTTGTTTTTATCAATGATCACGACCCAAAACCTCTATATTATCAAATGGAAGCAGAAAGCAAAGAACCATTCAAATGGGAATACATTGAAAAAGGTCCTGACGACTGGAAAGTTAGGGTTATTAAGACTTTAGCATAAAATAAACTTAATTAAGTTTCTCATATTCAAACATCAATTTTTAGGTTAGAATGCAGGGATGATGAATAAAATCATTCCTGCATTTATATTAGTTTGGATACAATACATTTATAATACAACTCATTATACTATTGACATTGTACCCATACAAATATAACCAATCGTAATTCCCCATTCCAATCATCTCTTCAATCCAATAAAATGTATATCTTTACGCATGATTTCAATCAAAAGATTCCATAGTATTTATAATTTTTTTATATGACAAATTGTCTCATTTGCGGCAACAGCCTACACAAATCAGTGATTAGCACCATTGATTTTTCAAATTCAGGAGAAGAATTTAATATATCTGAATGTTCACAATGTCATTTTAGATTTACCTCTAATCCACCAGCAGAAGCATCTTGTGGACATTACTACAAAAATGAAAACTACATTTCACATTCTAATACAAAAAAAGGATTTATCGCAAGGCTATATCATATCGTCAGAAATATAATGCTCCATCGGAAGTATAATTTACTTACTAAACTATCCAACAAAACTTACGTTCTTGACATAGGATCTGGTACAGGCTATTTCCTTAATTATCTTAATCAAAAGGGTTATCAGGTTCAAGGCGTCGAAATTAGCGACAGTGCAAGGGAGTTTAGCATTAAAGAGTTTAAGTTGGATGTCAAAAAATCTATTGATGAAATTATAACTAAAACCCCTTTCGACTTTATAACGTTATGGCATGTTCTAGAACATTTATATGATCCTGATAGGTATATGTCAAAATTCAAAAACCTTCTAAATAAGGATGGAATACTTATTATAGCCTTACCAAACTATGATTCATACGATGGAAAAAAGTACGAAAAATTTTGGGCTGGGTATGACGTTCCTAGACATTTATGGCATTTTACACCCGCAACATTTCAACAATTTGCCATTAAAAATGGATTTACTGTCATTTCAAAACATATTATGCCTTTTGATCCTTTTTATAATGCGTTGCTAAGTGAAAAATACAAAAAAAATAACCTTAGTATTGTAAGAGGATTTTTGACTGGTCTTTTCGCACTGATAAAAGGCTTACGTGATACTGATAAAGCAAGTTCTGTGATTTACATATTAAAACACACCTACAACACAAGTAAATAATATTTTCACTATATCAAAACAGTTCTAACTGTTGACCTTGAGTGTTATCGTCGCCATGATTGACAGGCTTTAACAAATCTATGTCATTGGTATAGACACTATTTACTCTGGATGATACCTTAAAAAAGTCCATTTGGTCAGATGGATACTGTTGCAATAACTGCATGACATCTAACTTTGTTAGCTTGTTATCAAGCCACAGTTTTTCTTCCTCTGCAACCAATATTACAGGCATTCTGTTATGAATTGTTTCCACTAATTCGTTTGCCTGTATTGTGATTATAGTAAAACTGTAGATTATCTTCTGGTTTACGGAGTTTTTCCATGAGTTCCATAAACCTGCCACACTAAATATCTTTTGATTTTTAGTAACAATCCTATATGGTACCTTGTGACCTCTATATACTTTCCATTCATAAAATCCATCCATAGGTATTAGGCAACGTCTGGAATTTATTAAGGCTTTAAATGAGGTAGTATCTGACAATGATTCTGCACGAGCATTAATCAACTTTGCTCCTATCCGGCTATCCTTTGCCCAGGGTGGGATGAGTCCCCATCTATAAATGTTAAAAAAATTTGGATTTTCATTAGTAATAATGGGCATATTTTGGGTTGGCGCCACATTATAATTAGGAAGAGTCAATTCATCATCTAAATTTGTATTATAGAATTTAACATCAAACCTCTTTTCTAAATCAACCTTCGACTGTGATAAGGAAAAACGACCGCACATTATTGAGCCATTTTAACAAAATTTTCTATCCCCTTTTGCTTTAGCTGAGCAGACACCGACCGCGCCCTATCTTCAGAGTTAAATTGAGCAGCCAGCACAGAATGATACTGAGACGAAGTAAATACTACAACCTTAGCATCCTGATAGCCAATTTTTTTGAGTTTAGCTACCAATGCATCTGCATTTTCTTTTAATAAAAAACTTCCAGCTAATACTAGAAATCTACCATCCACATCAGATTTAAAAACAACATCTGATGAAACAGCAGGCTTTGTAGATTCAGAATGCTTCTGACCATGTTCTGTTCCAAGTGCTTCCCCTTTATTTTTTACAATGTTAGTAGGAGCGGGCTTATTTTTCTCGATCTCTGATACCTTTTTGTCTATCTTATCATAGTTTAAATCATTATTGACAGTTGTAGTCGCAGGAGCTATCACACTATCAACCATAATGGTATCTTCAACAATTTGATTCATATCAATTTGAATAGAATCAGGTAAAACTTGATCATCTATTTTAGTATCATCCTTATGCGCATACATATCCATTGCATTCACAACTAAGAAATACAACAGTATTATACTAATAGAATAGATAACAATCCTAACTAATCGACCCAAAGCTTTTTGTTTTAGAACGAAAATAATTATTGAAAAATTTCAAATCAAAGACAAAATTAAATAAAAAATGAAATTAAAAAACTAATTCGCAATATATATATCAAAAATTTTACATTTATAATTAGAAAGAGGCAAAGTCTTCAGTGAAGACTTTGCCTCTTTTAAGATCAAATATATAGAAACTACCTATCTTATTACTGTCACATCTCCAGTGGCAATGATTTCATCATTTGTATCACTTGACATCTCAAAGATGTAAACATATACACCTGGCACGACATCTACTCCACCCTTACCATCAGCACTTGTAGATCGCTTACCGTTCCATCCTGGAGGATCATTATAAGCGCTGAAATTTTCTTTAATGTACATAAGGTTACCCCATCTGTCATAAATGCGCATTTTCTTAACAAATAAACTTGGATCCTGCGAAGTTATCTTAAACGTTGTATTTCCAGTAGTACTATATGGATTAATGATATTAGGGAAGAAGTATTCCAGTAAATCCGTAACCACATAAGGTAATCCCGCTCTTACAGAACATCCATTATTATAGTATATAACTACCTCATAGTTATTTGGCCCTTTAGGTGGATTGTTTGTGATAGAACTACATGACGAAAGAGGTCCACTACATACTTTCTTTCCATTCCAGAACCACACCACTGAATCAATCTTGTTAATATATGCAGACATACCAGAAAGATCTAAAACATGCGTAGCTGAATTACCCAATTGAATGACAACAGGACCTGTCACTTTAAAGCTTGGCTGCGCAGGAATCTTAACATCAAATGTCTGAGTAGCGCTACATCCTTTAGAGTCAGTCACTAAAAATGTATGTGTTCCCGCTGTAATATTTTTAGCTGGACTTGTCAAAGTAGCAATACCATCCAC
This sequence comes from uncultured Aureispira sp., assembly GCA_964501555.1. Taxonomy (GTDB): domain Bacteria; phylum Bacteroidota; class Bacteroidia; order Chitinophagales; family Saprospiraceae; genus OLB9. The sequence goes on along the minus strand of CAZCTQ010000002.1, from coordinate 109,806 downwards.
TGACTGTATAAACGGTGCAGTACCACCCTGGATCTCATAAAGTAAGCCACCAGTCAAGTCATTATAGCACTTAGGGTTATCAACTTCCCACACTATTCTTGGCAACTCATTTACTGTTATGGATACCTTGCTTTCGAATGGACAAGTTGAATCTAGATAACTGTATGTAATCTCATGCGTACCTACACCGGCAACTGTCGGATCAAATACGCCATTTGCATTTACTCCCTTTCCACTCCATGTGCCTTTGCCATCAGGTGTATTACCTGTAACATTTGCGACTATAGTAATAGAAGGGGCATTAGGTGTAAGACATATTTCTGTTTGTCCAGGGACAAGATTAATTTTAACTGGCGGACAAGCTTTTGCTTCACATTCAAGAGATACAGGTGCTATAGGACACTCACATGTAGAGACTGCCCTTACTTCTATCAGTACTTTCTGTCCCTCCTTGAGATTATCAGCCACATAAGTCAAAGCTGTCTGCTTTCCTTTTGAAACGCCATTAATCAATACTTCATATTCTGTTGCACAAGGCACCGCTTTCCAGTTAAATGTTACTGCATCTAATCTTGATGTACAAGTAATCACAGGTGATGCTGGTATATCTTCTACTATAATCGTTTTAGTAAATAAATCAGACTCACAACCATTTAAAGTTACCTTTAAGCCAATGGTATAAGTACCAGCCTTAGGGAATTTAAAGCTATATGATGTAGCGGTCAAATCAGTACGAGTGGCACCGCCATTATCCCATGCTAGTACTCGACCATTGGTACTCGTTCCTGTATAGGTAACTACTAATGGATCAGAGATACATATCTTATCTTTAGAAGTAAATGATGCTACTGGTACTGGTTTTAAGGTAATCAACAATGAATCCTCCCAGATACAATCCTTCTGCTGATAAGTCAACTTTACAAAATGCTGCCCTACACCCGCAACTTTCGGATTGAATGTTGCTGGACTGACACTATTATTAATAGCAGCATTTGTAGTAGGATTATGACTACTCCAAACGATTGTTGGTGTTACTCCTACAAGGTTATTAGTAATCTTAAATGTCAATGGTATTGGCTGCAAGTTGGCTGTTAAGCATTCGGTTGTAATTGGCTTGTCAAAAGTAATAACTGCAGCAGGACATTTTGTAGCAATACACGTACGCGTGCCTGTGGTATTAGGACAGCCATTAGTAGAAACCGCAGTAACGGTAATCTTAACCTGAGTACCTTCTGGAATACCATTCACAACATATTCCAGATTTTTGACATTTCCTGTAAAAATCACACTACCTCCGACGATCTCAACAATGATATCATATCCGCTTGCATTAGTAACAGCATTCCAACCAAAAGTTACACCATCAATTCGCTGATCAGCACAAATCACCTTAGGTACTTCCAGCACTGGATTAACTGTAACGGTCTTTGTCGTAACAGACGAAGTACACCCATTTTTACTCACTGTAAGTGTGATTGTTTTTGTACCTGCATTTGTCCATGTAACCTGATGTGGGCCTGCGCCATTATATGTTCCTTTTACATCTGAGCCAAAACTCCAAGTATAAACGGCACCTGTTGCCCCACCAGTATAGGTAACAGTTACGGGATCAAGCACACATCCACCCGGACTTACAGTAAAATCTGATGAAGGCGTAGGGGATACAATTACTTCAGTTGAGGCAGATTGCTCACATCTGTTATTATCCCATGATAATGTATATACTATCGTATGACTACCTGCACCTAGAGCGACAGGGTCAAAAGTCGTAGCTGGATTTCCGTTCACTGTAAAAGAACCCACGCTACCAGGGATGTCTATATCTATCGTAACCAATTTCTTAGCATCTAATGCAAATGGTGTACCTGGCAAACAAATAGGCGGTATATCGTTAAAGGTAATCACTGGCAATTGTCCACAATCTTCAGCAGTACATGAATGAGGGATCGAAGTAACATTACCACATGGTCCAGGTATAACAGCTATAACCTCGATGGTCACAATCTGGCCTAAATTCAAGCCAGTTACCTCAAATTTATTGGCACCCGGAATTTTCGTTCCATTTATTCCTATTGGACTAATTATATTTACAATATAGTCTGTTGCACCAGGAACATTAGTCCATGAGAAAGTAACGCTACTTGACGTTCCGCCTGCACATGTAACTATTGGCGGTGGCGGTAATTGCTTCACTTCAATCTGCTTACTTATTGGTTGTCCCTGACATCCATTTTCAGTAACAGTCAGTGTTACAGTTTTAATACCTGGTGTTGACCATCTCACACTATGAGGCCCAGGGCCATTATTAACTGGATTATCCGGGTTACCACCATCAAAATTCCAGTTGTAAATAACAGGAGCTGCTGTATGCGTACTCGTCGCTACAATAATAGTTGCATTATCTTTACAGATTTCAGGTGCAAGGCTAAAGTCAGGTGGTATCTGATCTATATATAATACCGGCAAACAAGTTTCCGGACCATCACCACATAAATTTCTGGCTTTTACACAAATATCACCCCCTACCGGTCCATTCCATCTCACGACTAAAGTTCCAGTGCTGTCATCTTGTATTTTAGTAGCTGTCGCTGGAACTGTCCACAAATATATCAAATCCCCATCAGGATCCAATACATTATAGGTAGCTATCGGATCACTTTCACATATTTTCTGAGGCCAATTATCACTAATCGGTGCTTTAGGCAATCTTCCTTTTAGATCCACAGTATGACTAAACGTAAACTTACATCCTTTTCCGTACTTAAAAACTGTGATTTCCAAGGTATATTTACCTTCACCATTGACTATGATTGTAGAGCCATCACTATCATTATCTTTTATAATATTACCATTACTGTCCTTCCATACATATTTTAAAGAATCTCTATCCGCATTAACAAAAGCAAGACCCATGGTAAATTTCATCTCAATGCCGCCTTTGACGCAAGTATTGGTAATCTTACCATCCATATCCAAAATCCGTGCTGTCAAACTCACTATAGAGTCACAACCATTTTTAGTAGTAACACCATCCAATTTACTGAGATAGTCATTGAGATTATCATCAATAATAATTCCTTTGTAATTAAATGGTATCTCACCAACACAGACAGCTACAGAATCCTTACCGACACCTGTTTTGGCTTCTGTAATACGTATTTGCTGCAAATATTGACATCCACATTCATTTTGCATATAACTTAAATAATTATACTCACCACTCCGCACTAAAGCCAGAGTTACATCACCACCTGACCATCGCCATTGATTACCATAATCATCTACAATTGGTTCGCCTTTCTCATCAAAAGCGCCAGCCCATGGGAATTCTCCGGTACAAATTTTAAATTCTCGATATACATCCTTAAGAGGTACAAAAGTAAAATCTTCACAATATGGTGTCCCAAACTGATCGCATGGGTGATAAGGCGTTACACATACATGATAAGTCCCTTCCTGATAAAACACATAATCCAATTGCAACCCATCCGCGCCTTCCTTAACATAGTTAAATGTTGCTCCATCTGGATTTGTAATGTCCCAATAATAAATTGCACCATTAATTTCTTCAATTGGTGGAATATGGGTAGGGTCACCAGTAGCGGTAATGGTAATAGGATTGTAAGAAGGGCACAGAGGATCACACGGTGAATCCAATGCTAAGTCGATAACTTTAGGCACAGAACAGTTATGCCAGTCACCAGTAACAAATGCATAGTAACTACATACAGACCCCGCAAACCCATCTATCCAGAATACATAAGTCTTACATGGAGTCAATAAATCAGAAGATATTGTAACAGTACCTTTATTAGAAGATCCACTATAGACCACACAAGGTCCACCAGGGTTACACACGCCATCGAGGATACCATACTGAACACCTTCACCAGCACACTGGAAGATCGTAAAGTTAATATTATAACTTCCAGAACCAGCAACAAATCCATAAAAAGAAGTATTGTGATACACACCACCTCCAGAACACTGTGATTGGTTTAGCCAAGGACCAAATTCTTGTGGATTTTGACCACATGGCCAATCCTGTATGACTCTTAAGTCACATAAAGGATTCATGAGCGCTGTTTCACAAATATTATCCACCGAATAAGGATTAGATGTACAATCTGGTGGTGGACATGGGAACAACACTGGGTCTAACATCGTCTTACATGGATCCAATTTAACACACTCTGCAACTGGAGCATCACAGGATACATCACTTCCCGGATCAATAATGATTAACCACTTAGTCGGTGGTGGTCCAGGAAGCATTCCTTGAAATGTATAATTACCATTGTCGTCTGTCATAACTATAACTGGTGGCTGTCCTTTATCACAATCAGGATAGGCCGCTACTGAAGCACCACTCAAGGGTAAGTCTATAGGGTCTAGTAAACCATTTTGATTTAAATCCACAAAGACTGAACCGGTGATCGGCGGTGCATCGTATTGAGGTGTAATCGTAACATTATAATTGCCTTCATGATCTTCGGATGAGCTCACTGTAATATAAACAATACTTCCAGGATCAGGACATTCTAAAACGGTAGCACCCTCTTCACAGTTGCCACCGCCACACGATGCACTGGCACCAACATAAAAACGAGGTGCTGTAATTACAAGTCTAGTCAATCCATCATTTGGTACTGTATATTTAAAATAAACTGCTGATTGATTATCAGGATCCCCACATGGGCCACCAGTACGCGCACAAACATTACTACCTGTTACCTGTATTGGATTATAACCTGTCCCAACATCAAAAGCTGTACCACACTGGTCATTTGGTGGCGCAAGATTGACTGTAACGGCTATATCATCCGTGCCAGTACACCCATTCACGTCTGTAACGGTTACTCTCCATATGCCATGATGTGCATTAGGATCTACTGTAACCGAAATCGGGTTTCCTGTCATGGTTGAGTTGTTAGGCAACTGCCAGTTATACGTATATGGTCCCATGCCTACACCTACAGTTGCATCTAGCATCATCATTTCACCTTCACAGATTTCAAAATCAGCACCTGAACCTTTATATTGAATTTCAACAGGATCAGGTGGATTATTTACTATGATAGTGAACATAATTTCCTTAGTACACCCATGATTATCGCCTTTTAATGTATATGTCCCATTAAAGGTCATATCAATATTCGTTATTGTCAATGGATTTCCTTGAAGTTTAGTTCCATCTGGCAATGTCCACTCAAACATGGTATTTGGATCCGGGTCTGCCCCTGTCAATGTAAGATCATCACCAGCGCACAAAATACCATCATTATTGGTTTTACCACTCATCTCAGATATAGTATAAGTAGGATTAGGTATAGCGAAAACTTCGATATCTATTTCTTCAGTATCTGTACATCCATTAATGTCAGTCACTGTAACCGTATAAGTATGCAAACCTACAGGTGGTGATACAATAATACTATTAGTTTTATTTCCATTATTCCATTCATAAGAAACACCACCGGAAGCAGTCAATGTAGCATTATCCATTTGACATATTTTGCTATCATCATTAGCTTCAGCACTTGTATCAAACTCGTCAATCACTGCTATAGGCAGATCAAATACTTCAACCATTACCTGACTGGATTTTGTACATCCATTTACATCTGTAACGGTTACTGTATATGTATGTTGACCTACAGTTGGAAACTCAGTAATCGTTGCTGTTGTTGACCCTTGATTCCATTCGTAAGAAACACCACCAGTACCTGTTAAATTTAAAGGATCATCTAAACACAATTTTCCATCATTATTAGTATTTCCACTTGTCTCCGCTATAGTGATATTTGCTGTTGGTTCAGGATGAACAGTCACCACAGTCTGTTCTGTATCAGTACACCCATTAACATCGGTTACTGTAACGGTAAATGTATATGGACCACCTACAGCTAAATTAGGGCTGATAGCACCAGTCGTTTGTCCAGTATTCCATAAATAAGTATTACCACCTGAGGCCGTTAGTGTAATCGGATCGTTAAAACAAATAATACCATCGTTATCTGTATTACCACTCATTTCACCTATCCCTATAACAGCAATCGGTAGAGGATGTACCACAATCTGTTGCTGTTTTGTATCAGAGCATCCATTATTATCTGTGACTGTAACTGTATATGTAGTAGTTGAAGTAGGCGATACTGTAATACCAGCAGTTGCAGCACCAGTATTCCAAACATAAGAAGTACCACCTGATGCTGTTAATGTAGCATTATCACCACTACAAATTTCTGCATCATTATTGGTCGTACCACTCGTCTCAGTAACATTAATCACTGGTATAGGTAATGGATTTACCACTACTGCTCTACTAGACGTAGCTGTACATCCATTATCGTCAGTGATAGTAACTGTATACGTACCAGCATTGGCAATAGTAGCATTATTTATTACTAAATTTTGATTAGTGCTACCATCAGACCAAGTATAAGTAGCTATGTTAGCTGGCGGAGCTACATTGTCGTTAGCATGCAATGTCACATTATCACCTACACAGATTATCCCATCATTATTAGTTGTACCACCTGTATCCGTAAAGGAAATCGTAACACTACTCGTATAATTTGTAGCTGTCAAAGTAAAAGCGCCAGGAGCATTCGTCGGACTATAAACCCGAATCAAATAAGTCGCCGAGCTACAGTACGGAGCAGGAATTGGTGTTGGTGCAGCGCAACTATTAATTACCTCAAAGGTAATATCGCCCGCACCTGTAAAATCAAAATCAGGATGCTGGCCAGCTGGCACTATAAAACTATAGTACAAATTTACACCAGTGTAATTCCCATTAAATGGAACCCCACTGGATAACACCGTTGGCGTACCACAATTAGTACTAAAAAATCCGGCATAGACTACATCGTATGTCAATGTATATTTTTTTTGCCCGATTTCATTTGGTTGATCCATACAAACATCTACAACCAAAGGTGCCTTAGTATTCATATATAAATGACCAGCACTCATACCTTGCTGATAAAAAATAGCAAATATTAAGGTAAAAAAAGAAAGTAAAAACTTATTCATTCTAAAATTTTAATTGGATTGAATAAAAACAAATTAATAAATTTGTGAAATACATTAAAATACTACACAATAAAAAAAGTACCAAAAATTCGTACGGTGGGAACCGCTTGCCTACATGAGATTTAAACAAAATCGACGTAAAGATATATGTTAGATACCTTTTATCAAAAAATTGTTAACGCAATATTATTTAGTTATTAAACGAGGATATTTATTTATTTTTGAAATATTTGAGTGTGACAAAATTATTATTCAAAAACCTATTCAATATTGGGTATATTCCAATCAATATTTTTGCATTTTAAATTTTAAAAAATATAATTTTTTTTAACAAAATCAAATAAAATATATTCTATAAAAGGGAAAAAGATCTCTTGACAAATATTTTTTACACAAGTATTACATTTATTGATGACTTTTTGAAACCTAATTATAAATTAAACCGTTTAAGAACCATGATTAATATTGATCATTGTTTAAAATCAAAACATTTTAAAAATTATGGGTTTATTTTCATTTTTAAAATCAGCTGGAGCTAAAATTTTAGGAACTAAAGCAGCTGAAAATGATGCGGCTACAACAGCAGCACCGACAGGAAATGATGCATTAGAAGCATTAAAAGAGGCAAATAATAACAGAAAAAGTGCATCATTAGCTGCTGAAGTAGCTTCACATGGTATCAGTGTTGAAAACTTAGACATAAAAGTTGATGATGATGCAGCGACTGTTTATGGGAAAGTAGATACTACTGCTGAAAGAGAAAAAGTAGTGCTTATTCTTGGAAATGTAGAAGGTATTGCAAGTGTAGATGACAGATTGACTGTTACAAATCCTGAGCCAGAGGCTACTTTCTATACTGTAGAAAAAGGCGATACGCTATCCAAAATAGCAAAAGCTCAGTACGGTGATGCTATGAAATATCCAGTTATATTTGAAGCTAACAAGCCCATGCTTACTTCACCTGACCTGATTTATCCTGGTCAAGTTTTAAGAATTCCTACTTTATAAATAAGAAGTTAGAAATCTATAATATCATAATGAGGTCTATCCATTTTGGATAGACCTCATTTTTTTTGCCGAATAAAATAGTTTTAAACGACAACTTTTTTAAAGATTCAAAGTTGTCTTTGTAATATTAACATTACAAATATGTTTGAAAAATTAAAAGATAAGTGGCAAGTGGGATGGCTACAATTCTCACTTATTTTTATTACTTTTGCTTTAGGGGGCAGTCTCTGTGCAAGGGTTGGAAACATCTTATTAACGTACTTCCTCCCTGAAGAAAGCATACTTTACTGGCTTTTGTATATCCCATTAGTTACAGTTTTATGGCCATTATCTGTTCTTTTAATTAGTCTTCCTTTAGGACAATTCCAATTTTTTATTCGATATATTAAAAAAATAGCATTGAGGATGGGCCTTAGAAAAAGGCAGGATTGATTAGCACCTGAGTATGAATCCCTTTTCGCTAATACATTACTGATGGTGTAACACCTATGTAAAATAATTATCCTTGCGACAGTTAAATTACCTGCAAAAGTCCTTTTATGGGTAATTTAGGATATTCTTCATTAATACAATTTTTTTATTTATCGAAAGATAGTATTTTTGTAATATCTTTTATACAACATACATCATTAATAAAAATTCGAAGTGAAGCATATATTTATTTTTACTTTCTTAATTTGTTTCTATACTATTCATGCACAAGATACAACATGGGTTAATTCCTTCCATTTTGGATCTAAAGTAAGAGACACCATAGTACACTTTCCAAATGGAAATCAAAACCAATATGAAAAAATCCTTCTTTACTATACAATGCGCTGCAAAGGTGGTTTGGTCTCTAATAGTGCTGATCGCAATAAAGGGTGCGGTGAATGGGATTATAGTTGTAATACGAGCATTATTGACTCGTCAAGAGTGGATTCTTTGAAGACTATGCATCCTGATTACATCATAAGCGGTTACAATCTACCTTTTTTACAATATACGACTATTCCTACCTACTCATACACAGAGTATAAAATACAAAAAGCGACGCCGCTCAACACAGCTTCTATTAGTCGGTTTAGACCAAATATCCTAAAAGGTGAGCAAATCCTTGCGGATAAAGATAGCCCAAAAGGTAAAATATATGTATTATATACTAAGGAAGAATTAGTTGGATTAACTAATGGAAAAATATCAGGTCTCGCCATTCAAAATAAGAACTCAGGCATCCTTCAAATCCTTAGATTAAGAATAGCAACTACAGATGATTCAAATTTAGAGGCTTTTGACTTATCCAAAGTAAAATTTACTGAAGTTGCCAAAAGTGATGTTCTATTTAACGGAAGTGGCCCAACTGACATCTATTTTCATACTCCTTATAATTATAGCGGTGACAAGTCACTTATTATAGAATATACCTATTCAGGATCGTCAAATGAAATTGCAAATCTTCAGATTAGTGGTAGCCATACTAAAGAAAAAACAGCACTTATTAGTTCTGGCTTCGACCAATCTCTTGCCCTTAGCACTACAGGAAGAGGTCAAATTAAATCTACCCCATTTAAAAACATTACTGATCAAATCACAGTTGGTTTTTGGGCAAAAGGTGATGATATCCAACCGAGCAATTCATCCATATTTTATGCTATAGACAAAAAAGGTAATCGTCAGCTCAACGCTCATCTTCCATGGTCAAATGGAAAAGTGTACTGGGATTGTGGTGGAGATAATAATGGTTATGATCGTATAGAGAAGAATGCACAACCAGAAAACTATAAAAACCAATGGAATCACTGGGCATTTACTAAAAATACCCAGACTGGTACCATGAAAATCTATCTAAATGGAATACTTTGGTTTTCTGGTACAGGAAAATCCAAGAAATTAGACATTGATCAATTTTATATAGGTGCAACTAATGATAATTCATTTCCATATTATGGCAATCTAGATGATTTTAGCGTATGGAACAAAGAATTAACAGAGTCTGAAATTAAACAGTTAATGTTGTTAAATCCTGATAATATAATTTCGTCAAAAGACAATCTATTGGTAGCATTAGACATGAATAATGCTGATGAATTGACCATTTCAGACCGTTCTCCATTTCGAGGGATCGTCAACTTTGACCATAAAGTTTTCTTACAACCATTTAATAGTTCAACCTATTTTAAAGGATTTACAATTTCAGACATTAAACCTGATATAGAGTTTCTTACAGGTAATGCATCGATCAAAGTAAATCCGACAAGTTGGAGAGATTCGATAGAAAATGTACCTTTAAAAATCACTCCTTATTCGATAATTAATCGAAAACTAACTAAGGGAACGCCCTTCTATTTATGGGAAGCCAAGTCGGAAAATATTTATGATGATGAAGGTAACATAACGGGAACTTACGAAGTCCCTTACGAGGACATTCTTGAAATCAATGACTTGACTTACTATAATTATTTTCCTGCAAAATATGAGATCATGTCATTTGTCACGCCCTATGGTATTGGGCTGAATTTGGGTGGTGCCGGCAAAACCTGGATTTTTGACATTACAGATTTTGGGCCAATCCTAAAATCCGATAAGCGCATGCTAATGGATCAGGGCGGCGAATATCAGGAAGAAATGGATCTCAAATTTGCTTTTATTAAGGGTACACCGACTAGAAATGTTTTAGATATCCAGCCTATTTGGCCAGTACGGCAGTACAATTATATGGACATTCTTAATAATAATCACCTTGAACCAAGGGTATTAACAAGAGAACCAGAAGTAAAATCCACAAAGGTACGCGTGGCCACAACAGGCCATGGACAGGAAGGAGAATTCATTTCAAGAAATCATTTTATCAATCTAAATGGCGGATTACCGGAATTTACTTGGCCGGTTTGGAAAGAATGTGCAAATAATCCAGTGTATCCTCAGGGCGGCACATGGATATATGACCGTGCTGGCTGGTGTCCAGGTGCCCCTACTGATCTCAATGAATTTGAAATTATGCCATTTATTAAGGATAACAACAAATTCACTATTGATTATGGCCTCAATACAGCTACTGGTGATAGTCGCTACATTATCAGTGCACAAGTTGTCAAATATGGCGATATGAATTTTGCCAATGATGCTTCCTTAGAAAACATTATATCACCTTCGAAACAAGTAGCCTACACAAGAGAAAACCCTATATGCAGCAATCCTGTAATAGAAGTTAAAAATAATGGTATCAACCCAATAAAACAAATTAATTTTCAGTATGGCATTGACGGTAAGGTGACTAATACCTATACATGGCAGGGAAATCTCGAATCCTTAAAAAAGCAAACAATTGCCTTACCTGATATAGATGTAAGTAAATTCTATCATGGGTCAGAATTTTTTGTAGAAATAATCAATGTAAATCAGTCCGCAGACGAATACTCGCATAATAATCGGTTAACTTCGGCAATTACACCAGTACGGGTATTGGATTCTGGAGTCATAGTATCTATGCAGACCAATGGAGCACCTAATGAAACTCGATGGGTACTCAAAGATGCCAATGGGCAAATTTTAAAAACAAGCAAACCCAATCTCCAAGCATTTACTGTATATACAGACACAATAGCTAATCTCAATGGATGTTACCAGTTGCAATTTATCGATAGCGACCAAGATGGCATTTCGTGGTGGGCAAATAGTGATGGCGCAGGCTACATACGTGCTAAAGGCTTTAAAGGTGGATGGCTTGAATTTCAGCCTGATTTTGGTAGTGAATATACTTTCAATTTTATTGCGGGTAATATAACAGCTGTTCAAGACCAGCCTTTTGATTTAAAACCAGAAGTATTTATTGAGCCTACTGTTACAAACAGTAATGCACAGATAACTTTGAGCAATTTAAATGGCAAAACAATCATAAGTACTTTTGACAGCAGAGGGACACTCATAGATACAGAAGTCTTAACTTTATTCTACGGTCAGACGCATCAAGCATATATTGATGTGTCCAATCTGGCCTCTGGCCTCTATTTTGTCAAAGTAAATAACGATCGATTTACAAAAACATTAAAACTCATTAAAATTTGAAAATTATGTACAAATTAATTTTGACAAAAGGAGATTTGTCTAAAGATTCATTTTAGATATTGGGGATGAGTTGATAATAATTTACCACAATGATGATCTGCATCATCAAAGTATAGATAAATAGTACTTAATTTTGTGATAGTAAAACAAAAATATTAAATTATGTCAGCAAAAGAGTTACTTCATGTAAGCGTAAAGGATGTAATGACTACAAATTTGGTAAGTGTCAAACAAGATACCATACTTAAGGAAGTCAAGATACTATTTGATAATCATAATATACATCATATACCAGTAATTAATGATCAGAACAAATTTGTTGGAATTATTTCAAAAACAGATTTGATTCTTTTAATGGATTGGGGTACTAAAATGAATTTGCCATCCAGTATGAGACGAAATACTTTTTTGCTTACCAGCAACTTAGCCAAGGATATTATGGAAACAAATGTAATGAAATTAAAGGCAAATGACACTATACAACGTTGTGTGCAGATATTTAGAGAAAATTATTTTCGAGCCTTACCGGTAGTCAATGAGCAAGATGAATTAATCGGAATTATTACGACGTATGACCTCATGATATTAGCCTACAGCAACCCTAACAATTAACTTAAATCTTTATCAAATGAACTTTAACAAAGCGCTTAGTATCCAACAAATAAAGGCACAATTTAACACTCAGTTTCCATATTTAAAAATAGAGTTTTACGGAGAAAGCCACGATAATAAGGAAGGAAGTATGATTTCAGATCAACTTGCTGAAAGTACATTATTAGGGGATATTAATCCATCACTTGAAGATTTTGAGATATCCATAAATCCAGAAATTACAGTAGGAGCTTTTGAGAAGATAATCCACGAGAAAATTGGTATGAATATACAGGTATTTAGAAAATCCAATGACATATGGCTTCAAACATCTTCAACAGACAATTGGACATTAGAAAAACAAAATGGTAAAGGCCAAAGATCAACCCAAGACTATGAAATAGATCCCATTAACATCACTGACTTTGATGTCGAATAATCTATCGGCTACAAAAAAACACATATATTAAGCTTGCCATTATAGTCTGATTATCGTTAGACACAATGTATTATAGGCGATATTTATGACGATTTAACAAGAAAGAATATAGATTTTTAGAGATCAATTTTGAATAAAGTAGTAACTTTACGTTTTATTCATTTAAAATTAATCTTCTAAAGAACACAAGATGAAGCATAAATTATTAGTTGTCCTCTTCGCTCTTATTTTACAATTTGTAGCCCATGCACAAAACGAAGTACATTCACAATATTGTACCAGAATAACCAATCAAATTGATAAGAAAAATACGCAAGCAAAAGGATTATCTCCATCATTATTTACGCAAAATTATGATTTAAAATATTATAGGTTTGACTGGTATATTGATCCTGCAGTATGGTATATTAAAGGTACGGTTACAACTTATTTCCAAATCATAGGCAAAAACCAAAGTAGTATCGGATTTGACTTTACAAGTAATCTTGTAGTAGATAGTATTATGTGGAGAGGCCAGAAGATTAATTTTAAACAATCAGGTAGTTATCAACTTGATGTCAACTTCCCATCACCACTATCCGAAAATGCTTTAGACAGTATCTCGATCACTTATCATGGAGAACCGCCTACCAGTGGTTTTGGATCATTTATCCAGGATCAGCATGCAGGAGTGCCCGTTTTGTGGACACTGTCAGAGCCTTTTGGTGCACAGGATTGGTGGCCATGTAAAAATGGACTTGAAGACAAAATAGACAGTATTGATGTATATGTAACTACTCCACAACAATACAGAGCTGCGAGTAATGGAGTCTTAGCACAAGAATATAGTGCTGAAGAAGGCCTAAAAACCTATCACTGGAAACACAGACATGCAATAGCACCTTATTTGGTAGCTATAGCCGTAACCAATTATGAGGTATATACAGATGATGTAAGATTATCGGATGGAAAAATAATGCCAATGCTCAACTATGTATATCCTGAATCTATAAACAGAGCAAAAATAGGAACTGCCAATAACGTCAAAGCCCTTCAGTTTTTTGACTCGTTATTTGTAAGCTATCCATTCAAAGATGAGAAATACGGTCATGCCCAATTTAACTGGGGAGGTGGTATGGAACACCAGACAATGAGTTTTGTAGTCAATTTTGATTGGGGATTGCTTGCACATGAACTTGCTCATCAGTGGTTTGGTGATTTTGTCACATGCCAGTCTTGGCAAGAAATATGGTTAAATGAAGGGTTTGCCACTTATTTAGATGGTATGAGCAGAGAACGACATCCACAATTTCAAAATGACTGGTACAACTGGAAACTGGGTACGCTCAGAAGTATTATTTCGCAACCCGGCGGATCAGTTAAAGTCGCTGACCCTACTAATGTTAACAGTATCTTCAACTCAAGGCTATCATATAGCAAAGGATCATTTTTGGTACATATGCTCAGATGGAAGCTGGGTGACGACATATTCTTTAAAGGAATCCGAAAATACCTCAATACACACCAATACAGTACTGTAACAACCAATGATCTCAAAGTAGCATTAGAAGAAGTATCAGGACAGGATTTAACCAGCTATTTTAAAAACTGGTATGAAGGTCAAGGCTACCCTATTTATGATATCAAATGGGCATATAAAAATGGTAAATTAATCATCCGCATCAATCAAACTACATCGCACGCATCCGTCAAGTTTTTTGATATGCCGCTACCTTTTGATGTTGTAGGCAATGGTCAAACAAAAAAAATTAGAGTTGAAAACACAGAAAATGGACAAACATTTGAAATACCGATAGATTTTGATATTGATTATATATCCTTTGATCCGGATATATGGCTTATCTCCACTTCAAAGGTGACTTATGATGATGGCCTTGTATCAGCTACCAATGATCTGACAAGTAATACAATACTAAAGCCAAACCCAGTACAGGACATCCTGACGATCCTTTCTGAAAATGGCGAGTGGAAGACCTACAATATTATCAGTACTGATGGCCGTACTATACTTTCAGGTGATTGTACCAATACTGAAACTGCGATATCCGTTGCACACATAGGTTCGGGTTCATATTTCATACAACTCAACGGCAAAGACAACAATAGCAAAATTTTGAAGTGGGTTAAGTTATAAAATATATTTTTATAGTAAACATTAATTTCAAGAGTCTGGGTTGCCTGATGATGCAGCTTAGACTCTTAAAATTTGTTAAATCATAGTTAGAATAAGGTGTTAGTGTGGGCTTAATATGGAAGATAACAAAATAAAAATTACCTTTGCGCAAAATTTATAAAACCATGAACAAGTATCTTTTTTTTGCTTTATTATTTATACTTTCAAGTTGTGGTAGCTTAAACAATAAAATTGCCAAACTCAAAGATAAGGATATACTCGTCAGCCTTGATAAAGGCCCTTGTGCAACAAGATGTTCTGAATATAATATAAAAGTATATAAAAATGGATACGTCGTGTACGAAGGCAAGGCAAATGTTGAGAAATATGGATTATATGCAAAAAAAATATCTTCAACAGATTTGACCGCTATAAGTAAGGCATTTGATGATAATGAGTTCTTTAGCTTTGATAATCAATACCCAAATCCAGATCCAGATATGCCAGTAATCACTATGGTCTATAATAAAGATACAAAATCAAAAACAATCATCGGTGGGCTTGATAGACCCAAGAAGATACTAGATTTACAAAGGATGTTAGAGACACTGACACGTGCTGATGGGTTCAAATTATTAAAAGCCTACGAACCTAAAATCACTAAAATACTAAGCGATGAAACCGACGAAGTAAAAGAAAAACCCAAATCATACATTATCGAAAGTGAAATAGTCGTTGAGATCTTGCCGAGTGCATTTATGTCACAATGGATACAAAAATACAAAGATCAACAAATTCAAATAGTTAATAAATTGAGTGAAACATCATCAATTTGGTTAATCACATATAACAGAAACATTATCCAATCTCAGGCAATGCTAGATAAGTTAAAACAAGATCCACAAGTAAAGAGTGCGGAATTTAATAAATCTACGACCCCAAGATAAACAAGAAAATATTTAATGTTTTAACGTGAGTGCGAAGCAATGTATGCCATATTTTTTCTTATATCGAACTCACGATATTTTACTAATAATCAGATTAGATCTAATATTTAAAATCTTCATTGATAATAAGGTCTAAGTCTGCTTCTGAATAAGCAATAGATTTTAAAACTTTACTATCTTCCTGACGATATACAATATATTCGCCTTCACGATCGACGATATATGATTCTACGCCTTTAGTATCCTTATAATATTGTTGAGTAGCAAGAGCTACATCTAATGATTTACATGTTTTGCTCATATTAGACCTTTGAACCTCATCAAAAAGCTTTTTAAACTTATCACCAAGTCCAAATTCAAGTACAGCTCCTGACAATACATACTGAAGATCTGCCAGAGCATCAGCAACACCCACAATATCATTGTCTTCTATAGCCTGTTTCAATTCGTTGAGTTCTTCTTGTAAGAGAGATACACGCAACTGACATCTACTTGCTGAAGGGAATGCAGGCTTTTCTACTACCGGTAGGTCAAATAAATCATGGAAGGCAGCTACCGAAGTCAAAGCAGAAGGTTCGTCATAAATTTTATATCGCTTTGCCATTAATTGAAATTTATTAATAAAGTGAACTGCAAAAATAAAATTTAAAGGCAGCATTTTTCATTTTTACTTAAGAAATTGGTTCAAATTGAGTTTGAATCAGCATTATCTTTATATTTCTCAGGACATTTTGGTAATTTATATGGAAAACATCTTGAATAACTTATAAATTTATCATCCATAATACTAATAAATACAATTTCCTTTCTACTTTTGCATGATACAATTTACAAAGACAAAAAATTAAATAAGAATGGCCAAAACATTACGATTCCTTAACTTATTAATTGTGACTATCTACATAACGAGTGGAATAAATGGGCAAGATAGAGGAGTATTTTCCGGTTCATTTGAGACCAATGCCAATCTATTTCTTCGGGATTCTTCCATTAATGCTATCAATACGCCTCAGTATGATCACCAATTATTTGGAAGTGAAGCATGGTTTAATCTGAATTATAGTATTCAGGGATTTACAATAGGTACACGCTTTGACATGTATTACAATTCAAATTTGCGCAATCCTAATGCATCCTATTCTGATGCCGGCATAGGAATGTGGTACGTATCCAAATCACTTAATCATCTCGACGTAAGTGCGGGATATTTATACGATCAAATAGGCTCAGGTATTATTTTTAGAGCATTCGAAACAAGGCCTCTATTTATAGACAATGCTCTATATGGTGCCCGCCTCAAATATAATTTTAATGATAATTGGAATCTGATGGGATTTGTTGGTAAGCAGAAAAATGCCTTTGACTTCTATACGGGCAATCTGAAGGGATTGCGACTTGAAGGGTTTATAAATACAGGTACAGAAGACAATCCCATCACACTGGCACCCGGCCTTGGTTTAGTAAATAAAACATTATCGGACGAATACATGAATGGTGTCAAAGATGTCATACGCACGTATCAGGCACAAGACAAATTTATACCCAAATACAACACGTATGCTGCTACAATATATAACACACTCGCATACAAAGGATTAAATCTATACACTGAATTTGCTCTAAAATCTAATGATGTTTTTTACGATCCATATATCGAAAAATCGGAATTAATCGGTAATAATACTTTAGGAAAATTAGTCAATGCTTCTGGAACTGTAGCCTACGTGAGTGCATCCTATTCTGAAGGCAATCTGGGTATCACAGCCGAAATGAAAAGGACAAAAAATTTTAGTTTTAGAGTAGATCCCAATTTGACCTTATTAAAAGGCATCATCAACTATTTGACACCAATAAGCCGTCAGAATACATATAGACTAACAGCGCGATATACTGCACCGGCTTTAGACATATCCGAAATGGCTTACAATCTGGATTTAAGGTATAAATTCAGTAAGGCTTTTAGCGCAAACATAAATTATTCGGATATTAAAACACTCGAAGGTAAGCGTCTGTACCAAGAAATATTTAGTGAATTTATTTATAAAAAAGATAGATTATGGCAGTTGACAACAGGGTTACAATTATTAACCTATAATCAGGAGATCTATGAAACAAAAGCCGAAGTACCCTTAATCAAGGCAGTTGTACCCTATGCTGATTTCCTTTACAAATTTACACCTTATAAATCACTGCGATTTGAAACTCAATATATGGCTACTCAACAGGATTATGGAAGTTGGCTATTTGGCTTGTTAGAATACAATATAGCGCCGCGATGGAGCTTTGAGGCTTCCGGCATGTATAATATAGACCCTAAAAAACCTAATGTCAAAGGCCAACTGGAAAAGCTACTCTACCCTACTTTGGGTGTTACATTCTTTAAAGATGCGCAGCGTTACAGTCTGAGATATGTTAAGCAGGTCGAAGGAGTCGTATGTAGCGGTGGTATCTGTAGATTAGAACCAGCATTTAGTGGGGTAAGATTTTCAATGAACACAACCTTTTAAACAAATAATAAATATTAAAGATATGAAGCATTTAAGTTTTATCCTTGCCTTAGGAGCGCTATTCTTCGGATTATCATGTAATGAAATTCCAGTAGAAATTGGCGACACACCCGTACCTGAAACAGATAAGGTCGTACTTCTTGAAGAACTAACAGGTGCATCTTGCCCAAATTGTCCAAAAGGAAGTGCTGCCGTCGAAAGTATCCTTGAAACGTTTGGTGATAAAGTAGCTGCAGTAGCGATACATGGAGATTTCCTTGCCCAACCGATACATGGAAGAAGTAAGTACGATTTCCGGAACCCTAAGGCTAAAGATCTCGAAAACTGGTTTAGACCATTTTTAGGAAAACCATGCGCTACGGTGGACAGGCTTGAATTAGATGACCCCGATCAAAAATATGCATCTGTATCTACAGGACAATGGCAATCTATGATTGAAAGTGAATTGCGCAAGCCAAAACAATTATCCATATTAATGAAAAAATCATATGATATTGCCACAAGGCGACTAGATATTGACATTACAGCCATCCCTTCTGTAAAATTAGACGGCAATTATAATATTACCATCTTCCTAACAGAATCTAATATCATTGATGCACAGATAAATGGAAATCTGATTATTGATGATTTTAAATTTAACCATGTGCTTCGTGATATCATTACAAAATTTGACGGTGATGTATTGGGAACAGACTTATCTAACGGTTCACATTATAAGAAGAACTATTCTTATACGTTACCAAATGATAAAGATGGACTTTGGAAACCTGAAAATATGGAAATCGTTGTTGCCATTCATAAATCAAGTGATAATCAAAGAACAGTCATTCAGGCGGCTAAGGCAAAAATAAAAAATTAACACTTCTCATTCATTAAGAATGATAATTTAAAAAAAATGCCCGAAGGTAACTCAATTCCTTTGGGCATTTTAATTGTAGTAAATATATACTCTACTTTGTCAGTTCAAAGGTATAATCTACAATTTTAAGTATTCTATGATTAGTCTTAGGATCTAAGTTTTTTAAGTAAACATCTACATCCACAGTCTCGGAAGCTTCCTTCTTACCACTATCAAAAGTCACGTGAATGATTGCTCTTTTACCAGGTAATATTTTTGTTCTTGGGTAATCAAGTGTAGTACAGTCACAACCGGACACGATGTCAATTTCTATAGTCTCAGAACCAGTATTTGTAAATGCGAAATCGAATTTCTTAATTTCGCCCCTTTTTACCTTCCCGATATTGATATGTTCATTATCAAAAGTCATATGAACACCCTTTTGCGCAGCAACTGGTGTTTTAGATACTGTTGTAACTTTAGTTTTAGATGTTACTGGTTTTTTAGCAGTATTTTGGGCATTTGCCATACTCTGGAAACATAACAGGCATCCAGCAATAAGAAAAAAATGAAAAAACTTCAACTTCATAATATATTGATTAAAATTATAACTATACATATATACTGAACAAAGGTCTTAAATGTTTCCAACTATCACTCTTATAAATATGTTAAAGTCAATATTTAGCCATGAATTGAGGTTTTTATGGCTCTAGTCATTTCTCGTTTTCCTGGTGGTCCCTGAAGTTTTTCTACCGAGAAGCCTACTTGTTTGAGCGCTCTTCTAAATGCGCCCTGCGCACAGAAACTTGTCAAAATCCCAGCAGGTCGTAAGCAATCAAAAATTTTATTAAGGATAGGTTCTTGCCATAATTCGGGTTGGTCTGACGGGCCGAAGGCATCATAGAAGACAACATCAAACTGCTCGTTCAAAACTAAAGTTTCTAATTTATCGTGCCATTTTGTAAAACTAAAAAATGGTGACATAAGGTGTTTTGTATTCCATGATAAATCGTGAAAACGATTAAAAATATCAACATCGTTTAATAGAACGCCGTAGTTTAATGATTTAACAACATCATCTGATACAGGATGCGCTTCTACTGTACAATAATTTATTTTGATTTTATGAATATCAGCCCATTGATATGCCAGCAAGGCATTCAAACCTGTTCCAAAACCCATTTCAAAGACATCAATGTAAGAAGTATTACCTATTAGACAATCTAATGCAGCTTGAATATATACAACCTGACTTTCTGTAACTGCACCATGTTTAGAATGATAATGTGTATCAAAGACAGAAGAAAAAAGCGTATGTGAGCCATCGCCTGATACTATCAATTCAGGATTATCATCCATATCAGACAATAACTTCTTTGATTTCTTCTAACCTGATATCTAAATGAGAAGCATCATAGAGACATTCTCCTTTTCTGATAATCAAAACTTGTGGGGATTCGTGATGCACCATATATTTTTCGGCTATAGCATTCGATACATCTCTATAAGCTTTCAAATCTATATAATATGGTTCAATCAGCATATTCTCTTCATTCCAGTCATCTTCAATCCTTCTCTTAGCTATATGGCTAATAGGACATGATGTACTATGCTTAAATATCAATACATCACAAAAAAAAGACCTTTCATCCAGAGCGTCGAGCTTAGATAAAGAGTCCAAAGAAAACCAATTCATTTATAGGTTTATTTAATTACAGGCAAAACTGTTTTAACAGCGGCTTTTAGCTCATACGGGCATCCATAACCTCTATTACAAGAAGAAAACGCTACTACAATTGCCAGTAATCCAGCAAAAATAGCTACTTTTTTTGATACTTTATTATTCATGAGATTAATATTCTTTTTAGATATAACGGATTAAAAAGCAAAGTTATTATTTTCATTTATAATAAATCTTGATGTTTATAAAAAAATATCAATTTTTAATAAATTTTAACAATACAGCCAATGTCTAAAAGACAAATAGCGATAAAACACATGTTTTTACCGCTATTTTGTCATATCAATTATAATGAATTTTACTCCGTTCTCAAAATTTTAATTATCTTATTGTCTTTTGAATTTTTGATATTTAACAACATAATTCCAGTCTTATGGTGAAGCATATTCTTATTGAGCTCAAAGGAGTTCATACCTTGCAGACCATGTATAGAATTAGTATAAATCGCTCGTCCATCCACGTCGGTCACTGTAATATTTACCCAGTCTTCCGTTTCAAGATAATAGTTAACCAAGGTACTTTCTGTAAATGGGTTTGGTGTATTTTGATAGACCATGAGGGTTTCTGTTCCTGGTAAAGGATTTGAAATAAATTTCGCTTTAACATCAAAATCATTCAATTGATTGTCAATCCATTCGCTGCTAAAGTCAGTTGATATAGAAAGCCAACTATCCGTATTTACATCTCCGACATCTGTCAAAATCAAATCAAACAATACACCGTCTTTAGGTATTCGGATACCTTCGGAGCTAGACCAACTTACCTTTAAAGAAGCAGAATTCAATGTAAAGTTTTCAGGTTTCAAATCTATAATTCCAGACACGATGTCCTTAACTTTGACATTAGCATCCCATTTTAGCCCCATTTGTAGTCCAGTAATCCATCCAGCATCATCAGCGCCTATTGATACCCGATATTCATTATCACTTATTTTTTCTGCTTGGTGAATCTGAATAAATTTAGACTGTGCTCTTGATTTTACAATATTACTTGATAAAAATGCATCAGCACTTAAATTGATATCACCTATTTTTATTCCAATAAAATCATTAGTATAGGTATGGTTCTTTTGAGCATTTATACTTGCATATCGAGGTATCAGCATCGGATCATTTTCCTTATAATCCTTCAATAGGAAGATCCATGACCGCTTGCCTGCCATCTCATTTTTTGTACCCAAAATCAATTTACGTAAATCGCTGATATCAGAAGCTGTAACTTTGCCATCATTGTTGACATCTGCAGCTAATAAAATTCTTTCATCATGAATGGTTTCTATACCTAAAATGTGTCTTTGAATGAGCACTAAATCTATAGTTGTAATACCATTTAGATAGTCCCCATCTTTGTGAGGTTCGATTCGATAAGTAACATTATCCAACATTCTATCGCAATAATAGGCACCATCAATATTAGTCGATGCTATTGCAAATTCGCCGCTCAAACCATCGATTATATGTGTTTCAACACCAGGCATTGACACATTATTAATGGTGTGGATGTCACCATTTGCAACAATAGTTCTGGAATGCCCACAATTATTGGTATTATCTTGAATTTTCACCCTTACTGTACAGAAATCATTATTACCGGCTTTGTCCCAGACATAAATAGTAAGATCTTTTAAGCCTACATCGTCACAATCAAATACTAAGGCCGATGAATTAAGAGCAGGATCCCAAAATTCTGCATTTCCTTTAAGGTAATCTGCTTCAGTAGCTTCTACAGAGCCATTGCCTGCCTGCTTATAATAATGCTTTCTATTCCACTCAACCGGTCTATTTGCTCCAAAGGTAAACCGTAATGGACCTCCACAATTATCGTATGCACCATGATCATAATCCTTTGCCCACAAACTTACATTTAATGAAGATGGCATAAGTACAGTACCTATTTCAGTAATGCAATAAGGTGTTGGCTTTTTAGTATCCTTTACTACAATGACTTGAATACAAGTATCTTTATTATCACATTTATCAGCAACGATCCAAGTGAGATAGTAGGTACCTAAATTCAAATTTCTATTAAATAACCTCGAAGAAACAAATGGTTCACCGTTTAATGAATATTTATATTTCATCTCATCTGCACCAGTACAACTATCATAGCTATCACCTGTTATAGAAACTAACTTAGAACAACCTTCAGTCACTTCCACTTCTAAATGTTTGCAAATAGCAGTAGGCCTCTCTGTATCAATGACCTTGATAACTTGTTGGCGATTCAAAATCGTAGCAGGCTTTGTCGGATCGAATGTGCACCAGTCAATAACGGTCCAATTTCTTATAATTTTTAGACACGCATCCTCTACGTCTTCAAAAATCTGATCCTTATAACTAGCAGCAACTAAAGAACATCCTATATTATTCCATGTAGGATAACCGCCAGTAGCTGGATTTGCGGGAGAAAAATCATTAGATCCATTACACTGATTAATCAGAGTCTTACTAGTCGGAAAAATGACAGTGTTCAAATCAAAAGGAGTAAGATTTTTTACAAAAATACGTTGTTGACATGAAACAACTATTTTATTTGTACTATTTTCTTTAACATTCCATGATCTAACGATATTTTTTTCACCACAAGAAAACTCAGTGATATTATCCACATATTCAAGCCTATATATAGGACATGGGGCAGTAAATGAAGCAAATGAATTTAAGTCCTGTGGTGTAAATGCGGATTCACAATCTACTGTAACATCGGCTGGACAATTTAGACGAGGCAGAATTTTCTGCTGTAACTCGACTTTGGTCATACAAGTATTCATATTATCCGATTCATCAATAACAACTAGTTCTACCTGATGCTCCGTCAAGGCTAAATCAGTACAACAAAAGTCAACAAAGTTATAATATTTATTACCCTGATAGGTAGCTACTACAACAGCATCAGAAGGAATACCACAATTATTAATCATACGTCTTATACCGAATCTAACTTTAGAACAATTATCATGGCCGCCATCATCTACTGATTTAGCAAATAATCGTGCGGATCCACTGCTTGTCATACTTACTACTGTATGCTCGTGGCATACTGGTACAGGTTTTACATTATCGACCACCTTAACTTGAGCACTACAGTAGGCTACATTGTCACAAGCGTCAACAATTGTATATCTTATTTGCGTAATACCGATAGGTAAATCCTTAATAACATACTCTCCATTTTTCAAAACGACATTATCAGTTATGAAAATACCAGTAGGTGTGTTAGTGCCATCGTCGTTTCTGAGTTCATAAGCAACTGACCAAGTCGTACTGTTGCAATCAGCTAAGACTACAGGAGCCGGCACAATATAATCGGCTGTACAACTGTAAGGTTTAGTACTTAATACAAATTTTGGATCAATCGGGCATACCACTTGTGGTCCTTGATTATCTTTAACGTCAATCAACTGCACTTGTTTTCTTACGTCCCCATCACACCAATTAAGCACAGTCCACGACCGGATAACTTTAAAAGTATTTCCGCAAAGATTAATTTGCTCGTCGGTAAAACTCACACTTATATGACAGTAATTATCAGGAAGCAATTCATTATTTACATAATGAGCAATTTCAATACCGCCAATCTGGGGAAATCCTGTTTCTGTAGCGTCTGGATAATAATTATTGTTATAATCCCACGCAGGATACCCAGGTGAAACTCGGCATGACAAAGTTTTATTAGTAGGCCAAGTAAGCAGACTTAAATCTGAACTTCTATAGTTCACTTTTACCTCACAAGGTTTAGAAGTATTACCGTATTTATCTTTAGCCACATAAGTAATAATGCGTTGTGCTATATATCCGCTTGCATGGCCACAACCCAAATCTGTAAAAACATCTGATACTAAGGATATAGTAGCATTAGGGTCACAGGCATCAGAAAATGAAGGTATCGGTGGATTGAAACTAGTATTGGCACAATTAATCGTATAATCTACTGGACATTCAATAACCGGTGGCAGTTTATCTTCGATAAAAATCATAGACCAGCAGGAATTACCGGTAATTTTATCTATTGCTGAAACCGTCAAAGTTTGACCAATATATTTTCCTGTTATCGGATTAGGCACAGGATTTCCTTTACTATCGACTATTTTTATTTGTACTCTACTTTCAAAACGATCATCAAGCAACACCATAGCAGGCGTAATTAATGCCTCACAATGATCATCTAATGATACATTTACTAAATCCTGACAAACATATCGAGGTTTATCATTCAGATCAAATACAGCACTGGCAGAGACTGTCATACATGTGTTATTAATATCATTGTTTGCTCTTACCTGAACTCTAAATTTACGCCTGTCATCCTCTAATTTGATAGAATCAATACAAAATTTTGAATCATTTGCACCTAGAATATCTACAAAATTATTATTAATGTTTTCTTGCCATTGCAATTTGTAAGGAACATTTACTGATGGATCTATAACGATATTCATACAGACATCCTTTTGCCCTGTAATGGCAGCTACATTTTTAGGTTCTTCATTTACTTTAAATTGAGGTGCCAAATCAAATTCTACCGTAGAAACACCTACACATCCATCCAAAGCTTCCAAGCGTCCAAAAATTTGTACTTTTTGGTTTGTATAAACCTCTAAATCACCATTTTTCAATAAGTTACCTGTTGTTGATGCTTTTTGGCCATCACCAGAGATAAACACCAGTTTTCCTTGTATTGGATTAGTATTTGACAAGGCATCGAGATAGGTTGGGTGGATAGAAGCCACCAAGTTGCCTGCATCACCATCAGCGACACCATTACCATTTCCGTCAGGATCTAAACTAGATAGAAACACCGGAGTATTAATTTGGTATCCATTTAATCTTACACGCTCAGGCACACATAAAGACTGAGCTATCTTATTACCTTCCAGATCACAGATCTGCACCACGGCAAAGTCCATTTTGTCTTCATCACGAGGATTATCAGGCTTTATACATTCCGTAGGGAAACATCTTATATTATCAGTATCGCAGATATCATCATCAGTCTCTGAAGGAGGATTATTAATATCTAAATCTACACTCAAGTCATCCTCATCTATCGGGTTAATCCGGATACGTTTTTGTCCGTCAATGTCTATTTCGCTTTTTGCCTCAATAATTCGAGACCAGTTAATAATATTTGCTTTATTTACATTAGCATCGATTTTGAAAACAATTTTTAGTTTTTTTACCTCGCACACATCCAATGAATCCATATAAATACTAATTGATCCATCAGGCTCAAGCGACCAATCATTTTCATTACCTGTCAATTTAGCCACATTATCATCCAAGTTAAAATGCAATTTACTATCAAAAACATCATTAATTTTCAAATCTTTTGCTTTCAATTTGCCTTGGTTAAATATTTCAATGGTGAAAGTTACAGTATCACCGGCATAGTATCGTTTTGTTGGTAAAGCGACTCTCTTTCTAAGGGCAACGTCAAAACAAGATCTTAGGTTTACTAAGGTGCTATCCACTACAGAACAATGTTTATCATCAGTAATTTTCAGACCTATTTTAACCTGACCAGGTGTAAGAGCCCAAGCATCAAAAACTTGAACATTTTGATCTCTACTACCTGACAAATTACTTGATGTCGCTAAGGTAGTACCAGCATCTTTCAATGTCCATTCGTATAAATAATTACCATTTCCTCCACTCACAAAGGTCGAAATAGACCCAATACTGTCCAGACATATATCTGTTTGAGTAAATAAAGGTTTAATCTGATCAGGCTGATTAACGGTAACAGATACGACAGCTTGACAATCATTTTTATCACTGACGGTAACAACATATGTCCCAGCAGCCAAAGCTTTTAAAGTGTGTGAAGCATCAAAAGTAGGGCCAAATGTAACACTATTGTTCCAGTGATATGTATATGGCGCAGTACCACCTATCGTGTTGACAGTTGCAGTACCAGTTCTATCCAGATAGCAACTTAAATCTGTTTTTGAGATGGTTGCTTCCAACTGGGAAGGCTGATGTATTGTAAATCCACAGCTATCTATACACCCTCTGCCATCTTTGACATAAACGGTATAGTTTTTATTTAAAATCAATGGATCATTACCCACACCAAGTCTGGAAAATTCATTTGATGACTGATAAGGACCATCCTTACCTACAAGGCTATAACTCAGTGGTGTCACTGCTTCACGGCTTACCGTTACAGTACGGACAATATTAAAATTACCAAAACACAAAGTGCTTGTATCTTTTGGTGAACATTCTACACCTAACGGTGGAAATGACTGAATAACAACGGTATCTATAATAGAACACTGAAGGCCTATACTATTTAAAGGAGGCGTAGTAATAGTAATAAAAAATGAATCTACAGGTAAGTTTATTTGATGGTTACCAGAAAATGTAGATCTGGAGATTTTCCCATCCCAAAGAAACCGATATGCGGAAAGATCCGTAATGCCCTCTAAAGTGATAATAACCTCACCTGTTTTAGCACCATAGCACCCTGTATCAGAAAGAATTTTAGAATTTATTTTTGGAACGAAAAATACTTCTACATCAGTGGTATCAGCAGCTTTACATCCATTAGATTGGGTAACTTCAACTTTAAAAGAAGATGTTTTCTTAATTCCAGTGATTGCTAAAGATGCGCTATTAGAATTAGATATCGGAGTTTTATCTTGTTGGGATAAATTAAACCATTGATATTTTAGATCGACATTTGTCCCACTAGTAGGTATGGCAGTTGCAGACAATCCCAATCCATCACCTTCACATACTTGTTCTGCTTGTTGATTGATTTGAATCTCAGGAAATAAAAGCACATCCAATGTATCAAATATCTCAGCCGCACATCTTAGGCTACCTAGTGTCCCTGTACTTTGAGGAATACTATACTTATATGAATAATTATTTCCAGGGGCTATATCATTAGCTTTAGGGTTGATAAAATAAATGATTTGATCACTATTGGGATCAGAAATTGAGAAAGTAGTAAGTCCCGGGCCTGTCAGATTACCATCTTTAGGCGAGCAAAGCACCTGAACTAAATCACCATTACCACAAATACTGGCTTTTAAAATATCCACACTTCCTGAAGGTGAAACTACGTTTAGCTGACTTTGAAGCGTATCTGTCCCTCTGATATAATAGAGAATATATCTCAATGGCGAACTATAGACTGGTGGTTTAAAACTAGGATCCCAATACCAAGCATTATTACCAGTATTAAAACTAAGCACATTAGAAGTATGATCAATTAAGAGTCCTCTTTCTAACACTTTAAAAACACCACCAGCCGGCAAAGGATTACCAGTTAAAGTAACCGCTTCAATTTTGATAGGGCTCGCATAATCACAGGCTGTTGATCCGTTATTCTTTAGCAAAAAGAATCCACTTGTTAGCGTCAATTCGGCCGTTTTATATTCACCCACAGCATCAGTAACCACCCCTTTAATATGTTTGTCAGCCGTAGAAATAAAATTATCCGGGTCTGCTATTTCAACACCTGCATCAAAAAATTTTACATCAAATACACTACCTACATTTTTATCACCATCCATATCACCATACTTCGGATCAAGGGACTTCATAAGGTTATACCTGTATAGATTATTTGGCATCGCCTCATCGGCTAATATTCTTGTATCATTAGGTTCAAACTTAATGATATCTTCAGGTTTAAACTGGAATTTAGCAGTAACTTCACATCCAGAGTCATCCACCACTATAAGCGTATGCTCTTTAACATCATCACAAATCATATAATCCCTTTCACCAAATCCCGCATGATTCCAGTCATATTTATAAGGTGCATGACCACCATGAACTATAGCTTTTATATAATGTGTTTCAGTCTGATTGCTCTTAACAGAAAAAAGAGATGTCTTAACTACTAGTGATTGAGCTTCTTCGATTGCAACTTTATGATTAATATTACAACCATTTGTATTTTCTAAAGTAATATTATATAAACCAGGTGCAAGCCCTGTAACAACATTCTTTTTTTCGCCACTTTCCCAAACAATAGAAAGATTATCCTGACTATCAGCCTTTAAAGCAACCTCTCCATCGTGTTGTCCGGCACAGCTTATATCCTTTTTAAGTATTTCGTATTCTGGAATCGTCCGAATAAACTGTGCTGATGAAGCAAAACAGGTCTCTCCATTACAGAAAAACTCTGCAGATAGTCTGGTATCACCTTGTGGTTTTACATCAAACCCTACATAATAAAAACCATTACCACTTGGGCTTATCGACTTTTCAAATAATAGTACATTATTCTGAAAAATTTTAATTTTTTTCGGTGACTTATCAAATTTTAAGCTTGGATCATAAACATAGACAAATGCATTAAAAACTTCATTTTGTTTGACACAATCCTTCAATATGAAGCTAATTTCTGGATCACACTTGCACGTATTTTGACATAACGCACTAAATGTCAATAAATTCACCATTACTAATCCAGCGACTACTGATTTTAAATAGTGTTTATACTTTCTCATAAGGGGTTAAACTATATGTTACAGTCATAAGTCAACCAAAAATTATGCCAAGCATTATATATTATTATTATATCTCCTTTACCATAAATCAGGTAATTTCAATTATTTATAAAATAAAATAACTATATTTTGGTATTCGAACCAGTTGGATTTCAAAGAATTTAAGATATAAACAAATCCTAATGTATATTATAAAACAAAAGGTAAACTAAGACTGCTCTATTTTATTAAAAAATAGAAATGGAGAAAATACAGTTAGACTTAGGATTTTTATAGAATATACATCACTTTTATATGCTGTACATATCAAATTGAATATTGTCAATTTAATTTGAAAAATATCACAATCTTAGCATATTCCTTTCAAGTAAATTGTCCACGCCCATTTTGAATTTTTCATTATCTTTGCACTTTTTAATTTAGGGAAGATACTATTAATATAAGTATTAACCAATTTATTATTGCAAATAGTCACATGTACTACGTCAGAGATATATCTGTTCATTTTGGAGACAGAACACTTTTAGACAATATCAGTTTTATGATTACACCAAAAGATCGCATCGGTCTGATAGGTGTAAATGGTGCTGGCAAATCTACCCTACTCAAAATCATATCAGGTCAGAAAACTCCTGATTCGGGAGTGTTAGAGTTTCCATCTAAAACGACAATAGGTTATCTTAGGCAAGAATTTGAACTTAATGAGTCTTTAAAAGTCATCGACGAGGCTATGAGCAGCCATGAAGAAGCATTAAAACTACAAAAGCAATTTGAAATATTTAACCAGCAATTAAGCGAGCGTACAGACTACGAAAGTGACAGTTATCATAAACTGCTGGAAGATCTTGCTCATGTTACCGGTCAGCTCGAGCACTACAACATTGCAACCTTAGAAATAGAAACCGTCAAAGTATTAAAAGGTCTTGGCTTTACAGATGCTGACTTCGAAAGGCGTGTTTCTGAACTTAGTGGTGGATGGAAGATGCGTATAGAGCTAGCTAAGCTGCTCTTACAAAAACCCGACATCCTGATGCTCGACGAGCCTACTAACCACCTTGATATAGAATCTATCATTTGGTTAGAACAGTACTTGACAACTTATCCGGGCACAGTGATTTTGATATCGCATGACATTCAGTTTTTGGACAATGTTTGCAATAGGATAATAGAACTGGAAAATGGCAATATATCTGATTATAAGCTTAATTATAAAAAATATCTATTCGAAAAAGGAAAGCAAAAGACCATCCAGCAAGCAGCTTTTGAAAATCAGCAAAAAGAGATAGCACAAAAAGAAAAAACCATCAATCGTTTTATGGCCAAGGCTTCTAAAACCAAGATGGCTCAAAGCATGCAAAAACAATTAGACAAAGTCGAACGAATAGAATTGCCATCGGAAACGGCCAAAACCATGAATATCCGTTTTGCCGAAGTACCGAGATCAGGGCGTGAAGTAGTAAAATCAATAGACGTATCCAAAGCTTTTGGCGATAAAAAAGTATTTTCCCATCTTAATATCACAATAGAACGTGGAGACAGGATTGCTTTCGTAGGTCAAAATGGTCAAGGAAAAACCACCATGGCAAGAGTCATGATTGGGCTTTTACAGCCTACAGATGGACGTATCGAAACAGGCTCCAATATGCACCTTTCTTACTATGCACAAAATCAGTCTGAGTTGCTCAATCTCAAAAGCACGGTCATGGAAGTGATGGAAGACAAAGCCCCGGAAGAGATGCGCACTAAAGTCAGAAGTATATTAGGGTCATTCCTATTTTCGGGTGAAGATGTTGATAAGAAAGTATCCGTACTCTCTGGTGGAGAGCGAGCAAGATTAGCTATGGCTTCCCTAATCATGAGACCTTGTAATTTTCTTGTACTGGACGAACCCACAAACCATCTAGACATATATTCTAAAGAAGTCCTCAAGGAGGCACTTAAAAATTATCATGGCACACTACTTATCATCTCACATGACAGAGAGTTTTTAGCAGGTCTTACTGATAAAGTAATTGAATTTAAAGATGGTGCTACACATGAATTTCTGGGTGATATCGAGTACTTCCTCAGCAAGAAAAAAATGGACAATATGCGAGAGGTAGATTTACAAAAATCCGAGATTAAATCAGAATCTACTACATCCATAAAAAAATTAGACGGTGAAGAGCTCAGAAAATTGCGCAAGCAAGTCAACAATCTCGAAAAACAAATATCTAAACTAGAGGAAGAACTCGCCATTATTGAAACTAAGATGGCCGATCCCACCTTCTACAATGATCCAAATTTTGTCACTACAAATCAAAAATATAATGTGATACAAAAAGATCTTGAAGAAAAAATGATAGAATGGGATGCATTAGTTTCTGAAATAGATTCGTAGATTCGCATTTCTATTTGATATGTTATATCTATCATCTAAAAATCTTATTTATGAAAACGTGGATTTTTATCATTATATCATATCTATGTTTTATAGGTCAATCCCTTGCGACTACCTATTATTGTGATCCTATTAATGGAAACATGAATAATGATGGTAGCAAACTGAATCCCTGGAGTTCACTGAGTGAAGTATTTACACGCAAAAAGATATTCCAGGGTGGTGATACCATCAGACTCAGGACAGGTAATCATGGATATGCTCTAATCAGCGGCGAGCAAAAATCCCATGTAGTCATTATGCCGGATGATAATGCTTCACCCATCATAGAAAGAATACGCATCACTACAACCAATAATCAAAAAACAGGATACTGGCATCTTGAAGGCCTGAAAATCATGTCTGAAAGTCAAAATGGAATGCCACGTCATGATTATTATATGTTGGAAATTTATCCGGATGTACACAACATAATTTTAAATAATCTGGTCGTAACCTCAGCAGACAATACAACTAACTGGACTCGTACAGACTGGCGCAACCGATGTAATGGAGGTATTTTTACCAGAGCCGGACTTAATTCAAATATAGCGATCACCAATTGTACCATCAAAAATATAACCTTTGGTCTGATACTGACAGCTTCCGATTGCATTGCTACCAATAATGTTGTCCAAAATTTCACAAACGATGCATCAAGAGTATTAGGAAGTCGAATTGTCTTTATGAACAACCGTATTTTTGACTTAATTAAGGTTATGACAAATGAAGAAAATCATGATGATCTATTCCAGTCATTTACTTCAGCTAATCCAGGCTGTGACACGCTCAAAGATTGTATCATAGCCAGAAATCTATTTATAAATACCACCTCCACAAACCGATATTTTGTCGGGGCTTGTCAAGGAATAGGTTGTTTTGATGGCCCTTATTTAAGATGGAGCATTGAAAACAATATTGTCATAACAGATCATTGGCATGGGATATCCATGTATGGCGCTATAGACTGTCAGATAAAAAACAATATTGCTATCGATCCATATCTGGTCACACCTATAGACTCAATAGATCAAAACAACAGCAACATTGGTCCGACTTGGATCAGAATAGATAAAAAAACCAATGGACCAGCCAGTACAGGAAACAAGGTATTTAACAACCTAGCACAAAATCAAATAGTCATCGCAGAACCGTCGATGGGCATCAAATACAACAACCTAATCATAGGTGATGTACGTAATTATAACCAGTTTTTTATCAATACGGACAATATTAGTATTCCATCATCATTTGACCTTCATTATGCTGATACAAGTCCGGCAGTAGATGCCGGTACGGACATAGATGCACCATTATCTGATTTTGATGGAACATTCAGGCCTCAGGGTATGCAAACTGACATCGGCGCATATGAATACATACCTAAGACTAAAAATAAAGACATCGCAGACACAAGCACAGAAATAATCATTTTTCCCAATCCTATGTCAAATTACTTCTTTATCACTATCCCCAAAAACGATATAAAAGTCATCGCCGTTAGTATCATAGAAACCAATGGGCGGATGATATTTCATAAAATGCTATCGCAAGGTGAGACTAATCCCTTTATTACTATAAGGCCTGAAATCAACGCAGGTACTTATGTCGTTTTATTAGAGACCGATAAAGGTATAGTGAGCAAACAATTAATAAGGCTATAGCAATATATAGCAGTAAAAAATAATTTCTAACTATGATTACATTGATAGAATCTTAATCTCAACCCGCTGATTTTTCTGTCTCCCTGATGCTGAAGTGCTATCCGTCAAAGGTTCGCGTTTCCCATAACCTTTAAACGAAATTCTACCTTTTTGAATACCACGTGAATACAGATACTCAGCAACGTTTTTAGCTCTCGCAGTTGACAACTGATCACAGTATTCATGAGGTGGTATCGTGTTAGTATGACCACCGATCTCAATAGAAACTGTAGGGTTAGCTACGAGAAAGTCATACACCTCATTTAGTATATCGTAATTGTCCTGAGTGATTGACGAACTATCAGAAACAAAATTCAATTCATTAATACGCAGTTTTTGTCCAACCACAACTTTCTTTGCGTCCAAATCCGGAATAAATCTCTCGCGCATAACATGGAAGGTCGCTGATGCAATACAACCATTTTTATCCGATACAGTCAAGGTATATGGACCAGAACGCGCATTGGTCAGGTTTTGATTTTTGGTACCATTAGACCAATTATAATTATAATGACCCGCACCGCCCGATACATTTACATAAACAGAACCATCAGGGTTATCAGGATTAGCAACCCTATTATTAGATACTAAATCAATAGATACAGGATCAGGATCTTTTAGTGTTATTGAAGCAACCGAAGTGTTTTGATTTTTGTCCGTTACTGTAACTTCATAAAATCCGGCACCAAGACCACTTACTGACGTACCGGAGGCTCCTGATATACCCCACTTATAACTGTAAGGTCTTGCCCCACCTGACACACTTACTTTCAAACTTGCGTCCTTGCTACCCTGACATCCGATATTGTTTTCTACTATCAGATTAGCATTGACTTGCTCCGCGACTACATCGCCAAAGAGCAATTTATAAAATCCTGCACCATCTGTTCCAATCCAGATATTATCATTTTTATCGCAGGCTAGACTGATGGCTGCCTTACTTAAAGACGCAGCATCCTCAGTATAATTATCTATTTTTTCATTATATGGATTATACCTCGCCAGTATATCCGAAGCAATATAAATCCGTCCTTTCGAATCAATAACAAATTGATTTATTTTCCCTTTATATTGACTTGCGTCAAGGTTTACTGGAAACAGTCGATTATAAGGACTAATCAAAAACATATCCCTATTACTGATAATCCACTGACCTTCATAGTTTTCACTAGTAGCGAGCATTTTAACTTTTTTGTCCTGCAATTCCCATTTAGAACCGTCGATCCTCACATAGCCAGCATCCGTACCTATCCACAGTATCCTGTTTTTATCCGCATGAACAAAATTGATTTGATTACTAGCTAATTTAGAATTTTCAGTATCGTATGCTTTAAATTTAGCTGTTGCTACTACAAACTGATATAATCCATTATTAGTACCTATCCACACGGATCCGTCCAGATAGTCAATAGAAGTGATTTTAAGTCCATCGTGTGGAAGCCCATAACTAACTTTAGTATTAAAATTGTAAATTGCTTTTGATGAAGCAACCCAGATATTGTTTTTCCGCTCTGTTGCTATAGATACCATTTCAGTATTGGGAAAATAAGTATTAAATTTACTTCCGTCACCTACAGTTTCTATTAATCCCTTGCTTGAAGCCAGCCATATAATATTTTTATCATCTATCAGAATGTCATTTACCCGTGCATCTGTACTTACTTTATCAAATCTGGCAATGTAAACTTTAGAAGAGTCAGCTTGATTCCATCCTTTGGTAAATATAGCCAATAAACCAATGATTGTTAATATTAATTTTATTTTCTGCATCTCAATAATGTATTATAATGTTATATCGTTTTGTTTGCTGTTTATATTGTGATGATTTTTGTCATAATGGCTTAATCAAATACAAATAAGTTGGAAAATGGTCACTATATCCTCCTTGATATTCATCACCTGTAAATGTTCTAAATGGATACCCTTTATATTGCCCATTTGGCTGTACTAAAAACTGCTTATTGAAAATATTAGCCTTAAAATAATAATATCCTTGCTTATCCTTTTGAGTCAATCCTTCAGATATTACAATCTGATCAAATAAACTCCATGCATCTCTATAAGCGTTAGAACCTTGACCACGTCTAAAATGATCTTCAAATGGCGCAAATAATCCTGTTTTATGAACATCTTTTATATTACTAACTGTACGGAGATAGGATTTTAGGCTTTCATTAGTAGGATCATCATTAAGGTCTCCCATGATGACGACCTTTGCATCTGGCACTACATTTGTAATAGAATCAAATACCATACGACATAGTTTAGCTGCATTATTCCTATGGGCTACCGTCACAGAGCCGCCACCTCTTGAAGGCCAGTGATTAACTAAAAAATGAAAGGTATCAGTTTCTATCATTCCCTTAACATAAAGTATATCCCTTGTCAATCTTCGCCTTCCTTCACTATATATCATCAACGGAATCGGCCTACTATACAAAGGCTTAAAATGTGTAGGATTGTACAACAATGCAACATCAACTCCTCGAGGATCAGGTGAGTCATAATGGATAATCTGATAGTTGCGCTCTTTAATAGATGGCTGAGCCACGAGATCTTCGAGCACCTTTTGATTTTCTACCTCTGAAACACCCAAAACAGACAGACCAGCCTTAACATTATCAATCCCTATCTGAGAAATGACATAGGCCATATTAGCAGATTTCTCATTATATTTATCAAGTGTCCATGCTCGTTTTCCAGCAGGTAGGAACTCTTCATCATTAATCAAGGTATCATCCTCTGTGTCAAAGAGATTCTCCAGATTATAAAATCCTACACTGATTAAATTATACTTTTGATTGTCTTGAGCACCTAAACTTCCAATCATGAACAGTGCAATCAAGGAGGTAAAATATCTTATATTTAAAACGGACATCTTTTAATTTTTACAATCTAAATGGCAAAGATAGTTTTTATAAACCGTAGAAACTTAATAATTCTGAAAAATAAATATTGAAAATCATTTCTAACTTAATATTAAATATTTACCTTTACAACCTAATTTATTTCAACCATCACTTATGACAAGACGAATAGCATGTTTTTTAGTCGTATTGATAAGCTTATTTAATACAAGTTTAACAAATGCTCAGAAAGTATCCGGACGGATTTTAGACTCATTACAACAACAACCACAACCTGGAATTCTACTTCAGATTCTAAATACAGATTATGAAATCTATACTAATGGTTTGGGAAATTTTAGTTTTTTTGGTGTTCAGCCCGGCCATTATACATTAATCAGTAAAACCAATGACGGCCAAAAAATTCTCAAATCTTTTGACGTAGAAAAAAATGATGTCACTTTAGGTGATATTCTGATGAAAGTACGCCACGATGTCAACAATGAAATCACCGTTATAGATGTACTCGACCTTGCCGGCATAGAGAATGAAAATGATAATTTTTCAAGTGCACTTTCAGCAGGAAGAGATCCGTTTCTCAATGCTGCTAATTACAATTTAAGCGCAGGGCGATTTCGTCCAAGAGGTTATAACAATGAAGACTCAGAAATGATTTTAAATGGTATGCTGATGAATAACCAAGATGATGGAAGCGTACTATGGACTGCATGGAACAGTCTTAATGATGTCATGCGCAGCAGATCCAACATCATAAACTTAAATGCCGGTGACTACACTTTTGGAGGGATTGGCGGTGCTTCCTATGTAGATCTAAGAGCATCGGCCATTCGACCTACCAAAAAGATAACTTACAGCAATTCTAATCGTACTTTTCAGCATCGTCTCATGGGTACGTATGCAACAGGTATGATGCAAAATGGCTGGGGATTTGCACTTTCTGCTTCTCATTCCTATGCTAATCAGGGATATGTCAAAGGCACTTACTTCCAAGGAAATTCATATTTTCTATCCGTAGATAGAAAATTAGGACAAAATCATTTGCTAAATCTCGTTATACTTGGCTCACCTCAAAAAAGAGGGAGATCATCAGGCGCTATTCAGGAAATGTATGACCTCGCAGGTAGCAACTACTACAATCCCAATTGGGGATATCAAAACGGAAAAGTTCGTAATAGTCGCGAATACATTATCCACCAGCCAATCTCAATGCTTAGATATGACTGGCAGATATCACACAAAACAAACATATCCACTACTTTAGGATATCAGTTTGGAAATTATGGTAGTACCCGACTAGACTGGTATCAGGCTCCAGATCCAAGACCAGATTATTACAGACGATTGCCAAGCTACGCTACTGATAATAATCTCAAAAAGCTCATTACTGATTTTTATACCTCAAGTGAAGCCAATAGACAACTCAACTGGGATGAATTATACAGCGCTAATGCTACGCGAAATTATACGATAAACAATGTAAATGGTATTGCAGGCAATGATATAACGGGAAAACTAGCCGCGTACGTACAAGAATCAGAAAATTATGACGACAATAAGTTTAGTTTTAATAGCGTCATGAATTCACAATTATCTAGTAAAATTAATTTTTCCGGAGGTATCCAATATCTCAAAGAAAAAACACACTATTACCGACGAATGGAAGATCTTTTAGGTGCAGATTTTTATATTGATTATAATAAATTTGCTGAACGTGATTTTCCATCCAATCCTGATGCTGCTCAAAATGACTTAAATCACCCTAACAGACTAGTTTATGTAGGAGATATCTATGGTCATAACTATAATATCCACAATCGACGTGGTTCTGCTTGGGGACAACTGACATTAAAAACAAGTGCATTTGACTACTATGCTGGAATTTCTCTTGCTCAACAATCCTTTTACAGAGAAGGATTAACAAAAGTAGGCTTGTTTCCAAATGATTCATATGGAAAATCAGCAGTACAGTCCTTTTTTAACTATGCTGCCAAAGGTGGAATTACTTATAAACTCAACGGTAGAAACTACTTCATAGCGAATGGCTCTTACAGAACAAGGGCACCTTTTGCTAATGAAAGTTTCGTATCGCCACGTGTACGTGATGAAGTTGCTGATAACCTTACTAATGAAAAAATATCGTCATTTGATCTATCTTATCTTGCAAGATATACAAACTTTAAAGCGAGGATTTCGGCTTTCTATACCCAATATAAAGATGGCATAACAAATGATGTATTTTACCATGAGGATTTTAGGACTTTTGTCAATTATCTAATGACTAATATCGATAAAAGACACATGGGTGTAGAATTAGGGTTTGACTATACTTTGACTTCAAAAATAGATATAAGCGGTGCATTTTCGGTAGGCGAATATATATATACAAATCGTCCGTTAGTAACCATATCTAGAGACAATAGTGCAGAAGATATCGTAACTGACAGAGTCGTCTATATCAAAAACTACTATGTAGCGGGCACGCCACAAGTAGCTGGTACTATAGGCTTTAATTACAGAAGTACAAAATACTGGACATTTAATGTAAATGTGAACGGATTTGCGCAAACTTATCTATCTTTTAATCCTGACAGAAGAACGGAAGAAGCAATAAAGGACGTTTATAAATATGGTGAAAGTACATTATACAACTCTATTGTTGACGAGGTAAAACTCAAGGACAACTTTACAGTAGATGCCGGTGTCGGAAAATCTCATAGATTCAAAAATGGCTCCTATTTAAGAGTCAACCTTAATATAGGCAATCTGCTCAACAATAAAAACTTCCTGACAGGAGGATTTGAACAGTACCGGTTTGACTTTGCAAATAAAGACATTAATAAATTTCCACCGAGATATTTTTATGCTTACGGTCTAAACTATACATTAGGTGTAGCCTATTTATTTCCATAATTATAAATTCATTTAAAATAAAAAGTAAAAATATTAATCATAATGAAAACAATATTTCAAAAGAGCTTCCTTGCTTTAGCAATCATTTTTACAATCTATGCCATTACCGGATGCCTTAAAGGTGATTTTGATAATCCACCATCTAATATCCCTGAGATTAAAAACGAACAGATTTGGACCTTCGATCAGATGCTAGGAAAAATCGTCACAGGCAAAATCACTAATATCCAGGAAGACAAATACTTAGAAGCCCTTGTGGTCGCTGATGATGCTTCCGGCAATATTTTTAAGAGCCTTATCCTTAAAGATATGAAAGGTGAAAAAGGCATCAGCATGAGCATCGACGAAAATGAACTTCACACCCTATATCCTGTAGGTCAGGTAGTGTATATCAGTCTTAAAGACTTGGCTATTGGATATTATGAAGGCTTACCTACCTTAGGTGTCAATTCAGGAGCCACGGTAGGTCGTATTCCTGCAAGTTTAGTACGTTCCATCATTATCAAATCTGGGAGAACAGCACCTGTAGAACCGTTGAAAGTTAAGTTTTCAGAACTTAATAACAATCTCCTAAACAGACTAATACAATTAGAGGGTATGCAGTTTGAAACGGCTACATCCACGACAACCTATGCTGATGCTAACCCTGCAAATCCACAGTCTCTCAACCACAATCTTGTAGATTGCAACAAAAACAAGCTGATACTAAGAAATAGCGGTTTTGCAAAATTTGCAGGACAAGTAGTGCCACAAGGTAATGGAACAATAGTCTGTGTATTTAGCTATTTTAGAAATGCACCACAATTACTCATCAGAGATGTTACAGACATAAGCTTTACTGGTGAGAGATGCGGCGGCGGCGGTACTACCGGAACAAGAATATCCATAAAAGATCTACGTGATATGTATAAAGGTAGTGATGTCAACTTAGCATCTGGATTTATCCAAGGTATTGTAATTTCAGACGTAGCTAATAAAAACATCAACGGCCAAAACATGATAATCCAAGATGGTGACTATGGCGTATTAGTGAGATTTAAAGCCGCAATCAATGTTCCTTTAAATGCTGAAGTAAAAGTAAGTATTAAAGACGGACTTCTATCAGCTTTTAATGGTTTATTACAACTACAAAACTTGGATAATCAGGGTGTTGAAGTACTTAACTTAGACAAACCTATCACCCCTAAAGTCCTGACCATTTCACAAATTGATCTAAAACAGCATGAATCAACTTTAGTCAAAATACAAAATGCTTCCTTATCTGGTGGTAGTAAATATGACGAAACAACCATTAAACTCAAGGATGCATCCGGAGAGGTAAGCTTCTTTACTAATAAGGCAGCAACTTTCGCGACACAACCACTCGCTACCGGGAATCTTGGTGTTACTGCCATTGTTTCTAATTTTAATGGCAAACAATTAAGCATCAGAAACCTAAGCGATATCACCGGTGGTACACCATGTGACTTAAACGATCCCAATGCAGACTGCGACGGTGATGGTGTTGTCAACGGAAAGGATTGCGCACCACAAAATCCACTAATCTATCCAGGCGCACCATGCGATGATGGTGACCCAAATACAACTGGTGACAAATATGATGACAATTGCATCTGTAAAGGCACGCCAGGTACAGGTGGTAGTGGCATCAACGAAAGTTTTGATACACAAACTAATGATGTTGATATTTCTATACCAGGATGGGCAAATGTTGTCGTTAAAGGTGATAGAAAGTGGCGAGCAAAATATTTTGCAACCGAAAAGAATTTTTACGCTCAGGCTACAGCCTTTGGCAATGGTGGGCCAGCAGAAATGGAAACGTGGTTAATTACACCTACTTTTGATACAGACAAGGCTTCGGATTTTAGTCTTAAAACATCTTTTCAGGCATGGAAACACGATGGACTTAGTATCTGGGTTACCACCAACTATACAGGAGATCCTTCAACGACTACTTGGCAAGAAGTTAAAGGCTTAAGAATAGCAACAAATGGCGATACTGAACAACAGTGGATACCATCAGGCACCGTTAATCTCAAACAATACGGCAAAAACCTCAGAATCGGGTTCAAGCACGTAGGAAGTCAGTCGAAAAATACAACCTCATATCGTATCGATGATATTATAGTTAAATAATTTTTTTTAAAATTATAGGTTTTGAAAAGGAAGTATTTTACACATAAGCAAAAATACTTCCCTTTTTTTTATACTATAGTACATACATAATTAACAAAATTAACAAAATGGAGGCAAATCTAAAATACACCATCCTGCACAGAGTCCTACATTGGGTAATGGCCTTTACAATGCCGATTATGTTTATCACCGGCTTCCTAAGAATGGAATGGATTAGTAAAAAGGCAGTAAATAACGCAATCTCTTCTCAGGGAATCGAGATGACAAAAGATCAAACGAGGGAAGTGTTTTGGTCTATCTTAAGTCCTGCGTGGGATTTACATGAAGTCTTCGCAAAAGTTGTGATTATAGCTTTTATAATACGCATTATCTATATGATAGTTAAAGGTGTACGCTTTCCAAATCCATTTAAGAGCGATACCACTTTAAAGTTAAGAATGCAAGGGTTGACCTATGTATATTTTTACATTTTTATATTTATACAGGCTTTTACGGGAATATGCTTACAAAATGGTTTTCTTGAAAGTTGGGAGGAAGGGATAGAAACAACACATAAATTAGGCATTTACCTCTTCCCTATCTTTATTGTTCTGCATTTTGGTGGCATATTGATAGCGGAGTTAACAGACCAAAAAGGTATCGCTTCGGAGATGATCGGTGGAGACCGGCAATAATGTAGAGTAGAACTCTGCCGGCGATCGCAATGGATAAAACACGCATTTACTTATCATCCTATTGATATAGTATTTGGAATGTTATACTCATTATATTTTTTAAATGGTACAAATATTTAGTAGAAAAAAAATAGTAAATATCAAGGTAGAAAACATAAACATAGTAATAGTGAGGCTTTCAAACGCAGAAATTTGCTATATTTTTATAAGGATTGGGCTAATTTGAATGTATAATGAGTATTAAATGTAAAACACTATACAATTTAGCGAGTCAATAAAATTCTTTTTTACCTTTGCACACTTAATAATTTTACGAAACAGAAGGACAAAATACAATATTACATCATGGACATTTTATTCTCAGAAAAACAAAAAATAGACTTCATTTGGCCCTTATCCATTTTGGCAGGTGTATTAGTCTTCAATTGGTGGCTTTACTTTAGATATGGCTATAATGATTTAACATTTTTCTATTTTTGCTTAATTTTTGTGGGTATGTTAAGCTTGTTATTAGGTATCATGAGAATGGAATCAGAAATAACCAGAAGCGAAATTCGTTATAAATTTTTTCCATTTTCACCTAAATGGAAAAGCATTCCTCTATCCACAATATCAAACGTAGAAATTAGAACATATCGAGTTTTTAAAGAATTTGGAGGAAGAGGCAAACGATCCAAAAAAGGTCAAAGAGCTATCACATTTGCGGGAAATCAAGGCTTACAAATCCATTTTAAAAGTAAAAATGATACACCACTGCTGCTAGGAACTCTTAAACCAGAGGCCTTGAAAGAAGTCATTGACCAGCTCAAACTCAACTAACCGCTAACCTAAAAATCTTTTGATCGTATTATATTTTAAATCGGTATAAGGTGGATTCCATATATGGACATCAATCATACTTGCCGAACTCAGCACAGGTTTAGCATTTGAAAAAGTATCAAAACTTTGCTGGCCATGGTACTTTCCAAATCCACTCGACATCACGCCGCCAAAGCCAAAATGAGGATTAGCATAATGAACGATAGTATTATTAATACAGCCACCACCAAATTCAATGTTTTGATGGATATAGTCTATAAATATCTTGTTTTCTGAAAAAACATAACAGGCCAACGGATAACGATTTCGACGCACTATTTCTACTATTTCCCTTTCTTCTTTCCAGGTAATCACCGGTAATATAGGGCCAAAAATTTCTTCCTTCATTATTGGGCTATCCAAATTATCCACTTCTATGATTGTAGGAGCAATGTAGCAATTTTCTATGTCAAATTGTCCACCATAAATTATATTTTCGCCTTCTATCAAGCTAACAATTTTCTTAGTGCGCTCTTGATTAACTAAGCGACTATAATCTGGTGACTGCGCAATATCCCTACCATAGCGGGATTCTATTTCCTGCTTAAACTTAGTGATAAAAGCTGACTTCAAATCTTCATGTACAAGGACATAATCCACAGCTAAGCAAGTCTGGCCAGCATTAAAGAGCTTACCCCAAACGATACGCTGCGTTATCGTATTAATCCGGGCTGTTCTGTCAATTATCGCAGGACATTTTCCACCCAATTCAAGGGTAACAGGTGTGAGATTTTTAGCTGCTTTTTCCATAATCCACTTACCGGTATTGGCCGATCCAGTAAAAAATATATGGTTAAACACAAGGTTTTCAAGTAGCAATTGCCCTATTTCACTGCCCACACCGGTAACTGTAGTCACGTGTTCGGGCTGGAAAGCTTCTCTGATTATTTTTTCTGTAACCATGCTTGTATGAGGCGTTTCATGTGCTGGCTTAAGAAAGACGCAATTACCGGCAGCAACTGCACCAATCAAAGGAGTAATGGCCAGATTAAAAGGATAATTCCAAGGTGCAAAAATCACAACCAAACCTTTAGGCTCTTTGATCACCTTACTTTTACCAGGCATAAGCGTTATCGGTGTTGTTACACGCTCGGATTGCATCCAATATTTAAGATGTCGAATTGCAAAATCCAACTCATCTAATACAACACCAACATCACCTAAAAAAGCTTCCATCTTGGGCTTTTTATAATCCAGATACATCGCTTCCAGTAATGCACCCTCATGTGCCTTGATAACTCTTTTAAGATTTAATAGGGCAGTTTTTCTAAAGGTGTAAGAACGTGTATTACCATCATCAAAAAATAATCTTTGCTTATCAAACATGGCTTTAACTGTATCCAATCTACTATTTAACTGGATAGATGATTGTGGAAATGCTGCTTTCATATCTTTAAAATTTTAGCAATATTAAGGAATTAACCGTATGAATTACAATTATTATAAACAATATTTTAATTTACATTGTTGCTTTGTCTGACAGGCTTAATCAATCTGCA
This sequence comes from uncultured Aureispira sp., assembly GCA_964501555.1. Lineage (GTDB taxonomy): Bacteria > Bacteroidota > Bacteroidia > Chitinophagales > Saprospiraceae > OLB9. The sequence goes on along the minus strand of CAZCTQ010000002.1, from coordinate 64,998 downwards.
TTGAATTGCTATTCAATGCATTAAGTTTAAATTAAGTTAAATTTGAAATTATAAAATTATATTTTGCATAATGATTTATTTCAATCAATTTGTAAAATTTTAGTAGGTATATTAAAAAAATACTTTATGTTTATTTTATTTAATTTTGGCAAAACGAGCCTTTTAGATATATCAATTATAAATAAAAAAAGCATCGGTCAGAACAAACTGCCAATGCTTTTTTAATTATTAAAGATATAAAAAATCAATATATGAATCTGATATATTCTTTAAAAAACCTAATGTCACCGCTTCGCGTGACTTGCCTTAATCACAAAATTGAATGCAAGCACAGCAAATACGGCCACGATTAACCCTAAGATTAACATGATATTGAAATTTAACTGTTGCGGCGCAAAGTTCCGATAAAATTTAGATTAATAAAAATTTTAAATACTTTTTTTACTATAAGTTAAAAAATAGCCAATGACTAAAATATTTTTTAAACATATAATTCAATCCGCTTTAACCGTATTTTTAACGGGAATTATATGGGTGTGCCCAATCGATCCTACGTATGGGCAACCACAACGTATTATGACATCTGTCGAGATTTATGACGGATTGGAAAGGCTCTCCTTCCTTGGTTCTGCGCTATACGTTGCAGCGCATCCGGACGATGAAAACACCAAGCTTATATCCTATTTAGCCAACGAAAAGAAGGCTTATACGACCTATTTGTCTCTGACTCGTGGCGATGGCGGCCAAAACCTCATCGGACCGGAGATTTCCGAATTATTAGGTGCCATCCGTACTCAAGAATTATTAAAAGCAAGGGCTACGGACAATGGTCATCAACTATTTTCAAGAGCTAACGACTTTGGTTTTTCTAAAAATGCTGAAGAAACCATAGAAATCTGGGATACAGAAAAGGTAAAAGCAGATGTTGTCTGGGCTATCCGCAAGACACGTCCTGATATTATCATCAATAGATTTGACCATCTTACATCAGGAAAGACACATGGTCATCATACGGCTTCTGCGATATTATCCCATGAATTATTTGACATAGCTGCCAAAAACAATCAATATACTGAGCAACTAAAGTACGTAACACCATGGCAACCGCGTCGATTATTTTTCAATACCAGTTGGTGGTTTTACGGCAGTGAAGAAGCCTTTAACAAAGCGGATAAAAGCTCGCATATGTCTGTCGATGTTGGTGTTTACTACCCTTCCCTGGGAAAATCTAATACTGAGATCGCTGCTGAGTCCCGAAGCAATCACAAATGCCAGGGCTTTGGATCTACCGGCACACGAGGCAGCCAATTAGAATATTTACAATTGCTCAAAGGTGATATGCCCACAACAAAAGCAGATTTATTTGAAGGAATCAATACGACCTGGACTCGAGTAAAAGATGGTAACAAGGTCAAACCTTTAGTAGAAAAAGCCATCAAAGAATACGATTTTAAAGCACCACAAAAGTCAATCTCTGTACTTTTGGAAATCAAAAAAGCAATCCAGACAACGGGTGACCCATTCTGGAAAAAGATAAAAACAGAAGAAGTAGATCATTTGATAGCAGCTTGTGCAGGTATCTTTGCTGAGGCTATAGCCAATGTCCATAAGGTAACTCCAAGTGACACTATAAAATTATCCCTTGAGGTCACAAAACAAATGAATACAGATATCACACTTGACAATGTACGTGCCATAGGATTTAATATGGATACCACCATTAATACATCGATTCCTTACAATAAGGCTATGATATGGACTAAGCAAATTGCTATCCCTCAAAATACTCCATTTACAGCGCCATATTGGCTGATGAAAACGCACAGCCTTGGACTGTACACGGTAGATGACCAAGAAAAGATAGGTCTTCCAGAGGCTGAAAAGACACTCAAAGTTGCATATACTTTTGATATCAACGGGACCAAGTTAACCTTAATAAAAGATGTCCAATACAAGTACAACAGCCCAGAAAACGGTGCAACTTACCGTCCATTTGAAGTAGTTCCACCATTGACTGTAAAACTAAAGGAAGGTGTTTACTTATTCCCCAATGGCAAGTCAGAAGATATCCAAGTCATCGTACATTGCTGGAAGAAAAACCAACAAGGACGTGTAGAATTACCATTGCCAAAAGGCTGGACAAGTTCACCTGCTTATCACGACTTTGACTTACAGATACCCGGCGAAAGCAAGGCATTTACTTTTACAGTAATTCCACCCAAAACCGATGATGAGATCACAATTCATCCCAGAGTCGTAGCCCATGGAGTAACTTATAATATGAGCATGACAGACATCAATTATCCACATATCCCTTATCAAACAGTACTTATGCCATCAGCGGCAAAATTAGTGAGTCTTCAAGTAGAAAACACAGCCAAAAAAGTAGGTTATGTGATGGGTGCAGGTGACGAAATCCCCAAATGCCTCAATCAAATCGGCAGTACAGTTGACCTTCTCAAACCAGAAGAAATATCACCCGAAAAATTAGCTGGTTACGATGCCATTGTGATGGGAGTAAGAGCTTACAATACTGAGGAAGGGCTTAAATTTAAGCAAAACGACATCTTTGAATATGTTAAAAACGGCGGTAACGTCGTCGTTCAATATAACGTTTCCAATGGGTTAGTTACTAGTAATATTGCACCTTTTCCACTCACACTATCCAGAGATCGCGTGACAGTAGAAGGAGCACCTATGCATATTATCAATCCCGACCATCCTGTCCTCCATTATCCAAACAAGATAAGCAACAAAGACTTTGATGGATGGGTTCAAGAGCGAGGATTATACTTCCCGTCAGCTTGGGATCCAGCTTTTAAACCTATTTTCTCTTGTAATGATCCGGGCGAAAAACCTTCTGAGGGCAGCCTTTTAATTGCTCAATACGGTAAGGGAAACTATGTCTATACCGGATTATCATTTTTTAGAGAACTGGTTGCTGGTGTGCCTGGAGCTTATCGTTTATTTGCTAATTTAATCTCCTTAGATAGTCATGTCCAACCATAAAAGAAAACAATACTGGCAAAAAAGTTTTACGTGGGTACTACTCCTCAATGCCGCATACATCATTATTTTTTATTTAATCATGAAAATCTGGGCATAGATAAATCCGTCAGAATATGAGTTTAATAGATTGGTCTGTACTAATAGGAACGCTGGCTTTTATTGTAATTTATGGTGCTTGGAAGGTCAAAGGTGGTGCCAGTATCCAGTCCTATATGCGCGGGGACAACGAATCATCATGGTGGGCTATAGGTCTAGGCGTGATGGCTACACAAGCCAGTGCGATCACTTTTATGTCCACTCCCGGACAAGCATATCACGACGGCATGGGTTTTGTACAGTTTTACTTTGGACTGCCTCTGGCAATGATCATTATCGCTATCACTTTTATCCCGATCTATCACAAGCTAAAAGTATATACTGCCTATGAATTTTTAGAAACTCGCTTTGATTTAAAAACGCGTAGCCTGACAGCCATACTGTTTCTTATACAGCGTGGACTTGCTGCCGGAATTACGATATATGCACCATCGATTATTCTATCTACCATCCTAGGTTGGAATCTAAATTTGCTTAACTTTATTCTGGGGTTTTTAGTAATAATATACACCGTAAGTGGTGGCGTCAAAGCTGTGAGTGCTACTCAAAAACAACAGATGTATGTGATCATGGGTGGAATGTTTATGGCGTTTTATATTATTGTACAATCCCTTCCGGAAAATATATCCTTTAGTAATGCTATGGATATTGCAGGTGCAGGCGAAAAACTTAATATTCTCGATTTTTCTTTCAATCCTGAAAGCCGATATACCTTTTGGTCAGGGATAACCGGCGGATTATTTCTGGCATTATCCTATTTTGGTACAGATCAGTCACAGGTCGGCAGATACCTTAGCGGTAAATCCATCAAAGAAAGTCAAATGGGGCTGATCATGAACGGATTAGTAAAAGTGCCAATGCAGTTTTTTATCCTATTAGTTGGGGTGATGGTCTTTGTCTTTTATCAGTTTAATAAGGCACCTGTATTTTTCAATCAGGCAACATTAACAAAACTCGAACAAACAGATGCACATGATCGACTGAATCAGATCCGTATCAAAAGCGATTCTATCTTTACCACTAAAGAGCAATTGGCATTAGCGATTTCTCAAAATAAAACACCTGAAAACATCACTGCTTATCAGCACATCCTAAAGGAAGAGAAATCTGTAAATAATGAAGTTAAAGAGCTCATAGCATCAAAGCTTCCAGATGTAGAGACCAACGATAAGGATTATGTTTTTATTTCTTTCATTTTAGCGTATCTGCCTAAAGGTCTAATAGGCTTGCTGCTTGCCGTCATCTTTAGTGCAGCCATGTCATCGACATCGTCCGAGTTAAGTGCTCTAGCTACCACCACGACAATCGACATTTATAAACGCAGTATCAAACCAAAGGAATCGGATGAAAAATACGTCTTTATGACAAAAATATTTACTGTATTATGGGGTTTGGTAGCCATCGCTTTTGCTTCATTTGGTACGCTATTTGAAAATTTGATACAGTTTGTAAATATTATTGGTTCTATATTCTATGGAACCATACTAGGAATTTTCCTAATTGCATTTTATATCAAACGCATCCAAGGCAATGCCGTATTTCTTGCAGCTATCGTCTCTGAAATCATCGTAATCACCATTTTCTACATGGATATCTTTGGATATTTATGGTTGAATGCAATCGGTTGTGTCAACACCATCATATTGGCTGTATTGTTTCAAAAGCTACTATCGCAAAAACCAGCATCTAGTTTATGATACTACCCCAGTCATTTGAAGCATCGTTAATCCGTAAAATTGGTGCGGAAGGCTTCAAAGCCTACAAGGAAAGCTTTAATTCTAAACCAGTGACTTCGATACGAATGCACAACCATAAAGCCAAAGGGCTTGAACAATTGCAAGGTGTAGCATGGTGTCCATTGGGATACTATCTCGAAGCAAGACCAATTTTCACACTTGATCCAGCCTTTCATGCGGGTGCATATTATGTACAGGAAGCATCGTCTATGTTCGTCTGGCAAGCATTAGAAAGCATTGGCCACAGCCATAAAGCCCTAAATATCCTAGATCTGAGTGCGGCACCTGGCGGAAAAAGTACCCTGATCGCTAACTGGCTTAACGGTGATGGTATGCTTTGTGCCAATGATCCTATCAAAAACAGAGCCTACACACTCAAATACAATCTGATGAAAGAGGGCTACAGCAATATAGTCGTCACCCACAATGATCCAAAGGATTTTGGGCAATTAGAAAATTTTTTTGACATCATACTTGTAGATGCACCGTGTTCGGGAGAAGGTATGTTTAGGAAAGACCCAGACACCATTAAGGAATGGTCAGAAGACAATGTCAATCATTGCTCGGCACGACAAAAACGGATTTTAGCTGATGTGCTGCCTGCGCTTAAAGTAGGTGGTCATCTTATTTACTCAACCTGCACATTTAACGAAAGTGAAAATATCGACAATGTAGCGTGGATGTGTCAGGAGTACGGCCTGAAATGTACAGCAATCCATACAAAGCCATCTTGGAATATCGACATCGAGCAAAAAGGTATTGCCACAGGCTATCAATTTTACCCTAATAAGGTACAAGGCGAAGGTTTTTTTATATCTATGTTGCAAAAAACGGATTTAACGCAATCTCGCAAAAATCTAAAGCAAAACAATCAAACGATTACCACCGTTAATAAGAAAATATATCCTATTTTAAACACGTACATCGAATCGAAAAATGCCCTATTTATACAAGATAAGATGGAACAAATCCACATGATACCGGCAGACATTGAATCTCAAATTTATACTTTAAATCACTATTTGCGAATTATATACTGTGGTATCCATCTAGGAAAACTCAATAAAAGCATCCTTATTCCAGATCATAGCCTTGCGCTTGCTTTGGAAATCCATCCCGATATTACAAGGGTAGAATTAGATAAAAAAGATGCTCTACTTTTCCTCAAAAAAAACTTAACCGCTGTCTCTTCTCAATCAAGCGGATGGGCCTTGGCCACATATCAAAATAATGCTATCGGATGGTTTAAAAATATCGGTCATAGAATCAATAATTATCTACCGTCTGAATATAGGATCATCATGGATATTCCTGCGGATATGCTGTAATATTTAGTGAAAAAACACTGTAAGACAACCTTATAAAACTACTGATAATAAGAACTATAAATTAAGATTTACTGTTAATCATATCAAACCGACCGTATATGCAGCTTCCTGAACTGACAAAATTATATTATTCAATAGGTGAAGTCTCTGATATTTTTGCCGTAGCACCATCAGTCATCCGTTACTGGGAAAGTGAATTTACTCATTTAAAACCAGGCAAAAATAGGAAAGGCGAAAGAAAATATACAACTAAAGACATCGAGTCAATAGCCGAGATATATCATTTAGTCAAGGAAAAAGGCTTTAAAATTGAAGGAGCTAAAAAAGAGATAGAAATGCTAAAGACTAATCAAAAAGAAACAAATGCTTTGCTGGATCATCTAAAAAAACTACGTAAAAAAGTATTAGATATTCGGCGTGAACTAAACGACAATGGATAACATCGTCATGTTTTAAAAATAGTACCCTATCCTTCTCAAAATGTCACTTTTATGTAAATTTAGTGACAAAACGTAAAATTCATATAGTTCGTTTCATCCTTTTAATTTCCTTATTGTTAAATAGACAATAAATCACTTAAAATCATGGACGAAAAAAAGATGTATCCCGATAGTAATAGAGAAATGAACCAACAAAAAGCCGCTCTCGCACCAAAAAACATCGAAGCATGGCGCACATTTAGCAAAACGATATACGAACCAGGCGCATTAGATGAAAAAACCAAGCAACTTATAGCAATAGCTGTGGCACATGTAACCCAATGTCCATATTGTATTAGAGCTCATACGCCGTTAGCTATGCGTAAGGGCGCTACTCAAGAAGAAATCATGGAAGCAATATGGGTAGCAGCAGAGATGCGTGCAGGTGCTGCTTACGCCCATGCCAATCTTGCCATGGAAGAAATGGACAGATTTGCTAACCGTAAAGAAAAATAATCCATATAATTTATTAGCTGTATAAAATATATACATTTTTTGCTTTCATATAAATTTTAACTTTATATCAATTTAAAAATTTCAAAAATATGAGTCAAAGAATTAATTATTCTAAAAATTATCCTGATGCTATCAAAGGTTTGATGGAAATTGAAAAATATGTACATGATTCCGGGTTGGATGTTAAGATTTTCGAACTTGTCAAATATAGAGCTTCTCAAATCAACGGGTGCGCCTATTGTATGGATATGCACACTAAAGATGCCCGTGCTGCCGGCGAGACAGAGCAACGCTTATATCTTGTCTCTGCTTGGCGTGAGGTCGATTTTTATACAGATCGAGAAAAGGCAGCATTGGCATGGGCAGAAGCATTGACCTTAGTATCACAATCGCACGACTTAGACCCACTCTACGAAAGCCTGCAAAAAAACTTTAGTGAAAAAGAAATTATGGCTTTAACGATGACGATTGTAGCTATCAATGGCTGGAATAGATTGTCTGTAGGATTTAAAACACCAGCCGGCCATTATCAACCAGGCAAATGGTAATAATACATATTTAAACCATGCAATTAAAATCTAAAACAGCTATAGTAACAGGTGCCGGCAGTGGCCTAGGAAAGGCTATCGCCAGCGCACTGGTACACGAAGGCACTCAAGTATATGGTTTAGGACGGCATCAGGATAAGTTAGATGCAGTTATGAATGATCTGGGTAGTTTATTTGTACCTGTACAACTTGATGTGACTAATCACAACGATATTAAAGAATGGATAACACAGACTTTCTCTGCCAAACATAGCCCTGATATCCTGATAAACAATGCTGGTATCGGAGGTTTTGGAAAAATAGATGCTATGGATCCATATCAGTGGTCGGATATCATCGACATCAACCTCAAAGGTATGTACTATGTGACTGAAAGTATCGTACCTTTGATGAAAGCCAATCCGGATAGCAATCACATCATCAACATCGGCTCTATCATGGGGACGACGACCAAAGGAGAAGCAACGGCTTACTCAGCTTCAAAATATGCAGTTAATGGCTTTAGTGAGGCCTTGTTTAAGGAGTTGCGTGGTGACAATATCAAGGTTACCTGCGTAAATCCGGGATCAATAGAAACCGATTTTTTTGTCAAATCAGGAATAGAACCCAGCGCGCGAATGTTACATCCGCAAGAAGTAGCCGACACCATCATTTTTATTCTCAAAACACCGGATAACGTCCTGATTGATGAAATAAAGATGAGGCCGCTGCGGCCATAGATGTTTTATCGTTAGACCTTAATTAAATTAAGTGTATCCTTTCGTCGGATTTTACCCGATTCGGTCATAAGAAAGGCAGGTATAAATATAATGTCACGCGGTCGGGAGTATTTGTCTAAAGTCTTGGATATAACATACTGAAGGTGCAACAATTTTTCTTTAGAATATGGGCTACTTTCGATGAAGAGACATAGCTTCTCTCCCAGTTTTTTATCAGCAATACCCGCGACAAAATATGGATGATCTATTAAGGATGTCAATTTTTCTTCAATAGTCTCCGGATGCAACTTGACACCTCCACTATTGACAACATTGTCAGCTCTACCCTTCCAAATAAATGTATTATCACCAGTCAAACTCACAATGTCTCGTGTATAAACAGGGGCATCCAAAAATGGTACATCAATAATCAAACAACCTTCTGCATCCTGTGTAAAACGCACGCCCGGCAATCCCTGATAGGTATGCGATCTATTCGGACCATTAACCCTCCGGACAGCAATATGGCTCAAGGTCTCCGTCATGCCATAACCATGGTAAACCTCAGCCTTTAATGTGTCCAGTCGTCTTTCAAGATCTGTATCAATCGGTGCACCACCCAGCAGTATCTTTTTTATCGATTTTGAATCCGTGAGGTGCTGCACCTGCATCGGAATTAAGGGAGCAAAGTCTATAGTTAAGTTTTCGGATAAAGCCTCTATAGGGTGTGCACTAGGATCGATACATATCAGATTTAATCTACTGAGCATTGCGCGTACAACCATCATTTTGCCAGCGATATAACTTACAGGCAGACACAACAAAGCAGTCTGTCCAAGCTGAAACTCAAAATACGAAGCCGTCATAGCAGCACTTGCCAACATCTCATTTTTTGCTATCTGTATGGTCTTAGGCTTTCCTGTAGAGCCACTCGTCTGAACTTCAATATAAGGGCTGTCGTTTAACCATATTTGCAAAAAGATTCCAATATTACGTACATTTTCAATATCACTACCAGCACAATAACTGATGATTTCCTCACCATCTAGCAATATGTTATTGATAGTAATTGATCGGTATTCACTGTAATTCATATCAATGATTTAAAATCCCAAAGTTGAAATGGTTGATAATGAATACCTTGGGCATCTACTGTATAAGGAGAAGGAAAATTATTTGAAAACAACTGACCTGTACCCAGTCCTTGAGCATATGCCGATCTTTCCTTAGCTGCATATTGAGCAATAGCATTAAGGCCTAGATTACTTTCCAAAGCAGATGTTATCACCCAACTGCCTCCTGTATTTTCTATCCTGCGCTTCCAGAGGTCAGAAGCAGCAAATCCACCGATCAGTGCCGGCTTTAAAATGAGCAATTGAGGTCTAATCGTGTCTATCAATGATTGTTGTTGTTGACTGTCAATCACACCTATCAATTCCTCGTCGAGAGCAATATCTATAGGAGACTTATCGGATAAAGCAGCCATCTCCTGCCATTGTCCAGCTTTGATAGGTTGTTCTATATAGCTAATATTGTACTCTGAGAGTCTCTTTATTTTATCCTGCGCTTCCGCAAATGAAAAAGCACCATTGGCATCCAGACGGATCTCCACTTCATCAGATTGATATCTTTTTCGAATATAGCGTATCAAATCCATCTCAGCATCAAAATCAATAGCTCCAATTTTTAATTTAATAGAAGCAAAACCTTCCCTAAGTTTAGATTCAATTTGGAGCTTCATCTCTTCAATTCCGCTCATCCATATAAGCCCATTAATAGGTACCGTAAATCCCGAAGGCCCAAAAGCCTCAGGAAAAATAATATGTTGATATCCATTTTGAATGTCACGCATTAAGGTCTCTACACCAAATTTGATTGATGGCCATTCACCCAATGAGTCCAGTATAGCCTCGCCTTCAATTGGTAGTCGATTACACACTTCCGCCAGTTTATCCTCATATATCGGTCTGTCATCATAGGACAAACCCTTAAACATATTGCACTCTCCATAGGCTACCCTACTATTATCCATCCAGCGTATGATCCATGTATCTTTAGTTTTAAGAATACCACGCGATGTGCCGCCAGGCTTGATAAATTGCAAAGTATATTTTATAAAATCTACTGATGGCATGATTATGACAATTAAAACTCACAAAGATACAAAAAATACCTGTATCATCATTTGAACACAAATCTTAAATTAAGGTATTAAGAAGCGCGAGCACAAAAATTATTTCAATATCTTTGCGCATCAAATCTCATAGCACTGTGATCGCCAACAAACTCCCTTATATTCTTATTATTTTATTATTTCCAATATTGTTATTGGGTCAGAAAACAGCCTTGGAAATATCCGAATATACCCAACTGACCACTTATGATCAGCTTACGGATTATATTTATACATTAGAAAAAACGAATAAAAGAATAAAAGTAGAAGTCATAGGTAAGTCTGTAGAAGGCCGGAATATTTATGCTATGATTTTTTCTAAAAAGGGTTTGAGCGTTGACAAAAAGAAATTAAAAGTCATAGTTTTTGCCCAGCAACACGGTAATGAGCAATCCGGTAAGGAGGCAATCCTGATATTAGCACGGGAAATACTGGAGCCGACAAACAGTAATCTATTAGATATCATGGATATCGTTTTGATTCCACAGGTCAATCCAGACGGTGCAGCAAGCAATCAAAGGCGCAATGCTAATGGTATGGATCTCAATAGAAACCACCTCATCATGACAGAGCCAGAAACTCAGGCTTTGCATAGATTTGCTGATAGGCATCAATTTGATGTGACTATCGATGTACATGAGTATTGGCCTTATGGTAAAGCATGGAAGGAGGCAGGCTACAGAAAAAATTCGGATGTAACCTTTGGCGTCGGAACCAATCTTAATATAAGTGATGAATTGAGAAGAAAACAAAATGAACTTATACAAAATCACGTACTTCCAAAATTAAAAAAACGAAATATTATAGCCAGTTCGTATTTGCCAGGTGGACCACCAGAGATTGATTATATGCGTTTCAGTACTTTTGATATCAACGATGGCAGGCAAAGTTTTGGGATTCAGGGTAATTTTTCGTTAATACAGGAAGGCATGAATGGTGAAGATCTGTACCTTGATAATATTTTTTACCGTGCCAGAGCTCAAAAATATGGACTGTTATACACGCTAAATTTGATTAGGGATAATGTTGATGACTTGAGACATCTGATCAAAAAAAATATGACATATATGATGAAAAATTTAACAGAAGGCGTCGTATCTATACAAATGAGACATATTAGTGATGGCAAACCAATATATTTTCCAGGATATTCATATAATACATTTCAAGATACGATGATTGAAACATCCAATTTTAAATCGACGATTGAATCTATCCATATCGTAAAAAGTCCATATGGCTACCTCATCCCCAAATCTGATGAAAAATTAACTGCATGGATTAAGAATTTCAATATAGATTACACCGAATACAGAAATGACAAGCAATATAGCATTAAAGAAAATACAGTAATTATGATTGATTCAATAGATTTTGAAGGCGATCAGATCATAAACCCTATTCTTAAAATTCAGGAATTAAATTCTGTCAACCATTCAAAATACTGGTTTGTACCGACAGTACAGCAAAAAGGCTTAGCGATCATTCAAGCTTTAGAACCCAAATCCATGATGGGTTTGGCAACCTATGATAGGTTTAAATACATGATACAAGTTGGGAAGTCATTTCCTATACTGCGCGTAGAGCTAAAAGACTAAAATATAAACATGAATTGATCTATGCATCATTTAGTAACTTAAAGGTTTTAGCTTGCAAAAATAGTCAAGGTACGACCCATTCCACCACGTTTCTGGAAACTACAGATAAGTAATTATATCGGAGTATTGCCATAAGTAAGATCGACTGACACGCACTATTTAATTAGAGTCAAATAATCATATATCCATCATCACTAAATGTGTACTTGACAACTAAGTCAGGTATCATACAGATCATATAAGACTTAGTCAAAAGATTATGAAAGAAAGCGATACTGCTAAAGTTAAAATAAAAAAAAATTAGTCAATGATAGATAGTATCAAATTAAATATTACTTTGGTGCTTGATTTTAAATAAAGAATGTCTATGACTAAGAAATTTCAGATGCCCAATACGTATGTGATTGTTTTTTTTATAGTAATTCTATCTGGCATGCTTACTTGGATTGTGCCCGGTGGTGCCTTCGACCATGAAACAAAAATGATCAATGGCTCGGAGAGATCAGTAGTAAAAAGTGAAAGCTTTCATTATGTAGCCAATACACCTCAGACTTGGCAGATTTTTTCGGCTATATTTGATGGTTTTGTCGATAAAGCAGACATCATAGTTTTCATATTTTTAATAGGTGGTTCATTTTGGATAATGAATCAAACCAAAGCTATAGACATAGGCATTTATCGCTTTTTAGACTTTACAAAAACCCTTGAAAAGCATAAGTTTTTACGGTATATCGGTATTGATAATCTCGTCATTGTATTGATGATGCTGCTCTTTAGTGTTTTTGGAGCTGTCTTTGGCATGAGTGAAGAGACGATTGCTTTTACGATAATCTTTGTACCGTTATCTATAAAGATGGGCTATGACTCGATCATAGGACTCGCGATGTGTTTTATAGGGGCAGGACTTGGTTTTGCAGGTGCTATGCTTAATCCGTTTACCATTGGCATTGCACAGGGATTATCAGATTTACCATTGTTTTCAGGCATAGAATATCGGTTTATTTGCTGGATTATAATCAACTTTGTAGGAATAGGATATGTATTATGGTACGCACGCAAGATCAAAAAAGATCCTAAATCTTCACCTGTATATGATGTAGATGAATACTGGCGAAAATATACAGAAATGACAGAGGAAGTAAACGAACAAAAAGCATCCCGTTCATCTTGGATGGTATTTGTTGCTTTAACTCTTACAATGGTAGCTTTTGCGATAAAAAGCCCCGAAACCTCTATTACTGTGGGAAAATCGACTCTGATCATGCCTATATTACCTATCCTCACGGGATTATTTATATTGACAGGAATCCTTTCATTACGTAAATCCGTTCACTTTTTTATACTGAATTTACTCATGTTTACGATTCTATATCTGATCATTGGAGTGATGGGCTATGGGTGGTATATCATGGAGATTGCAACCCTATTTTTTGTAATGGGTCTGGCTGCCGGTATATCATTTGAATTTTCACTCAATGAAATCACAAACCATTTTCTGGACGGAGTACGCGATATCTTATCAGCCGGATTAATCGTAGGTCTTGCAGGTGGTATCATAATCATACTCAAAAATGGACAAATCATTGACACGATATTACACAGTGTAGCAGATTCTATGAGTGGATTGGGCGATTATGCGACAGTAAGCATCATGTATGTCATTCAGACCGGTATTAATCTTATCATGCCATCAGGCTCAGCCAAAGCAGCATTAACCATGCCTATCATGTCTCAGTTTTCTGATCTCATCGGGTTATCCCGACAAGCTACCGTTATGGCTTTCCAGCTCGGTGATGGATTTACCAATATGCTCACTCCTACATCAGGCGTGCTCATGGGTGTACTTGGTGTAGCAAAAATACCGTATGACAAGTGGTTTAAGTGGGTTTGGCCATTTATGCTAATCTTAGTTTTGCTTGGTTTTATCCTCTTAATTCCTACAGTATTGTTTGATTTGAATGGTTTTTAGATAGTATGACAACAATCAGCCCTATCACTCAATTATTTATGAATCAGTAATGGGTTTATCCTGTAAAAAATAATGTATCTTTGCACGCCAATACAAATTATAGAAGCGTTAATGTTTTGTCATTCAAAACATTTATCCCGAACTTTGAAAACATTTTAACACAATAAAGTTTTATTATTAATAACAAATAAATTGTAATTCTTAAAAATAGCACAAGTAATGAGTAAAAAAAGAGTAGCAATCAATGGCTTTGGAAGAATAGGCCGGCTGGTATTCAGAGAAATCTTCGATCTAGACGATATAGAAGTAGTGGCAATTAATAATTTGACAGATACAGCTATGTCTGTGCATCTATTAAAATATGATACAGCACAAGGCAGATTTAATCAGGAAGTACAAGCAGGTGAAGGTTGCTTCTATGTAAATGGAAAAAAAATAATCAACCACGCATTTAAAGATCCGGCAGATATACCATGGAAAGAAGACGGCGTTGATATTGTTTTGGAATGTTCAGGTAAGTTTACTGACAAAGAAAAAGCGATGGCACACATTAAAGCCGGTGCTAAAAAAGTGGTCATTTCAGCGCCCGGTAAAGGCGATATGAAAACCGTAGTCTTTAATGTAAATCATGACATCCTAGATGGTAGTGAAGATATCATCAGCTGTGCAAGTTGTACGACAAACTGTCTGGCGCCTATGGCTCAAGTGCTGGATGAACAATATGGTATTGTCACCGGTCTAATGACGACGATCCATGCTTATACTAATGACCAAAACACACAAGATGGATCTCACTCAAAAGGTGATTTTAGAAGAGCCAGAGCCGCAGCTCAAAATATAGTACCTAATAGTACAGGTGCAGCTAAGGCTATAGGCTTAGTTTTACCTAACCTTCAGGGAAGATTAGATGGAAATTCTCAGCGTGTACCGACTATAACAGGCTCATTGACCGAGTTAGTAACTGTCCTAAACAAAAAAGTAACCGCAGCAGAAATCAACGCAGCAATGAAAGCTGCCGTAAACGAAAGTTATGGCTATACTGAGGACGAAATCGTAAGCTCCGATATCATCGGTATGAAGTACGGCGGTCTTTTTGATGCTACTCAGACTAAAGTCATCTCAAATGGTGATACACAATTAGTCAAAACCGTTAGCTGGTACGATAATGAGATGAGTTATGTCGCTCAGTTAGTACGTACACTTAGATATTTTGTACATCTTGACGAAAAATAAATTTTAGAAAGTATAAATGGCAGTTCTACAAGGATTGCCATTTTTTTTAAACATATTTAATCTGTTTTATCATGCTGGATTTTAAAAATTTTTCTTTTAAAAATGCTAAGGTGGTCATGCGTGTGGATTTTAATGTCCCGCTCAATGACCAATTTCAGGTAACTGACGAAACCAGAATCGCCGGAGCGGCACCTACCATCCAAAAGATACTTAATGATGGTGGATCTGTTGTTTTAATGAGCCACCTCGGACGACCAAAAAAAGGACCAGAAGATAAATTTTCACTTAGACATATCATCAGTGCTTTACAAAAATATTTCCCAACAACAGAAATCAAATTTGTTGACGATTGTATCTCAGAGGAGGCTTTTGCATTGTCTGACTCTATCCAACCAGGTCAATTAATCTTACTCGAAAACCTAAGATTCTACCCTGAGGAAGAAAAGGGCGATGTCGATTTTGCTAAAAAGCTTAGTCATCATGGCAATATTTATATTAATGATGCCTTCGGTACCGCACATCGAGAACATGCATCCACTGCAACTATTGCACGCTTCTTCGATACAGACCATAAAGGGTTTGGCTATCTTATGGCGGCAGAGATAGAAAATGCTACACGCTTGTTGCACCATGCCGAAAAACCAGTAACAGCCATAGTAGGCGGCGCTAAAGTATCCGACAAAATCCTGCTTTTAGAACGATTGATCCAAAGTATGGATAATATATTGATCGGTGGAGGTATGGCATACACATTTATCAAGGCCTTAGGTGGTAATATTGGCAACTCGCTCTTAGAGGCTGACCACTTAGATACTGCAAAAATCATCTTAGAAAAAGCAAAGCAATTCAATACAAATATTTATCTCCCGGAAGACAATATAGCAGCGGATAAATTTGCAGCAGATGCAGAAAGTAAAAAAGTCGATGCATTTGACATACCTGATGGTTGGATGGGACTAGATATAGGACCCGTGACGGCTGATAAATTTGGTGATATTATCCGCAATTCCAAAACAATCCTGTGGAATGGACCGATGGGAGTATTCGAATTTGATAAATTTGCTCAAGGTACGTTTAAAGTGGCACAAGCATTGGCTGATGCCACAGCCCATGGAGGATTCTCTTTGATCGGTGGTGGCGATTCAGCATCAGCTATTCACAAATCAGGACTGGAAGATAAAGTGAGTTATGTATCTACCGGTGGTGGCGCGATGCTCGAATTTTTAGAAGGCAAAGAATTACCTGGTATTAAAGCCATAATGGATTAATAGTTTTACTGGATAACATTAAAAATTAAGTCTTCACTGGATCTTTCCATGAAGACTTTTTTATTAAAACTAGGTCTTATCGAGTACATTTTCCTGAAAAATTAACAAAATTTAAAAAATATTTCAATTTTGAGTAAGGGTAATTCTCTTTTCATGCATCATATATATAAATCATGGTCATGGTACAACAAGTTACTTCTGAAGCTTTATCAAAAATACAATTATTTAGGCATCTTTCACAGGATGAAATGTCATTTTTAGCCAATTACGCTAAGAAGGTTGCATATAAAAAAAACAGCGAAATATATCTCATGGGTATTAAACCCGAGTATGTCTATATAGTAGAAAAAGGAAGCATCAAATTATCCGTATCTTCTACAAATGGCAAGGCACTTACTAAAGAGATAGTTTATCATCAGGATATATTTAGTGAAAACATTTTTTCGCAACATCCCTTGACTCAGGAAGATGCTGAAGCCATGACCGATACTATTTTGTATGCTATACCTGTCGAAGCATTCAGACAATTAGCCATTAAAAACGCCTTCTTTGCTAATCAGGTTATGACCATCATACTTTCAAAATTGCAAAATATAGAAAGCAGACTTCAAAGCTATGTATTTAGAAAAGCTAAAGAACGAATCGTAGATTATCTATATAGAACAGGAATGCGCCAAGGGATTAAAATAGGAATAAACGAGTGTCTTATTTCTCATGGTATTACCCATAAAGAAATCGCTTTTTTGACAGATACCAGCAGACAGACTGTAGCCCGAATTATGAATGAGCTCAAACGAGACAACCTAATACATTATGGATCTAGGAAGAACAGCAAAATCCTTATCCGCAATCTGGTTTCACTACAACATTATACTGAATAAAAAGTCTATTTATCCATATTGTAAATCGAGAATTTTCTTGCTATAACGTTTTAGCAGTATGGCGAATTGGCAGGGATTATTAGCACTACCATTTATGCGAAGAACTACCTTTCAAATACAGCACAAAAGTTCAAACGGAAACGGTTCGCCTTGCTTGCGTTCAAACCACTTGGTATGCGGTCGTTGTTCCTATTTCTTCTGTATATTTTATCATTAATTCATCTTCAAAGTCAAATAAAGTTAGAGCAAGTTTAATTCTGTCAAATTTCCCATTGTTATCAATATTGCCTTCAATAACATAAGTATCATTTAGCTGAATAGCTTGTCTAGGGTTTCCTTCCGTTGGGTTTTTAGTTAAACCAATCTTTTCCGCTAAATCAGTTGTGAAAAAAGTCTCAGGTTGAAGTTCAAAAAGTTGTTTAAACACTTCAGAATACAACTTAGCTACTTGGTTTACTTCAATTTTTTGGTCGAAGAAGACAGCATATTCTAATTTTTTACCCTTAGGTTCTTCTGCTTCAAAGATGTTTATTTCGTTATTATCTGTAGTGTCCTCAATAGGAATATTTGGTATTTCCCAAATTTTTAAAAATCGTTCAGCGATTAAATCGAATCTTCTTTCAATTTCCGATTTATTCCATTTGTCAAGAATCGTCAGATATTTGTTAAGCCAAAGTCTGCTATCTTTATAACCTGCTTCGGGCAAATCTCTTTTTTCGACAAATGGTTTATTCCCAAGCTTTCCATTATTTCCTGATAATGTTAGATTACCTATGGTATTTAAATAATTTTCTTTGATAAAGTTATATTCATCAACACCTAATTCTAATTTCCATTTACCGTCTGGATTTTGTGGGAAAATATGTTCGATTGTAATATCAGTATTTCCATCAATTATAACTGGTTCTCGGTTTTCGAAATTTTCCAGTCTTTCTAATAGGTAAGTTCTATTTTTAGACTTGATATTATATACATCTTTAATCTTCAGAGCATCTATTACTTCCGTATTTCTAGGGAAACGTTGCACTCCCGTTCTTTGCAATAAAGACTTTTGAATTGAGTGGATGTAGTTTAGCGGTTCAACCTTATCATAAAGGTTCATAAAAATTTTATTCAATGCGTTGGTTGGCAAACCCAGTATAAATCTTCTCCAAGTAAATGACTGAATTAAATCTAAAACTTTAAGAAAAGTAGGTTTGTCAATTATTTCGGTTGAAAAATCGTCATAAACTTTCATAAGAAAAGGAAAAGCAACATTGATTTCAAGCTTGTTTATGTATTCTAATTGTCTTTTAATTTCCTTATCAGATTCATTTTTTGGATTTACTAACTTATTGTAGTGCCTAACCAAGGTTTTTAGGCTTGATAAAGTTGCTTCCAGTTCTTCAAGTGTTCCAGTTGGATATTTATCTTTAAACTCTAAATAAACTTTGCCCTTGTTTGGAATGTTCCTGTTTTCAAGAGTGAGATAGTCTCGAATAAAATCCGAAACTCGACTTGAATTTGAAGATTCGTCTTTTGCCAGCTTTTCAATTACTTCCCAATAATTTTGATATATTTTATTTTGGTCTCTACGATTTAATCCCATTAAAATATAATTCCTAATTAAATCAGCTTGAGTAAGTTCTAAGCCTGTTGAGTTCAAACTTTCAAAAATACGTTGAGGGTCATCTTTTTCTCTATCTAATGAGACTTCTACAAACATTAATTTTGAAAGACCTTTTAAAACAACTTGATAATTTTCCTCTGTTATTCTCCCTTTAAAGTAATTAAAGTTGTCAATTAGTTTTGAAAAATTAGGGAAATCTTCACCTGAATGTTCTCGTAAAAGGAATTTCAGAGCTTTATCATTATTATCAGTTGGTCGTAATTTTAGTTTTTCTTCTTCGGGTGCAAATTTATTAATTAGATAGGTCTCACTAATTTCACTTTCAAGCCCTTCGTCTTTTAAATCTTTTGCAAGTTGATAAAGAGCTAAGTAAATTAAAGTTAAGGTAGTAAGTCTTTGTTGACCATCTATAATCGTAAGTTCTTTAATCCGGGAAGAGGTATAAACGTCATCATGAACATAAACGATACTTCCGATAAAGTGGGCGTTCATTTTCTTGTTGTTTCCAACTTCAAAAATGTCATCCAATAGCTGTTTGCATTGCCCTGTTGACCAGTCATAATTTCTTTGATAAACAGGTATTACAAATTGAGTTTTATTTGATGATAAAAAATCTTCTACTTTTGTTTCGTTTGCTTTCATTCAATTCACTTTCTATTTTGATGATGGTTTCTAATCCATGTTGTATACCTACTCAAATATAACACTGGTTAAAACCCGATGATCGTACCAGAGGGAATGGATGCGTGTTTTTTAACAACCACAATTCCTTTTCTAATAGCATACTGATCTGTCTCTGCATCTTCGAGAGTGTGGTGTCCCCTGATAATTACATTATCCGCTATGCGCACATTTTTATCGATAATGGCATTTTCTATATAGCAATCCTTCCCTATTCCCATCGGTATCTTGTCAGAATTAACCACATCATCCAATGACTCAAAATAATCATTACCCATGATATAGGTATTCTTAACCACCGTACCAAAATCAATCCTTGAACGAACGCCCATGATGGAGTTTTCTACTAATTTAGCCTGAATAATCGAACCTTCAGAAACGATAGCTCTTGTAAAGGTCACACCAGAAAATTTAGCTGGCGGCAACAATCGCGGTCTCGTGTAGATTTTATTAGCATTATCAAACATATTAAATGCCGGGATATCGTCTGTCATAGCAATATTTGCTTCAAAAAATGACTTAATATCTCCTATATCCGTCCAGTAACCATCATAAGCATAGCTGACTACATTCATATTTCGCTTGAGGGTTTCGGGAATGATCTCCTTTCCAAAATCTAATGCGCCTTCATTTTCCTCTAGCAATTGATTAAGCACCTTTTTTGAAAAGACATAAATCCCCATGGATGCCAGATAAATCTTGCCACGCTTTTTAAGGTCTTCACTCACTTCTGATGACCACTCATCCAAAATCTCTTTCTTTGGCTTTTCAATAAAGCTCGTTATCTTATTTTCACTGTTAACCTTCATGATACCAAAGTCTGTAGCATCCCGTGCCACCACAGGGATGGTAGCAATGGTAAGATCAGCCTTTTGCTTGACGTGGTTTTCCAAAACCTCTTCTATGTCCATCTGATAAAGCTGGTCACCAGACAAAATCAAAATGTAATCATAATCATGATATATAAAATGCCGCATCGACTGTCGTACTGCATCCGCTGTACCCTGAAACCATTCCTTGCTTTTAGCTGTTTGCTCTGCTGCAAGGATATCAACAAAACCATTTGAAAACAAATCAAAGTGGTAGGTGTTTTTGATATGCTTATTGAGCGATGCCGAATTAAACTGCGTCAATACAAATATCCTATATAATCCGGAATTCATACAATTTGATATCGGTATATCAATCAACCTATATTTACCTCCTATCGGAACAGCAGGTTTTGACCTGTCCTTTGTCAATGGATACAGACGTGTTCCGGCGCCTCCGCCCAAAATAATACATATCGATCGCTGCAATACATTTTGGATCACTTTCATAATTTTGGTTTTACTGATATATCAAAAAAAATCTATCAGGCAATATTAAACATTATCACTAACATTATACCATATTTTATCCAAATAAATATTTTTTTTTATAGAATTGCCTTAATAGAATATATATAATTAATTTCTATATTGTAAAATTTGACATCAAATCCATCCATCTCAACAACCAACATTATCCTCGAGTATTTACAATCTAAGAATAAACAATAAACAAAACCCAATTATTTAAAATTAAAATTTAATATTTATACTTTTACAACACATTTATCTAATCCCAATGCTGCGATTATATCAATACAATACAAACGCTCAGCGTCTTAAAATTAATATGAATATGATTAAAGAAATATATTGGTTATCTTTACACAAAAATAGTATCATATGAATATCGACATTGACATACTAAAATCATACGGTGCCTCTATCAAAAACTATCAAAAAGGCGAATATATCTTTCGTGAAGGCGATCCAGCCAGGTATTTTTATCAGGTCATAGATGGTCAAGTAAAAACATCTTGTTCTAATGAAGATGGCAAAACCTTTACATTTATGATATTTAAACATGGAGATAGTTTTGGTGAGCCCTCTGTTTTTCTCAACAAAACATATCCATTTAATGCTATAGCTGATACCGATTGTATAGTGTTGTCACTTATTAAAGATGCATTTATTAAATTTATAAATGATCATCCGGCATTTCAAATGCAGCTACTATATGTGTTTGCCAATAGATTATATCACAAGACTCAAACATCTAAACTGATTATAAGTGAAAATCCTGAGAAAAGGATTTATGATTTTCTCATAAAATATAAGAAAGAAAACAGCTCAGACGAAGATCCGGTGCTTATTCGGTACACGCGCCAGGAAATAGCTGATTTTACTGGACTACGAGTCGAAACAATCATCAGAACGATCCGCAAAATGCATAAAGAAAACAAACTTACAATTAAAGACAGAAAAGTCTATTTTTGACAATCAGCCATACCTTCGGCTCAAAAGTTATTCAAAAAACACAGATGACAATCATCATCGCTGACCATTTTTAAAATTTGCACATTCAGAAATTTTCAAAATAATATTCAGACAAATAAATCTTAAATTAAAAAAAACATCTTCGGTCACTAAAATCTAAAAATAGCTCTATTCAAATTTATAACCATATCATTATCAACACATTGAATACAATCAAATGATGTGAATAGGAAAAATCTATTTCAAATAGCCATAAATAATTTTCTGGAATAAATAAACATTATTAAAACAACGAAAAAAATATGAATTTTTAATGTAAAAACTAACCATATTACATTTTAGTGACCTATATCAGTTTATGCGTGTACGCATAAAAGTGCTATTGCGCATCATAGTAATTTCGCACTATAAAACAAAAATTATTCAATCATGAAACAAGTATTTAATCTAATTTTTATCTTTTCTATTTTAAGTATGTTTGCTTGTAAGCAATCATCCGAAGTGCAAACTAACAACACAGCCTCTACAAGTGATAACTCAGCAAAAGTTGACGGCGTAGGACAATCCAATGTTCAGGACGACGTAGCTAACCCTAATGTGGTACAAGTAGCGATAGGCAGTAAAGACCACACCACTTTAGTAGCAGCAGTGAAGGCAGCCGGATTAGTAGATGCATTAAGTAATGCAGGACCTTTTACGATTTTTGCCCCGACAAATGCCGCTTTTGAAAAACTTCCTAAAGGCACAGTGGACAATCTGTTAAAACCAGAAAACAAGGCTGCTCTTACTGATGTCTTAGAATACCATACGTATGTCGGTGTCTTAAATACAAATATCATGCGAGATGGACAGGATTTTGAGCAAGTAAACGGCCAAAAGGTCAAAATCAACGTTAAGGACGGAAAGTACTACGTAAACGATTCAGAAATCGTAGGTACAGTTAAAGCGTCAAATGGTATTATCCACGTCATTAATGATGTGCTTCAAGCGAAGTAAATAAGGACTTTTTCATATAATTGCTAAAGACTCTGGCAACCACCTGTATATATGCCGTATGGGATGGTTGTCAGAGTTTGGCATCTTTACAAAAACAATATCACTAAAATTTTAGTAATGCCGTTTTTTTTTATACAGTTAATTTAATACTCATTATTCTTTTAAATAGTCCAAAGATTTAGTAGAAAAAATAGTAAATATCAAGGCAGAAAACGCAAACATAGCCTTAGCTATAGTGAGGTTTTCAAACGCAGAGATTTGTTATTTTTTTATAAGGATTGGGCTAATTTGATTGTATAATGGGTCTAATGCCCAATTTTCAACTACCTCATATTGGCTTCTTCTAAAATCAACCCCTGATTTTCTCTTTGAGATAAGCTATTAGCATATCACGACCCTTTTCGTAGGATTTATTATTATTGATAATTAAATCTACTTTATTTAAATAAGGATGGATATACGCTTCAAATGACGGCAAAACGTGGTGTTCATATCGGTATAGGACATCTTCTAATGGATAGTTGCGCTCTACCCTATCCCTTTTGATACGGCGGATAATCTTTTGAGTATCTGTAGCATGAATAATAATCCTCAAATCCATCATATCAAACAGCTTCGGTTCATTAAAGACAAATAGACCTTCAACGATAACTATCGGCGCCGGTTTAAAATGAATTACTTTAGGTTCTTTAAGGTTATTGTTATAGGTATATTCCATTCTTTCCACAGCAATACCATTTGTCAGTTTGACCAGATCAATAAAATATTCATCCATATCAATAGACTCAGGAAGATCAAAATTTTTGATCCCGTTAACGTCTTCCTTTTGTTCTTCCCTCGGCCTGTAATAATCATCTTGCGAAAGAAAACAAATTTCTTCTGACGTGAAGTGCGATTTTATATCCTGAATAAAAGACGTCTTTCCTGATCCGCTGCCTCCGGATATACCAATGATAAAAATGTCAGATTCTTTTATACTCATAACTGGCCTTTTGGTCACAATTCCATTTTCGACCACAAAATAACACATTTTATAGCAATAATACACAATTATATTAACAGATAAAATAAATATTTAAACGTAAAATATTGATAACATAGACTTTATCACACAAACATTCAATTTTAAACCAGTCTAATTTCAATACAAAAAAGGATGATTATAATTAAAATCTAAAAGGATTTCTGATAATATAATTGGTTTCTGGATTGATTATATTAATCAACGTCTCTAAAGATTTATTGATAATAGTATTACTATGCTTAATATAAAGATACAAATCATGAGGTACAGCACCAACAGAGGATTTGATTTCGATAGCAGTCCTGGACATATCGATGACTTTCATTTTTTGGGATATCGCTTCCTTGATAATATCCAATAAAATGTTGAGATAAAGGTGGTATTTTAGATTTTCGCGATGGTCATATCCTAAAAAATGAGCATTGAGTGTATCGCCGTTGAATATGCTCGTGTAAAATGCAATCATCCTTCCATCCACCCAGTACGAAGTAAACTGGATATCCTCCTTCAAAGCCAATTTAAGGTTTTCAAAATAATGCTGGTCTAAAAGGAATGCATTAAACCTCGCTTGATCTGATATATTTTTGTAAAGATCATGAATGTCTGTTCTGTAAAATACGATTTCATCATAGCTCAGTGTTTTTCGTTGTATTGGCCTACCCAATGATAAAGCTTTATTAGATCGAACACGATATTTAGACTTTAGGCTTGACAGATAATCATCTAAAGTATCCCAATTTTGAGATAAATTCATAAGCATTTTGGGCTGTACTTTAAATTTTGTAAAACCTTTTTGCAGTGTTCGCAACTTGGGTTGTAGATCCTCAGCAAGATCCTTAATCATCATCAGGTCAACAATAATACCTTCCTTTTCAAGTTGTATTTTGACCGCATCCATTGCTTGTACAACCATAAGAAAAGCTTCCTCAGGTGTTGAATATTGTGTTTTGTCAAATCCATAGCTACCCGTCACCAGTAGATTACCACAAACCAACGTTTGAAACTGAATAGATTTGATAATAGCATTGCGCAAAGGCACCACTGCACGCTGCATGATAGAACACGATTCCTGCTCTTCAATCCGTAGGTTTTCTGCCAGCCTTACAAATTTCAATTGAAAATATAGTAAAGCGATGATTTCCCGATCTTGTATGACAGTAACATAAATCGGTCTGATCCCTGCCGGACCAAAATTTTCAATAGTATTTAAAAATGGATATTCAAACAATATATCTTTGCCATCAGATAATGTACGCCAGACCGAGGCAACATCCTCTAAGTGATTATGTATCTCAAATATAAAATGTCTGTCTTTCAAAATGTGGAATCATGTAAGATTAAAATGTATCAATAGATTAACATACAAATCTTATAAGGTATTAGTTGTAAAAAAATGCAATAATTAATTTATTATTATGAACGACCCAACTCGAATAAATAAATCTAATTAGAAAAATGTGAAGTTACAATTGTTAATCCGATTTACGCTCAAGTCCAAATCAAAAAAACTGTCTATCTTGCCATAAATTAAATATCTTATGTCACCACTAGTCATCAATGCCCGAAACGCTGCACTGAGTACAGGTCTCAATGTCCGTAGGATACTTCCTTATATGCATCGACGTATGGTAGGGCCTTTTATTTTTTTAGACCATGCCGGGCCAGTAACCGGATACAAATCAGCACATGATTTTTCGTCGATGGATGTGCTGCCACATCCGCATATAGGATTAACGACTGTAACGTATCTACTTGGAGGTCAAGTGACGCATCGCGATAGTCTCGGTATCGAACAGCTTATCAGACCGGGAGAAGTCAACTGGATGACAGCAGGTAGTGGCATAGCACATTCAGAAAGATTTGAAGATCCAGGATTGCTGGCAGCTGGAGCAATGGAGATGCTACAAACGTGGGTTGCCCTTCCTAAAGAAGATGAAGAATGCACTCCTGATTTCGTTAATTATAGCCCAGATGAGCTACCGATATTTACAGATAAGGGTATCTGGATGCGACTTATAGCAGGCGATGCATACGGTTTAAAAAATACCGTAAGGACGCACTCGCCTTTATTTTATATCCATGTAAAATTAAACGCCAGAGCTCAAATCAACCTTCCAAATGGATACACGGAGCGAGCCATATATATACCTAAGGGTAGTATTCAGATAGGCATCGAAAAATATAGTCAGGGACAAATGATAGTCTTTGACAAAAACGAAGACCCTACTATCACAGCTTTAGAACCGTCAACGATTATGCTTCTTGGTGGCGAGCCATTAGGAGATAGATACATATACTGGAATTTTGTTTCATCGAGTAAAGAGCGTATCGAACAGGCTAAAGAAGATTGGAAATCGGGTAGAATCCAGCTACCACCTCATGACAATGTAGAGTTTATACCGCTACCGGAAGAAAAAAGAAGATTATCTGAACCACCAGAACCACCATTATTATCCTAAACAAAAAGACAAGGGTTAGTGTTATATTTGTTTTTTTACTAATCGAAACTAAAATGAACTTAAAAATAAAAGTCATCACATCTACCACAAGAGAGGGAAGAATCGGTATTCATATAGCAAAATGGGTTACAGAATTTGCTAAGACCAGAGACCATTTTGATGTAGAGCTTTTAGATATTGCGGAAATCAACCTACCGCTTATGGACGAACCTAATCATCCACGATTTCAAAACTATACACACGAACACACAAAGGCTTGGAGTCAAATGATAGAGGATGGTGATGCGTATATTATCGTCTTAGGCGAATATAATTATGGTTTTCCTGCACCGATAAAAAATGCTTTAGACTATTTATTTAACGAATGGAAGTACAAACCTGTAAGTTTTGTCAGTTATGGAGGTATCTCAGCAGGCCTCCGTTCTACACAGATGTTAAAACAGGTAGTTACAACCCTCGGCATGATGCCTGTGCCAGAGCAAGTCAACATACCTTTTCCAAATAATTTTATCGACGAGCATAAGATTTTTCATCCCGACGAGCACATCACAAGATCAGCAGAGAACATGTTAAACCAGCTTACAAAATGGGCTGAAGCATTGAGTCACATGAGGAAGTAAGCTTATATATCAGTTTACTTTTAATTATAATTGCCAGTTTATAAAACAGGACAAAATGTCTATTATTTGCCTATCCAATCTATAAACTCTTGCTTTCGTCTTCTTGAAATAATGATTCTTTTGCCATCGATTAATTCAATTTCACCGCCATCACCTTTGATATATTTTTTTATGTACTGAAAATTAACAATATTGGAATGATGGCATCGAAAAAAAATGTTAGGCGGCAACACATCTTCAAACTCTTTTAGTGTTTTAGTGGAAAGCACTTTAGTTCCGTCATTAAAATGTATGTAGCTATAATTACTGTCAGCTTCAAAGAAAGTAATTTCCTTTAAATCAAAAAACTGATACCCATCGATCGTCCCAATGATGATTCTTTGCATTTCTGGCCTGCTATTCATGTTGTATTTCAGATTTTGAATTTTCCTAAAAGTTATTTCATCGCCATCTGAAATAAGACGTAAAATTGCAGTTTTTAGTTCATCTTTATCGATAGGCTTCATAAGATAATCAATAGCATTCAGCTTAATTGCTCTAATGGCATATTCATTATGGGCAGTTATAAAGATAACTTTAAAATTGATTTTATCAAATTTATTTAACATTTCGAAACCGTTCATACCTGGCATTTCGACATCTAAAAATATCACATCTGGATTAATCTCATTAATAATTTTAAACCCATCATTTCCATTCATAGCTTCACCTACTATGTTTATTTCGGGAAAAAATGTTGACAAATTCCATCTTAGGGTATTCAAGCAGTGTGCCTCATCATCAATGAGTACTGCAGTCAATAAATTCTTTTTCATTTCTTTATGTTTTCAGTGGTATTACTATCATTAAAACCGTTTATTAATATTTCGACTCTAGTACCATTAGGTTCCTCATTTGGACTATACAAATCTATGATTTTTAGTGAATTTAAAGGATTATGATAATAAATTCTCTTTTTAGTTATTTCCATACCACGCGATTTTTGGATTGTAACTTTGTTCAATTGCATTTTTTGAGATTTTGACCTTCCGATACCATTATCAATAATTGAAATAAGCAAACTTTGAGACACTATTTTCAATTCCAATAGCAATTGTCGTGACCCTTCTTTAGGCATAAGCCCATGCCATATTGCGTTTTCAAGAAAAGGCTGGATAATGAGCGGAGGAATTTGGATAGGAAAATCATAAATCTCATCATCTATGTCAATTTTATAATCGTAAGCATTAGAAAATCTTAATGCCTCCATCATTAAATAAAGCCGTACTGATTCGAGTTCTCTTTCGATGGGTATCGTATCCTCCCTTGAGTTTTCCAAAATGAGGCGCATCAGTTTTGAAAATTTAGTAAGGTAATCACTTGCCTGTAGTGTTTGTTGATCAATAATGAAACTGTTGATACTATTTAAGGAATTAAATATGAAGTGTGGGTTCATTTGAAGTCTCAAGGATTGCATCTCTGCTTCTGCTTTTTTCTGGACAAGTGATTTCCTAACACGTGTAGATTTAAGTCTTATTGACAATCCTATGTACGTAATTAGAATAAATGATAAGCTTGACAGGAATAAAAACCAGGTTTTTAAATACCAAGGTGACTTTATATTAATATTGATTTCTTTGATTTTTGATAAAATGTTATTTTCGTTTATTGCCTGAATAAACAGTGTATAATTACCTGGCCTAAGCTCGGTAAAGTTAACATAATTTCTATTTGCGGTATTGACCCAGGTAGTATTCACACCACTTAAAAAGTATCTATATAAAATTTTTTCAGAATTAATATAGATAGGACATTGAAAACCAATCGTAATGAAATTTTGGTTATAATTTAAGTTTATGTTTTTAGTATAGGAATAGGGAATGGTGTCCTGATATAGATCGTTCATGACTTTTAATTCAGTAATGATAGGAGTTGGAACAAGAAATTTATTATCTATCACATCTGGTTTAACAATATTAAATCCATTAATTCCACCAAATAAAAGGTCACCATTTGATAGATTTAATGCCACTGCGGTGTTAAATTCTAAATCTTGAAGTCCATCATCCACAAAAAATTTTGTTACATTATAAGTATTTTTTTCTATCATATTTATTCCCTTATTATTTGAAACCCACACATTATTTTCACAATCGACCAATACACCATATATCACATTATCTGACAGACCGCTTTTGGTAGTGAGGACTTTTTTAATTTTTCCATCAGATGCATTTAATAATACAAGCCCATCTTCCGTACCTACCCAGAGATCATTCTGGTCGAAAACAAAATGGCGACAGACACCTGAAATAGCACGCAATGCAGGAAATTCCACAAAGTTGCCTGTTAAATAATTATATTTTACCAAGCCCTTATTTTCAGTACCAAGATACAACTCCCCATTTTCCCTTTCAAGACCATATCTTATTCTAAGTATATTCTCGGAGAGATAGTTTTTAGGATCATAACATGGTGAAAATTTTTTAGTATTTATGTCAAAAATAAGAGGAGTACCCTTAGAACTACCAACCAACAATTTATTTCCATGACTTAATTTTATAATAAAACTAAGTTCCGTAGTATTTTTTTTTTCGCTATCAAAATACCTTTTAAATGTGTGGCTAATCTTGTCAAAACTTAATACTCCACCCCATGACGCCATCCAAAGTAGGTTGTTGTCACCCTTAATTATAGTATAAATATTGTTTGCCGTTGTAGGGTTTTGTCTATCCGTGTTTGGTAGAAAATACTGGAAATTTTTTGTCTTGAGGTTGAATTTTAGGATACCCGCATACAATGTACCCATATAAAAATCGGCATCATTTTCAGTATATGCACTAAAAATCATGTTGTCTAAAACTTTTTCCGGATTAAGTTTATCATACATGTGATAAAGATCAATGCCAGCTTTGTTATCTTCATACTTTGAAACGCCACCGCCACTTGTTCCGATCCAAAAATTTCCATCATTTGAATAAAACATACTCAAAATAAAGTTTTTTCTGATTGAGTTTTCAGAATTATTGGCTCTAGCTTCACTAATAGTTTTTTGCTCTAAATCAATACGCAGTAATCCTGATGCCCGAGTACCAATCCACATCATGTTTTCGACCTTGCACAGACTTTTATAATCGTTTTGCGATCCTGTCCTTTGCTTTAAATAATCAAAACTCTGAAGATAATCATTTTTCAAATTATATGAATAAACTGCATTACTATTGACAATAAACCATACCACATTGTCAGAGACCTCTATATCAACTATTTCATTTGATTGGGAATTCAATAATTTATCAACATCAATAATCTTGCTAATGGTGTCACCTAAAATATAGATTTTGCTTCCTTTTGCAGTACATATCGAATTCTTGTCATATATACAATGTTTAATATTGGGCATTGCATTGAGAATTACCTTGGGAAGCGTAACCATTGATTTTTTCAATTTATCATAGCAAAACAAGCCCTCCTTCTGTGTACTAATCCAAATTCTACCGTTCTGATCCTCTGTTATTTTAGTTACCCAAGCGAGTGGTAATATTTTAAAACCTGGATAGATTTCTTCAGGTACATTCCATATATTCTTGCTAGGATTATACAACATCAATTCATTTGTAGTACCGACCCACATCCTGTTAGCTTTATCACAGTATAGTGCGGTTATCATTTTAGAATAGTCCGTATTGACACCAGACTTCTGTTTGATAACAGGCATGAATGTCGCAAAATTTTTACCATCAAATCTATTTAGACCTGCTTGAGAACCAAACCACATAAAGCCTTCATTACTTTGTGTAATGCAATAAATACTATTTTGGGACAAACCATCATGACTCGTATAGGTCTTAAAATGCATAGCCTGCGCATTGACACATACACTAAAAAACGAAAGGGTTACAAAAAAAAACAACTTGAGTCTCAAAATACTTCTAAAAATTAAGGATGGTTTATCTACATATTATTTAGGCAACCTCGCTTTCAGATATCGCTTATCGCAAAGATATGCTATATCTCTTTTATTTTTTTATTAACTATAATTTTGTCCTAATAATCGTGGGCTTTTAGCAACTTGTTAATCCATTCAAAAACAATTTAAATAATGACAAATATAGCAATGATTACATTTCTTTAGTCGGATAATTTTGATTTAAAAAGATATAAAATATATTAATTCTTTAAAAGCTACAACATAACATTTGGCGTATTCAAGTTATAAATTCAACGTATCCCTTGTTATTTAATGCCTGCAAATATACTAGATTTGGGGCTAAAAATCCAAATCTTTTTCTGGGCCTATTATTAAATTTGTCCTCGATGGATTGAAAATTTCCCATTGCAATAAGATTAAAGTCATGTTTTTTATAGAAATATTGCTTCAAAAAGCCGTTAAAATTTTTATTTACACTTCTCTTCTATCTATGATATGGACTTGCAAAAAAATATTCAATTTCTAAGGATTCCTCTATCACCTGATGTTGGGCAAACTCCTTTCCGTTATCCTTTGTCATTCCTTTTTAACCATGGTTTTCAGTATTCTAAGTCTTCTAAAACTTCTAACACCTTTTATTTCATCAGCAGATTTACTGTTTAACAAGGAAGTCTTTACCTTGCCCGTCGCTCTATCGATGATGATTCAAATTGCTTTTTTGTTATATTTTCCAATCACTAAATCCATCTCCATATCTCCAATTCCTAATTTTTTAACTACTATTTCCAGTCGCTCATCATTACTAATTCTACCTTGTATTATACCTCTGTTGTCTTTGTTTAAACCACGCTTCCGATAGCGCTTCTTTGTTTCTCAAATATCTATAAAGGCTTCCACCTTTCTTTTTATCAGACCATATATGCTTACTATCAAGTATCGAAAGGCAAGTAGCCTAAGGAATTAGAAAATATTTACAACATATCGATAGTCTAAAAAAATGTATGTCAATAAGAGCATTCAAGACATAGCAGTATCCATGGATATATCATCAATATATTTGCATCCATATCCACATATCATTTCTTGCCAAAAAGACCATCTATAACTCATCACTTTAAATTTGAAGCGTCTCATTCTATGCAATTTGTCTGCAATTTAGACAGTCCAGTCTTACCTCGAACTCACATCAATTTAGTTGCACAGATTATGTATTAATTTTTTATTAATTTTAACACCTTGTCTGTGTTATGCAAACTAACATGTACAAAGTAGATTCCTGACTTCCAGCTTTTGATATCAATCTTATAAGGTTATTACTTTCTGTGTTAAGGTGATCTGTCGGCATTAATTGACCACCTGCATTAAATACTTTTATCGCAGGTATATCTGAGGCTTGGATATTATCAATAAATAGAAAAGTATAGTCATCTGTAGGATTTGGATATAGGATCAAATCCTTTTCAGAAGACTTTATGGTAGAATCATGAGTTCCGGATAATTTTATTAATTCGATTATCGCTTGGTATGCATTCAATTTACCATAACCCCAGTCATTTTTACCCTCTGGTGGAATGCTACCTGTAAATTGATCATGGATAGCACTTTTTTTCAATATTTCTTTTATTTGAGCCGGTGTCAAGGTAGGGTCTAATTGTAGTAATAAAGCTATCGTACCCGTTACTGTAGGTGCAGCAAAAGATGTTCCATTAACTGGTGAATAAGAATAATATCTCTCACTATTCCTATCCTTAACCCGATCGACAACTAAGGTATTTCTTGAAATATTTGCATAATCAGGATCAAACGAACTAGCCGATGATACGACTATTGCCCCTGGTGCTGTGATAGTAGGCAATACATTTCCTTCCACATCGGGTCCAAGACTAGAAAAGTATGAAAGCCCCCCTAACACCTTTAAATTATAATCATTTGTTAATAATACATTGTTTATATTGCTAAAAGTAAGTTTTGTGTTGAAAGATCCTGCTGAGATGACGGATTTTGTAGTTGACTGATCAGTAATAGAGATTGCAGCATCACCAGCAGTAGCTTTATAGATAGGATTACTACGAAAGATATCACTATAATTCCATGCATGTATGACGCCATTTTTGCTTTTGATTTTTATCAATAAGTTTCCTACATAATTACTAGAAGCATCCATCAAGATTGCAGGTTTATCGTTTAATTGTTCACCTTTACTTGTTACAATTAATAAGCTAACACTATCCTGGTTGTATGTCAATACTTTATTGTGGATTTCATCATCCAGATGAATGTATTCAGTTGAATCCACTATTTTATTTGATTTTAGCATGGATACTTGTATAGAAAAATCCATAGACTTTTCGCCCCAAAAATCTAAATAGCTACCTAAATCAATGGAATCATTACCTAAGCTTTTTTGGACAAATATGATACTGTTCATTACAGAATCCTGAGCCGTAAATGTTTTACTTTTATGTAGATTTCTATTGCCATTATTTCCAGCAGCATGTACTACTATTTTTCCAGGCCCTGTTAATGCATCGATAGCCTGACTGTACAAGCTGTTGCCATCATGAGACCCTAAAACACGACCAAAACTACAATTAATTACTGCAGGTTTGTTTTGAAATTCTGCAGTTTGGAAAATTAGATTTACTGCATCTATTATTTGACTTTCAGATGCCTCGTTTGATACAAAATCCAATGCGACTAAAGCGATGTCGGCACAAGGAGCTATCCTGCTGTACTTTGAACTCTTAGTATAGGGCGCGCCCGAACCAGTTGCTATCCCTGAAACAAAAGTTCCATGGCTAAATGAATAACCTTGTTTTAAAGTGTCTTCAGGTGAAAGAGTAGGATAATCCCAGCCCTTTTTGATCATTTCATTATAATCCGTAATAAATGACCCGGAAGTATAGCCAGGAGGTGGTACACCTTTTGAATTTAGTTCCCATACCCACATGATTCTATTTTTGTCACCTTCTGTATCAAAATACATTGGATGTGTATAATCAAATCCTTGGTCAATAATACCTATTATCACATTTTCGCCGCATAATGGTTTAGGTATATTAGGATTAAGACTTATTGAGTCAAGGTGGATAGCTTTTTTTAATGAATCCATCATTGGTCGGACTGGCCGATCGATGTCGATATACTTGATATTAGGTGTAGTGACAAAATCAGCAAACTTAGACCTAGGGACGGAATATGTCCATACTTTTCCGGCTTTAGTTCCGATCGTAACACCATTCTTTTTTAGTATTTCTTCATCTATACCGTCTTTGATTAAGAATAAACCTGATATTTTTTCACTTTTTGGTACGAAATGGATAAAATTGCTCATCTTTTTATCTTCCATTGCTTCTAAACTTTTAAGCAAGATTCTATACATCGGTGAAAGGTTATTGATAGAAGGCTTATGACTTTGCCCAAAGACAAAATCGCTTCTAAAGACAAGGATACATAGAAGAATCCGTAAAATAAAATGTTTAGAAGTTGAGAAACACTTTTTCATATTAATTGATTTTGAATGATTGAAAAAAATATTAATAATTCAGTTTTTCTTAATAACTAATGTTGTGGTAGTTATTAAGCTTGTTTATTTTAAAGCAAAAAAAAGCATGATTCAATCCTATAGCAAAACCATGATTGTGGTATTTAATACAAAAACTAGTTGGATTCAAATGGATAAGTATCATAAGATTTAGTTGATTTAAGAATATATAGCCATTTCAGTTAAAGGGCATCATCATAATAAATGAGTTTATATTTAATTTAATTTAGTTTAATAAATGTCCTGACTATGTTACTGTGACCGTCTTCTGAAGATAACCTTATCATGTAAAACCCTGCCATCAGAGCTGAAATATCAATCTTGGATTGGTTATCAATTATAAACGAACTCATTTTCATACCTTTAGAATCATATATCTCCCCTGAAATCAATTTAACATCAGATTTAACAATAATCACATTTTGAGCTGGATTAGGGAAAATTTCCAACCTATAGTGGTTAGATTCAAAAAGACTAGTGAGTATAATGCCGTCACAATTTTCATCAATATCATTATCAGGAATTTCTACAGCTCCAGGATTAATATTAGGGTCATTGTCATTGCAATCAACATCTATTCCGTACCCATCCATATCTAAATCATCATCTCGTGTCGCCGGATTGCAGTCATCGTCAAGTCCATTGTATGGAATCTCTGTCTTTCCTGGGTTGACATTTGGGTTATTGTCATCACAATCTACCGCCTTTACATATCCATCCATGTCTAAATCATCATCTCGTGTATCCGGATTGCAGTCATCGTCAATTCCATTGTATGGAATCTCTGTCATTCCTGGGTTGACATTAGGATTATTATCATCACAATCATAAGAGGCAAGATATCCATCTCCATCTTGATCAGTAAAATCAGAAAGTTGGAGACAACCAAGTCTAAATTTTCCAGCACTATTACTAAAGTGGACTTCATCAATTGAATTGAACCCGCTATTGATAGATTTTGTTTGTGTCAGTGTACCATCTACAAAAACCTGTATCTGGTGATAATAGAAATCAATATTAAATGCAAAATGATGGTTTCCTCCTAATCCAGGTACGCTAAATACAAATTCATATCCATCTGTATCATATACGTTCACATAAAATCCACTAAGCATCACCACACTCATTTCCAGAAAATAATTGGAATGTAAAGTACTTACTATCCTTTTACATTCAACCTGATCACTATAATTAAAGTTCAAATATGAATTATTCGAATCGGATCCTGAACAATTGAGATAATTTCCTCCATCAATTCTTACATCAGCCATGGCCGAAGATAAATCAACCCAATCTGGACTTTGAGAACTAATAGGACCTATCGAATAAGAATCGAAGTCATCAAAAAACACCTGCTGAGCGTAGGTATCTTGAATCATAACAAAGAGCAAAAATAGTAATGATATGTGTTTCATTTTAAAGAAATTTAATTGTTAAATTAATTATTTTTAGAGTTGATCCATTCAAGTGTATAAATATCTGATTTAACCTGATTGGGATACACTGCCTGCAAACCATATCTGATTTTGGCAGCCAGCTGAATATTTTCAAAAAAACTGTCCTTTTCGGCTTCTACATTTTTATATTGCTCTAATCCGCTTCCGCCATCTTTATACACGATATAGAATTCAGGTTTTAAATTTGGATCTACCCACTTAAAACCTATTCTCTCTTTCTCCGTCAGCCATGTGAGCGATATCTTTTTAAAGGCATTGTTGGCATAAGCAAGGATTTCTAAAGGGAATGAATAATCTGAGCTAAGTCCTGCCTCATCTACGGATTTCAAATAGTAAATATATTTTTTGTGATCAACGAGGCTTGTGTCTGTATATTGGGTTTGATTTAACCCAATATTTTTTTCTATTATTGCTATCTTACCAGATTCATCCTTTCTAAATAACTGATAATAAGCTACATCGTCACTTGGGCTAGGACGCCACTCTATCGTAGCACTTTTGCTTCGTAGGTTATAGTGGATAATCTGGGGAGCTACAGGTGGGATTTTGTCGGGTTTGATCAATTTAATAGGATCTGTAAGTTGACTCATATTATAACTCAGGTCAATGGCTGCCACAGCATAATAAATTTCTTTAGTCAGTGTCTGAAGAGAAAGTGTATCCGTAAAACTGGTCTCAGTTAAGTAACCTTGTTGCAACGCCACATACTCATGTTTGATATCATTTTTTCTAAATACTCGATATCCTATCAGTTCATCCAATGTATCTAATTGCCAATTAAGTCTGACGATACCCATGGTATCTATTGTAGCAGTAAATTGTTTAGGCACTAAAGGCGGCTCAGTATCTGGAATAAAATATCTAACCGGATTGGATGCAGAATAATTACCAGCGGTATCCACTGCCATGACTTCAAAATAAGTTGACTTTTTCGTTGCCTTGCCATTATAAAAATAGGTATAGGTAGATTTAGGCAATATGATGATCGTGTCTGTAATTGCATTGACCCCTGATCCACTTTTTACAACAAAATGGTCCAAATCAGCCTCTGGTTTTTTAGACTCAAATCTCCAGGATAGATTGATTCCATTCCCTTTATCATTATGTTCATCCAAAACCAACTGCTCTGGCGGTGTACGATCACGCCCAAATCCAAGAACGTACTCACTATACTCAGACAAATCACCAAATGGGTCAATTGCTTGGACACGGTAATAATATTTGACATAATTGGCAACACTATCTCGATAAAACATATCAATCTGAGGAGCTGGACTCATGATCATAAACGGCTTGGTATTGAGCCTTTTAAAATTTATTTTATCCGTAGAACGCTCAATATAAAATCCAGACCAACGATACAATTCCTTATTGAATGGCCACTTTAATTCAACCAATTTCTCAAGGCAAGTAGTACTAAGAAACTTAGGTTCAAAAGTAGCACCGATCTCTTGATAAGTAGAAAACGTCATCGCTGTGTCAACTTGAAAAAGTGGATGGTCAAATGCTGAATAAATCCTGAAAAAGACCTTCTCATTTTCCTTAATGCCTCCTTTGATAACTGTACGCATTCCGAGCATTTGCGCTGCCAATGGAGAATAATCACAACCTAGCATCGCCATGGAAAATAAAGAATTCAACATGGATGACTGGTCTTTTACTTGTTGAACTTCACTTTTACTCAGACTCGGTGGCAACTTCCCGTAAAACAGTTGAGCTCCCAGCATTGCATAATTATCACTTTTAGCTTTATCGTTATTAAAAGCTTCAAGAGGGAGAGGTTTGATAGGATTCTCATTTATTCTCTCCCATGGACCTATTTTGTAAGGAAATTTTCCCGAAACTACTTTTTTTTCAATCCATACCCCGGCATCTAAGTGAGCAGGAATACCATTGCTTGATTCCAGTGCCCATCTGATGACAATACTATCCTTAAAGGGCTTGGCCAATATGCCATATTTAAGACTTATTTTTGGCACATCGACGTCTTGACCATTTGATATTTTAACTCCCAATAGGAAGAGCAACAACATAAGCAATTTTACTTTTCTCATCTTTTTAAAATTGATTGATTATTGATAATAGCTGGATTGAACCCATTAACTACATTATTTAAGACATTTTGATTAAAATCATACATAGCATCAGCTATGTAGGATTGTAAGATAATAGGCCCATTACCTGGTAATCCACCCTTTGGTATATCTTCAAATTTGATAATCTGAGAAGGGATAACCTTCCCTTTATCACTAACCATATTAAATACACGGCTAGTTCTTTGTAGTTTAAAAAGAGGTTCCCCCTTTCCTAAAGTTTTATTAAGATCTATATAATCAAAGCCATGAGCAAAAAGCTGATCCGGCAAATTGGATAAAGGCTCCAGCAATTCACCTACTACATTTACATTATCCCATTTGACCACATCTAACATTTTATATGTAATATATTTATTCATGTAGGTATCAACTATCTTATCAATTTGATCATTAGATCGTGTCCAATTATAAAGGAGTGATTGATTTCCAAAATAAGTCGATAAAAAATCATTAACAGTTTGTTGAGATGCCTTATCAAAAGCAAAGCCCAAATAACCATCCTCCAATTTCTTTTCAAACTCTTTCATTTTGCCAGCCTCAAAAACCTGACTAAGTGAGTATTTACCTAAGTCATGGAAGTCAAATTGCTCATCACCCGAAAAGGTATAGGTTGACGCAAGGGTTTTGTATCCTGACATTCCTACAAAACTAGAATTACCATATACTTTATTAACTAATTGGGTGTCTTGGGTAACCGATATGGTGAGATTTGCCATTTTGTCCCGGTAGCTTGAGTACTTTCCAGTGGTAAAATACCACCTAAACATCTCTATCTCATCGGTATTAGTCTTCAATTTTGACTGTACATCAATCGTATGGGAATTGAGCGCAACATCCACTTTTGCACCACCTTCAAGATCCTTACGTATCGTCTTCTTAGTGATTAAATGTGCACCAAGACTACTGCTTTGATCTCTACTGCTTTTCCTTTTTAAAATAAACTGAACTATAACAAAGCTATTTTTTGGCAAATCTGAAGTTAATTTTACCAAAGCTTTCGATTTGCCATCCAAAATCTCTGCATCATATATGACCGAATTAATGGTGTTACCGGCAGCCATACCATTATAGAAAGTAGTCAGCTTGACCTTAAAATCGAAATTATTTTTAAAATTCGGTGGAATGCAAATAAAATCTTCACCCAGATAACCATTGTCCAGACTGAATGCCAATATCGGGTGAGCAAAAGGTACTGAAAATTTATTTTTTATGGATGTCTGTATAGGAGAAGCCATATATTCTTTACCAAACGGAATAAAGTACTTGGAATTTTCGCTTTTTACCGTTCTTAAAGATCCCGGATTAAATAGAGAGAAGCCTACAGGATTATTTTGAGTCTTATGAAAAGGATCAACATCTGTAACCCATTTATTTTCAATATATTTTATACCACAGTCCGTTGTAAACTTAACGTGTCTTTCATCAACGAAAACTTCATCTTTATTAGTCTTAGCATAATCCCATTGTTCTCGATTAAAATTATCAACTCTATACAAGTCACCATCTGACTTATATCCTTGCCTCTTATCAGTCAGCCCTTTTGAGTTTTGACGCAAATTAAAAATCTTCACTCTAGCCTCCACATCCATTAGGAAGTCGGTATCTTTTTGAAATAGTATAGGAACTTTAGGAAAAATACTTAAAGCGTCTTTACTGATATCAAAATCATTAATAGACAGTGGATTCTTCATTGGTTCTCCATTTACAAAAATTTTACCACCTGACAATTTTATTTTAATATCCTCAGGTCTTATATGATAGTATCTGTACTGGCGATAATCTGCTGGGTTGCCATCCTTATCATGTTCCTGAGCATTGGCTATAATTAGGAAAGTTTGGTTAATTTTGTAGTTAAAAAGGACATAAGGACTAAAATTAATAGGTTTCCGTTCAGGATCTTTGACTACTTTATGATAATTCTTTTTATCAAAATCCCCTGTAGGATTCATTTCAGCAATTAAATCAATTGATTCATCATCCAAATCTACACACAGTTTTCCCCAGAAAAATTTCACTGCAAAAGCGCCTTCGATCAAACCACCTAGGATGGAAAAATAACCACCTATCGCACCAGTAGCATAAGTAGGTGATGGAGCTCCAAACTTTACATATGCCGCCACACCAGCTTCAACTATACTAATCTTACCCGAAAAGAAAAAGAGATCTATTTCAATGCCTACATCGATTTTTGCTCCAAGATAGACTTGTCCAGTAGCATAAAACCCATTTACGCCCTTTGTCATTATATTACCTTCATCATCTTTACACTCTAAACCTTGTTCCAATATATAGAAAGCCAGATCAAAACCGACCATAAATTCCATGTTAATATAAAAAATAAGAAAAGTCGCATCAAGCTTTGTGTTAAAGTTAGCACCAAAAGCTAAACCTCCCTTAAGATCTGCTGCTGTAGCAACGACATTTTCGGAATTCACAGATCCATTTTCTCCTTTTCTATTATTATGATTAATAATATCCATAATAAAGTTAGGTATAGGCGGGATTGGATCAACAGCGCTGACACCAGTAATTTTTCGACCATTTTCCATTATCGAACCGGTTCCCGTTCCACATTGAAAATATGACCTAAACGTAAAAATGCTCATTACTTTTAAGGTAATAGGCGAACCTCCTCCAAAGTTACCATCCTTCCAAGGTCTTCCCACATGTATGAACCAGCCGGAAGATCCTACAAAAAAATTCAACTGCGCATTTAGATAAAATAAATCTGAATCCTTATGAGTTGGCACTCCTGCTTCGATTCCCGCATGGAATAAAAATGACTTCTCATCAAAATTCATTTCAATAGCGACATCTAATTTACCCATACAATTTTCATTCCTTTCGCTGAGTGATTGATTAGGATTGGAAACAAACCTACCATTCGCTTGAAACATTACAGATCCGACAC
This sequence comes from uncultured Aureispira sp., assembly GCA_964501555.1. Taxonomy (GTDB): domain Bacteria; phylum Bacteroidota; class Bacteroidia; order Chitinophagales; family Saprospiraceae; genus OLB9. Next base: position 23,913 of record CAZCTQ010000002.1, on the reverse strand, counting down.
CTCCGGTTTGGGCATTGAAACTCATCACAACACTTCCATCTGCTTCAAAAATCGCCCGTGTGGCTAAACCAAACAAAACAGAGGCTTTTACTGAGAATAGTCCTTTTTGAGGAGTATATTTAACTCCTGATAAAGAAACTCCCGGCTCTGGATTATTTTTGTCAAAAACATAGTTGGGTTTACCTTTTATGTTGCTTCCATCCATTGGAACAGTTTGTATGGTCATATTGTAAAATACACCACCTCCAAAACCATACATAAAGAGACCCGGGCCCATCGGTATTCCTGCATCTCCTAAGTCACCCATACCATCAATAAAAAAATAATTAAATCCACCATCATTGGCCGAATACCCAAACTGGGCTTTTGCATCTATTCTTACTATCTTTTCAATATTCATTTCTAATTTTCCCATAAAGCCATAGCTACCCTTGTTGTCATTAAAATACGTCAATTCACCCTTTACCCCTACAGGGCCGATTTGAGCTTCATCCTCTAGCTTAATACTAGATATATTTGCACCTAAACCATCCCAATTTGGTCTGATCCCATTCATACGTAATTTACCGAATATATTAAATGTCACATCGGCTTTAGGAACAAAGTCAACATCCTTTACCAATTTCAGCTGAGCATTGAGTTTAAGGCCTAATTCGGCATTTGCGCCATTACCATTAAGATACAGAGAAACTCCCTTGCCTAAAGTAGGATCAAATCCTATACTAAAGCCAAATAAGGAATGCTGAGGTGACGCCATAGAAAACAAGCAGGCATTGACTTCACCGGGAGAAAAATAGGGTTGTTGGCTTTGAAAAGTTAATCTTTCGAATTTTACTTTTGCAAGATTAATATCCGGAAAATTGTCGATCTTAGTCTCAATATTCAATTCTCCATACAATACTGCCTTTGCCTTAAACTTGTTATTGGCAACCTTTGATATCTGGATACTAGTCCCATTAGTTAGTTTACATTTTGCCCATAACACATTGAATGCGATATCCTTATTTTGGTCAGGAATGATTTCAAACCTAAAATCTAAGTCGCTATTGGCTGGTTTGCTTAAAGTACAGGTATAGTTAAGCTGGTTGGTTGTATTAGTCTGATCCTTTGAAATAGGGAGCACAATTTTACCTGAAAGACTACTACTTTTAAAAGTGTTTTTCCATATATTTAATTTAAATTGATCGATGGAATAATACCATCCGTCCAGCGAGCCATCGCCAATGCTCAAAATATTATTGATAGAAACATTACCTGATAAGCCTCCATCAAATATTAATTTTTCGGCCTTGACGGTTAGGTTCTGTCCATTAGCATTAGTTAAAGATGCCGGTAACTTTATCTCAATAGAAGGAATATAAAATCCACGCCATGTCAAAAGATTTGTAGCAATCGGCTGATCACTTTGGTCAGCACTTGTATATGGGCTCGGAATACCATTCGGATTCCTCTTATCACTGTGGTCATATATTATTTTGGTATTATTATCAGAGCCAAAAGTCATATCCGGAAATCCTGACATATAGAACTGATCCATCTGTACTTCAGCCACCCAGTCGCTCCATCCACTATCAGTATCTGCGACAAATGCAACCTTTGCCGATTGATTGGTTTTGACATCTATCAAACTGCCTTGTGGGAAGGTATATGATGCGGCTATATGCAGATTTTTGAATCCATCCTTATCAAAAGTTAAGGACGTGCCATCATTATTTTGCCCTCCTTTCAGCGTTATACCTATACTTGGAATGTTAAAATCCTGAATTAGCAAAAGCTTAGCTTCTCCACAAAAACTATTATTATCCACACATATTCCCTGGCCTGCAAGTGCAACTTTTGAATTTCCATCAACAATATCTAAGATTGAGACAGCGTCAAAGTAGGTTTGTGTGGGTAGCAAAACTAAATTAGTAATTGCAATGTTCATCGCTTTTTCATCTATACCTATCGGCAAATTATAGGCAATCGTACTTGGATACTTTTTAATATTAGAAATTAACTGGTTTGAATATGTTGTAAAAAAACTAGACAAGGATTGCACCTGAGACGGATTCAAATTTAGACTTCCAGGATCTATTGGATTAAATGCAGGTAAAAAAGAAGCTTTAGAATCTAATACAGCTGTAATCGAGCCTGATGTGTGATAAAACTCTCCCCCTGATCTTTGAATATTAATATTCTCAAATGTAACGTTGACCTTTACAAGTCCGGAATTAATTACAGGTAACTGAACCGTCCCTGTACCAGTAAATCCGTTACTATTTTTGCTGATGGTCTTGATCGTAACACCTAATTTTCCAGACTTTACCACTGTACCGATGCTTATGGAGCTACCATCTATATTGCTGAGATCATTAGGTATGGTCGATTTGCATTCGCAGTCCACAAAAGACTTATGATCGCTTTTTACACCCATGCTCATCACTTCATAACTAAATTGGCATACATTACTTTGACCTTCATTTTGGATAGGCAAACTACCATCGGAAGTTCTCGCTTTTACTGCCCAAGCATAAAGACCGACCTCTAAATGGGGATAATTTCCAGAATAAACAAAAGAAGTAGTTGGAATATTAGATACTTTGATAATATTAGGTGCATTTGTTGCAATACCACTCTCAATGATATCCTGTGGATTATCACCCTCTTCAATTTTAGATAAATATAAATCATAGAGTATTTGTTTGTTTTGCGTATTGCCAGTTACAGGCAACCAATTAAGGTTTAAATTCTGAGGATTGTAATAATAAAATTTTTTATTATTACAATCATTTATTACGGGCGCATTCAAATTTGAAATAGAAAAAGTACTACATCCCAAATTTTCCTTACTGATTAGATTGAGTCCATCATAATCATAAGCCTTTACACACAATGAATATTTACCATCTGGCAAGACACCATCACGCAAGATATCATTGATACTAAAATTGCCATATTCAAGCTCAATATTTTCTTGATTGAAGGATGATTTTGCTGATTCATTAGCAATAATATTCATTGTTTGGCCAGGACCAATAGTTAGTGGAGTACTAGGTTTAAAATCCTCTTTGGTATAGGCATTAAAATTGCTGTTATTGGTTAGACTAAATTTTATAAAATAATTATAACTCTTATTGGATGTGTTAGTAACGGTAATAATCGTCCTATTTGCCAGATCTAAATAATCATTTAGATAGGGACTGTAAGGAGGTTGCACCTGTACATTTACGTTTAACGATCCTTGAGTATATCCAGCTCCAGACAAGAGCAATGTAAGAACTAAAGTGATAAGAAATCGACCTAAAAACACATTTTCTTTGATCAAATGTCTATCAATTATTCTGATTCCAGTTTGAAGAATTGCCTTCCGTTGGGCAAGGATAAAATGATTCTTTTCCATCTTAAAATGTTGTGTTAAGATTAATATTAAAATTTAATTGGTTGATATTTACATTTTGAATTGTAGTTCTTGACAAAATACATCCTGATGATAATGATAGTTTTTTTGTTAAAAAGTATTGTAAATTTATGGCCAATCCGACTCCAGGACGTTTTTCACCAGTTGCAAGCCCTGTATAATTCAGATTCAAATTAACACCGCCTGACACTTCATTTTTACTATCTTCTCCTTTTTTCAACGTAATCCCGCAGCCACCTGAAACTCCGTAAGATTGAATTATTTGGACTTCATTACTAATCTGAGGGATGAGTGAACTGCTAAGATTATAATATAAACTACCATTGTAACTGAGACCTTCTGAATTATTAGTGGAATATCCACCATTAAAGTATAATGAGTTAAAATTGGTATTCTCAAATTTACTTCCATCATATTTTTCTGTACTGTTTAGGAAGTTCAAATTAAAATTAATTGCCTTAGTACAAATCCTATCTTGATTCAATAAGTACATGGCAGTTAAGCCAAAATTGCTATTAATGTTACGAATCGAAATACTATCTTCTGGTGCCAAATAGGTAGATGATGTTCGAATGCCATAATTTGAAAAATTTGCATTTACAAACAGTTTTTTATTGGGTGTAACATTTAGACTAAAATCATATATCGTAGAATTTGTATTTTGAGATAGCTTTGATAAAAGATTATTTTTTTGAATACCTACTGACATGTTCGATGTTACTTTTCCTTTCCCAAAGTTGAAGTTAGACTCGACTGTATATTGCTCCACATCGTTACCTTCTACCCTCAATGCGAGTGTCTTGTATTCTGGCATGATGATTCTTTGTTTTAATCCAAGTCCGAATGTATTATTTTGATATCGAACAAGATTTTCAGTGGCATAAAATATTTGAGATGTTGTGTTTGGATTCTTTTCTATTGACTTTGCCCAAGCAGGCAAGGGTTCCCTATGTGATGACTTGAGTAAGGTATCTAAATTGCCAGCATCAATGTCTCTGGTATAGATACTAACACCATCGATAGAAGAAATCATAATATTTTTACTCAGTCTAATCATCAATTCTACACCAATTGCCCTATTCGACCTTGGACTTAACTTAAATTTAGGGTTATAGTAACTGAGTGAGTTTTTTATATCTTTGGAATCTAAGTATGTAAAAAGCAAGTTAAAACTTTGACTCTTAATACCCGATTTTACCGCAAAGGCTTTGGTAGCAAATCTTGGACTCAGTTTAGTGTAATTTGAGGAGGTACTGTCAATAAATATTTTTTGCTTCACCATGCCATCAATCACAGAAAGATAGAACCAACCCGGATGAATTTCAAAACCTAATCCAAAAATATTCACCCCGCTAAAAACAAGTTTATTGTAAGACAATGTCTGATCACCTACATATAATTTTGCCCATTTATAGGAAGGACTTAAACTTAATCTGAAAAATGGATAAGAAACATTTAACTTGTTTTGATTGTATCTTAAAGTAAAGGGAAGCGTAAATTTTTTAAATCTAAAAGTAGTTGATAATGCCGCACCGTAATTAAAAGGACTCGTTGTAACATTGGGAACATTCGAAGTACTAAAGGATGAAAATAAACTAGCATTTCCTGAAAATCCAAAATCCTTTTTCTGAATTAACGGCTTTTTCACTGAATCATTTAATGCTTCTGGTAAATTTATGGATAAATCATTAAAATAATCTTTTTTAGAATTGCCTAACAAAACAATATTTGAAGACATGATAAGCATCAAACTTAAAAATGCCAACAATTTATTTTTTCTATTAAACCACCCTATTTGAAACATCGGAAATGTGTTATTTACTGAATATCAATAACACAAAGGTAGATATCAAAATTTAGCAATTTTTTAAGACTTAGCAACTGGTTGTCTTACACTCTTAAATGGTATAAAATTCCATGTAACTGGTATGAGCTAATACCTTATTTGTAAAGTCATTTCAATAAAATATATGAAGTTGTCTTTTTGTAAAATGCTGTCCAGTTCAATAGACTAAGACATAATGTACATAGCTCATGTAATTAATTTCATCATCAAAGCTCATCCCGAGTTGATATAGGATAGCAATCCATTATGCTTTGCACTATATACAATGAATACACAAAAACATCTAAGAGCTATAAAATAAGCTATGTAAAATGCTTAATGAAAACTACTTCCTTTTCAGTTAATGCCCTACTCCATCCTCTCTTTAGATCCTTTTTAGTTATACCACCAAAAAAAGTGCAATCCAATTTTTTAACGACATAGCCTTTTTCTTCAAAATACGATTTAATATCCTGATACAACCCGCCGACAACCTCTATACCTATAACTGTTTTGTCATCCTGATCAATTATATTAATTCCTTTAAATTTGATGGTTTCTCTATATATATGGAGATCAAAGTGAGCAGTATCCCATGGTTTATCCAGGGTTGCCTCATAGACTGTTTTGAGTTGATGACCAGGTATATTTAACTTTTCTGTAAGTGGCTTGTCATCGGTAAATACAATTAAACCACAAGTATCCGCATCGGGCTTACCCAAAACATTCAGTGACTTATCGGTCTGTTTTGCCAGCAAATTATAAATATCAGTGCTTTTTCCTCCATCGCTTGGTTCAACAGGCGTATGCCACGGTTTATTCATCACATAATATGTATATATGATTTTAGGCTTGACCTGTTTATTTTTTACTGTAACGATATCATCGTCCTTCACTTCAACAAATGGTTCTTTGACTACCTTATCATTTACTTTAACAAAGCCTGCCTTAATCCATTCTGCAGCTTGATTACGCCCACATATACCTGATAGTGCTATATATTTATTTAACTTAGTTTTTGTATGCTGATCGTCCATGTAGAAACGCCTTAATTTTTTTAAAAAGGGTTAGTATCACTTGTATTATCAAGATCTATCGTCGGGCTATCACCAAAATCAACATTGAGTTTAGATGGTTTAGTAATGATAGCACCAGGCAGCATGGAACCACTATCAAATCCAAAATTCAAATCGTCGCTAAAACCACTCTCACCCGGGTCTTCAAATTTTACAAAATGAGGTACAAATCTCAAATTGACGGTACCTAAGCTACCATTTCGGTGTTTAGCAATGATAATTTCTGTTAAATCTTTGGATATACTAGGATCTTCTACGTTGTAATATCCAGGTCTATAGATAAATGTAACGATATCTGCATCCTGTTCAATAGCACCAGATTCCCTAAGGTCAGATAGCTGCGGTCGTTTTTCACCACCTCTACTCTCGACTGCCCGCGATAACTGAGAAAGTGCTATAATAGGCACATGCAATTCTTTTGCAAGTCCTTTTAATGCCCTAGAGATGGACGAGATTTCCTGCTCTCTATTACCGCTACTTTTTCCATTGGGTGCACCGGACATTAATTGCAAATAGTCGATAATAATCATTTGAATATCATGATTTTGTTTAAGTCTTCGACATTTTGCTCGCAATTCAAAAATATTAATACCCGGAGTATCATCTATGTAAATCGGCACCTGAGATAATTTATCTACGGCAGCATGTAATTTTTGCCATTCAAAATCTTCAATCTGCCCACTGCGCAACTTGTGAGAGTTGATCTCAGCCTCCATGGAAATAAGACGCTGTACCAACTGCACATTAGCCATTTCCAATGAGAAAAAGGCAATTGGCTTATTTGCTTCTGCTGCATTTTTTGCCAGAGATAAAGTAAATGCTGTTTTTCCCATACCTGGACGGGCTGCCATGATTATCAAATCTGATGATTGCCATCCATTAGTCATTTTATCCAACTCTACAAATCCTGTAGGAACACCAGTCATATCACTACCCTTTTCGCTGATAGCCTCAATTTCCTTTTGAGCCTTTACGACCAATGTTGCTAAAGATTCATAGCCCGTATTTAGGTTTTGATCAGAAATTTCATAAAGATTTTTCTCAGCATCATCCATCAATTCAAGGACATCTTTTGTATCTTCGTATGCATCAGTAATGATTTGTGTACTAACTCGTATTAATTCTCTTTGAATATACTTTTGAGCGATGATTTTAGCATGAAATTCAACGTTGGCTGCTGATCCTACTTTGTTTGTCAATTCCATCAAATAAGATATACCACCCACCTTATCCAATTTTCCTGATTTCTTTAACGCTTCATGTACTGTAAGCAGATCTATAGGTTGTGACTTTCCAAACAACTCTGCCATCAATTGAAATATATCCTGGTTCTTTTCGAGATAAAAACTTTCTTTACGCAATACTTCGATGATGGATGGAAAAGCATCCTTGTCAATCATAATAGCACCTAATACCGCCTCTTCTAGTGGAATAGCCTGTGGTTGTACTTTCCCATATAATTGGTCAGCATCTCCTTTATTATAGGAAAATTTATTACTGATTGCTTTAAGTGGAATTTCGGCCATTTTTGATGATTGAGTTTTATAAAATGATAATTATTTTAATGACAAAGGTAAGGTTAGTTATCCAATTTTAAAACAACACTTCATTCCTGCTATGTGTATAACTTGTGGATAAGTCTTTAACCATCGTGGAAAAAACAACAAGAATAAATGTAAAAAGATTTCAATATGTCTTGATAAATTTGATTATCTATTTTTCAAACTTATCCGCAAAACATATTCCCATCACGTAACATATTGAATAAATAACAAATATAAAAATCCGGTTAACTCATATTGAAAAAATATTTAATATATATTAAATCAATTGCATTATTTCAAAATGAGATTGTAATCGTTTGATTTATTAAATATATGTGTGGAAATTTATTTAAATAAAAATATTTATAATATGTAAATCGCCATGATATAAAATCAAACAATATCAAAATTTATCAATAATTAGAATAGACAATATTTCTTATGACATGACTATCAAATGAAACTATTAAGTATCTCAATACAATTCAACGGCTTTTGGTCGATCAAAATAGTAAAAATAGATAGTCATCAACAGAGATAAAACCAGATAAGCAGCTACCATCCCAGATCCAAAAGAGACTGTTGTGTCTATTCCAAACCATGAATAACCATTCGCGGCAAGCAACAAAAGCCCCATCACAAACTTAATACTTTCAAAAACTACTCCCATAGCGCTGCCATCCATCAAGCTTGTATAGGCAAATACCGCTATAAATATAAATATTCCATAACCTAAAATTTTGTCAAAAGACATCTCGCCTATTTTATTAAAGAGAAACAGCATAAAAAGTAAAGTTACAACCAACTGGCCAACAGACCATATTTCGAAAAGCTTAGATGCTGAAGTGTCATACTTAGGCCTTTGGTAGATATCCTTCGTATTAGATACAGGATACTTCTCTTTGACATCAAAAGGTCGCCAGCCGGTAGGTTTAAACCAGATTTTGATTTTATCTATCCACTTTTCTGTACGCCAAGCATCCTTAAAGATAGACCAGATATGATGATAATTGATTATCCATGGATTCCAGGTATTGACTGCTTTTGTAATGCCATACACAGGCGGCACATCATCCAGCTCTGGTTGAAAAGTACCAAACCATTTGTCCCAGAAAATAAAAATCTGAGCATAGTTTTTATCTATATAAATCGGATTGATGGCATGATGTACCCTATGATGTGATGGGCTAACTATTATATTTTCAAGCCAACCTATCTTGCCTATAAGCCGAGTATGATACCAAAACTGCGCAAATAACTGTAACGGTGCCACAATCGCTATCACTTTACCCGGAACACCTAAAATCGCCATCGGTAAGTACGTAAATGTAAATAATGCAACAATATCAGAGGCAGATTGGCGCAATGCACACGGTAGATTAAACTCTTCACTACTGTGATGGACTACATGTCTATTCCAAAACACATTAACTTCGTGGCTCCATCTGTGTACCCAATATCCGGAAAAATCGATCCCTATAAACGCTACAACATACAATAACCAAGACGAATCAATATGAAAAATAGCAAATCTTGCTACCATCCATTGGTAACTGATTATTACAACAGAAAGTCCCAATACGTCCTTCACGACATTTGTAATACCGGAACTCAAACTAGAGATTGTATCAAACAAACGCAACGTCTTTTGATGCATAAAATACCCTGCTATATATTCGATAGCTATTAAGATTAAAAAGAAGGGAATGGCATAATTCAATACCTGTGCATAAGCTGCCATGGATGTACCTTTTTATTCGATGGATAAAATTACAATTTGTTTTTATTATAGCAATAATAAACCTATATATTTTGACAATCAAGATATATTTTCAAATCAAATCAACTATTTTTCCAATACGAAACTTACTTTCTGAACATCCTTCGAATTTTGCCCTATCATCACTTCAAAAACACCAGGCTCAGCTATTAATTCTAAATCACTATTATAAAACTTTAGCAGTGAATCGTCTATTGTGAAGGAAACAGTCTTTGACTCACCCTGCTTCAAATGGATTTTTTCAAATCCCTTAAGTTCCTTCATAGGCCTCGATATGGATGCCACAACGTCTCGAATATACATTTGTACAATTTCATCACCGGCTCTATCTCCAGTATTTTTTACGTCTACAGTCACAGTAATTTTACTCGTTTTGAGCATTTTATCAGAACTGATTTTTAAATTGCTATATGAAAATGTCGTGTAGGATAAGCCAAAGCCAAAGGGTAAAGCTGGCGTATTAGGAATGTCTAAATAATTAGATCGGAACTTGGATTGTGTACCCGGATCCGGTCTTCCCGTATTAAGCATAGCATGATAAATAGGTATCTGTCCGACGCTAAAGGGAAATGAAGTTGTCAACTTTCCACTTGGATTGACATCACCAAAGAGTACATCCGCAATCGCATTGCCACCTTCCGTCCCACCAAACCAGACATCTAAGATAGCATCCATATCTTCCAATTCTTCGGTAATAACCATGGGCCGCCCATTATACAGCACCATGATGACAGGCTTGCCCAATGATTTTAAAGCTTTCAGCATCTTTCTTTGAGAAGGTTGAAGACGGATATCAGCCATACTCGATGCCTCGCCGGACATATCCGCTGCTTCGCCTACGACGGCGATTATCACATCCGAATGCATCGCAACTTTCATCGCTTCATCTATCATTTCTTCCGGACTCCTTTTATCTATTGTTATTTCCTCGCCAAAGGCATTTACACGCTTAGAGAATTCCCTATCATCAGAGATATTAGCTCCTTTAGCATACAAAAGATGTTCAGGATTAGTCACTGCATTTTGGAAACCTTCGAGAACAGTAACAGCTTGCTCATGGTCACCGGATACGCTCCACGTGCCCAGCATATTTCTTCTGCTGTCAGCTAAAGGACCTATCAAAGCAATTTTAGCATCCTTTTTAAGAGGAAGTATGTTTTTATCATTTTTTAATAATACAAAGGAAGCTGCCGCAGCTTTTCTCGCAAATCTCCTGTTTTCAGCAGTAAAGATATCCATTTTAGCCCTACTTTCGTCAAAATATAGATATGGATCATCTAAGATTCCTACTTCTTCTTTTGCTAAGAGGATTCGTAAACAAGACTTATCTATCGTTTGAATGGAAACTTCTCCTTTGTCGATGGAATTTTTAAGTGTTGTAAGGTAGCCTTCTCCTACCATGTCCATATCTACTGTGGCATTGATAGCTCGCTTAGAAACTTCCTGTAGATCACCGATACCATGTTCGATCATCTCATTGATGGCAGTGTAATCAGTCACTACCAGCCCATCAAATCCCCATTCCTTGCGCAGGACATCTTTATATAGATAATCACTTGCTGTAGCCGGGACATAGTCCACCACATTAAATGAGGTCATTACTGATCTTACGCCTGCAGCGATTGCTGCTTTATATGGCGGGAGATATTCGTTGTGCATCCTTACCTTGCTCATATCTACTGTACCGTAATCTCGTCCACCTTCAGCGGCACCATACAGAGCATAATGCTTGACACATGCCAGCATAGTAGTTGGATCAGACAAGTCTTTTCCCTGATAACCACGAACCATAGCAGCAGCAATTTTTGAGCCTAAGTATGGATCTTCGCCACTACCCTCGGAGATACGACCCCAACGAGGGTCTCTCGCTATATCCACCATAGGCGAAAACGTCCACATAATTCCATCTGCGGTAGCTTCTTTTGCAGCAATTCTCGCGGATGTTTCTATTAAATCCATATCCCACGTACATGATAGCCCTAAAGGAATAGGGAAAACCGTCTTATGGCCATGAATGACATCCATACCTACCAATAATGGAATGCCAAGGCGGCTTTCTTTTACGGCTATTTCTTGCGCTTTACGTACTTCGGCCGCACCTCTAATACCAAAGATTCCACCGACTAAGCCTTTTTTCATCTTGGTTTCTACGTCTTTACTCACTACTTCACCGGTCACTGTACCACCTGGCGTGATCAAATTTAACTGACCTATCTTTTCTTCCAAAGTCATTTTACTCATGAGCTTAGCCACTCGTTGTGATGCACCTAATGACCGGTAATAATCGATATTATTATTAACTTTATTGGGTTCTACTTTGACAGCTTTGTTTTGTGCACATCCTATCGTGGCCCACAAAAAGGATGTAAATATAAGATAAATAAGAGATTTATACATTATTTAATTTTATTATATATTAAAGCTATTGAGTTTTGTCTAACCAACCACCATTAAATCCTGCTTTCTTCAGGCCTGCCACAATATAAGGATTCTTTTTCATAATGTTCCAAATCAAGCCATTTTCATGATTTTGGATTTGAAGCAGGATCGCTCCTTGATCAATACCTAGATAATCTTTGTCAAACCACCCATTAGGATGGTTTTTGTCTCTGTAAGTAAGATTAAAGGCGTCTTTAAACCCATATTTTCCTACCAGCTGATGGTAGTAGCTATTCCAAAGATGGCTAAGGCAAGCTTCAGATTCAACTGGTGTAAAGGGAAATGACCCTCCGGCAGCAGTAGGCGTAATAGTGCCATCATCAACAATCTGGAAACTGGCTGCACCACGTGCCCGATAGCTAAAGAATGAACGTCTGATTCCATCCACAATCATAGCTGTATCCTTCGGTCCATCACAAGCAGATAATCCCCATTGATTTTTGCCGTAACCTTTCCATTTTTTTGGGTTGTCGATACAATAAGCTCTGTTAGCCAGCGTTGCTTTGACCGAATTATTGAAATAATCATCATTATGAGCTCGCATAAAACTGTCTTGAATACCTCTAAAGTCTATCCAGATATGACTGTACTGGTGCCCAAAGAGTGGATCAAACTGGACATTTTTATAATTGTAAAAAGTATTCAAATCATAGGTAGCACACCATTTTGACCAAGATTCTGCTGCAATAGGATGTGTAGGCGAGCCCATTGCCATAACTAAAAGGAACATAGCTTCATTATATCCTGCCCATTCACTTTCTATAAAGCCTGATTCTGGATGCCAGCCCATACTCATAATACCATTGCTTTTCATCATCCACTGCCAGTCGATACGTTTGTATAGCTTATCGGCTAAATCCCTGATAGCTTTCTCTGTATCATCATTGGCATCAAAATACGTCATACAACTTAGTACGCCTGCCATGAGCAAACCAGTGTCAACGGACGACAACTCGACATTTTTATAGCGAACAACATCATTAGGTGTGAGAAAATGATAGTAAAAACCTTTGTATGCACTTTTACCTTTTGCTTCAGGGCCTTCCGGCAATTTCCATAATTCTTCAAGTGCCTTTTTGACCATTTTAGCGCCTTCCTTTCGGGAAATGTATTTGTTTTCTATACCGACGATATAACTGGACAAGCCGAATCCTGTAGCAGCAATACTAGTGAAAGTCACTGTAGGATACCTATCCAAAACTTGTCCCTTATTGTCAAGAGCATCTAGAAAATAATTGAATGTCCTCTGTTTCAATTCCTGCCGATCGTACTTAACAATAGGTAATTGTTTGGTAGCGCAACTACCCAGTATTAAAACCAATAAAACTAAAACGCTTCTGTACATCATATATTTTTAAAATTCAAATCCTAATCTTCTAAGTCCGTGCTGAATGTCAGGGTCTTTCATAGTGTAGTTCCAGATCAAGCCTGTCCTATAATTTTCAATCATGACCATAATCGGCCCCTGATCTATAGCAAGATAAGAATCAGCAAACCATAGATAATGCATACTAAAAGCATCGATAAAGCCATAATCTTTAAATATCCTATCTCCAAGTTTGTAGTAAAAATAACGGATGGTTTGCATGGATTCTTCGGGTGTGTACGGCAGGGAAGCTATAGCAGCCGTTGGCGTGATAACACCTTTATCATTAGTCGGGCTGTGTGCAGTATATCCACCTCGGGTATCACTTGCCGTGAGCCCCCAGACATTTTTATTATAACCATAGTATCGTCGTGGATTATCCATACAATAAGATCTGTTGATTAGGGTATGATTTCTTGTTTGAGTAGCGTACTCAGTGTATTTATCCTTGAGTTTGATCGGATTTATGCCGAGAAATGAATAATGCTCAAAAAACAATGGGCCACCTAGACTTGGACCTAATGGTAAAAAGATACCGTAATAACTTTTTCCATTTTTCATACCACCATTGGACGCCCATCCAGTGTCATACACAGGGGTAGCAATCGGAAACGTAGGCGATGATGAAGCGAGGATATAAGTAATTAAAGCTTCATTCCAACCTTTTATGGGCAGGTTTATATCCCAGTTGTATTTAGGTGACCAATGCCATAGTAGTACACTTTTATCATCTCTGTCAAACCATGACCACTCTACACCTTCCCATATCGCCGTTATCTTATTTCTTAGTTCGAGTTCTTCAAGATTGTTTTGATCAAAATATGCTTTTGCGCAGAGCATACCGGCAATTAAAAAGGAAGTTTCTACCAGGTCGGCACCATCATCTTTCATACTAAATGGTATGGTCTTACCACTTTGCCCATCTATCCAGTGAGCGAAAGCGCCATGATATTTTTCAGCTTTTTCATCTAAGAATTTGACCATCTTTGATATCCTTTCGAGTCCATCAATACGCGTGATAAACTTTCTTTCGATTCCTGCGATGATAGCCATGATTCCGAAGCCGGAGCCACCCGTGGTAACTAGATTGGCTGAAGTATTTCTTTCCAATATCAACCCAGAGACCGGATGACCTAAATCCCAAAAATATTTGAATGTTTTTCTTTGAATTGTTGTGAGTAGTTCCTCATCTGTAAGCATTGGATATTTATCCGTTGTATCTAATTTAGTAGTAAAGCTTCTCTTGACCGTGCTTGACAAATTATTGCCGGAAGCCGATTTTAAAGTATGAGCTATTTCAAAATTATATCTCGTTAGTGGTTTTAAGGATTCCTGTGGTTGAATGACTAAAGTAGAATCCCCGTGATTAGTTTTTGACGTTAGCAAAATCTGCCGCTCTTGCACATCAGTTAAAATAACGGATTCTCTAACGGAGTTTAAATCTATTTTGTCATCAAAATTAATAGTAAATGTGGGTATTAGAGAAACACCTGCATCGTCAGCATATTTATTTTGATCTATTATAATGCTGGTATAATTAAGATATGTGATATTAGCGGGGTCAGTATCCTTACTATCCTGATTACATGATATTAATAAAGCGACCGCCAGTATCCAAAACCATAAAGCATTATACTTTGACAAAACAAATAGACTTTTAAAAAGCGGGGAAGCACTTAGACTTCCCCACTTACCATATTATAAAACAATGATTATCTACCTGCTTGCTCTAATTTGTAAAGAGCAGCAATCTCAGCATCAGTAAGAGCCTTGTTAAATACTCTTACTTCGTCCACAGAACCCGTCATAGGTACTTGCCATGCTTCTGCTACACCACCGCCAGGTACATTTGTTCCCCATGCACCTATAACTGGTTTAGTAGGTGTAAAGAAATTAAGTGGACCAGTAGTACCTCTTTGCTCCCATTCAGGATTACTTACTTTTACACCATTTTGATAGATTTTAAAATTAGATGTTGCACCATCCCATGTCATAACGAGATGATTCCATTTATTGACTCCTTTAGGAGCTTGGACACCACCTTTAGAAGGCTCATTTCTAGAATCTTGGAATGATGGATTGCCATTTACATTTGTCACTACTAAGCCTTTCAATAATAGTGTATCAGATCCGGCTTTACGCCAACCTGTTTCGGACATAAGATTGATATTACCTGCCCATTCATTAGCGCGAGTCATTGAAAAAAATGCAGACGGAAGACTTCCATTATTATCAAAATTAGCCCAAAGAGCAACAGTCATATTCGGTAAGCTATTTAATTTAGCTACTTCGCCATAAGCAAGGAATCCTTTAGCTAAAGAAACAGACTGACCTTTAACTCCTGATTTGTAAGATGCATTTACTGAATTAGTAGGCTGAGCACCAGATATTTTTTCATTACCGTTGCCATCGAGTGGCCAGTAAGCTACTAAATTATCTTTTCCTACATCACTTGCTGAATCATAACCGTCGATTGGTGGAAGTTTTTTTTCATCCTTACCACAAGAAGAAACAAAAACCATCACACAACCAACCATAACAGCTGAAAGAATAAAATTAATTTTTTGTGATTTCATTTTAAAGATTTTAATGTTAAATAATAAATATTAAATTAGTAAATAAAAAAAAGGTTTATTAAAAAAATCATTTTAATACAATGGATTTTGCGACAGTTGGCCACCTGACAACTCTATTTGCAAAGCTGGTATCGGCATGAGTTCGTGTTTGCCTTTGACAAAGTTCTTTCCGGCAGCCTGCATAACCTCAGCTGCCCGTCCTTGTCTCACTAAATCAAAAAAACGATCATGTTCCATAGCTAGCTCCAATCGCCTCTCGCTCCAGATCGCATTGCGCATATCAACACCAATAGTAGGATGGATTTCATTAAGTCCTGCTCTTTTTCTTAAGGTATTGATATTTGCATTAGCTATTCCGTTTATATTTAATTCATTGGCTGCTTCTGCCTGCATAAGTAGGACATCAGCATATCTAAGTATGTGGATATCTTTATCCTTATTATCTCGGTTGCCCAAATATGGTTCATTGATCTTCAATTCGCTATGATATGCTTTATAATTGTAATACAGATTTTCAATGCTGTCTTTACTTGGTATCCTATACCCATCATAAAGTATCGTGCCTTTGTGTGTTCCGGTATTATCAATTTGAATAATGGTAGCATCTTTTCTTTTATCACCTGGTTCGTAGGCATCGACTAAATTTTGGCTTGGAGTACAGAATCCAAATCCTAAGTCTGTCCATCCTCCTTTACCACCTACTCGTGGACCTTGCCAGACACAATAACCTCTCACACCAAAATCCGTATTATTAAATGAGCCTGTTTGAATTTCGAAAATGGCTTCCGGTCCGTTATTGCTCTCATATCTCCAGATCTTAGCATAATCGTCTATCAATGCATACTGGCCACTGTTGACTACTTCGGTAGTCATGTCATAGACTTTTTGCCAGTCTTTTCTATACATATAGACCTTTGCTAGCATGGACTGGGCGATTCCCTTGTTAATTCTGCCTACGCTAGAAGCGCTTTTTAATCTGGTATTATCTACTGCAAATTGTAAATCGCTAAGGATGATATCATATATTTCATTTACACTGGCTCTAGTTCTGAATTTAGGGTCGCTATTTGCATCAGCTGCACTTTCTGGCACTCGCAACACTGCAGGAACACCACCATACAAACGAACCAAATTGAAGTAATAATAACCTCGTAGGAAACGAACTTCACCAAGATATCTATTTTTGGTTGCGTCATCCACGCTTGCCGTCTTTAAAGCTTTGATGGCCTGATTACATCTTGCTATGGCATTATAATGCCCATTCCAAAGTGAACCTACAAATACATTGGTCGGTGTCAGTGTAAAATTATCTATATCCCCGATAACGCCTATCTGATCATTAGGCGAGCTTCCTTTATCTGCATCGTCAGAGAGGATATTAGTTAAAGAAATAAAAGCAATACCATGACTATCACCCGAGCCAAAAGCGTCACCTGATATCAAACTATTGTAAACTCCAGTGACTAATTTTTCGGCAAGAGCGGGATCAGATTCAGCAGTGCCTGCGCCCTGCACAGGTACATCCAGGAAATTTTCAGAACATCCTAATGTGAAGATTACAAGTGTTAAAACTGCAAATTTTATATTTATAATTTTCATTTTTACTTTATTTTAGAGGTTAGAAAGTGATGTTTACACCTACAGCCAACGTTTTAGTTGTAGGGTATGCATTTAATTCAATTCCGGCTCTGGTCGGTGAATTATCAGATAATTCGGACGAAAAACCTGTAAATTTCTTAAGTGTAAGTAAATTTTGCCCAGTAACAAAAACCCTTGCTTGGCCAATCCTGATCTTATCAGATAGGCTTTGAGGCAGGTTATAGGTCAAGGTGACATTATTTAATCTAACAAAATCACCTGACTCAACATAGTAAGTGGATGCGGGTAGATATCCTGAATTGGCTTTAGGTTCGTTTTGAATACCAGATCCCGGTGTCCATCGATCATAAGCAAGTGCCTGCTCGACATTATCCAAACCGCTTAATCTTAGTGCTTTTTTACCATTATAAACATAATTGCCTACATTACCATATATATCAAAACTCAAATCAAATGCGGAGTAAGAAACTTGACCATTAAACCCAAAGTAAGCTTTGGGTTGATACGAACCTATGAATACCCGATCTTTGTCATCTATAACGCCATCTTTATTTGAGTCTAAATATTTAAAATCACCTGGTGATGCATTCGGTTGTATGACTTTACCATCTGAAGTAGTATAGTTATTAATTTCGCCAGCATCCTGAAATACGCCCAAGACCTGAAAAACATAAAATGAGCCTACAGGATGACCATTATCCGTTTTTGTAGTATAGATTTGTGCACCTCCTACACCACCATCGAGGATAGGTTCACCACCATTAAGACCTACTACTTCGTTTTTATTAAGTGTGACATTGACACCGATGCGATATGACCAATCTTTAGATATGGCTTCTCTCCAGTTGATAGCTGCTTCAAATCCTGTATTCCTAATAGATGCAGCATTGGTAAGAATGACTCCATCCTCATCCCCGACTGTGGCTGGAATCTTTACATTGATCAGCAAATCCCTGGTCGTCTTAGTATAAAAACCCATTTCGCCATATAATTTGCCATTCCATAAGGAATAATCAACACCTAAATCGTATTCTTCAGTCGTTTCCCACTTGAGATTAGGGTCTTTTATCTGGGTAATGGCACTACCAGGTACAGCAACACCACCACCAAATGGATAGGCAAGATTAGGTGTAACAGTTTGTACAAAGGCATCAGATGGAACTCTATCATTACCTACTTTTCCCCACGATGCTCTAAGTTTAAGTGTTTCTATATCTTTAACATCCTTAAGAAAATCTTCATTACTTAATACCCATCCAAATCCTATGGAAGGGAAAGTACCCCAACGATTGGCTTTAGCAATACGACTACTTCCATCACGCCTAAGGGTACCGGTAAACAAATATTTGTCATTAAATGCATAATTGAGACGTCCCATATATGAGTTTCTTGCCCAAGCATCACCGCCGCCATCATTTACAGAAGTATTGGCATCTCCAGTACCTAGATACCATAGGTTTTTATCTTTAGGTACATCTTTTCTGGATGCTGAAAACCCATTTGCATTAAAAGATTCCGCTGTCGTTCCTGCTAACAAGGTAAATCGGTGTTTATCAAATACCTTTTCATAGGTAGCTATATTATCCCATACCCATCTAAAATTGTAAGCATTATTAATATTGAGGCTGCTCTGTATATTCCGTTGATTTCCACCAGCGGTCAGGAAGGTAACTTCATCATTTAAAAATTGATAATTATAACTACGTCCGTTAAAATTATTGCGGTCGAGTCCGAGCATAGATTTGAATTTCAATCCTTGAAGAGGCAACAACTCTACATATCCCGAAGCCTGCATTCTATTTTGAATATTTCTATTATCATTATCATTGAGGTCCAGGATTGCATTGCCCACATTTTGATACTGTGACGTATTGCCATACCTAGTTCCTACCTTTCCAGGAATGATAGGTGCTGCTCTATAGGCATTATTATAAGCTGTGCCCAAATCGACATCTTTTTCATTAGTATTAGTATAAGAACTATTAATCCCTACGTTTAAAAAACTGTACAATTTATAATCTAGATTAGCACGTACATTCAGACGTTTGAAATTATTATTAAGGACGATTCCATCTTCGTCAAGATAACCGAAGCCAAGAAAATGGCTCATTTTATCAGTTCCTCCTGAAATAGACAAATTATGGTTTTGAGTAAATGCATTCCGAAGGATCTCACGATACCAGTCCGTGCTAATACCAGGAACAGCTACGATATCTTGTCCGGAAGCCGATGCTGCATAATTGGCGTATTCCTCAGCATTAGCCATCTGCACTATATGTGCTGCACTTCTCATACCTATAAAATTATTGTAATTAATTTTTGTAGTGCCTGATTGTCCATTTTTAGTAGTGATAATGATAACACCATTAGCACCTCTAGCGCCATAGATAGCAGTGGAAGACGCATCTTTTAATACGTCCATACTCACGATATCAGATGTATTGATATTAGAAATATCATCAGTTAGTACACCATCGACCACAAAAAGGGCAGTGGTCCCTGCAAGTGCTGTACCTGTACCTCTCACACGAACATTGGGAGAAGATCCGGGCTTACCACTTGCCATAATCTGTACTCCGGCTACTTTGCCTTGTAAGGCTTGTGTAGCAGTCATGACAGGCTGTTTAGCCAAATCCTCGCCTTTTACACTGACTGTAGCACCGGTAACATCTACTTTTCGTTGTGTGCCATAGCCGACGACGACGACCTGATCGAGTATAATATTATCAAGCTTTAAGCTGATATTATACTCTGATTGACTTGTCACAGGAATCTCTATCGTTTTATAACCGACATAATCAACAATCAGAAAATCACCTTTATTAGCCTGAATCTGAAAACTTCCATCTATATCAGTAATAGTAGATACTACTGTACCCTTGACTGATACACCTGCGCCTATGATTGTTTCACCACTCTCAGCATCAGTGATGATGCCTTTAATAATGTTTTGACCAGAAGCATTTAATGAAAATAATGCACATAATAAAAAGAGGTAAATTTTCAAATGCATAATACTGTGGTGGTTTAATTAGTCGTTAAATAAAGATCCCTTACGTTTATAAACATTCAATCTTAAATAGGATGCAAATATACACAACGAGCTGTTAATCTTTAGTATAATGTACTACGCCATGACTACGCCAATACAAAATATATTTATCAATAAACCGTCTGTATAGCTAGGCTTATCGGTTTAAACCTTAATAAATTGGTGATGAATGTAAATTACATCTTAAACGGTGTATTGTATTCTATTCAAATAATAAAAAATACTCTGTGAGATTAATATCCGTATCAAGATCCATTTTTTTTCTTAACCGGTATCTTTTGTTTTCTATGCCACGAATTGACAAATTAAACAAAGCTGCCATTTCCTTTGAGCTAAGATTCATACGAAGATAGGCAGCCAGTTTTAGATCGTCCTGCGTTAGTTGAGGATATGCTTTTTTTAGCTTCATCAAGAAAATTTCATGCACTTTATCAAAATGTGCATTAAACAATTGTTTATCCTGATCCAATGTTATATTGTCCTTTATCTGCTTAGTTATGACTTGAAACTCCTTGTCTGACAGCTTTTGATCACCTGTCTTGCGTATTTCATTGAGTTCATCTTTAATTTCTAGCAAAAGTTCGTTCTTTTGTTTGAGTTGGATGGCTACATTGGCCAATTCTTTACTTTTATCTATATTCTCATCGCGAAGCTGTTGATTTTCTAACTGCATCATTTTTTCATTTAAAAGTCTATCATGTTCCTGTTGTAATTTAGCGTGGTCTCTTTCATACTTTATGCGATAAAACTTCCTGAAACCTAATAAAATAATCAAAACAAAAAGCGCATAGCAAACATAAGCAATAGCCGACAGGAACCATGGTGATTTAATAATGAAATCCGTTTCCGATATTTGAGAATCACTGGATAGTCTTAGATGAAAATTGCCCGGTGACAAATTGGATAAATACAATGGCGAATAGGTTGTCCCTTTCCTTAATAATTTTTTATCAGAAAACAATTGATATTCAATTTCACCCGAATTTTCATAATCGGTGTAGTCAAAAAACACACTAACATCATTATCACTAAAAGAAAAACTACCTGGCTTAGATTTAGTATCTAGATTGCAATAGACTTTATTGGCGCCGGCTAATTTATAAATTTGGGGTGCATCATTATAATGTTTACTTCGATACTGTGCAGACAAAATAGCATAGCCATCTGACAAACATAACCCATAAGAACCATCCGATAAGCGCACAAAATTATATTTTTCATTATTGAGTGCTAAAGGAAGTTTTAGCGTATCATGTGACTTTATTAATTCACACGATGATTTAGATATCATTGCATAGATATTATCACCTAAAGGTCTAAACACAAAATCCTGGTCTTCAGACGGAAATAGATTATCTTTTATAAAACTATCGGATACATCATCATAAACTAAGTGTTTTGAACCATCAAAAACATGTAATTTTTGATTAAAATATTGAATTTCAATTTTCCTATTGGTAGCAAGTCCTGTATTTTTATCATAAATTTTAATTGAAATTACACTATCTAATCCTTCGTTTACTTGAATGCGTTTGAGTGGTAAATTAGGCCCGGTAATCCAAAACGAATTTTCACGATATTGTACTAAAGCATTTACCGGAAGATTATATCCTTTAATTTTGTGGCTAAATCGCCACCGAGCACCTACTTTTTTAAAAATGGCAAGTCCGGTGTAATTTCCCTGAAGTAGGCAACCATCATTTTCTGCCAACCTAATATTAGCCCAGCCGCCTGTAATATTAGAAATCTTTATGGCTTTACCATCCTTAATCAAAAAAGTGCCGTCGTTATGTCCGCATAATAGTTGACCATCAAGATCCATCAACTGCCAAACCTGACCTTGTGTCCCTTCTATTAATTCAAATTTTCCTGTCGTTATACCTATTTGTCTTACATTTTCGTAATGATAAACCCCTTGATTAGAGCCAATATAAAATTGATTTTTTGACTTAGCGATTGCATAAATAGTACCGAGGCGACCAGTGATATCTTTATAAAATAAAAGACCATCATTCATGGTAAGATGACTGATACCATTATCTAAGCCTATCCAAATATCGCCTGATTTATCTTCAAATAGCGCTAAAACCGTGTTATTTTGCAAACCATTGGATGTGTCGATTCTGTATTTTATCTGTCCATTAGCATTAACGACTATCACACCTGCCCTAATAGTACCTATAATCAATTCGCCATTTTGGCTAGACAAAATCTTATTAACCTGTGATCGAATAAACAGATTATTCAATTCGGAGTTCCATACGTCAATCTTCCCATCATCATAAGTATATATACCGTTTTTACTTGTAGTTATGAGTACTTTTTGGCTATGAGCATCCTCGATCATGCCCGTAATGGTCATATTTTTAAAAAATTCTGTTCCAGGTAGTGAAATGAATTTATCGTCCTTTAACAAATATATAGCATCCCCAATTATAGGAATCCACATCTGGTTTTTGATACGCTGGGCAAACATAAATGTACCCGGAGGATTTAAGATTTTGACCGATCTCCCATCATACGCTAACATCAACGAAAATGACTGAAAATACAGCATATCTCCGACTCCGATGATATTCCATATTTCTTCATTTTTTATAAGATCCGGTTTAATGAGATGGTTAAGACTGTAATATTTTAAATCATCACATGTATCTGATGTCCAGTATCCAAAATCTCCATAAGATCCGGAATAAATACGCGACCCTTTGGCATAGACAGTGCGTACTGTGGTGTTGTCATCTAATGTCCACTTCTTCCATGCTGCACCATTAAACTCTAATAGACCGGCCGTATTACCAAAATACATCCTTGAATTAATAGATTGTGTGACAGACCAGTTTTGAGCATGGGCATTATACTCAATTGCTTTATAGTTTTTCAGCGGTGGTATAAGTTGACTAAAAGAGCCAAGACTATTTACAAAAAAACAGATGATAAAAATTACTCTCAAACTATATCCATTAGAAAAAGCAAAATTAAAGGAAAAAATTGATACACAAAAATCTGAAACTTATTAGTGCTCATTAGTAAAAAAATGTTTCTCCATTTTAATTTATACCCATTATACATACATATTACTCCATTCTTGATAGAAAAATAACAAATCTATGCATTAGAAAGCCTCATTATAGCATAGCTATGTTTGCACCTGACTTCATCAATGCGCCACCCAAATCGAATTTTGTATTAAATCAGATTTGAATGACTGAGAAATAGAAATGAATCTTGTCGTTTTTTTACCCTATCCCCAGCC
>CAZCTQ010000001.1:0-293313 GCA_964501555.1 uncultured Aureispira sp. | reverse complement strand
GGCACGGGATATCCTACTCTTAGGTCTATATGTACTGTATTGTCGATTAATAAAACATATAAATATCAGTACAAAGATAATCATAATTATATTAAGGTGTTAACATTTTTTAATAAAAATTTACAAAATATTAAAATAATGTCAGATTAATATAAATAAAGGAGAATGCGTACAAAGCATTTTCACTTCATTGATTTGTTGGAGGCGTGACTAAACCGTTTGCAACCCAGTTTTCTACTTTCAGTCAAATGAAAATACCTAAAATGGGAAAGGAATGCCATAATGAAGTGTCATTTCAAACGAAGTGAGCCATCAAACTATTTTTAACAACTAAAATCCATATCTATCAAAGTAAGCAATCTAACTACATTGAACAATAGAAACCATAACCGCTTATCATTTCTTACCTAAAAGCCATAGATAGCACATCATTTTAAATATAAAGAGTCCAAGCCTATGCAACTTGGGCTCTAGCTCTGGCTGTCCTACGCCAAATTCACATTAATACAGTACAATATAGGTATTAAATGAGTTGACACCGTTAGATCAATTGCGTATCGATCATAGATGTTAAATTCTAAATAATCAGCGACGATGTCCGAGCACCGAGACTGATTAAGTTTTCTGTAATATCTTTAGTGAAACTACTGGGACCACAAATATAAAAGTAATGACTAAAGTCGCTTATCGCCTGTATCAGGAAGTCTCTGTCTATCTTGCGTTCTTTAAAACCTATGACGCCTTGTCGTGTAAAAACATTCATATAGGCCGGCCCTAACATCCTTGAGAGCTCGTCATGTAGGATAACATCCTCTTTGCTATGGTTAGAATATATAAGACCAGCATTGCGTAGATTTTGAGTTAAGAATAAGGCTCTAAAGATGGCTATAAATGGTGTGATACCCGTGCCACCCGCTATAAAAATCCCCGGGCCTCTATATTCCAAGCTACCAAAAACATCATGGATTAAAAGTTCTGCACCTGCATTGAGTTTGCCCAGTGCGTGGGTGACGCCTTCGTGATCGTCATATATTTTTATGATAAATTCCAAAAAAGGCCAGTTGTTGAGCGATGTAAACGTAAAAGATCTGACCTTATCTTCCCAGCCTGGTAGATTAATCGAAATATGTGCCGATTCACCCGGGCGGTAGGTAAGTCCTTCGGGCTTTTCGATTATAAACCGTTTTACATTATAGTTGATGAAGTTAGTCGAAATGATTTTTGCTTTGTACATATACCTAAGTGACATAATGGAGGTCACCACATTTATTAATTACTAAAAATTAAGATTTTATTGATTTTAAACCTCGTTTATCCATTCTAAATTTTCATTTATAAACAGCAAATATAAAGTTCTGCTCCATTCATTGTTTAAATTGTGATATAAAAAAACAAAGAATGACCAAAACACTTATGATCTGATCATTCTTCACTTCATATTTAAAGATAAAATTCTGTTAACTATTCTCGTGGAACAAGATTAAATTCCACTCTTCTGTTTAATGATCTTCCCTTTTCATCCTTATTAGACGAAATCGGTCGAGATTCACCAAATCCTGTATGGCTCATCCTGCTCATTGATACTCCTTTTGATACTAAATAATCGTAGCAGGCTTTAGCTCGTTTTTCTGAAAGTGTCTGATTTAAGACTGGATTACCAGTATTATCGGTATGGCCGCTGATATTCAGATTAAAATCAGGATATCGATCCATGATATCTGCAATCTGCATCAATACTTTATACGATTCCGGCTTGAGAATAGAAGATCCTGTTTGGAATTGCACGGCTTGCATTGCGATTTCCAGTGTTTTTTTATCCTCGTGTTTGATTTCAGGACATCCGTCATTAGCGACAGTACCCGGTATCGTAGGGCATTTATCTCTATGGTCAGGAATACCATCACCATCTGTATCCGGGCATCCTTCATAGATTCTTAATCCAGGCTTGTCTGGGCATTTATCGAGATGATCGGGGATACCGTCATTATCACGATCCGGGCATCCCTTTGCGGCAATAGTTCCTTTTTCATGAGGACATTCATCTTCATCATCAGGTACACCATCCCCATCCGAATCCATTACCTTAGGTGTCTCCGGACAGCCTTTATTAGCTTTTGTTCCGGGTACTTTAGGGCATTCGTCCAAATAATCAGGAATACCATCCCCATCTGTATCCGGGCATCCATCAAACTCTTTTAGTCCTTTTATTTCAGGACACTTGTCCAAATAATCCGGAACGCCATCACCGTCTTTGTCCGGACATCCATTCAATTCCTTAGCACCGAAGGCAAATGGGCAAAGGTCTATATCATCGGGCACGCCATCACCATCAGAATCCAGTACCTTTTTTACTTCAGTGGTATCTTTCTTAACTTGACCAAACAAGTACGTAAATCCTATTCCATGCACAAGATTGCTTCTTTTTTCAAGGAAAGCGTATCTAAACTCAGATTGAAGCTGAATATATGCATTGGGTGCAGCTCGAAAATAAATACCCAAACCAACAGGTATTTGAAAATTTGTCTGACCTACCTTTTCATATACTGCACCGGCACCGGCTAGTACATAAGGGATAAAATTGGGTCCAAGGTCATTAAATTGATATTGGAACTGGGCATCAAGGCTCGCTATACGTTTTTCGATAACAGATACACTATCTACATGAGAATTAACAATACCATATCTCACGGGAATATTTAGGGCTACATTGGGTCCAAGCATACGTTGGTATCCGATCTCAAAGCCATGCTTATAATCCTTAAAATAGCTAAAATTACCACCATTAGTAGTCTGATAATCCAAAAACAACTTTTTAAATACTACACCTGACTTTAAATCAGGATTTTGAGCATGAATTATCATCGATGGTAGGATGATCAGCATCCATATCTTGAACCAATTTTTCATATTTTACGTCCTTAAGTACATTAAATTAAAGGCAAAAATACATAATGTTTTATTATAATATATAGTTTTGACAAAAAAATCGAAAATTTTACTATAAAATATTTCCAATAATCAAAAAAGGATGGACATATTTGGTATAAAAAATTTAATTCCCTATGAAGATTTCATGTGTAATTATAAAATTCATATCTGAGACGTCTGTACATCATTTGCAAGCCATCATAAAAGTCAATATAACTAAAATAAAATTTTTTAAACCAACAGTAATAAATATGTAAACAAAATAAAATTTCATAAAAAAATAGATACCTTTGTGCTTTAATTAATTAATCTTAACGCACAAAGTGTAATGGCGATAAACAATATTATTCGCATTTTTCTTCCTAAAGATAGAGTGTTTTATGACATTTTTGAAAATATAGTAGCCAATCTTAAAGAGATGGGCAGTATTTTTAAAAAAGCACTAAATGAAACGGATGCTGAAAAAAGAACCACACTACTTAAATCCTTAGAAGACAAAGAACATCAAAACGATGAATTTACCCATCAAGTATTTGTTGAGTTAGGTAAAAACTTTATTACGCCTTTTGATCGGGAAGATATACACCATTTAGCGACATCTTTAGATGATATAGCAGACTTTATTCATGCATCTTCCAGGAAAATTCTAAATTATAATATTCAGGAAATAGATGAGTACATGAAAGAATTTGCCGAGATTAATCAAAAGGCGATTAAATCTCTTGCTATAGCTGTATCCAAGCTTCGTAACATGAAGAATATCAGCCTAATCAAACAAGAATGTGTTTCTATCAACAGCATGGAAAATGCAGCAGATGAAATGTTGGATAAAGCCATTATTAATCTTTTTTCAAATAATGGAAAAAATGCAATAGAAGTAATTAAGCTTAAAGATGTATATGAAGATATGGAAGTGATCTCTGACAAATGTGAAGACTGCTCCAATATCATAGAATCAATCATAATAAAATATACATAATCATAACGGTATTTTTCATAAAAGCACTGTTGATTAAAAACCCCTGAACGACTGAAATGACATTTTTAATTATCATTATAGCACTCGCACTGATTTTTGATTTTATCAATGGATTTCATGATGCGGCTAACTCTATTGCAACCATCGTCTCTACTAAAGGTCTATCGCCAATCCAGGCTGTTATTTGGGCGGCATTTTTTAATTTTGTTGCTTATTTTATCTTTAAAGATCATGGTGTAGCTAATACTATAGCCAAAACGGTAAATGAAGGAACGAATGAAGCGGGCGTACCGTATATAACGCTAACAGTTATCCTTGCAGGACTTATCGCAGCCATATTCTGGAATTTATTGACCTGGTGGTTAGGTCTTCCCTCTTCTTCCTCACATACCTTGATAGGTGGTTTTGCCGGAGCAGCTATCGCACATACCGGATTTACATCTATTAACACGATAAAGATCATGCAAATATCCAGTTTTATAGTACTGGCACCCATGATAGGTATGGTGGTAGCCTTTGTCATTTCCATCTGGATATTACATTCCTTTAAAAAGAGTATCACACCCAAGTTGGTCACTTTAGGTGTCATCATATTTACGATCTTCTTTTATCTGCACAGTCTGGATACAAGTCTATTTGATAAGGATACAAATGCGACCTGGTTTGACGTGATGATTTATAATCAGAACTTTAAAATGTTCCTTTTCTCAGCGTTAGTTTTGACAATGTCCTTACTCACACTATTTCTTAATTCGCTCAATTTTATCCAAGCGGAGAGATGGTTTAAAAGGATGCAACTTGTATCCTCTGCTGCTCTAAGTATAGGCCATGGTGGTAACGACGCACAAAAAGTAATGGGAATCATCATGGCGGCAATGGTAGCTTTTGATTCAAGTATATATTCGTTAGATCATATGGTATGGTGGGTGCCTTTATCCTGTTATACGGCGATTTCACTAGGTACACTTAGTGGAGGATGGAAGATTATCAAAACGATGGGAAGCAAAATCACTAAAATCACGCCTTTTGAAGGAATAGCCGCTGATACGGCAAGTGCCATCACCTTATTTTTTACAGAGCATCTAAAGATCCCTGTATCCACAACACACACCATTACCGGTTCTATCATAGGTGTAGGGGCAACCAAGCGGGTCTCTGCAGTCCGCTGGGGCGTTACTGTAAATTTGATCTGGGCATGGATTTTGACTATCCCAATTAGTGCTTTTTTAGCCATGGGTGTTTATTATTTATTGACTTTTTTAGGACTTAGTCAATAACCTGATCAAACTGCTATAGGCTCTTAGTAAAAAAGAATCAGGCAATTTTGTACATGCTATCTCATTTTCATATTAAATTTACCCCAAATATGAAGTATGAGTCAGCAAAACAATCAATTACTTAAGCTTTTAGGAATAGGATTTGGTATAGCTATCACCGTGGGAGGTACGATAGGTACCGGCATTTTGCGCAAGCCAGGACTTATTGCAAGCATGCTAGGTAATCCTACTGTAATTTTACTACTATGGCTCGCTGTCGGTATCTATGCTTTACTTGGTGTCATGTGTGTCATAGAGCTAGCTATATCCATGCCTCAGGCCGGTGCATGGTATGTATATGCCAAAAGGGCTTTTGGTAATTATGTAGGTTTTGTAACTGGTATTACTAGTTGGTTAGGCACGGTAGCAGCTCTTGGGTTTGGAGCCTATACTTTTAGTGAATATGTCGCATTACTAATACCTGACACAGAAGGCATCATTCAACTTATAGCTATTGGGTTGCTTGCTTTAATCACATCCTTACATCTGTTAGGCACCAAATTTTCGGGTGGATCACAGCAAGTCATAACACTTACCAATGGAATCAGCCTCCTTATTTTTGTTTGTATTTGTTTTGTTTTTGGTCAAGACCCAACAGGTCAAGCCATCCAAAACACTGTTCGTACTACTGCCGGACCGGTGACTATGGTAGGAATTATCAGTGCGCTTCAGGCTATTTTCTATACGTATGATGGCTGGCATACTGCATCCTATTTTACGGAAGAAAACGACAATCCTGCTAAAACGATGCCTAGATCGATGATCACCGGTGTTATCCTTATTATTGTCATGTATCTATTGATCAACAGTGCTATTTTATATGCCTTGCCTATGGACATTTTATCTCAGTCTAAACTGGCAGCAGCCGACACGATAACTTATCTTTTTGGTGCAGGTTATGGAAAGTTTATTACGATCTTTCTTATGATATCCATTTTAAGTATCGTCAATGCTCAGGTGATGTTTGCACCACGAGTTATCTTTAGTATGGGCAGAGACAGATTATTTTTTAAGCAGAGCACTATCGTCAATAAAAAAGGTACACCTTATTTAGCCACTTTAATTACTACATCATTATCTGTTTTACTTATTTTGAGTGGTAAAGAGACCTGTGGGATTTTATCGGACATAGCGACCTTCTTTTTTGTGATGAGTTATATCGCCGGTTTTGCAGCCTTGATCAGGATGCGGCATAAAGAACCGGAATTACTCCGACCGTATAAAGTACCCTTGTATCCGGTGCTACCGTGGATTTTGATTATCGTATCCTGCTTATTTTTAGCAGGAGCAGTATATAGCGATTTGAACAGCAGTAAATATGCTTTGATATTCTTATTAGTCAGCTATCCGATTTATATAGCTATCCATAAAAGACAAAAAGATTAATCTTCGCCCAATAGCCATGAAGCTTTTCTTTTTATCTTATAGTTGTCTCTAATAAATTTTCTGATGTAGGCTGTTGCTTCCTGAATGTCGTCGGTAAAAAACAACAGATTGGTATCCTGTGGCGAAATCGTACCTTCTGCTATCATTTTATCTACCATCTCCCGGATATCCTTATAAAACTCCTTTCCAATTAGTACTACTGGAAAATTGTTAAGAATACCTGTTTGAATGAGCGTTATAGTTTCAAACAATTCGTCTAACGTACCGAATCCACCAGGCATCACCACAAAAGCATAAGAATACTTGATCAGGAGTACTTTTCTTACAAAAAAGTACTTAAATTTTACTTCTCTAGTTACATAGGGATTTGTCGATTGTTCATGTGGCAATTGAATGTTACAGCCAATGGATACGCCACCCACTTCAAAAGCGCCCCTATTAGCGGCTTCCATAATCCCGGGACCACCACCAGTCATCACTCCAAAACCCATCTCGGAGAGTCTTTTGCCCAGTTCCCTTGCATTTTGATAATGAATATTATCTTCTTTAAATCTAGCAGATCCAAATACAGTGATACAAGGCCCTACAAAATGCAATTTTCGAAACCCATTTAAAAACTGCAAAAATACACGTATAAGAAATAGGAATTCTTTACCTCTACTATTGGGTCCGGACAAAAACTGCGTATCCGGGTGGATGATGATCTTCTCCTCCATTATCGTTTTGCTTTATAAAAAAGCAATAACAATAAAAAAATTAAAATGTTGGGCTTAATGATGTATTCATCTGACGGTTTGTATTAGCGAGAGCCAGTCCCGATAGACAGGGCTCGATCTCATCAATACTTTGTTGCCACCTGGTTATGATCTTATAAATCCGTTTTCGTCGATAACGAAATTTTGAATTTGTCCAGATTTATCAACAACTTTTGCTCCAGACATTTTGCAAGACTGACAATTACTGGCATCGCACCATTTTGCAACCCATTTGTTATCCAATGGGCATACTCCCGTGGATGGTGAAAGGCAGCTACAACTTACTTTACCGTCATCACCCGGGCCTTTAAATAGTGACAGGGAACTGTCATCAATATCAGCAGGAATCTCGCAGGTAAATATTATTCCCAAAATATCTGCAAAAATTGTTTTTTTAAGATTAGGATTTTCTGACTCTATTTGTAACGCTGCAATTTGATTAAAAACTGCATTAAACTCTGGTAAATCCTTGAATTCCCCTGAGAACAATTTTTTATCTTTTAATTGTGAAAAATTAGTAACGAGTGTTAAACCCGAATCATTAATAACTATTATTTTAGTCAATTCCTGAATTATTCCAGTTAACGATTCTTTTTTCGTACATTCACTACATGTAGTCATTACACAGGCAACTCCGCCGTTTGCTGTTGCTGGCGAACAACCACCAGTTTCTTTGGTACAGGTACATGTAACATCTCCAGCCGTTGCTCTAAAATATTGCCCGGAGTTATTTACACCTACCGCTGTATATCCAGTAGGCAGTTGCCAATGAACAGTATTTCCATTAACAGTAAAAGTAGTGTTTCCCGGAAAATTAATGCCACTTACTAAATTTGAAATATTTCTGGATTCAACAATAGGAGCTATTCCAGATTTCACCTTTGAGTCATCCTTAGAACAAGCATAAACAACCAAAAAGTCTATGACGACTAAGGCTAAAATATTGATAAACTTTAAATTTTTCATTATTATTATATTATAAATTTAAAAAAAATTGAGCTTACCTATAAATACCCATCAAAATGGCTCGTATTCCATTTATCTGGGTACGTGATTTTTTTCTCATAGGGTGTCACAGCCACACCCTAAACCGAGATTAACTGATTTTCTATGTTCTTCATAATCTAAAGTTTTTAACTGTGCCGTTGCAGGCAGCTATTATCGTGGAATATCCCACTTTTATAGATTGTCATCGATTTATAACTGGCTTTTCGCCTTTCAGTCGATGACAACTAACTAAATCCAGTAACAAAGATACATTTAATCAAAATTAAATTTCAAATCTTTTTTATAATAAATTAAAAAAGTCTCTATATGTCATAGCAACACATAAAGGTTAAAAAAAAATTTAATCACAATACTTTATCCGTAAGGATCAATAATGGCGAGATACTATTCAAAGCTGCAAATTCTGTTACACTCTTATGAAAAAGATTTTGGAATATATTTCTATGTTTGGTAGAAAGTACGATCAGTTCATTAACATCTCTGGTCACGATTTCTTTTACACCATCAAAAACATCTTTGTTGGTAATAATCTCAACCTCGTAAGGTGTCCCTTGCATGTGCTTATCGACAATAGCTCTGATGTCTGCTTCTGAAGTTCCGCTCTTTTCGTTTTCTACAAAATGAACTATTGAATACTTAGTATCACTACTACTGCACAACTGAAGGGCAATATCTAAATGAGCCGCATCCTTATTAACATCTTCTGAGAGAAAAGTTATTTTCCCGATGTTAGAAATACCGGCATCCGGTGGAACTAAAAACAACGGACAATGACTCTTTTCGATCATATCTAATGAGATAGAACCAAATATTTTCTTAAAGGCACCGCCCTCACCCGTCGTACCCATTACTAAAATAGTATCCTTTTCCTTACTCATATCCTTGAGTTCCATAACAGGGAATCCTACTTTAAAAACACCCTCGACCATAGGCTCTTCTACAAAACTCCCTATCCAATCTTGGTTTAACGACTTAACATACTCGTCCAATTTTTCCTTATGGATTTTTTCAACCTCGTCATTTACAACAACAAACTGGTTGACATCCGTAGAAGTAGGATAATAAATATGAGTCAGTTTGATAACACCAGACAATTTTTTTGCCAAACGGTGAGCAAAATTATAAGCATTTAAAGATGCTTCAGAAAAATCAGTAGGAACAATTATCTTTGTCATATTACCATAATTTTGGATTCTTAAAATACTTTGGATGGTTTCCCTAAGGGAACTGTTATAATGACCATTAGGTTTAATTTCAAAAAGCAACTCATCGTTAACCTTAACCGCAGGAACTGAGACTATATGATCCTCCATGATATCCGATATCTTAGTCACTTCATGCAGCTCATAGTCAATTCCAGAATTATCTAAAAAAGTCATCAATTTAGTTTTTACTAACTGATAGCTGGGTGATTCAGTGCCATATATCTTTATCTTAATCATATTGATATGTTCTGCTTATTATTTTTAAATGTAGAGGTCAATTTTATAATATAAATTTATAATCTATTCAAATATGATACTAATATTCTGAAACAGCACCACCTTCATTAGCCAGGTGAAGGATAATATCAAAAGTTGTTAAAATACCTACGATTCGTTCCTCTTTAACAACCGGAATCGCATGAAAAAGATTCTCTCTAAACACTTCAAGTGCTACATTTATTTTTTCATCCGGCTCCATTTTTGCTAATTTAGTAGTCATTATATCTTTAGCTACATAATTATTTAGCCTAACCTCATCTTCAAGTTTCTCCTGGTGATCAGTAAGAAAGCCTCTTCTAAAAAACAAAAAATCCGATTTACTGACCATTCCTACCAATTTTCCTTCTGCGATAACAGGCAAATGATGGATTCTATGCTGTTTAAATAATTTATCTATAGCTACTAAAGACTCGTTTTCACCAACACAAATCGGGCTGGATGTCATTATTGTCGAAATAGGATTAAAAAGATTCATAAAAATTGTTTTAAATTTGCCTCAAAGTTGAGTGTTTTATTATTTTTTGAATATGATTTAAATCATCATTTGTTATGATTTTTATGTAGATTTGATTTTTATATAATAGATACCTTTGATAAAATTTTGTTTAGGTGATAAATAATGAATAATATATGTTAAAAAATTATCATGATGTTTCTTTAAGACTTCAATCGATTTTTGATTCGGCTGTTGATGGCATCATAGTTATTAATTCTAAAGGTATCATAGAAGAAGTCAACGAAGCGACCATTAAGTTATTTGAATATTCTAAGGAGGAAATGATAGGTCAGAATGTCAACATGCTGATGCCTCAAGATTATGCAGTAAAACATGATGAATTTATAGCAAACTATGTACATTCAGGCAAACCCAAAATTATTGGCATCGGTCGTGAAGTCACCGGACGGAAAAAAGACGGTATAGGGTTCCCTTTTTGGCTCGCCGTAAGTGAAGTTAAACTATCCGATAGATCCATTTTTACTGGTTTTGTACACGATTTATCCGAAATTAAAAACGCAGAAATTCGCCTAAAAAAACTTAATGAAGATCTGGAGCAAAAAGTAGTAGAGCGTACTTACGAATTGGAAAATGCTGTCAATCAGCTGCTTTCCTTAAACAATCAGTTAGAACAGGAAATCACCAATAAAATTAAGATCCAAAATCAACTTAAGGAACGTGAAGCCGATCTCGAACGCGGATTAGCAAAAGAAAAAGAATTAAGTGAGCTCAAAACCAGATTTGTATCCATGGCTTCCCATGAATTCCGTACTCCACTGTCCACGATAATGTCATCTGTCTCATTAATAGGCCGATATACCGAAGGTAATCAACAGTCTAACCGCGAAAGGCACATTGACAAAATAAAATCTTCTGTAATCCACCTTACCGGCATACTCAATGACTTCCTGTCTATGAATAAACTCGAAGAGGGAAGAGTCGAAATTCATATAGAGCATTTTGATATCGTCCCTCTATGGCATGACGTCATGGACGAAATGTACTCAATACTTAAGGCAGATCAAAAACTTATAAATACCCTCAATACAGAAATGGGCTGGGTAGATTGTGATAAAAAAATAATCAAAAATATCATAATCAATCTCGTATCCAACGCCATAAAATATACCGACGCCAATGGCAAAATTAGGTGCACGCTGGACTATCAGGATAATATTATAACCATCAGGATTAAAGATAATGGAATGGGTATTCCACCAGAAGATCAAAAACATTTATTTGAACGCTTTTTCCGCGCAAGCAACGTAATAAACATAGAAGGTACCGGATTAGGTCTTAATATCGTTAAAAAATATGTAGAAATGCTCAACGGTACGATTCATTTCCATAGTGAGCAATATGAAGGAACCGAATTTATCATCGAATTACCAACAAAAAACAGTCAAATCACCTATTAAAAATAAAAAGTCTATAATGAGTATTAAAATATTAGTAATAGAAGACAACATCGATGTCCGTGAAAATATCGAAGAGCTACTACAGTTAAGTGGATTTAAAGTAACGACAGCAGAAAATGGAAAGATAGGTGTAGCAAAAGCTTTAGAAGAAACCCCGGACTTGATATTGTGTGACATCATGATGCCCGAGATGGATGGGTATGGCGTATTGCGCATTTTGTCAAACAATCCATCAACAATGAATACGCCCTTTATTTTCCTAACGGCCAAAGCAGAAAAAGATGATTTCCGCAAAGGTATGGGATTAGGTGCTGATGATTATATAACAAAGCCTTTTGACGATGTAGAATTACTCGATGCCATCGATATCCGTCTCAAAAAAAATGAAAGATTTAAAACAGCTTTCAGTGAAACAAGTCAGGGCCTACAACGCTTTTTTGACGAAGCCAAAGGTCAGAAAGAATTTGAAAAACTTTTAGAAAACCGAGAAATTCGACGTTATGGCAAAAAAGACATTATATACGAGTCAGGTCAATATCCTAAATGGCTTTACTTCGTCGTCAGTGGTAGTGTCAAATCTTACCAAATGAACGATTTTGGTAAAGAATACACTACCAACATTTATAGTAAAGGTGAATTTTTTGGCTACATTCCTCTTTTGAAAAATGAAAAATACCATGCTTCTGTTTCAGTCATTGACGATTGTGAGCTTAAATTGATTCCAGTCGAGGATTTTACCCTACTACTGTATAACAACAAGGAGTTTGCAGCTAAATTTATAAAAATCCTCGCTAATCAATCCGAAGAAGCAGAAAAACAATTGATCGATTTAGCATATAGCTCTGTAAGAAAACGAGTAGCCAATGCACTACTTAAATTTAGCGAATCTAAAAATTCTACTACTATGTCTATTTTGCGTGATGATATAGCTAATCTTGCCGGAACAGCTAAAGAAACAACTATTCGCACCTTATCTGATTTCAAAAGTGAAGGCCTAATATCTATTGATGATAACAAGATTGAATTAGTAAATATTGAAAAATTAAAAAACATGCCTCAGTAAATAATTAATATTCAATTTTTCAACTCAAATAAAAACAACAAAATATGACCATTGGAAAAGAGCCCGTCAGCTCGATAATGACACAAAATATACACTATGTCAAGTGTAATCAAAAAATCAAAGATGCTATCGACACCATGGTCAATCACGACATTCGACACCTGATTGTCAAAGATGATGAAGATAAACTAGCAGGCATCATATCTAAAAACGATGTCGATAAATTTAAACCTCGTCATAGGTCTAATGAAATCAATGAAAGTATCATAGAAAACCTGAGTATCGAACAAATGATGACAAAAAATGTCCGTACAGTAGAGTCAACAGACAGTATAAAATACGCTGCAGAACTTATTTCTCATTGCTCATACAATGCACTGCCTGTAGTCGATACTGATGACCAGCTCGTGGGTATTATCACAACTACAGACCTGCTACATTATCTACTAAGGCACTGTTAGATCATTATTAAATCGACTTTCACCATAACACAAAAGTTTGAAATAATACATGATGCCTGGTTAGTCACATCCTCAAATCACTATAGTTATTTAGCCTTCGCATAGATAGCTAAATCCTTTATTATCATTTATTTCTATTTTAATACCCATTATCCATTCACATTAGTCCAAGCCTTATAAAAATATAATCAGTATAACTTTAAGAAAAATAAACTTGCATTTTTAACATTTTGGCTCAAAGTTCAGCTATTTTAAGATTAA
Source organism: uncultured Aureispira sp. (assembly GCA_964501555.1). Lineage (GTDB taxonomy): Bacteria > Bacteroidota > Bacteroidia > Chitinophagales > Saprospiraceae > OLB9. Next base: position 279,758 of record CAZCTQ010000001.1, on the reverse strand, counting down.
CATATTATCTTTAGCCTTTCATTTTACTGAGCGTACCATAAAAGAGTCAAAAATTTATGAATAGAGTATTAGTAGCTAATCGAGGTGAAATAGCGTGTAGAGTAATCAAGACCTTAAAAAAAATGGGTATCACTAGTATTGCTGTATATTCTGACATTGATAAAAATGCGCTACATGTAAGACTGGCTGATGAAGCCTATCACCTCGGACCATCGCCCAGCGCAGACTCCTATCTCAGACAAGATAAAATCTTAGCACTTTGTCTTAAACATAAAATAGATGGCGTACATCCCGGCTATGGCTTCCTGAGTGAAAACGCTTCATTTGCAAATTTACTGTCTCAAAACAATATCAAACTCATCGGTCCTTCTGCCCATTCGATGGAACTCATGGGTGATAAACTCTCAGCAAAAAATGCAGTTAAGAATTTTAATATACCAATGGTACCTGGAACCGATTACGCTATATCCGATGTCTCGGAAGCAAAGGAAATCGCCGTTAAGATAGGCTTTCCGGTATTGATCAAAGCCTCGGCCGGTGGCGGCGGAAAAGGGATGAAGCTCGTCCAAGACCTTAATGAGTTTGAAGATCAGATGCAATTAGCCATTAATGAGGCCAAAGCCGCTTTTGGAGATGGCTCTGTATTTATAGAAAAATTTGTAACCGGTCCTCGACACATAGAAATACAGGTATTGGCAGATGCTTTTGGCAACACCGTTTACCTCTTCGAGCGCGAATGCTCTATCCAACGCCGCCATCAAAAAGTAATAGAAGAAGCACCAAGTGCCATACTAACGCCTGAAATGCGCCAGAAAATGGGCGTCGCCGCCGTCAATGTCGCTAAAGCAGCAAAATACGAAGGCGCCGGAACAGTAGAGTTTCTAGTCGATGACCAAAGGAATTTTTATTTCCTAGAGATGAATACCCGCCTTCAGGTAGAGCATCCCGTCACCGAGCTTATCACGGGTCTTGACCTAGTCGAACAACAAATCCGGATAGCCAGAGGCGAAAGGCTCAGCTTTACTCAGGAAGACCTTCAAATACAGGGACACGCTGTAGAGCTACGAGTCTATGCTGAGGATCCATTTGAAAATTTTGTTCCAAGCATCAATACTTTACATACTTATCAAACACCCGAAGGCGATGATATCCGCGTGGACAATGGATATACAGAAGGCGACGAAGTCCCAATCTACTACGATCCTATGCTTGCTAAACTCATTACCTTTGGCCCTAATAGGGATGCCGCTATACGTAAGATGCTGTCAGCGATCCAAAACTATCGTGTAAAAGGAATCTCGACTACGCTGGACTTTGGCGCTTATGTCATGCAACATCCTGATTTTGTATCTGGAAATTTTGATACTAATTTTGTAAATAAAAACTGGAATCCTGAAGCCATAAACAGCCTTTTTGACAAGCAAAAGAAAATAGCTGCTTGGCTGCTCAGCGATATGATGCAAGAGGAAGATTTAAAACTTCATACAATAGACTAATTTTATTCATTATCATCAAATACTTATGAGGCTAAAACAAAAACTCTTTTTCATTATTGCTACTTGTTTTTTTTACCTCACGAGTACAAATAATGTCTATAGTCAGCACGTTACCGATAGTAGTCCTGATTATCAGTTGGATCAAAAAATCAACGAAGTTTTTGAACCCATTTCTCAGGCCATTGAATCCGTCGTCTTATATTCTATTTCCTTAGCGGGGGCACAAATCCCTTTGATTGTCATTATCTTAGCGCTTGGAGGTATATTTTTTACTCTATATTTTAGGTTTCCCAATATCACCCGCTTAGGTCTGGCAGTTAAAATAACCCAGGGAAAATATGACGATATGGAGGCTCTTGATGATACACCATCACACATACAAGAGAATAACGACATTACAACTACGTCACCTGGCACAAAAACGGACAAACACTATGGTGAAGTTTCTCATTTTCAGGCTTTAAGTACGGCTGTTTCCGGCACTGTAGGCCTTGGAAACATAGCTGGTGTTACGATGGCAATTTCATTAGGTGGTCCTGGTGCTACTTTCTGGATGATCGTCAGTGGATTTTTAGGCATGACCCTAAAATTTGTCGAATGTACACTAGGTGTTCAATACAGAGATATCGGCCAGGATGGTACAGTTTATGGTGGCCCGATGTACTACTTGTCCAAAGGGCTAAAAGAAAAAGGCTTTGCAAATTTAGGAAAGGTTCTTTCCATATTATTTGCCATCCTTTGTATCGGCGGTGCATTCGGCATCGGAAATGCAGCTCAATCCAATCAAGTCGCCGCTCAAGTTATCAGTTCTCTCAACCTACAGGGAGGTAGTTCTGGGTTTATTATAGGGACAGTTATGGCCATTTTAGTAGGCATCACCATCATCGGTGGTATCAAACGAATTGCGACAGTTACAGAGTATTTGGTTCCCTTCATGGCGATTTTATACATAGTTTCCTGCTTAGTTATCTTAGGCATACATTACCAGTATTTAGGAGAAGTGTTTAATCAGATACTTACTCAGGCATTCAGGCCGGAAGCCGGATTAGGTGGCATTATAGGCGTGTTAGCCATAGGATTTAGACGTGCTTCTTTTTCCAATGAAGCAGGTTCAGGGTCTGCATCTATCGCGCATTCAGCAGTCAAAACCAAATATGCTGCATCAGAAGGCTTGGTCGCACTCTTAGAGCCCTTTATCGATACTGTGGTGATTTGTACTATGACCGCCTTAGTCATTATTATTTTCAATATCAATGGTACATTTACCTATGGCAACACAGAAGTACTCATCAATGGCAATACCTACCAGGGTGCTACACTCACATCCCTTGCCTTCCAAAGTACCATTTCGTGGTTTCCATATTTACTGACTATAGCTATTATACTTTTTGCGCTTTCTACTATGATTTCTTGGTCTTACTATGGTCAGCAGGCATGGTTATTTCTCTTTGGAAGAAAAAAAAGTGTAGAGCTTACTTATAAATTTTTGTTTTTGGTGTTTATCATTATTGGTGCGGCCTCACAAATGTCGGCAGTGTGGAACTTTGCAGATTCCATGATTTTAGCTATGATCTTCCCCAATATGATCGGACTTATCATCCTCTTTCCTGTAGTCAAAAAACAGCTCAGTAGGTATGAAAAAGCCATAAAAAAGCCTGTTGAATAACACAGATCATGATAATAAATATGATCAATAAAAAAAATCATTGATACATATATCACTTCAACTATATGAGACAAAGAAGATTTTAAAGAAAAGTAGTAAGACACTTTTAATATAAGTCCACAGTTAGTATCAATAAATCACTAAAGTAAAATTCTACATATTTAATATAATTAATATCTTTGTCTTGTAAATCATATTATTTTAAACCAGATAACACGGAAACAGATGTTAAAACAATTTAAAGAGTTTGCCTTTAAAGGCAAATTTGATAGACATTGCAGTAGGTTTAGCTATGGCAGCAGCATTTGCTAAAGTAACTGACGAATTTGTAGATGGCATCTTCATGCCTCTAGTCGGCAAAATATTCCAGATAGGCGACCTAAGTCAATGGAAAATCGTATTGAGTGCTGCCACTACAGGACCAGACGGCAATGCTATTCCTGAAATAGCTATCCATTTGTACTTTGCGCAATAAACACCTAATTTCGATATGAAGCAATCCATTATCCTTATGCTGCTGTTAATTGCTTGCGTATGTAATGGGCAGAACTATGGTGCTCTGGTAGGTCAAGCTTTCCAGTTGGAAAAAGCAAAAGATTATCCGGCTGCAATTAAAAAGTACAAAGCAGCTTTTAAATTTAAATCAGTTTATTCCAGACATTTGTACACTGCTGGACGTACTGCAGCACTTGCCGGTGATAAGGAACTTGCATTCAAATGGCTCAACAAAGCTTTAAGCAAAGGTATGCATGACCTCAGATATATGAAACGGGATACGGGATTAGTTTCATTATACGATGATAAAAGATGGACTAAATTAGTCAATAAAATGCAAGCACTATCTGACAAAGTAGAAGCTAATTATAACAAACCGGCTATGGAGGCTTTAATGGAACTATCCTATGAAAATGAAGCACTATCGCGCAAATATTTTCCAGAAGAAGATAATAACAGGCTAAGTTTTGGGCATAAGGACAGCTTAATAGAATCATGGGAAAATCAAAAGCACATCTTAGTATCAAAACTTACGGACATAATAGATACTTATGGTTGGCTTAGCCCAAAAAAGGTCGGAAATCAGGCCAGTACAATACAATTTATAATCTTAGGCTATGCTGATATCGAAACACAAAAAAAATATTTACCACTGATGAGGGAAGCATTTAAGAGAAGTGAAGCCAGACCGGGACTTATGGCTACGATTGAAGACAAGGTAGCACTGAAAGAGACAGGTATGCAGATTTACGGTAGCCTAATTGGTTATGATACAACTACTCAAAAGAATTACATCTATCCTCTAAAAGATCCATATAATGTAGATTTGAGAAGAGCAAAAATAGGGCTTGAGCCCATCGCTAAGTATGCCTCGATGTGGGGTATTAAATGGGAAAGAGACGACTATAAAGAAAGGTAAAAATAAAATTAGTAAAGTACATTGGTTTCAATGCATCAATAAATTAAAAACCTACATATTTGAGATAATTGATATCTTTGTCATGTAAAGCATATTATTTTTAACCAGATAACACGGAAACACATGTTAAAACAATTTAAAGAGTTTGCCCTTAAAGGCAATTTGATAGACATTGCAGTAGGTTTAGCTATGGCAGCAGCATTTGCTAAAGTAACTGACGGATTTGTAAATGGCATCTTTATGCCTTTAGTCGGCAAAATATTCCAGATAGGCGACCTAAGCGAATGGAAAATCGTTTTGAATGCTGCTAGTACAGGACCAGACGGTAAGGCTATTCCTGAAATTGCCATCCAGTATGGTAATCTTATAGGTGCTTTTATCAACTTTTTGATCATTGCATTTGTAATGTTTTGGATAATCAAGGCCATCAGTCTGACTAAAAAAGAGGAAGCGCCAGCACAACCAGCAGGACCCACTCAAGAAGAATTGCTCGCAGAAATCAGAGACTTACTTAAGAAAAAGTAAATTTGATAGCATAACGTGAGTTTGATATAAGAGAAAGGAAATCAGTACTAAGCATTTTCATTGCTTTGATATACTGGAGGCGTGGTTAAACTGTCTGTAATATAGTTTTCACCTTTCAGTCGAAAAGGTAATGCACAGAAAGTAGAGAACAACCCTATGCGACTTTACCTATAATCCTTTCAGTATTACGTCAAACGCACGTTAATATAAGCTTCCATACCCATTATACATTCAAATTAGTCCAATCCTTATAAAAAAAATAGGAAATCTCTGCGTTAGAAAGCCTCACTATAGCTAAGGCTATATTTGCGTTTTCTGCCTTGATATTTACTATTTTTTCTACTAAATCTTTGGACCATTTAAAAATATAATGAGTATAAAATAAAAAAAGCTGAGCACGTATTGTACTCAGCCTTTTTATTTAAATGCTAATTTTATTTAAATGTTTTTTCTTAACGCACTGCCTGTGCAGTTTTGTCATTAAGTTTTTTCAGTTGTCTTTTTAGACTCTCTAAAGCGTCATCAAAAGCCGCTTCAAATGTCTTATCTGTACTCGTCGTAATCAACGTACTTCCCGGTACATTTAATTTTAGTTCTACTACTTTATCTTTAACCTGTCCTGAATTTTCTAATTTTAGATAGACCATCGCTTCTATAATTTTGGGATAAAATCGCTCGATTTTTTGAAGTTTATCCGTGATATAATCTTTTAACTTCTGATCCGCACTAAACTTAACTGCCTGAAATGTAACTTGCATACTTCAAAATTTTAATAGTTATTGAATATTTTTTAGGTTTGTTAATGACTTGTTATAATAAATATAGAACACATAATAATAAGTTTTAGTTTTACAGTTTGTCACTTTTTGTTTTGAGCACTTGGATGTGCCTTATTATAAACATCTTTTAGTTTCTGAATACTACTATGTGTATATACCTGAGTTGCCGCTAAACTCGCATGTCCTAATATCTCTTTGATTCCATTGAGATCAGCACCCTTGTCCAGCATATGAGTCGCAAAAGTATGCCTCAAAACATGGGGACTTTTTTTGCTCAGTGTCGTCAAATTACTTAATTCTCGTCTGACTATATCATGAACCAACCTAGGATAAATCGGCTTGCCACTATCGGCGAGAAAAAGTGTATCAAAACCTGCTACATTATGATACTGACGTACTTCAAGATAAGCCTTCAATTGATCTGTCAACGTATCGGTCAATGGAATACTACGCACTTTATTACCCTTTCCTACTATCCGCACTTCCTTCCGAAAAAAATCAAAATCAGATACTTTTAATCCTACTAATTCTGCGCGTCGGATACCGATACTATACAAAAGCACTATAATAAAATTATCTCTGACAACAGTATACGCTGTTTTGGGATTTTCAGAAATCACAATAGGCTTTTCGGATAGCTTTTGCATATTAATTTCCTGAACAACGACAGGGAGTCGCTTTGGCATCTTAGGTGCTGTAATTTTGAGCATGGGGTTATGGTCTATCATACCACGTCTAATAAGCCATTTATAAAATGACCTCAATGCCGATATCTTTCTATTTACTGAAACACTGCTCATCTCATGCGATATCATTTCTACTATCCACGAACGAATATGCAAATGGGTAATTTGGGTTATGTCATTTATTCTATATTCTGCCTTGCAATAATCAGACAATCCTGTCAGATCATTAACATAGGACAATACAGTATGCTCACTGTACTTCTTCTCCACTCTAAGGTATCCCGCAAATAAATTGATATCTGTTTTCAATTGCTTAAAAGTAATTGTATCAAAAATTCTTTTCCTCAAAAGTAAGAAAAAAAACGATCTTACAAAAACATATTACAATTTTAACAAATATTTATCATAATGAAATATAGACGTAATGGTACAATTTCAGTTGACTACATAAAAAAAGCCAATAGTCACTATATTTTAATAAGACCACTGGCTTTTACTAATTTTTATTAAAAACTGCTCAGTAAGCGATTAATTTAAAGCGCTTACACTAACATCATCACAGGATTTTCTAAATATTGTCGTAAGGTATGCAGGAACTGTGCACCAGTGGCACCATCTACGACCCTATGGTCACATGACAGCGTCACTTTCATCATATTTCCTATAGCGAGTGCATCATTTTTGACGATGGGTTTTTTGATGATGGAACCTACAGCGAGGATACACGCATCAGGTGGATTGATAATCGCAGTAAACTCTTCTATATCAAACATCCCAAGATTAGATATCGTGAAGGTATTACCCTGCATCTCCTGTAGGCCGAGTTTTTTGGACTTAGCCTTACCAGCGAGCTCCTTTACTTCCTGATTGATGACGGACATAGGTTTTATATCAGCGTGATTAACTACAGGTACGAGCAAGCCATCTTCCACCGCTACTGCTACGCCTATATTGATATCTCGGTGATAAGTGATCTTATCCCCAAACCAGGATGAATTGACCGCAGGATGCTTTCTTAGAGCCATAGCGCATGCCTTAACCACAAAGTCATTAAACGAGATTTTCACATCGCTAGTTTGATTGATATTTGTTCTTGCCTGGATAGCATTATCCATATTAATTTCAATAGTTAAGTAGAAATGTGGTGCGGTAAATTTGCTCTCACCCAATCTTCGAGCGATGGTTTTACGCATCTGGCTCACAGGTACATCGCCATATGTAAAGGAAGTCTGAGGTGTATATGTTGGTGCTAAATTTGCTACTGGTTGACCACTACCCTGAGTACTCACATATTGTTCGATATCTCTTTTGGTTATCCGACCATGATCACCAGAACCGATCACTGATTCAAGATTAACACCTGCTTCTCTAGCCAAAGACTTTGCCAGAGGCGATGCTTTCACTCTTGTTTCGGTAGTGCTCTCTTGTTTTTGTGGTGATGTATCGGGTTTCGCTGTAGCTATCGGTTGATTGGCCGATTGGTTTACTTCTTTATCTTCTTTAATTGCAGCAGGTGCTGATACAGCCGTTGGGGCTGGTCCATCTGTCAACAAGTGCGCGTATGCTTCATCCTTATTGCCTATAACTGCAATGATGCCATCTACTGGCACAGCACCGGATTCAACTGCTATATATAACATATACCCATTAAAATAACTCTCGAGCTCCATGGTAGCTTTATCCGTCTCGACTTCTGCCAGTACATCCCCGGATTTAACTGTGTCACCTACCTTCTTTTGCCATGAAACGATATTACCTTCTTCCATCGTATCGCTAAGTCGCGGCATTCTAATTACCTCAGCCATTTATCACATTTTTTTTTGAAAGGTCAAAATTACGATATCCATTGCATAATACAAAATCTATTCTATATAATCACAAAATTGTTAAGTCTCTACTTCAAACCATATCTTCAAAAATTATTACCGTACATACAATTTACTTTACGTGATAATTTTCCTACCAACATTTTATACTACAAATGAAAGTTTTCAAGTTATGATACGGATAAATTTTCTATTTTTGCACCACAAACCTTAAAACTCAGTTATGTTTGGCAATTTGATGAATAACATTGAGCAACAACAAGCTCAAATTAAAGAAAAACTCAAAAGTATTCCGGTAGCAACTCAAAATCAAGGCGTAAAAATATCCGGTAATGCGCTTAAGGAAATCAGCAATATCGAAATAGATCAGCACATCCTCGATGCTGATGATAAAGAGATGCTGGAAGATTTACTTCTTGCGACATTCAATAATTTTATCCAACAAGCTACGTCCGTTGAATCTATAGAAGCACAACAACTAATGTCATCAATGATTCCCTCAGGATTAGAAGATTTATTTAAGTAGTTAATATTCAATGTTTTGAAACAAACAATTTCAATTATTATCTTATTCCTGTTTGCACAAATAGCTTCAGGACAATCGTTACATTTTGTATATAATTTTGACAACTGTGATTATCATGATCAAGTGACAGGCTTTCCTGACATTGTGACTGGAGGTAATCCCGGATGTGTCTGTGGCATTGGCGAGAGCAGTGTCCAATTAGATGGCGTAAAAGATTATCTTGAGATTGACGCTGGTGCTAATAGTCTATTCAACTCTAATTTTACTTTAGATTTTTATTTCTGGTTAGACGAAACACAAGCGGATATGGACATTATGTCCTTACGCAGTGGTTGTGGTAAACTAGACTCTATGATGCAACTCCGCTATGTTAACCGCACTAATGAAATCGACTTTCAAATAGGCAGCAATATCAATAACTTCTATGCTTACAAATCCAAAGTCAATAAAAATCATTGCTGGCATCGCTTTAGCTTAGTGAAATTTGGCTTAGAGTATCAGGTATATTTAGATAATGTGCTCATGGGTAAATTTGTAGCAAAAGAGAATATTTATATGACAAAAACGGGCAGATTAAGCTTCGGTAATAACCCATGTAATGCTATCGACAATGCGCAACGTTTTAAAGGGAAAATCGATGAGCTAAAGTTATACAGCACCGCCTTAGCAGATATCGAATTAGTAAAAACCTATGCATATCCGGATAGGATTATCACACCTAATGCCACCATATTTAAAGGCGAAGCAGTCACAATAGAGACTGGAGTCACCTGTGCAAAAAGTATCAGTTGGACACCCGCTGGAACTTTATCTGATGCCTCTATAGCTAATCCCGTCGCTACACCCGAAAACACAACAACTTATAAAGTCGCCTTTAACAATGGCACCTGCATCAGTACAGACACAGTCCGTATCATCACTACTGACAAGGAAAATTTAGATTGCAAAAATCTATTACTACCCAAGGCCTTTACACCCAACAATGACGGTCTCAATGATACTTATGGCATTAGTAATACTTTTATCATCGAGCGTATGGACTACTTTGAGATATATGACCGATGGGGCGAAAAAGTATGGGAAACTAAAGAGATCAAAGAAACCTGGGACGGCAGTAAAAACAATACACCGCTTAATAACGGCACGTATATGTACAAGATTAAATATCAGTGTAGCAATCAGGAATACGTCAAGTTTGATAGTTTTGTATTGTTACGATAGTGCCATTTGATTCCGCTTTACACCTCTATAATCTCTATTAAAAATAGCTGAATCATAACTTCACAAACTTACCATTATATACATTACTACCATTTTGTAAAGAAATAAAATACAAACCTTGGCGCAACCATGATACATTGACACCCGCCTTTTTTTCATATTTTGTCTCAATAATCATCTTTCCTTGTACATCAAACACCTTCAATGTCCCATTTTCATCCTCTAAATCTATATACAAAAAATCTTCGACCGGATTCGGAAATAACTTCATTTCCCTAAAATTTACTATTCCGAAATCTTCAGTAGCCGCAATTAGGTTATTGAGTGAAATACGTAGGATACTTAAAGCATTAGCTTGCAAATCTTGATCAATATATGGTCCAACGGGTGGTTTGTAACTCAACTCAACCCATGTAATCAACTTATCATAGCTATTTTCAATATTCGAAACTTCAATTTTCCCTACAGTCCGAAGCGTATCCTTTGAAATCCATTTTTTTAATACCGTCTGTACGGTATCCTGAATATGCCTAATCTCTAAAGTATGTCGTGCCCTAAGTGCATCATGATCAGGATCAAATTTTCTAGTGAATAAAGTAGCACCCTTGTCATCCCAAGCAAAAACATCAAACTCTGTACTGATTTGCTTACTTAACGATACCTTCTGAAGTAATTTTCCATTTGATTTTATCCATAATAGATCAGTGTAAAAACTATTATCTGTATCAGAACGAACATATTTGTACATTAGAAACGACTTTCTGTCCGGGTTATAATTTAATAGATATAGATCCAATAAACCCCTACCTAATTCAGCCGTAGTATCTTGACCAATTAGCTTAAGTTCCCTATCAAAATGGCGTAATATCAATCTATTATTTTGAGACAGCTCAAACTCCAATACTATATATTCATTTTCACTTATTCTGATAGGTGGGATAAGAATTGGATGTGCTGACACGAGCACGCTATCTGAAACTATATTGTTTTTTTTACTAGTAGAAGATACAATAGATCGAATCCAGTAAGATGGGCCTTTACTCTTATAAAATAAATCCCAATATTCATACCTATTTTTATCCAATCTAAAAAACGAGCTAGCATCAAACCTTGAAGTAAACGAAAAATAGGACAAAAATGTATCCGGGTTATTGGCATCTCCTCTTGATTCCTCCAGTATTGATCCTGTATTCCCATCAATCACTCTATATACAAGGATTGCTCTATCTGTAAACGAAGCTGCTTGCTGTGATACATAGGGTTCTGGAAACTGCTGAGACAACATTTCTATGTTGCCGTCTGGATTGACATAAAAATCCCGAAGTGCTTCTGTAAAATCACCTACCGGATAGCCATATTGTTGTCGCCATACCATACTACCATCATCGATATTAACCTTTTCAATATGAAATCCAGAAAGACCTATAGTCTCTTGGTTTAAAAATGTCACATAAGCAAATTGGCTGTTAACCACTTTCAAAATTTGTGGTCTTCTAAACTGATTATATCCATCATAAACACCTACAGAAGCAGGGTCATAAAAGTTTCTGTACCACTGTGGTTTAAATCCTATGAGTTGGATTGGCTCAAAAGGTCTTACTGGCCAAAATTGTGCAAAAAGTGATACATTCATTGCGAGTCCTAGTACAATAAGCATTCTATTTTTCATGATCATATTTTTTTATTAAAACTTATAATCTTTCACAAGCTGCGCTGCAAACCACAGGTGATGTAAGGCAATTAGTCGGTACTGATGTACAAACTCCGAGTTGAGTAATTGTCGAAGGTCCCAAACAATAACCTCCATTACTGTCAAAACAAAATCTATTCACACGCTCACAACACCCTACGCCACATTTTACAGTAGCTAAATTAGGCAATCCATCCATGTCAATACTTTCTACACATAGTGAAATACAATCTGACATAGTTAAATATATCAGATTATTATAACTATAAGATTGGCATGGATACGCAGGTGAGCTATAACACGAGTAGTAAACCTCCCAGTTTTTTTCTTGCTTTCTACTTAAAAAACTCTCTTGTAAAGCATTTACAACCTCTCGATGTATATCATTATAAATATCAAGAGCAAGTTGAGTACCAATATAAGGCGTGATATAAGCATCAGCCATTTTCCGTTTTAATTTTTTACATGCAGTACTATTGCTATATGTCCAGACAGGGTCTCTTAAGATCATTCTTATCGCACCCGAGCATACATAAAAGTCAGCAGTAGCCGTCAAAACACAACCTTCATAATTAATCGATGTAGTTATTGTTTCCGAATGATCACAGAAAGTAACATCAGTATTACATATTCCTCTTGTCTTTACTAAATAGTCATTATCTAAGCTTCCCACAGGTCTATCTTAATGACATGAAGAAATCAAGATAACAATAAAACAAAATTTTGTGATATTTTGTGATATTTTGTGATATTTTGTGATATTTTCATTGTTTTTAGATTTTAGTTTGGGTAAAAAGATGTACAAAGATACAAATATTTATTTTAATTTAATTATTTTTTTTTAAAAAATATTATTTTTGTAAAGAATGGATTCAACAAATAAATGCAACTTTTAGTGAGTTGGAATATTTTTATTCATTTTCTATACTATTTTTACATCTATATCTTCAATATTATAAAACAAATAGTATTTTTGCACTCAATTTTAAATTTATTTAATCGTTTAATAATCAATCACCTCATGAGGAAATTTTTACTTTTATCGTTCTTTATTATTTTAGTCTTTAGCCTACAAGCTCAGATTGAATCTGGCAGCAAACTTGCAAGTAACATAGTAACAAAAGATATCAAAGGAAATACCGTGAATATTTTTGCTGATCTGGATGCTGGAAAGACAGTCATACTTGATGTCTTTGCTACTTGGTGTGGTCCATGTTGGTCATTCCACAATACTGGTATGTTCAAGGATTTAAATGCAACCTATGGTCCTAATGGCACTGATCAGATCCGCGTTTATGGTATTGAAGCAGATCCTTCTACACCATTAAATCACTTATTTCAGGCTGTAGCGGGTACTGCATCAGTTCCTTCATCGTTAGGTGACTGGACGGAAGGTGTAGAATATCCGATCATTAATGACCACACTTTCAATATTACACCGCTTAACATCAAATACTTCCCTACACTATATGTCATCAGACCAGACAGAACGGTTATGGAAATGGGTGATTTCAGAGGTAATCTGGATGTCTGGAAAAAAGCGATGCTTCCTGAAAGTAATAAGGACGTTATGTTTACTACGGGACTTAGTGATAAGACTTTTTGTAAAACAACGATATTTGCTCAGCGTCCTACCATAATCAATATGGGGACATCTGACATCAACTCTTTAAATGCTTCCATTTCATACAATGGACAAGAATCTTTGGTTTCATTTAATAATCCTTTAGGAGTATTCAAGCAAGTTTCTTTAAATTTTGGCAATAAGACCTTAAATGCAACTACCGAGGTAAAAATAAAATTAGAGGATATTGACGATGTCAAAATTAAAGATCCTAAATATACTGAGCTTACTGCATACCTGATCCGTCCACTTACGACTGAAAAAGATTTTACCGTGTTGTTTACTACCGATTTTTACCCATCCGAAACTTCTTGGGATATTAAAGATAACAAAAACAGAGTAATACACAATCAGCCTGCATATAGAGCTGGTACAGCTGACTCTTTTGGGGGTGGTGGCCCGGATGCAAATAAAGAGTTTAGATATGATCTTTCTATTAAAAACAATGATGTCGATTGTCTGACAATGACCATCAAAGACCAATATGAAGATGGATTTCCTTATTTTGGTGAATCTCATCCAGTACCAGGTGTTGTATTTCTAAATAACAAAGGTGAGGTTATCAAACCTAAATTATATTCAGATTTCAATTTTGGGGCAAGCAACAAGATTTATTTGAGTGTTGACTTTACAACTAGTTTAGAAGATCAGCCATTTGTAGAAGGACTTAAAGTATATCCTAATCCAGTAGCAGATATACTTAATGTCGATTTACAGATTAAAGATGGTGTGGACTTTCAGTTGTTCATCACTGACTTAATGGGTAAGCAAGTTAGCAATATTAGCAACAATGCTAACTTTATCAATGTATCGTCTTTGACATCAGGTATCTACTTCCTTAATGTACGCACAAAAGATGGTGTTTACGCACATAAATTTAATAAAATCTAATCATAATAGATAAAAATCATACCTTTAGGTCATCTCTTTTACAAAAGAGATGACCTTTTTTTATGTTGACAAATTTACTTTTTGTGGGCGTTATACTATCGCTATCCATCAGTCTGCTGTATGGGATATGGTTTCGCTATGCTCTAAATCTATATAATCAACCCAAACAGCCACCACAAATAAGGTTGCTGCCTGTAACCGTCATCATCACTTGCAAAAATGAAGAAAACAATATTTCCACTGTAGTATCCCAAATCCTCAGCCAAGATTATCCTGATTTTGAGCTCATCGTCATAGATGATTTTAGCAATGATAAAACATTGGAAAATTTACACTCATTTCGTGACTTAAAATTAATAGTGCTTTCAGCCGATGAAAATATACCAGGAAAGAAAAAAGCCTTATCACAGGCCATTCATGCAGCTAAAAATGAGTTGATCCTACTTACTGATGCCGATTGTTCCATTACTAGCAAACTTTGGATTCAATCAATGGCTATGGCAATGATTGCTTCGCCTCAAATCGAAATTGTCATAGGCATAAGTCCAATGAGTAGAAATCATAATCTCGTCAACTTGTTTTCAAGGTTCGAAACAATCCTGACTGCTATCCAGTATAGTTCCTATACACTTTCGGGCATTCCATATATGGCTGTAGGTCGTAATCTAATGTATAAAAAATCGCTTTTCCATCGGATAGGTGGTTTCCAAAACCATATAGACATCGCCTCCGGTGATGACGACCTACTTATCCAACAAGGTGCTAACAAAACGAATACAGTAGTAAATCTGGAATCTGAAAGTTTTGTATATACCACTTCAAAAGAAAGTATAACTAGTTTCTTACGTCAAAAATCCAGACATATTACCACAGCACCACATTTCAAGCTGATACACAAGGTACTACTTTTTGTTTTTGCATTTTCTCAAATGGTCTTTTATGCCGGGGCAATATCAAGCGTACTAATAGGCATTTTTGCGCCTAAATCTATTTTAATTTTACTATTCATCAAATGGATACTTCAAATTTTATTACTTTACAAATGGTTTGAAAAATTGCAAAGTCTGGACATGCTGATTTTTATTCCTATCTTAGATATATTGTTGGTAAAGTATTATTTCATTTTGCCTATTTACAAAGCATTTTCAACAAAAAAAAATTGGTAAAAGGCCAACTACATTGTGATCTAAATAGCATTTTAATTTGTTACATAAAAACATCCATAGCCAAAAGTTCTTAAAAATCGGCTGCTCACGATGCTTCATCATATTTTAAAGACTTAGAAAAATTAATTCATAATGAAAGACCATATCCATCAAGTCATGGAACAGGCTCACGATGCCTTCCAATCCTATCAATTCTGTTCAGGAAAAGACAAAAAAGCATTTTTATATACCATAGCCGACGAAATAGAAGCGCTCGGTGATGAATTATTAGAAACCGCTGCAAGGGAATCTAATCTACCTATTGCAAGATTTATAGGTGAACGAGCAAGAACATGTAATGTTTTCAAGATGTTTGGAGACTTGGTCGAAGAAGGTTCGTGGGTAGAAGCCGTCATAGACCACAGTCAACCCGAAAGTTTACCACTTCCAAAGCCGGAAATGCGCAAAATGTTAATCCCATTAGGTCCGATTGTAGTATTTGGTGCCTCAAATTTTCCTCTAGCCTATTCGACCCCAGGCGGTGATACAGCATCAGCATTGGCAGCAGGTTGTCCAGTTGTGGTCAAAGGGCATCCGCTTCATCCAGCCACATCTTCGCTCATAGCAAAGGCCATTGATAAAGCTATAGACAAGCATAATTTACCAAAATTTACCTTCCAATTGTTAACCGAAGACTCATTTGAGTCAGGAAAACTACTTGTACAACATCCACTTACTGCAGGAGTAGGATTTACAGGTAGTTTGCACGGAGGGCGTGCTATATTTGACTATGCTCAGCATAGAGAAATTCCTATTCCTGTATTTGCAGAGATGGGCAGCATCAATCCGGTGATCTGGCTTCCGGAAATACTTAAAACTCAGTCTGAGTCCTGGGCAAAGGCTTTTGCAGATTCTATTACTATGGGTATCGGACAGTTTTGTACCAAGCCAGGAATACAATTAGCTGTAAAAAGTGAAGCCTTGGACAAATATATCCAACTATTAGCCCAAAACTTAGCTCAAAAGAAAAATTATAAAATGCTAAGCCAAGGCATACACCAAAATTACAAAAAAGGCTTAGAAAGAGTATTGACAACCAAAGGAGTGAAGCAAGTCTATCACAGAGAAAATAAAGATGATCTTGTTGCAGATCTAGCTATTGTCCAAGTGGAGGGCGCTGTATTTGAGGCTAATCCAAGGCTCCATGAGGAAGTATTTGGACCGTATTCGATGGTAGTCGTTTGTGAAAATGAGGCACAGCTAATCCGCATTTGGGAAAGGCTCAATGGCCAGTTAACGACTAGTATCATGGGCACAGAAGCTGACTTAAAAGCGCATGCTTCCTTAGTAAATATAGCAAGGAATATTGCCGGTCGTATTGTATTTAATATGACACCGACAGGTGTAGAAGTGGGTAATGCGACCGTTCACGGTGGTCCCTACCCTGCTACGACAGATCCAAGATTTACTTCGGTAGGAATGGATGCCATCAAAAGATGGGTACGTCCTATCTGCTATCAAGATTGCCCGGACTATTTGCTACCAGCGGAGTTACAAGAAAGGAATCCACTCCATATTCATAGAAAGGTAGATGGTATATTTACCCGATAAAAAAGACTTAATACTATTTCTTTCTTACTAAATCTGATACTTTTTGTAATGTTTCAGTACGACGAGGAATGCTGACGTATCGTACATATCTTTGATTAGGATTGCGCTTGACGAAATTTTGATGATAATCTTCTGCTTCATAAAATTTTTCAAAAGGCAATATCTGCGTTGCTATGGGCTCAACGTACTCCTTTGACATCTCCTTGACTTTATCTAAGATGATTTGCTTTTCTTCTGCGTTATTATAAAAGGCTATGGTTCTGTATTGCGTACCTCTGTCCGGGCCTTGTCCATTGACCATCGTGGGGTCGATTGATGCAAAAAATACACGCACCAGATCTTTATAAGAAACTAATATTGGATCATAATACACTTGAAAAGATTCAGCATGATTTGTCCTGCCGCTTCCGACCATCTCGTAGGTGGGATTTTCCTCTTTACCACCCGAATATCCGGAAATCACCTCGTGCACACCTATGATATCTTCAAAAATAGCTTCAGTACACCAAAAGCAACCACCTGCAAAAGTGGCTACCTTGAGCTTTACATTATCCTGAAAATAGTTAGTGACACCTTGGTCTGATTGAATTGCAATCGGACTTGCCTGCTTTTGTGCACACGATGTAAGAAATCCAAAAAGAAGAAAAAATGCAATGTTTACTTTCATGAAGTGATGATCTAAAATTTAAAAAAAAAGTCCATTCATCATTATATAACGAATGGACTTTAAATATTGTTTGCAAGCTGTGTTTTAAAATCAAGCAGCTAATTTTTTAATACCACTCTTATTTAGCTTATCCTCAACATATATTTTATCGACAACAAACTCTTTGATATCCTTTTGAGAAGGCAATTCAAACATAGCATCTGTAAGAATAGCCTCACATAAAGACCTCAATCCACGTGCACCAAGCTTATATTCTATAGCCTTTTCGGCAATAAAATCAATAGCCTCAGGCATAAAAGTTAACTGAATACCTTCCAATTCGAATAGTTTTTGATACTGCTTGATAATGGCATTTTTAGGCTCAGTTAATATAGAAACCAGCATCGCCTTATCTAATGGTTCGAGGTAAGTAAGTACTGGTAGTCGGCCGATTAATTCGGGTATGAGACCATAATTTTTTAAATCCTGTGGTGTGATATACTGAAGCATATTGTCCATATCAATCACTTCCTTCTCTTCGTGATTATAACCGATTATTTGCGTATTGAGCCTTCTAGATATGATCTTTTCAACACCGGCAAAAGCCCCGCCGCAGATAAAAAGGATATTGGAGGTATCCACTTTAATCATTTTTTGCTCTGGGTGTTTCCTTCCACCGTGAGGTGGCACATTAACCTCTGTACCTTCCAACAATTTAAGTAAAGCTTGCTGAACACCTTCGCCAGAAACATCACGTGTAATAGATGGATTATCACTTTTGCGAGCGATTTTATCTATCTCATCAATATAAACAATACCTCTCTGTGCGGCATCTACATCAAAATCACAGACCTGTAGTAACCTACTCAACATACTTTCTACATCTTCACCCACATATCCGGCTTCTGTAAAAACTGTTGCATCCACAATAGCAAAAGGCACATCTAAAAAGCGTGCAATCGTTTTAGCCAGTAGAGTCTTTCCTGTTCCTGTTTCGCCTACAAAAATAATATTGGACTTTTCAATTTCTACATCACTATCCGAGATATGGTTTAGTCTCTTATAGTGATTATAGACAGCCACAGATAGGTATTTTTTAGCATCTGTCTGACCAATAACATACTGGTCTAAAAAGGTCTTAATCTGCGCTGGAGTAATATTTTTTGCTAGGCTTGAGTTTAGTTTTTCGGGTGTTGTCTTAGCATTTCCCTTGATTTCATCATTGACAATTTCATAAGCCTGCTCGATACAAGTATCACAAATATGACCATCGATGCCAGCAATAAGGATCAGCGCATCTCGCTTATCCTTGCCACAAAATGAGCATTTGATATTTTCCTTATACTTAGCCATAAAGCTATTTAATTTATATTCTTAATTAAGCTTTCTCAGAATTTGGCTTTCTATCTAAAACTTCGTCAACCAAACCGTAATCCTTTGCCTCATTGGCTGTCATCCAGTTATCCCTGTCAGAATCCCGCTCGATATCTTCAAAAGTTTTACCAGTATGAAACGCCATAATGTCATAGAGCTCACCTCTTAATTGCTTAATCAACTTATAAGAAATCTCCATATCTGTAAACTGTCCTTGCATACCTCCGGATGGTTGGTGTATCATCACTCTGGAGTGCTTCAAGCATGTTCGCTTACCTTTTTTTCCGGCACATAAAAGCACGGCGCCCATAGATGCTGCTAAACCCGTACATATCGTAGCCACATCAGGATTTACATATTGCATCGTATCATAGATACCCATCCCGGCTATCACGGATCCTCCCGGGCTATTTATAAACATCTGGACATCCCTTTTAGGATCCGTTGATTCCAAAAAGAGCAATTGCGCTTGCGTTACATTAGCCACATAATCATTAATAGGAACTCCCAAAAATATAATCCTATCCATCATGAGTCTGGAAAACACATCCATTCCTACGATATTCATAGGTCTTTCTTCTATAACCTGTGGGGTAAAATCATTTATATTAGGTACTGATGTCTGCATATATTTTTCAAGATGCATACTGCTCATACCCAGGTGCTTTACAGCAAATTTTTTAAACTCGTCTTGCGAATACATAAATTTTTGATTGTTTATGGTGATTAAACATTAAAAATATCCTTATGTTCAATCTAAGGATACATCTATAACACCCTAAACATCCATTTTGTTAAGACTTTCGTTTAACTCTCTTACTTTTTGACCAAAGTCATCATATGAGATATCTGTTTCTTGCTTTTGAATGGTTTCATCAATTTTTACAAATAACTTGTCAGCCTGCAATTCTTCAAACACTTTATTCACCTGCTCTTTGTCTTCCATCAAACGGCTCACTGTAGAATCAATAAAATTCGGATCCATCTGACCATATTTATACATATAAGACAAAACAGAATCCGTCATACTTCTTCTAACTTCAGCTTCAGACACATGAATATCAAATTTCTTTATCAAATCACCTTTAATGAGTGTCCATCTCATATTCTTTTCAAAGGCATCATATTCATTATCTATAATATCTGATGTTACATTTTCATTAGTTTCCTTAAGATATCTCTTTAGAAATGCTTCTGGCAGTTCGATTTTATTACCATCTAATAAAGCGTCCATAATGTCACGGTTCATATAGTTTGTAGCCTGTCCATCATAGTAAGATTTTATATCTTTATACACAAACGCTCTAAATCCTTCTTCATCAGAGATATCAGCACCCAACTTATCAAATAAATCCTGATCCAAAGGCGCCGGCTCGATACGGCTGATTTCAGTAATTTTTACTCTGTACATATCACCAGTTTCTACACCTTCAGGCAATTTTAAAATGTACTTGTTGATATGATCTCTCGTTTTGTCTTCTAATTTATAAACGTCCACATCTAATTCATCACCAACTTTTTTTGTCATAAAAAGTTCTTGCAATGCCTTATCGTGAATCAACTCAACTAAAATAGAAAAATCAGTTTCATATCCTCCTTCTTTAATATTTGCGCCATCAAGTTCTTTAGCTTCAAGCTTAAGCATATCGTTTCTGTCAATATCTTCAGTGACTGTGATTTGCTTACCAAACTGACGCTGTATAGCTAACATTTCTCGCTCTACGATCGCATTAGGTATATCGACGTTATAATATATATATGTATCTGTTGTGTTTACCCCACTAACTTCAAAATCCGGCAACAGACCTAAATCAAAACTAAAGGTATATTCTTTAGTTTTATCGTTGATATCGAGGTTGATAATAGTATTGTCTTCTTTATTAGGTAGTGGCTGTCCGATATATTTTATCTTTTCTGCATCGAGATACCCAAAAAGCTCCTTTTGCAAAACTTCATTAATAACGTCAGAAAAAACAGATTTGCCATACATCTTTTTAAGCATTGGTGTAGGTGTCATGCCCTTTCGGAATCCTTTAATCTGAACCTGATTTTTTAATTTTTTTAACTGCTGATCAAATTCATTCAAATAATCTGCTGGCTCTATAGTAAGTTCTATAGTAGTATTTAAAGCGTCTGCATCCTTTCTTACGATACGCATATATAACAATTAATATTTATTAAGGAATAATTTCTGGACATTACTATTAGATCAATAACATGTAGCTTTGAACTATGATCTAAAAAAAGTGCGGGTGGAGGGACTCGAACCCCCAAGCCTCGCGGCACCAGATCCTAAGTCTGGCGTGTCTACCAATTTCACCACACCCGCATTTCAAAGTACAATTACTTAAAAAGTGGTGCAAAGATACAATTATCCCTCAAATCAAAAAGCTTTTATGATAAAATTTATAATAATTTTTTTTTGACATTCCACCATATTACCTCCACGAATGATACAACACCCGCTGTAGCCAACTTATATCAAATAATTGTATTTTTGGATTAGATAGACTATATATAGAAAATAACGCTGGAGATGCAAGTTTATCCAATGTAATAGCTATGCATTCTACCAAAGAATTTTATAGTTAGGCATCAAAAATAGTCAGATATGGATGACATTATATTATTAAACAGAGAAAGGAAATTGCAAGACACAATTCCCTTTCCGACTATTATCAAAAACCTTTAAATTATTATAAATTAATATCCAGAATTTTTATCTCCTTTAAATTTTCCAGTCTTTCCAGAACCTGACCCCATACCTGAGTCGCCACTATTCTTTCCAGAATCTTTATATTTATCTGCTCCTTCCGGTTTAGTCATCTGAGCATCACCAGTACCACAAACTTTAATTTCTACTCTTCTGCTCATGTATCCTTCTCCCTTATTATTTTTAAAGGTAGGGTTTACATCATTTGCGTATCCGACTTTAATACGACTTCTTTCTATACCGTATTTAGAAGCTAGGTAGTCAGCCACATTTTCTGCTCTAGCATAAGATAAGGCATCCTTATTTTTGTTCTTACTATTGATATCAGAGTATCCTGTAACAGAAATACAAAGATCCGGGCACATTTTCATAACGGTAGCAACATGGTGTAAATTACCGTAGTATTCTGGCTTAACGTTAGTTTTGTCAGGATCAAAATGAACCATAGGTAAGAACCATTTGCCACAATCAGATTTAGATGAGGCCATCTTCATATCAATAGCTTTATTGACATCATCCATAGTGATACAACACTTAACCTGTGCTACGCCATCTTTATCAACTGGGAAGCCAGCAGGTGAGAATGGCTCTTTATCCTTATAATCTGGAATTCCATCACCATCACTGTCTAAAGCTACACCTTTAGTATCAACCCTTGCACCCATGGGCGTATCTGGTTGCTGATCCAGCATATCTATAACACCATCACCATCAGAATCGGTAAGATCAAATACCGGTCTTGCTTTCAATTCAGCTATGTCATCCATTTGATACTTTAATGGATTTAACCAATACAATGGCTCGGTTACTTTGTCAAAGCTTCCTAAATTGATACCAAGCCTAAGATTTGTATAATGACCTATATCATTATTATTTGTCTGGTCATAGGCTGTCCTGAATCGAATACCATCCAGCATATCATTATCCTCAAGCATAACCTGGTGTTCAATACCTAAATTAATCCTCTTACTTAGCTTTCTTGAAACACCTACAGACGCTGTAAACACTACGTGGATATTAGTTTTATCACCGAGTCGAAAGATACCCTTTTTCTCCCAACTTTGAGTTTCATAAGTATTGTCATAAATAGCGTCTATTTTATCTTTTATCGCCTTACGTCCAGCCTTTGTGTCAAAATTTCCTGAAGTAGCAATAGCTCTCAGCCCGCTATATGGTTGATTATTAGCATCTAAAAGATTCAATTTAGTATCAAAATTACTTAACCCCGCACCCAAACCAGTATAAATATTCCATTTGTTATTTTCCTTATGGAACAAAATATTACCAATGTTCAATATCCCCTGGAGCGCTAAATATCCGTAAGAAGTTTTATATGCCGGAAACCATCCATCTTGATTTGCATAAGGTGCAAAAACATCTTCCACCAAACCTCCTCCTTTAGACGAATGAGACCACATTTGAGGATCTAAACCTCTTGCCTGACCATACATAAAGTCAGCTCTTACTGAAAAAGCATAATGGACTGCTTTACGCAAATGCAGCCCTACTCCATAACCACCTGGAATCCTTGAATCAACATCACCATCTATAAAAAAGTGACCTCCATGTACGCCAAGTTCCCAAGCATTTTTTGGTTTTGGGGGGAAAACAGATTTTTCTGTTTTAATTTCAGTATCAGTACTATTCGTCGGAATTGCACTTATGGTTTCCTGAGCATTCAAGCTGTAAAAACCCATTAAAAAAAACAATCCAATTAATTTTGTTTTGATAGTCATAGGATTAAATTTTTGTTAGTATTCTAATATCTTGTAAAGTTAAAAATATTTTTAGATTTATTGTTTATATTTTTATTAATTAATTTTGATAACTTTTTCCAAACTCCTTCTACTTATATTCAAATGTGATTTATCTATTATATATAAGTCATTCAAAAAGCGATGTATTATGTTTGAAATATTTTCAAAAATTGATTCATCTGTGATTTTAATATTTTTTTGCATTAAGTACGCAAAAACTCTAGCCATACCACAATTTGCAACAAAATCAGGTATCAAAGAAATTCTTTTATCAACTGATTTAGCTGTATCTCCAAAGAATATTTCATCATCAGTAAAAGGTACATTTGCACCACAGGCGATTACTTTTAATCCACCCTTTAATAAACGCTCCACCTGATCTGATGATACCAATCTTGACGCTGCAGCCGGTATAAAAATATCACAAGGAATATCCCAAAGCTGTTTATTTGACGTATCAAAATCAAGTTTGTCACAATTAAGTGTATTACCTCTTTTAGAAATAAAAAGATTTCGGATCAATTCTCCCTGCATGCCATCAGGTTCTACTAATCCACCATCCTTATCTATAATACCAACAATAATCGTACCCATTTTTGAAAGATAATAACCTGCCGCTGCTGCGACATTCCCCCAACCTTGTATAATGACTCTTTTTCCATGCAAATCTTCATTGTGAAAAATATGATAAAAATGACGAATCGATTCAGCCACGCCATACCCCGTCACCATATCCGCTATTGCAAATTCCTTATCACATACCGGCACATATCGATCATCTGTTACTACCTTCGATACACCGGTTCGCAACTGGTTGATGATCCGAATTTTCTCACCTTCATTTGGTCTGATGTGTCCATTGACGATACCTTCCTGTGGATGCCACAAACCAAGCGGCTCAGTCATGGGTATTACATCTTTAAGTTCATCTATATTCAGATCTCCACCAGTTCCGTAACACATCTTCAATAAAGGGTAAACAGCTTTAAACCAACGCTTTAGTACTTCATCTTTGCGAGGATCATTTGGGTCAAAATCAATACCAGACTTGGCACCACCTATAGATGGCCCACTAATTCCAAATTTAATTTCCATTACTTTGGAAAGTGCTACAACCTCATCCATAGTCAGACCTTTGCGCATCCTTGTTCCGCCTCCAGCGGCACCATTTTTTAAAGAATTAATTACAACCCATCCTTTGGCAGTTGTCTCAGTATCATTCCATTCATATACGATTTCCGGTTTTTTTGATGTGTAGTCTTTCAACAATTTTTCAAATTTTTCGTCCAATTCCATTTCGGTTATTAAATTTAATTTTCTATTTATTAATATTTTATATCTTTGTGAAAATTTTAATATATAAAGAAATGTCTGAAAATAAATTTTCACTCCAGCCAGTAGCAAGAGACAATAATTCCTTTTTTACATTAACAAATTATATAGGTAATGACAATTTTGCTTTTAATAACAAAGGAATTGCATTTATTACAGACTTTTCAACTTTTTCGTCAAATGTACGCAAAAGTATAGATAATTTTAAGAATCATTTTAAAAATATCACTATTTATGACGCTGGCACAGTCGAAGGATTAGAATCGAAAGTAATTGTTGACCTAATTCAATATCTTAATTCAAAGGGAATTATTCCATTCATTATAGGAATTGAAATAGACATATTCGGGAATGTAGCCAGTCTATTAAATAAAAATCTCTATCAGATATCTAATAAAATCACTAATATTGCTAATGAAAGTCGATTTGTTAATAATAATTTTATTGCTTTCCAGCGACATCTCTGTGAATTGGATGATATTTATGAAATTGAAGAGAATTATCACAATGCGCTCAGCCTTGGAAAAATGCGCACCTATCCATATCTAGCCGAACCGATCATTAGGGACTGCGACCTATTGCATTTCAATCTAAATGCAATGAGATCCTCTGAGTGTCGTGATATTGACGGAGCACTACCCACAGGGCTAAATGCCGAAGAAATATGCCAATTATTGAAATATGCCGGTACGGCCAATAATCTTAAAGCAATCATTGTAAAGTCATACAATACCGGTACATCATCAGATGCAGCCAAACTTATAGCCGAAGCATTATGGTATTTTGCCGAAGGTATGAATCTACAGCATAATCATGATCATCCAGCTATTAATCAGGATTATAGTCAATTTATTATCACCAATCCAGAGTCATCAAATGATTTTCTCTTTGTCAAAAACAATTTGACACACCGATGGTGGGTAGAAAAATCAACGGATGAAAACCCCCAATATCTTGCTTGTAGCTATGAAGAATATGAGTTATGTGTCAACAACGCAGAGCCTACCGATAGGATTGATAAGTTTTTGAATTATTAAACTAAAATCCTTTCGACAGCAATACCTCTTGATCCTTTTAGCAATATGGTCTTATCTTGATAATTCTGGTTATTAAAATATAACTTCGCTTCATCAGTGTGTTTAAAAAAGTGACCTGGTCTGCCGCTCGATAGGCTATAAAATATATTGCCTATATAAATCACATCTGTAAAAGAATATGTCTCAATCAAATCCATAAGATGTAAATGTTCTTCCTTACTATATTCACCCAGTTCAAACATGTCACCTATTACTACTACCTGATCACCACCTAATTTAACAAAACTTTCGATACTTGCCTTCATAGACGAAGGGTTAGCATTGTAGGCATCAAGGATTATCCGATTGCCTTTATAATTCAATATTTGCGATCGATTATTACCTGGAATATAGGATGATATTGCCTCATGAATACTAGTCTCTTCCACACCAAAATACCTGCCACACACAATCGCAAAGGCTATATTTGAAAGGTTATATGTACCATATAAATGTGTGATGTATTGCTCTTCATTACTCATATAGATCAACATTTCGTGATCATCCGCTAATTGCAATATTTCCGAAGATCGATATGAAATCAGGTTAGCGAAGTCAGGTTTTAATTCATTTAACACCTTATCTTCTTCATTTACAAAAATATAACCGTTTGTAGAAGCAACAAATCTATACAATTCTGATTTTCCCTTTTTAATACCTTCCACACCACCAAAACCATCAAGATGGGCTTTGCCAATATTAGTAATCATACAGTAATTGGGCTTGGCAATATGACAAAGCATATCAATTTCATTTTGATGATTAGCGCCCATCTCAATTATGGCAAATTCTATAGTTTCGTCAATAGACAAAACGGTCAGAGGTACACCAATATGGTTATTGAGATTGCCAACAGTAGCGAGTACGCGATATTTTTTGGATAGGACATCTCTTGTCAACTCTTTGGTAGTGGTTTTGCCGTTTGATCCTGTAATGCCCAATACAGGGATATCTAATTTATCTCTATGATATCTTGCTAAGTCCTGCAAAGTATCGAGTACATTACTTACATTAATGATACGGACATCTTCACTTTGTGCAAAAGTTGGATCATCAGTTACTACATAAGATGCATTCATTTCAAGAGCGACATTCACAAATTTATTACCATCAAAATTGTCGCCTTTCAATGCAAAAAACATTTGACCGGATTGCAATTTACGAGTGTCCGTAGCAATGCCTTTAGACATTTTCCAGCAATGATATATTTGTGCTAATTCCATAAATTAAAAAACCCCTGCAAAATGCAAGGGTTCATTTTTTAAAGATTTACAATAAAAATCAATTATTTATATCTTCTTTTAATATTCTTACCTGACTCTTTGAAGTTGTTACCACCGACATCTTCATTACCTGCTTGACCACCTACGCGGTACATAGCACATCTAAATCCGATAGTTCTGTCTGCTTTATCTTCATCTTTATAACGACGTGCACCTGGTGATAACCAAAATAGTCTATCAGCCCATGAACCACCCTTATATACTTTAGACTTATTACTTACTAAAGTGGTTTCTCCGTAAAGATATTTTACATAATCGGCGTCACCGTCATCATAATCTCTAAGGTCACCTTTCTTATAATTTTCTCTGTCTCTTGCTTCTTCATTATCTACATAGCGGTTCTTCAAGCTACCGAGAGAATCCTTTTCGATTGGCTTACCTTCTTCATCAAGGATCAACTGCTGAAACTGATTACCTCTGTAAGGGTTCAAGTCATGATTTTCAACATCATTTAATGTTAATGACGTAGTAGGACGGTAGGTATCTAATGTCCATTCATTAACGTTACCTGCCATATTATAAAGACCGAAATCATTAGGAAAATAAGAACGTACAGGAGCACAGAATGATGCATTATCATTCAGATTACCAGCTAATCCCATATAGTCACCACGACCTCTCTTGAAGTTAGCTAGGATTCTACCTTGGTTTTTAGTTCTCTTTTTGTATCTTGCTGTATTGCCATTCCATGGATAAATCCTTCTATCTAAGTAAACTTCGTCCTCTGATGTAGGTTGATTGCCCTGAAGTGCAAGTGCTGCATATTCCCACTCAGCTTCAGTAGGGAGTCGATAATCCGGTAATAGAATACCGTCATCAAACAATACATGACGCTCACCACCATCTGCAAGGTTAGGTAAGTTTTTCTTTACATTTCCCTGATATTGACCTGTTAAATAAGCTTTTGTGTCAAACACATCAGAATCCTTTCCATCTGGTGAAAGATTAAGAACGCCTCTTTCTACGAGGATCATTTCATTAACTCTATTAGATCTCCATTTACAGAAGTCATTGGCCTGAAGCCAATTAACACCGACTACTGGATAATCATCATAAGAAGGGTGTCTAAAATAGGTCTCAACCAATGGCTCATTAAAAGCTAACTCTTCTCTCCATACCAAAGTATCAGGAAGTGCTTTTCTATATACCTCAGGATAACTTACATAATGATTTTTTAACCAATACAAATACTCTCTATAGTTAATATTGGATACTTCTGTCTCATCCATATAGAAAGAAGAAACGGTAACTCTCCTAGGTACGTTATTAAATTCATAGGTTACATCCTGCTGGGTAAGCCCCATATTAAATGTACCACCTTCTACGAGTACAAGATTCGGACCATTTACTTGTCCCTCATAATCCTTTTTCTCAAAGCCGCCCCACTGTGGGTCATTATACTTCCATCCTGTGGAAGATGATACTTCTTCCTTTTTACTGCAGGAAGTCAATAATATGGCTACAACTGCCAGTAAGCTTAATGGATTAATTAAATTTTTCATTGATTGATATTCTAATTTTACAATTTTAGCGCCCCAAATATAGGCATAATTTGAACAGTGCAAATTATTTTAACAAAAAAAACCAATTTTTATCGCTTTTTTTTAAAAATTCTACCGAAATATCTGAAAACAGTCATTATAGTTCTGTTTTTTTGGATATAAATAATCAAAATTTAGACCGATTCCTATTTCGTGACTACCCCCTTGATTAAGCCCTAATTTTGACATTGTCAGATCAAAACTATATGTTAGTCTGAGGTAGTCCATCCTGACACCAAAGGATGCAATCAAAGCATCACTATTATGGATGGTATGCCGATACCACAGCCCGCCATGTACACTATTTACCGAAAGGTAGGCACCCAAATTTATCTGATTAAAGCCCTTTTGCCTTTGCCACATAATATTTGGAGATAAAAACGTTCCAATTCTGTTTTTATTGCCAGGTTTTAAAACTACCTGACCACCTGCATGGAGGGATGTTCTCACCGGCACTTCAATCAGCTGATCCGAATTAGTAAATGAATTGGATAGGAAAGAAAGATCCGGGCTGTTGATATTTTTGAAAGCTACACCAAAATAATAATTTGGATTGTATAACAAAAAACCTGCACCCACTCTGATTTGATTTAAAGAAAGCTTCCCTGCCGGCGTCTCTACGGAATTAACATGAGTGCCGCCGGGTGTAGTACCATCCAGCAACGCTTCAAGTGCATCACCGAATTGCAGCTTACTCCAGTTAAGTGCGGTATTTGTCCAGCCTGCTTCTATCCCACCCTTTACATATAAATCGCCTTTAATCTTAATACGATAACTATAGTACCCGGTCAATCCCGTCGTCTTGAGTGTGCCGTCACCTGCATTATCAGTAAGCAAGCTCACACCTAAACCACCATGTATCTTTTCAAAATATTGATCATAACTCGCAGCGTATGTGGTGTAAATATTTCCTAAACCTGGCCACTGATTGCGGTAGTTTAATACAATCATAGGCGTATAGGTATTACCGGCAAATGCAGCATTGAGTTGCAAAGGTGCATTATAAAACTGACTAAATACAGGATCTTGGCCTACTATATGGAATATATTACTTATTAGGATAATTCCTACAAGAAATATCCTATGCTTAAACCATTTATTCAATTTGTGTCTTATATCTGACATATATTCAGTTTTCACCATTTGGTACAATAGAAAGTCAAAGATGCTCGTTTTAAATCAAATTGTCCTAAAAGATTAACATTTTTTTATAAAAAGTAAACATTAAAGACATATTCTTATTAATATTAAGCATCATTTTTGTATATATAATTCAAAAATAGATCATAAAGTTTAAGAGAAAGATAAGTATGAATATTGTTAAAGAAAAAATATTTCCAATTTTATTACTCATTGTAAGTGCTTCCTATAATATATATGCACAAGAAAGCGACATTATCCAAATGGCTATCAGATGGAATAATACAGATTTTAAAAAAGGAGTATTGACTATAGATAATAATGGAGTCTATAATGATGGCTTGGAAGAGGTACAGGCTTTTTCCTACACTCAACCTTATAAAAACACATCTATTGAGCAAGCTCAGCTTTTGGTTCAGGCTTCGCAAATCATCAGCATCACTGACAGTTTATCGTCAAAGCTTACTGACGATTATATTTACAATTTAGATGTTATCGAAATACGCAATAAGTACCAATTACAACTTTTTATCAACCCTATCCGAAAAATAAATAATACTCAGGCAGAAATCATCACCAAATTTACAATCCATTTTCAAAATAGGACAATTGCTTCACCGCATTTAAGAAATCCTAATGCTACTTATCAATCTGTGCTTTCGTCTGGTGATATTTATAAAATCAAGGTAAATAAAACCGGATTATATAAAATAGACAAAACATTATTAGAAAATCAACTTGGTATAAATGTTAACAACCTGAATCCAAAAAAAATTAAAATCTATGGTAATCGTGGCGGCAGAGTTCCTGAAGCCAATAATCTCCCACGAGAAGATGATCTCAAACAACTCAGTATTTTTATATCCGGAGAGGCAGACGGAAAATTTGATGCCAATGATTATATTCTATTTTATGCTGAAGGTGCAGATCTTTGGTCGTATAATAATGATACAAAATCATACGTATTTGATAAAAATATTTATGATGACTTCAATTACTATTTTATCAAAATAGACAATGAAGATGGACTGAGAGTAAGTCAATCGCCCGTAGTTAATGCTACACCTGACATCACCTTATCTTCTTTTGACATGATACAAAGATGGGAAGAAGACAAAATCAATCTACTGGGCAGCTTTAATGCTACAGAAGGTACCGGCAAAGACTGGTATGGTGACATTTATAATAGTATTAAGGAAAAAAAATATACTTCTTCATTTGACTTTACAGATTTAGTATCCGACTCTACCATATATACTGAAATGGCATTTGCAGGAAGAGGAAGTGTCGGCAGTAGTATATCATTAAAGATTGGTGATCGATCATTTTCAAAAACCATCCCATCTACCAATACGACCAATTTTGAAAGTTTATATGCCCGACGTGTAGTAATTAATGGCAATTTTCAAACATTGGATACTAATCCGGAAGTTGTGGTAACCTACCCACAAGCTTCAATTGATATCACGGGTTGGTTAGATTATATTCAAATTATCAATAGCAGGAAGTTAAATATGCCTGCTACCGGACAATTGTCTTTTAGAAACAAAAATACTTCTAATTACAATATCGCTGCTTTTCGTATCGGACAAAGTAATAGCGAAATCATCTGGGATGTAAGCGATCCCTTTACGCCATTTGCCATTAATGTTTCCAATAATATACTTATATTTAATACTGGAAAACAAGTACGTGAATTCATAGCTCATCACTTAGATAAAGGTGCTTATATACCGGAGGCTATGGGTAAAATTCCTAATCAGAATCTCCATGCGATGGATAATGAAGATATGATTATAGTATGCCATCCTAATTTTAAAAACGAGGCAATGCGCTTAGCGTCCTACCGTACTAATCAATCAGGATTGAAAGTAATCGTGGCTGAAACAGAACAGATATATAACGAATTTGGAGGCGGCAAGGCTGATCCGGCTGCCATACGCGATATGGCCAAATTACTATTATACAGAAATCCAAATTTTAAATATTTACTTTTATTCGGTGATGGGAGCTACGATTACAAAGGGATAGACAAGAGCATACCACGAGAAAATTTTGTACCTGTATATGAAACAGACGAATCTCTTGACCCCATTAATGGATTTCCATCCGATGATTTTTATGGATTATTAGGAGATAATGAAGGTGTTGGCCTTAGAGGCGGACTAGACATATATATCGGCAGGATTCCCGCACGCACTCCTGATGAGGCTAAAAACGTTGTGGACAAAATCATCTATTACGAGACAAATCCTGCTACTTTAGGTGACTGGAGGACTAGAACCGGATTTGTATGTGATGATGAAGATTATAATACACATCTGAGAGATACAGACGATATAGCAAGACAGGATGAACAGCGTTTTCCGCTATTGACACAGCAAAAAGTATATATCGATGCCTACAAGCAAGTATCTACCTCAGGTGAGAAAAGATACCCGGAAGCCAATAAAGCTATCAACGATTATATATTTAAAGGTCAGCTTGCTATGACTTACTTAGGCCATGGCGGCCCACTAGGCTGGGCACAGGAACGAATACTGACCATACCAGATATAGAGAGCTGGACAAATATTGATAATCTTACTCTGTTTGTCACAGCTACCTGCTCATTTGGTGCATATGACAATCCTGCCAAACTGAGTCCTGCAGAATATGCTTTACTAAATCCTAAAGGAGGTGCCATAGCTTTGATGACAACCACCCGCGCTGTATATACTAATTCAAATAAGCAACTCACTAATGCAACACATGAGGAAATGTTTAAAAAAGTCAACGGCAAATCACCTACATTAGGATATATACTAACAGAAGGAAAAAATAAGTATCAAAATGATGCCGGTTTTAGAATAAATTCAAGAAAATTTGTCTTGATAGGAGACCCATCTGTTCCTCTGGCCTTGCCAAAATACAATGTCATTACCGAAAAAATAAACGGCAAAGATGCCAACCTACCACAAGATACTATATCTGGTTTGCAAAAGATAGAGATTACCGGGTTTGTAGGTGATGAAAACAATCAATTGCTTTCTGACTTTAATGGCACCATTTCTATAACCGTTTATGATAAAAAGTCACTATTGCGCACTCTTTCCAATGACGGTGCTTCCTCACCAGTCTTTCCTTTTACAATGTATAAAAACGTTCTTTTTAAAGGAGCAGCTACAGTAACTAATGGCAAATGGTCTATTGCCTTCTGGACACCTAAAAATATAGATTATAGCTATGGATTCGGCCGCATCACCTACTATGCCCATGACAAACAAAGCCGTGATGCAGCAGGATATTATGACCAATTGCCGATCGGTGGATCATCCCGAAATCTATCAGTAGATAATCAACCACCTAAATTAATGGGTTTTATGAATGATGAAGGCTTTGTTTCGGGTGGCATCACTGATGCTAATCCGGTATTATTACTTAAAATGTCGGATGACTTAGGTATCAATGTTACAGGAAATGCCATCGGACAAGATATAACGGCCATACTGGATGGAGACAACAAAAGTATTTTTGTTTTAAACGACTTTTATGAAGCTAAAAAGGATGACTATACTAGTGGAACAGTCCGATTTCCACTTAATAAATTATCATCCGGCAACCACTATATCACTGCAAAAGTTTGGGATATATCCGGCAATTCGGCAGAAACCCGCATTGATTTTGTAGTAGCAGACCGCAATGACAATGACCTAAAAAGAGTGATCAATTACCCCAATCCATTTACAACCCACACCCAGTTTCAATTTGAGCATAACCTTCCCAACACCGAACTCAATATCGTGATAAATATATACACGATCACAGGAAGATTAGTAAAAAGTATCACTGAAACAAAATATTCTTCCGGTTTTAGAGTTAATGATATCGTCTGGGACGGAAGAGACGATTATGATAGTAATCTGGCAAGGGGTGTGTATCTCTATAAAGTCATGATTCATTCAAAAGAGCTTAACATCAGCAAAGAAAGTAAATTTGAAAAACTTATTAAGTTATAAATATACAATTTAACAAATATAATTAGTAATATTGCGCCAGTTTTTAAACGATGAATATGAATTTTAATATTAAAAGTGTTTATCTGAGCCTATTGATCATGATACCAATGCTCAGTCAGGCACAGGTTTTTAATCCAAAGACGGGTTGTGTAATTGATAATAATGGCAATTGTGTTTCCAATACTTTGCTTACTGCAATGCCGTTTCTTCGGATCACACCAGATGCCCGATCCGGTGCTATGGGTGACATGGGAGTAGCCTTAAGTCCCAATTCGAATTCCATGCATTTTAATGCTTCGAATTTAGTTTTTTCTCAGCAGGAGTCTGGTTTTTCTATTACCTATACACCTTGGCTGACCAATCTAAACCTAGATGATATCTTCTTATTATATACATCCGGTTTTTATAAAATAGATAAAAACTCAGCTATAGGTGGTTCAATTCGCTATTTTTCTCTGGGAGATATAGACTTTACAGATGCACAAGGAGGATCATTAGGTACAGGAAGACCACGTGAAGGAGAATTTGCATTAGCTTATGCAAGAAAACTCGGGGATAATTTTTCTGCATCTCTTACCGGAAAATATATCTTTAGTAATCTTGCCTCTGGTCAACAAGTCAGTGGTATAGATATTAATACCGCAAAAGCTTTTGCAGCCGATTTAGGTGTTAACTACAGAACTAAAAGTACCTTATGGGGCTACAAAGGCGAGTTTTCCCTAGGTGCAGCTATAACCAATATCGGTTCTAAAGTATCTTATACAAGAGATAACCTTGTTAAAGACTTTATCCCTGCAAATCTAGGCGTAGGTACGGCTATAAGACTAGACTTTGACCAGCACAATTCATTAACTTTTGGTGTCGATTTAAATAAATTATTAGTACCTACACCGATTGCTTCCACAATTTTAGATGCTAACGGCAACGCAATAAAAAATCCGGAATGGGATAAAAATGGAAATGAAATTGCCGATTATCGTGAAAAATCTTTATTTTCCGGTATATTAGGCTCTTTTAGTGATGCTCAAGGAGGATTTAGAGAAGAAATAAAAGAAATAGCTGTCAGCACCGGCTTGGAATATTGGTATGACAATCAATTTGCATTTAGAGCTGGTTATTACTGGGAGAGTGCCGAGAAAGGCAACAGACAGTATTTTACCGTTGGTGCGGGTATTAAATACAATGTATTTGGTATAGACTTGTCTTATTTAGTGCCTACATCGGTAATTCCAAATCCTTTAGATAATACGTTGAGATTCTCTTTATTATTTGATTTCTCAGTGTTTAAATCAGAATAATTTATCCTCATTCTCAATAAATAAAAAAAGGAGTAAACAAATTGTCTGCTCCTTTTTTTATTTCCACTCTATCCAACTCTAATTCCATAAAGCAATTATTCTTGGCCTTTGGGCTTGATGCGTTTATTATCCTTTAATGCCTTAGCAATGATATATTCAAGTTGACCATTAACACTTCTAAAGTCATCGGCCGCCCATTTTTCGAGTGCGTCGAAGTATTTTTTATCTAACCTTAATACAAATGATTTTTTCTCTGACATTTTGAATCTGTTATTGATATAATGTACCGGTATTGACTACAGGAGAAGCGGCCTTATCCGAACAAAGCACCACTAAGAGATTGCTCACCATAGCAGCCTTTTTCTCGTCGTCCAGATTGACAATATCCTTTTGATTAAGCGCTTCTAATGCCATCTCTACCATACCTACAGCTCCTTCTACGATCTTATGACGTGCTGCTACGACGGCCGTAGCCTGCTGACGCTGTAACATGGCACTGGCGATCTCCTGAGCATAGGCAAGGTGACTGATTCGGGCTTCGATGACTTCGATACCAGCCATTGCCAATCTGTCGGAAATTTCCTGTTCCAGCATCTCATTAATCTCAGTAGAATTAGATCGCAATGTAATCGTGGCTTCCGCATCTTCAAAATTGTCGTAAGAGTATTCCATAGCCATTTTACGCAAAGCTGATTCGCTCTGAATCTCAACAAATTTGTTATACTGCTCTACATCAAAAGCTGCCTTAAAGGTGTCTCTGACCTTCCATACGACCACAGCAGCAATCATAATCGGATTACCCTGCTTGTCATTGACCTTTAATTGTGATGTCTCAAGGTTGTACGCCCGTAATGAAATCTTTTTTTTCATATAAAACGGATTTGTCCAAAAAAAACCAGACTCATTGATCGTCCCCACATACTTACCAAACAGGGTCAGCACACGTGAACTATTCGGTTCGATCGCTATAAAACCGGGTAAAATGAAGAAGCCCGCTAGTAGTCCAATAACTGGTATTGGATTTTCAAAAACGACAAATAAAAAAATCGAAATGGCTATCAAAGCTATAGCCATCACTAGCATCATATAACCTGATTTGGGTGAGATTATTTTTTCATTACTCATAAAAATTGTTATTTTAAATTAATACTATTTTGATATCATTATAATAACTAAATGAATACTAAAAAAGTTGCATAAAAGTTAATATTTTAAAAAACATCAAACAATATGTTATAAAAAGTCGTTTTTGTGGTACAATTATTACCTTTGCACACTTAAAAATCAGGCAAAATATAATTATGAGCACAGAATACAGATCAGATGTAGAGGCCGTTGATGCGATGGCCGCCTCGTATCAAGCACTAAAATCAGAAATCGGGAAAGTCATCATCGGACAGGACGACGTCGTCAAGGCGGTTATTATTTCTCTATTTAGCAATGGACACAGCTTGTTAGTAGGTGTTCCCGGTCTTGCCAAGACTTTATTAGTAAGTACGATAGCCGATGCGCTCGATCTCGATTTTAAACGCATACAATTTACACCGGATTTAATGCCCTCTGATATTACAGGATCAGAAATACTGGACGAAAGCCGACATTTCAAATTCAATAAAGGTCCTTTATTTACTAATATATTATTAGCGGACGAGATCAACCGTACACCACCTAAGACGCAGGCTGCTCTACTCGAAGCCATGCAAGAACGCTCGGTGACGGTAGCCGGAACCAAGCACATACTACCAAAGCCTTTTTTTGTGCTAGCTACCCAAAACCCTATCGAACAAGAAGGTACCTATCCACTACCAGAGGCACAGTTAGACCGATTTATGTTTAATATTCCGCTGGACTATCCTTCATATGATGAAGAAATCCAAGTAGTTAAAAGTACAACTTCTAATGCACAATATACACTAAAAAGTATCCTAACTGATACGCAAATTTTACAGTTTCAGTCATTAGTCAGGAAGATACCGATTGCAGACAATGTACTAGAGTACGCCGTGAGCCTCGCTACCAAAACTAGGCCTAATACTGCAAAGGCAACGAGCGAAGTCAACAACTATATATCATGGGGTGCAGGTCCGAGAGCATCACAGTATTTAGTGCTTGGCGCAAAGTGTCACGCTGCGATCAATGGCAAATATTCCCCTGACAAAGAAGATGTCCAGGCTATTGCCAATTATGTACTGAGACACCGTATCGTGCGTAATTACAAAGCAGAAGCAGAAGGTATCAGCGAGGACCAAATCATTAAGTCGCTATTCTAATTACTGTATATTTTTTACAATAAAGCACATAATTTGACCGTATCATAGTGACTTTGTCTATGGTACATCGTCAAGCTATTACTATTAATTCATTTAAAAATCAAATAATCAATGAAATATTTAACAATCATCTTGACTTCCTTGCTTTTAATCTCATGTGATCCTAAGGATTTGCAAAATATATTAAACACTGTAGGAAATGTGCCACTTACTAATGCTGACATAGCTGCAGGTCTCAAGGAAGCCTTAGACAAAGGAGTCGATCAAAGCGTCAAGACGCTGGCTGCAAAAGGTGGTTACTATGATTCTATATATAAAATTGTACTACCTCAGGAAGCACAAGGCGTTATAGACAAATTAAAATTTATCCCCGGGTTTTCTAATCTTGAACAAGAAGCGATAAAAAAGATCAATCAAGCTGCCGAAGATGCTGCATCTAAAGCTGGGCCTATATTCCTTAACTCTATCAAGCAAATGACTTTTGATGATGTAATGAATATCTTAATGGGAAATAAAAATGCTGCAACTCAGTATCTCCACAGAACGACATACAATCCACTTTACAACGAATTTAAGCCTGTAATGGTCAACTCTCTAAATAAATTTGGTGCCTTAGACTTATGGAAAGATGCCATCGATCAATACAATTCAATTCCATTTATCACTAAGGTAAACCCGGATCTTGCCGATTATGTGACATCAAAGGCATTAGTAGGTCTTTTTAGTCTTGTAGAGAAAAAAGAGGCCGGTATCCGTACAGATATCTCTCAAAGAACATCAGACCTGTTAAAGCGCGTATTTGCTAAGCAGGACAATAGATAATCAGCTAACGACTTACTTAATCTTTTTTTAGATTAAAATAGAAAATAACCTAAACGGATGGATTTATCACGCAAGATATATCCATCCGTTATACTTTAGTCTATATAATATGTATCAAGAGCCCAATAGAGGATATTAACTTTAAAGAAATACATACTACATAAAACTGGCTGTTTAACCCTCACCCTTACCCAAATATAGGCAATACATACATTTTTATTTTTTAAATATAATGTTTTGATATATATATATATAACTATTATAGATAATATATTAAATCTTTAGGTCAAAATGTACCCATTTGGGTTATTGATACTCATAATAAAACATGTCATCTTTGCGACGATAAAGCATTTTTGTATCGCATATTTGTAGAATACAGAAATTATTTTTAACTTTTAATCGTTAATCATTATGAACAGATTTTATTATTTTATTGCAGGATGTATGATTGTAGTCGGATTATTGATCAGTGGGTGTAGGAAGGATACGTGGGATGATGAAAATAGATTCTCTGATGAAACACAATTTAAACAGTATTCCTGATTCAACCAAAGCAAAAATGGGCATTAAAAATTGATTGATTTTTTAAATGAGCTATCCTTTAAATATTGAATAAAAATGAAACTAATTGTATTTGTTTTCCTAATGTGTACCGCAACATTCAAGGACTGTTTCCATTTTAAAACTTTAATTATAAATGGATTTAGTAAATATCTAATAGTGACCGAATTAGGTATCCCTTTTGGTCTGCATCGCAATAATATGGCATTATATAACTCTTGGAAATAATCACAACCATTATTCAACCAACTAAACAGTTGTCTATGAAATTATCACTTCATATATTAATTTTCGTTATACTTTATACTGGGCTTTCAGGTCAAAATAAATTGTCGGAACAGTATTTTTTTAATAATTGCATTGATCTTATTCTTACACAGAATGGCATTCATGGTTTTGAAGGGAATACATTAATAATTTCAGAAAATAATCATCAGAACATCTATAATGATGTTATAAAATACGGATGGTTAAAGGATTATGAAATGGATACCATAAAATATCTGGAGGTAAGAAATAATACAAATATCGTATCTCAAAATAAAGTAATTTTCATTGATGATTTTTTTGAGCTAAAAAGGAATG
Organism: uncultured Aureispira sp.; assembly: GCA_964501555.1. Lineage (GTDB taxonomy): Bacteria > Bacteroidota > Bacteroidia > Chitinophagales > Saprospiraceae > OLB9. The sequence continues at coordinate 240,259 of CAZCTQ010000001.1, read as the reverse complement.
AGCATGTAGCAACTACTTTATTGAAGTTCGGAAAGGCTTTCCGTATATTCAAGGATAATATTATGGGTTACATACTTCCATTTGAGCTATCCCACATGGAGGGTATGGATGGATTTGAATATGGTAATACTGGAGCAATTATTGGGCTTTGCGATAAGAACGGCTATTTTTATCAATTCAAATATAAAGATCCGTCACCTCCAACATTTTATAATGTAAAAATTATTAATACCGATGAATAGAATTAATATCATTAAGCCTAAAAGAATGTTAAAACATATATTATTCCCGATACTTTTGAGCTTGGCAGCATGTAATACATCAATACCTTGACCGAATGGGATCGGCATTGTGGGTCAAAGTTTGTCGCATTTACCAACGAAAATTATACTGGTGGGATCGCCAAATTAATAATATTTTCATTTTAAACTAAAATTAATTAATATTGCACTTCTATTTTTAATGTTGTCATCATATGAAGGACTGGAGTTCATGTATATCCTATCGAAGATTTGGCTATCAGCCATCCACATCACAGTATCTTAGGTCTGAGTTTACTCGAGACTACGACAGGATTATATTTTTGTCAGCATTCAGACGATTACAGGACAAAACACAGGTTTTTCCACTTCCGGGAAATGTATTTGTGCACAATAGACTCACCCATTCACTCGAAGTAGCTTCTGTAGGCAGGTCTTTAGGACTGATAGCCGGAAATAGAATTGCTTCCGAATTGCAAAACGAACTTAGCGCAGAAGCCTTAGCATTTTATCAATACGAATTATCCGGCGTGATAGCATCCGCATGCCTTGCGCATGATGTGGGGAATCCTGCATTTGGGCATTCGGGTGAGAAAGCCATCAGTCACTACTTTGAAGCTAATGCTGACCGCCCGATCAATGGAAAATCGTTAAAAGCTCATTTTAGCAAATTGGAATGGGAAGATCTGATCCAGTTTGAGGGCAATGCCAATGCCTTGCGCCTATTAACACATCACTTCCAAGGCAGACTACCGGGTGGACATACACTAATGATGGTGACACTTGCTTCGATTCTCAAATACCCGTGTGCAGCACATGAAGTGGACAAAAGGTGGATTCATCGCAAAAAATTTGGGTATTTTCAGTCAGATAAGCCTGCCTTTGACTCTATTATTGATGAATTTAATTTGCGTCAAAGCGATGGATCGATAATCAGACATCCATTTGTATATCTCGTCGAGGCCGCTGATGATATCTGCTACAGGATTATCGACATGGAAGACGCTCATAGGATAGGCATTCTGAATAGAGATCAAATAGAATACTACTTCATCAAATTGCTGACAGAACTGGATGTCAACACTACGCGCACAGAGGAAGTCGTTAGAAAAATCACCGATGATAATGAAGCCGTCTCTTTCCTACGTGCAAAGTGCATCCATGCCTTAGTCAATACTTCTACTGATATCTTCTTTAAACACAAAGCTGATATTCTTACAGGTAATTTCAACAGTTCACTCATGGATGAAGTTAATAAGTCCTGCACCACCTTGGCCGACATTGAGAAGATATCCATACAAAAGATTTATAATCATCCATCCGTCATTGAAGTAGAATTAGCCGGTTATAATGTCATGTCAGAGATCCTATCTATTTTTGTCGAAGCCATGATTACCGATAAAAAGACTACCATGCAAAAGAAAAGCCTGATGCTTATCCCACAGCAGTACAATCTTGCTACAGCTGAGACAAGCTACTACGAAAAAACCATGGGTGTCATTGACTTCGTATCCGGTATGACAGACGGTTATGCGACCGAAATGTACCGAAGGGTCAAAGGTATCGAGATACCGGCACATAAATAAGTCGGTTGACTTTCCTTTTATACCCATTATTCATTCAAAATAGCCCGATCCTTATATAAAAATATAATGAGTATTACACGACCAATAATAAAAATTGTCTTGTCAAAATCAATCGGTATTCTCAATCATTAAAAAAGGGTAACCCAAAAAATGGATCACCCTTATAAAAATTAAACAAGAAAATCTATATTTTACTTCTTGTCCCAGAACAATTTAGTAGCCGAATTATCACCACCGATCGCAGTTGCTGCATCAGCAGTTGCTTGAGCATTCAAGGCTGCATTTACAATAGGATAAATCAATCTTACAGGAATTTCCGGTACAAGTGGTGCATCTGGTTTAACTAACTTAGGGAAGTCTAATAATCTCCAACTAGTCCATGCATCAAATGGTCTATTATACAAAGCGATCCACTTTTGAAATCCGATTTTCTCCTGCCATGATGCAGTATTAGCATAGCTAACTGCTGACTGAGCTATATAATCATCAAAACCGCCAACACCCCAGTAATCAAAAGAAGCCTTGATTGCAGCATTATAATAATCCTGAGCATTACCACTGATAAAACCTCTTTCTACAGCTTCAGCCAATAGGAAATTAACTTCAGCAGCATCCAACATATTGCCAGGAAAGTTATTTGCACCAACTTTAGTACTGAAAGTAGAGAAGTTAGCATAGATATTGTTAAATCCATATCTACCACCCTTAAACTCTCCACCTGAAGTAGTGAAATAAGCTGCTCTTCTTGGATCATTTAAAGCATTCATTGGATCAACAAGCGTACTTGCTGCCACGAAGTCTTTCCTTGAACTTGCAGGTGGAATATCAGCCCAAACAGGATTATTATTAGGTGATGCTACGTAACCAAACAATGCATTATCACTATTATTAGTAATTATGTTTCCTGCAGCAACTGCTTTTGCAGCAGCCGAAGCTGTAGCAGGGTCAACATCAGCCAAGACCATAGCTAATTTAAATTTAAGAGAATTAGCAAATTTAATCCACTTGCTTACATTACCTTTATAAACAATATCAGAAGAACCAAATCCACTACCATTTGCACTTAATTTAGCAAGATCCGCATCCAATCTCTTCAATAAGTCTAGTGTAATTGTCTTAGCATCATCGTATTTAGGCTGTGGATTGTTAGCATTGAGAGCCTCTGTATAGGGTACATTACCAAAGGTATTTACTAAAATAGAGTAAGCATATACCTGAGTTATGTCTATCATAGCTAATTGATTTGCTTTAGTAGCAGCCTCAATACCTTTGTCTGCCTCTACAATCTTTCTAGCTTCATCTAAATTTGATAGTGCATTGATATACATTCTATCCCATGAAGCCTGCGGAATGGTTCTTGTAACCATATTATACCTTGGCTCATCTAAGTAAGTCGTAGCAGTAAAATGCTGAACATAGAATCTATAAACATTGATATTTACATTCGTACTACATAATAAATCATTAATAGATTTTGTACCGAAGGTAAATAATGGGCCAGCTTCTACCTTTGAAGGCCTTTTTGAATCTACATTATAATCTTCCAGACTATTCACACAACTTGTGATTAGGAAGATTGGTAAACAGATATATATTAAAAATCTTTTCATTTTTTATTAATTTTTAGAAGGTTAATTTAACATTAAATCCTAATGTTTTCAAAGTAGGATAAGCACCACCCTGGTGTCCAGAAATATTACCTGCACTATATATTTCTTCAGGATCTGCATCTGGAAGGTTTTTATAAATAATCCAAAGGTTTCTACCGACTAAAGAAACATCTACACCTTTAACAAATTTTGAACCAACAAACAAACTGTTATCAAAGCTGTACGTAAGGTTCATTTCTCTCAATTTGATAAAGCTAGCGTCATATATAACATTTTCATTTGGAGAGTTGATTGCACCAAAAGGAGCTTCGTCAGAGTTACCTGCATAGATTCTAACATCATTAGGTGTTCCATCCTCCTTAACGCCTTTGAGTATAACACCACCACCATCAGCAAGCAATGCTCTGACAGGGTTGCCAAGGTCATTCAAACCAGCTGTATTTAATGTCTGACCAGAATACTGTCCGTAACCCTGATCCAGAGAATACATCTTACCACCGATCTTACCATCTACTAAAACACCAAGTCTGATGTTTTTATATTTTAGGCTCGTTCCGATACCTGCTTGCCATTTAGGCTGAATATTACCAATTTCAGCACCACTCTTTTGCTTATAGTATCCATCTTCATCCACAACTTTATTACCATTCTTATCATACACAAATCCACGGCCCAATAATGTACCAAATGGCTGGCCTGGTCTTGCTACTAAACTCACACCACTTTGGAAAGTAGCAATAACGATCTGCTTAGTATTTTCATCATATAGGGATACAACTTCATTAGTGTTCTTAGCAAAGTTTAGATTAAATGACCATGTAAAGTCTTTAGTTCTAACTGGAACAAAATTAGCGATCAATTCGATACCTTTGTTATTTACCTCACCTGAGTTAATCCACTTAGATGCATAACCTGTAGCTCCTGTAATCTGGATAGGAATGATTTGATCAAAAGTAGAAGCATTGTAATAAGTTAATTCAAAACCTAATCTGTTATCAAAGAAAGCCATATCTAAACCGACCTCATAAGCTTTTGTTCTTTCAGGTCTGAGCTCGCTATTGTTTTTACGTGTAGGTAAATTAAACAATGGAATACTTCCAAAAGCAACAGGTTTGTTATAAACATCAAATACGCTCAATGCAGGTGCATCGTTACCTACTTCAGAATAAGAAGCTCTAATCTTACCATAGTTAATCCAATCCTGACTTAGAAGATCTGCAAAGTTATATCCTAAAGATACAGATGGATATACATAGGTATTATTTCCCTTAGGAAGCGTAGTCGATTGGTCTCTTCTGATTGTCGCATCAATATTAAATCTCTTCCATGCGTTTAAGCTTGCTGTTGCAAATAATCCATCTACTCCGATTGGTGTATAAGATTCTACAGCTGGATTAGGTGGTAAAGATGAGTTAGCGATTGAATAAAGACCAGCAACTACAAGATCCGTATTTGTTTCATTAAAAATAGAGCTTAGGTAACTTCTTCTGATGTTAGTACCAGCTACTACATTCAAATTAAAGTCCTCGTTTAAATCTTTATTATAATTTGCAAATAAATCATAATTAAACTCCTTATATGACCTATTATAGATGCTATAGTAACCAAGATCAACTGAAGCTTTACCTCTTCTTTCTTCTTGCTGATCAAAAGACATATCAGCTCCTACTCTACCTACTAAAGATAATTCAGGTAGGATATTATACTGTGCTTGTACATTACCAAAAAGCCTATTTCTTGAGTCGTTTTCGTAATTTACATATCTTACAAAGTATGGATTATCCCAGAAAATAGGGCTTGCATCTACTTCAACACCACCTAAGTTCCAAGTAGCATTTTGACGAGTTTCGTCATAACCAGCTCTAAGTCTATCAAATGCCTCCTTCTGATCAAGTACATCTATATTTGTTTGCCACCATTGTCTAAACATCGTCATAGCATTAACGTTGTCATATCCTGAACCATAACGTCCTGTACCAATCTGATTAGTAAAGTTAATTGCAGAACTAAATTTCAATTTACTACTTGGCTCGATAGATCCTGAAAGGCTAAGCATATTTTTAGCAAGCTTGCTATTAGGCATCATACCTTTATCATCTGCACGGGTAAAGCCTAATTTGTACAACGTAGTCTTTCCACCTCCTTCGATGGAGATGCTTTGGTTACTATTAACAGAAGTCTCAAAAAATGCAGATGCATCATGAGCAGGTGCTGACCATGGTGAAGTTTTACCAAAATAAGGTGATTTAGAATCCATAGCTCTCCAGTCATATACTGGTGTTCCATCAAATCTAGCTCCATAAGAAGCATCTTCTGTAAAAGGCACAAAAGGTGACTCAACACCTGGAGTAAATAAGTCACTGCCTAAGAACCCTAGATTTTTGGAATATGTGTAATAATCTGGACCATAACCGGCACCATATTCACGTTGATGCTTGATAAATGTTGACTTATCTATTTTACCAATAGTAAGACCTGAGTTAACAGTCACACCAAAAGATTCCTTTCTACCTTTTTTAGTATTGATTAAGATAACACCATTAGCACCACGGCTACCGTATAGTGCAGCAGCAGCTCCTTTAAGCACAGTAATATTGTCAATATCATCAGGGTTTATATCGGCTGCGCCCGAACCATAGTCATATCCTGCAAATCCACTTGCTACATTAGAAGTATTCAAAGTAGAGTTTGATACAGGAACACCATCCACTACAAACAAAGCCTGATTATTACCGCTGATAGATTTAGTACCTCTTAAAATTACGTTGGTAGATCCACCCATATTGTTATTGGTACGGATATCCAATCCAGCAACTTTACCAGACAAGGCACTTACGAAGTTATTACTTCTAACCTGGTTAACTTCATCGCCAGTTACTTTTTGTGCAGACACAGAAAGGTCATTTCTCTTCCTTTCAATACCATAAGCAGTAATAACGACCTCATCCAATACCTGTCCTGCTGCTAAAGCGACATTAACAGTAGATTGACCGGCTATTGCTACTTCTTGTGTAGTGTAACCAGTATAACTGATTATCAGAGTACTACCACCATCCGGAACGCGTAGCGCATATTTTCCATCGACATCGGTAATCGTACCGATTGCTGGAAACTCTTTCACCACGACACTGGCTCCAATCAAGGCTTCACCAGAATTGTCTTTAACAACTCCCGAAACCATCCTTTGGCCTATGGCCATACTCATACTCCCCATAAGTACAAGCAAAATAAAAAAGACTTGTTTCATACTAAAATTTGTTTTGTTAAGAAATAAATAATATTTTAACTCTAAAGATAAAATTAAATTAATACAAATATAATAAGACCACATCTAAAGAAATGCATCCCTATTAATTATTTAACGGTTTCTTAACTCAATACGCTGCCTCTTTATTGAAAAAAATTAGGGCATATTGCCATATTTTTAACAAAAAAACGTCATTTAAACATTAACCTTTATCACAAATTAAGGTCTTCTATTGCTAGATTGGCAATATTTACAATTATGGGTAGCATAGATATATGTACTAATAAAAAAATATACCCCAGTTAGAATGCAAAATGGAAACGGTTTTTACTACGCCTAATATTTTTAGAAAACTCCACTATCTCTACATGATCTTTGATATGTTAAATGCGATCAACGGCTCATATCTATTATTACTAATGAAATTCATTTAGTATGTATAAATTTTAGATTAGCCCTATATATATTATAGTGATAAATTTATGATTAATTATTATATCCAAGGTTAGATTATAGATGCTCAAATTATAAGATAAGAGATGTGATTCATTACATTATTAACACTACTCATATTTGTATAAATTTACATCACGCACAACAACATAAATGTCATTTTACATAATCATTAAAGACTAAATAAATAAAAATATATTGATTTAATTATTTTTTTCACAAAATAGTGGTATCTTTATCCAAATATTGAAATTTTTGAAAAAAAAACCATGTTAAACTATTTATAAATTTAAATGAAGATGTATGTTTAGTTTTCTTAATGATGCTGATATTTATCTCACTACATTTTGGTATATTGCCATACCTGTGTCATTATTATTTGTAATTCAGTTCATTATGACCTTTGCAGGTGTAGATAGTGATACAGACATTGATACTAATGTACACATAGGAGATCCAGATGGCCTGATGGAATACTTTACTATCCGCAATGCGATTAATTTTTTATTAGGTTTTAGCTGGACAGGAGTTTTACTGCACGGTTCTATTCCTAACAAATTTTTATTGATTACGGCAGCGGTAGCGGTAGGTATTATCTTTGTAACCCTTTATTTTTACCTTGCAATGCAAATCAAAAAATTTGAAGAGGACAACACTTTCAATCCTACCGAACTTATGGGTGCACAGGCCGATGTCTATCTGCGCATACCAGGAAATCACGAAGGATATGGCAAAATTACTATAAGTCATAAAGGCACCTCACATGTACTAGAAGCAGTGACCTATGCAGAGTCTATACCGACCGGCAGCAAAGTTATCATCGAAGACATCCAGGACGATAATATGTTAATTGTCAAAGTAAACGAATAATTTAATAACATTATAAATTTTAAAAATATGATACCCTCTATTCCACCAGGCTTAATGCTCATTGTTATTTTGGTCTTAGTATTAACAGGATTAATTTTGGCATTAATATCCCGGTATAAAAGATGTCCTTCGGACAAGATCTTAGTTATTTATGGTAAGACAGGAGGATCATCTGCACGTTGTATTCATGGTGGTGGTGCATTTATCTGGCCAGTGATACAGGATTATGCCTATCTCGATCTCAAGCCTATTTCTATTGAAGCTAACCTCACTAGTGCATTGAGTAAACAAAATATCCGTGTAGATGTACCATGTCGTTTTACTATCGCTATATCTACGGATCCTGACAGTATGAATAATGCTGCGGAACGGTTATTAGGCTTGCGTCCAGATCAAATCCAAGAGCTATCTAAGGATATTCTTTTTGGGCAATTAAGATTAGTCATTGCTACGATGTCGATAGAGGAAATCAACTCAGATCGAGACATATTTCTCGAAAATATCTCCAAAAATGTTGACACAGAATTAAAAAAGATAGGATTAAAACTTATCAACGTCAACGTTACAGACATCAATGACGAGTCCGGATATATCGAGGCTTTGGGTAAGGAAGCAGCAGCCAAGGCCATCAACGAAGCTAAGGTTAGCGTAGCCGAGCAAGAAAAAGTAGGAGAAACCGGTAAAGCACTGGCAGATCGTGAAAGGGATGTACAAATAGCAGAAACTAATCGCGAACGTGATGTAAAAATTGCTATGACTCAAAAAGATAAAGAAGTATCCATCGCTTTAGCTAATAAAGACGAAGCCATCGGAAAAGCAGAAGCTGAACGGGATTCAAGAGTTAAGATGGCTGAGGCCAATGCGATCGCAATACAAGGCGAAAACGAAGCTAAAATCTCCATAGCCAATTCTGAAGCAGTACGACGTGAGCGTGAAGCAGAAGCTAACCGACTAGCGATAACCGCAGAAAAAGTACAACAAGCTAAGGCCATGGAAGACGCATATGCAGCAGAGCAAAAAGCAGAAACTGCAAGAGCCGATCGCGAAAGATCCAGTCAAATGGCAAATATCGTAGTACCTGCTGAAATAGCACGCCAACGCGCTATCATAGATGCAGAAGCTGAGGCTGAGCGTATTCGCCTCAATGCAAAAGGAGAAGCGGATGCAATCTTTGCTAAAATGCAGGCTGAAGCACTAGGGCTTTATGAAATCCTGACTAAACAAGCAGAAGGATACGAAAAAGTAGTGAAAGCAGCAGGCGGTGATCCTTCACAGGCTTTCCAATTGTTATTGATAGAAAAGTTGCCGGAACTTGTCAAAACACAGGTCGAAGCTGTCAAAAATATTAAAATTGATAAGATTACCGTTTGGGATAGCGGTACGAATAATGGCGGTGAAAACAGTACAACTGCCAATTTTGTATCTGGAATGATGAAAACCGTTCCTCCACTCAACGACCTCTTTAATATGGCCGGACTTAACCTACCTAATTACCTTAAAGGCCAAGACCACGAAGGCAAAGATCCGAGTAATGATAAAAGTACAGCAGCATCAGAAGAATAAGACAAGGTAAAATATTATTTTTTCATGTAAAAAAAACAGGCTTGGTAACTATGGTTGTCAAGCCTGTTTTTTAGGCATTTTATAAATACTCCAGATAATCAAAATCTTAGATTCAACAAATAAATGCAAGTCAATACAATCAAACAAAAGCTATATATTATAGCCTATTTTTATCACCGGATTAGCGTACAATGACCTTTTTCAGTCTTTCGCTCACCCAAGCCATTGATATACTCTAGGACGAAGGCATAAACACCCGGTATTGCATGATCACCGATATTATTTCGCTGTCCATTCCATCCGGACTTAGGATCATCACTTTCAAAAAGCATTTCACCCCAACGATTCCATATAGTAAGTCGATAATAACTAACACCCTGAAAAGTCCCAACTGGTTTAAAAACATCGTTAAGTCCGTCATTATTGGGTGTAAAAGCATTAGGCATTAAAAAATTAACATAAGGCAAAATAGAAATATAAGTTCTCGCTGTGTCAGTGCATCCAGATTTATGGAGTACGATCTGCTCTATCAAGTAGGTACCAGTATCTCTAAAGGTGAAGGATGGATTTTGAAACAAAGAGACTCCAACTGTATCAAACTGCCATTGCCAAGCAATTCCCCCAATAGACTCATCAGTAAAGTCAACTGTATTATCCAAAAGATTTGGCTCATCAGGTTTGTATGAAAATCCTGCTTTAGGGCTCTCGACAACTTTTATGAGGTTATTCCATTTTTTTTGTGTCATACATCCAAGAGGTGAAGTAATCTTTAGTTCGACTGAATAGATTCCGGTATTTTCATACAAATGCACGGGGCTAAAATCTGTACCAGTACTACCATCACCAAAACTCCACAAAAGCTTATAAGAATCATCAATAGGCGTACTCAAGTTATTAAAAGTAATCCGAGCCGGCTGGCATCCTGTAAAAGTATTTGGTTCGACCACAATAAGAGAAGGCACAGGAAAATAATGAATTGTCTTGTTAACTGTATCTCTACACATATTGATATCTTCGGCTATTAGTCTTACAGTTTTATCACCCGGAAACTCATATTCAAAATCCGGATTCTTAACCGAAGATTTTCCTTCACCAAAGTTCCAATCCCATTTTTGTACAGAACCGGCACCACTTACTGATAAATCTTTAAAATTAATAGGTCCGGCAAGACAGGTATCATATTTAAAAGAAAAATCAGCTTTAATAGAAGGATAAACATTGATGGTGACACTGGCCGTATCAATGCAATCTGCAGCACCGACGAGATCCTTATTGAGAATCATAGTACCTATATAATTACCTACACCTGGAAAAGTAATACTTACATCGCGAGTTGAAAAGGTCTTTTTCTCACCTTTAATGTCAAATTCCCAGTAATAATTTTTAATAAATCTAACGTCTGTACTAAGATTTTTAAAATTAATCGTCTGATTGCCACAACTATTGATGGTAAAATCCTTACCATCTTTGTGTGTTGCTTTTATATCAGCATGCACTGCTTGTTCGCAAGTAGTCACATTAAATTGAAAATCTCGTCTCAAAGTGGACAGAAGCACACCATTTCTATATTCTTTGACACAAACGCCTACTACATACTGACCAAGCACATTAGGTGATCCACCTATAATTCCCGTCACGGGATCAATATAAACAATAGGATCACCACCCATAGGTTTGTCAAAGGAATAACCAGGGCTTCTAAAGGTTACCTTTTCATAAGGAGGTGGGCAACGGCTTGGATTAGGCGTTACGCCATTGCAGGATTGTGCATTACCACCATTAGTACCTTCTGTCCCACCAGCTGTCAATGGTGCACAAAATTCATACACTAAACTATCGCCATCTATATCCTTTGCAGAATGATTAAAATTAATAGGCCTATTGACACATATAACTACTGGCGGAAACTTTTCAAATACAGGACTATTATTACACATTCGCTGTGATTCGGGTGTTATCTCAGTAGTAAATGCAGCACCGGTGCCACCCGGATCTACGAGGTTCAACACTGTGTTATTCCTACAACAACGCTGAAAGGATAACATGTACGATTCGTCAATGATAGGTAGTGTAATTTCAAATACATAAGTGCCACTCTGAACACCTACATTTGCCGGAACTAAAATACAAGGATTATCATTATTAATATCAATTTCCTTTTTATTTCTTACTGTGATATTGGTGATAGTTCTCACATAAGACCATCTATTACCTGAGCCTCTATAAACGCCAAAATTAGCTGGATTATCAAAATCAGCTCCACCGCTTTTTGAGTCTCTGTACATAGTAAAGGTAATTTCAAACCTGACCTGATTAGTACTTGTATTGACACCTAGACAACGATATACTACATCGCCGCCAATGATATGTAATCCTGATGCTGACCAAGGCTGCATCAATATTAACACCACAATTGACCAGAATATAATCTTTAAACCTTTATTACTCATGTTTCAGTTTGTATTATCCAACAAATATAAGATATCCATAGTTTATTTTAAGGCATCAGAATGTAATGATTCATTTAAATTTTAAAATGGGTAGCAACATATATATGGTTGTTTATTTTTTTATATTATATAATGCATAAAAGCCATTTAAATAACTATTTTTGTACTAAAATCGGAAGTACATCATGATGTATTTGAATATTTAAGTGCAAGTTTAAAATTATTTAATCAAATTAGCATGCTATTATTAAAAAATATGAATCAAATTGTCTTTTTCAAAGCATTTTTTTTATAAAAATGATCCATATTTTATAATTTTAGTATCATTATTAAATCATCAAAAACCAAAATGCCTCAAAAAAAGCTTGATTTTAGGAAAATTATCAACCGACTTATTGTATTTATTAGTTTGGGTATAGGTGCGTTGATACTTTTTGTATTATTAACTACTGACAGGAGTCTTTTAGGTTATCTAAATGGATTAAGTTTTTTACATATTCTTATTATTCTGGTACTTTTATATATGCCCTGGACTTTATATGCCTTGAGAGTATATTTTTGGTCAAAATTTTTGAACGAGCATATTAGCTACAGGACCTTGTTAAAAATAGTTATCACTTCTGAACTCGCATCCGCACTTAGTCCCACAGCTATAGGTGGTGCGCCAGTCAAGGCCGCATTATTGTTAAACTATGGATTTTCGGCTGGAAGTGCCGGGTTTTTGCTTACATACGGCGTTATCGAAGACATCGTTTTCTATACCACAGGGATTCTATTAGCTACATATTTTTCTATCGGCGTCATGTCAGATATCACACTTGCTTTACAAAATCTACTTGCTGACCACTTAGTTATAATACTGATTATTATATCAATATTGACCTTGTATATTTATTTTTCCAATAAACAGAAAGTCCCCAAAGCCTTTAGAATCTGGACATATCTACCCGTAAGTCTCAAAAACAACATAATCCGGCTTCGTATAAAGATCAAAGAAAGCTGGTCAGAAATGAAATCCAACTTTAAAAGAGCTTTTCAATCGGGTAAAAAATATATGGCTGTAAGTCTATTTTTGCTTTTTATGCAATGGATGGCCAAGTTTTCCGTACTACTAATCATATTACATGCTTTTGGTGTAAACTTTGAACCTATCCAAGTATATCTAAGACAATGGATAGTGTATGTAACCATGCTTATCATACCTACTCCGGGAGGTTCTGGTGGTGCGGAAGCTTCTTTTTTATTAATTTTTGGCAATACAATACCGTCAGATTTATCCTTTTTAATTGTATCAGTGTGGCGATTATTTACCTATTATATGATTCTATTATCTGCTGTCATTTTTTACAATGTCCTCACATTTATTTTTAAAAATGACGATGAAATCTATATTGAGGAAGTAAAAGATTAACTAGACTGCACGTTTGTCGTCTTCAACAATAATTTGGTTTTAACTTAATAAAGTGTCATCTGTACTATATTTTATTTGTAACTTTGTCCCTGATTCCTTGACGCTAATATAATATTTCAAAATATAAATGTCATAGTTTCGCTGTTTAATAACCTGAGACATCTGATACATAATGTGTGTAATACGATTTATTACAATTATCATACTTACCTTTTTAGGATTATCTTCTTATGCGCAGGATACGATACCACCAGTATTGATAAAATCCGCTAGAGACACTTCTTTTGAATGTGGTAAGACTACCCAACTCAATGATAAACTTGCTGCATGGTTTAACAATGCTGCCGGTGCTATATTTCAAGACAATTCAGGCAGTTACAGTATTGTCACGAATATAACATTGGCAGAAGCAACTAACATTTTTAGTAATTCTAAAGGAATGTTTTGTGGTAAAACACAAAGAGTAGAAGTTATATTTTCTGCCAAAGATGCTGCCGGCAATGTAAGCAAACCCGATACAGCTGCATTTTTTACTATCGACACCAGTCCACCTACTTTTAATTCAGTTTCTAATGTGCATTATGCTTGTCAAACCTATATAAGAGATACGCTCATAACCTGGATAAAAAACAAAGCGGGATATAAAGCTTCGGATGTATGCGCCGATACTGTAATCTGGACGACCTTCACCTATGGGTTTTTTGTCGGCAATAACCAAATTTCCGCTGGCAGCGGTAATATAACCAACGGCCCCTACCCTAATATTCCCGATGGTATTTGTGAGTGGACGATGAAAATTAATTTTTTCATCAAAGATCCATGTAATAATCAGAGCATCACTCCTGGCACTACTTCGTTTAGCGTAATAGACACAATTAGCCCCGTATTTATTGATTTTCCTGAAGACATAACAGTTACTTGTGATAAAATCCCACTAGTAAAATCACCCATTGCTAAAGATGGATGTACACAAAATGTCCAGCCAGTATTAAAAGAAACATCCACACAAAACATGGATCCTACTGATTGTGCACACTATAATTACGAAATCACTAGGACTTGGACAGCAGCAGACAAGTGTGGCAATAGCATCGAAAAATTTCAAAAGATAACAGTCAAGGACAATATTGCCCCTATGGTCACAAGCCTAAAAGACATTACTGTATCCTGTGAGTTATTTGGGCTAAAGCACGATAGCATTTTCGCTTCATTTAATGATAATTGTAGTACTGTATTTGTGTCTTTTACCGACACTATTCAATCTACTGGATGTACGGATGTTATTAAACGCACCTACACTGTTAAAGATATTTGTAACAATCTGAGTATATATGATCAAAAAATTCATGTACTCCAGGATAAACTACCAAAGCTCTTGCAGGCAGCACAAAATCAAGCATTAGCCTGTGATGATCAGACAAATCTCAACGGAAGATTTTTTGCTTGGGTACATAATATGGGAGGTTCTCGAGCCGAGCCCACATGTGGCGACATTATATCATTTGCAGCCCTAAAAGGTAGTTATGATCCAAAAAACACATCTACTTTTCCAGGAACATCACCATCGACTTTGCCAGCTGCTGAGTGTCCTTCTAATCTAAATGGCTGGTTGAGATATGCTGAAGTCGATTTTGTGTATTATGACCAATGCAATAATGTTTTAGTAAGTCCTGGTATTTTTGGGCTTCGGGATACTGTAGCACCTGAGATTGTCACCTGTGACCATAAAATGGAAACACTTAACTCAGCCGACTGTCAGCCAAGTATTAAAGTAAAGACCCCGGTTTTTAGAGATGATTGTAGCGCTTCATCACCTACAGTAACTCAAAAAATTGTAACAATTCTTACATCTAAAGACCCGGCTGGACCAGAAGCAATCATAGATCCTGTAACCATAAAATTAGGTCCATTTAATCCATTTACAGCACTTCCATTTAGTGATGGAACCGTTCATATCAAACTTGTAAATATGGATATAGATGACCCTACTGAATATTTTAATATTTATGATGAAGATGGCAACTTTATACAGATATCACCAAGGGGCTCTATGCAATGTTCTTCTGTGAGTTTTGACATCGTCCTACCCAAAAACAAGCTACAGACATGGATACAAGATGGTTATATAGATTTGCGATTTGAACCGAATGTCGTACCTGGTGACCCTGTGTTTTCAATTAATAATATATGTGGTCAAAGCTCGATTGAAATAAGTTTGAGCTATGATATCGATTATAAAAATGGAATTAGAACATATTACAAGCTTAATGATCAGAAACCAACTGCTTATTTTCAGAAAGATTCAGTGAGTATTACACTGCAGCAAGGCATCAACACGATCCATTTTATAGCAATAGATTGTGCTAATAATACAACAAATTGTATAAAAACAATCGAAGTGAAAGATAATGTAGCTCCTATTATACGTTGTCCTTCTAATTATAGTACGGTCTTGGCCACCGGTAAATGTCAGGATAATATCAGTGTTCCTGTAAATTTTTCAACGATAGAAAACTGTACAGGCAATCGAGAATATTACCGTGTAGCCCCTGGATCAGATGAAGCAGCATTTATATCCTACAATCTTAATCCGACCAAAGGGGTTTATGAGGCAAGGAACAAACAACTTGTATTTACCGATGTATTTCCTATACGTTTTATCAATCATAATGCTACCCTCGAAATCGAATTTTATGGCGACAATAATGAAATAGGTGAAGTATTTGATATTTTTGCATCTGATGGTTTCAAAATAGGTACTACATCTTTAGTGTCAGGACCAGGATGTAGCAGCAAAAGTATAACGTCGTTTAGTATAAGTCAAAACGATTTTAATAAATGGATTTCTAACAAAGAAATATCCTTCCTAGCTGTTCCTGTAAATGGAGGAAACGGGATTAACCCATGTATTGACTTAACAGGCGGGGCAACGATAGATAGAATTTCCTATATCAAGGCAAGACTTAATTATCATGATGCATCCTTTACCTACACCGTAACTGGTGCCACGACGATTGCACCCACTTCTATTATTGACGATATCCTTAATTTTAATCTACTACTTAATGGCGGTAAAAATACGGTCACCATTGCTACTCAAGATAAAGCAGGCAATACCGGCACCTGCTCTTTTGAAGTAAATGTCAGAGATACGGAGTCACCATTAGCTCTCTGTAAAAATGTAACGGTCGATATTCATCCTTCCGGATTAATCAAAACTATGATTACACCGGACTTGATAGACAATGGCAGTGTGGACAATTGTGGTTCAGTACAACTATCAGTCAGTCCGTCAGACCTAGATTGTAGCAGTCTCGGCAAAAACATCAACGTAATCATGACAGTCAAGGATGTGCAGGGAAATGAAAGCCAGTGTGAATCTACAGTTAAAGTCAATCCGTATATCATTCATCCAGGCTTTTCGTCTGGTCTATGCTCCAGTGACACGCTCAAGTTATTTGCCAATGTACCAGAGTCACCTATTCCCGGAACCTATACATTCCACTGGCAGGGACCAGGTAATATTGAATTCTTTACTGAGAATCCTATTATTCCAAATCCAGATCCCCAGTTTAACGGTACTTATACGCTTACGGTGATAGGATTTAACGGATGTACCGCCATCGGAACTGTACTAGTCAATGTAAAACCACTTACCAATCCAGAAATATCCACACCACTAACAACTATATGCGCCGGTACTGAAATTATCCTTACCGGAACTACATTTAGTGGTGATGTAAGTTATGACTGGTATGAAGGTATATACCCTACAGGTGTTTTGATAGGAACAACGAAAAATGCCGAGTTAGTAATCAAGCCACCAGTGACAGGCCCACATTTTTATTATCTAATAGCCCGAAGCCGTGATTGCAGTTCTAATCCTTCAACCTTACTAAAAGTAACCGTTGAGGAAGTGCCATTAGCATCCGTAAAAGATTTCTTTCTTTCACCGTGTGAAGGAGGTCAGATAACGCTTTCCAGCAGTACCTCCAACCCTAAATATACTTATGTATGGACAGGTCCCGGAGGATATACCGCAACTGGTGCCAATCCACCATCTATAAAAAATGTAAATCAGGACAATGCCGGCAATTATTTGCTCATCGTAAAGAATGGTCTGTGTGTTTCAGATACGGCTATTACACGTGTAACAATCCTTGAATCGCCTGCAACGCCAGTTATTACAGGACTTGACATCATCTGCGAAGGCAATACATTTTCGCTGATAGCTACTAAGTCGCCAGGTGCAGAAAAATACGAATGGTATAAAAATGGAGTTTTATTTACCACAACCCAAGATAATAATCTTATTATCGCTAATGCCCAGACAGCTTTGCAAGGTGACTGGACAGTAAAAGCATTTAAGGGTAATTGCTCCTCACCTATATCGGCAGTTAAATTTGTAGGTGTTGATGCCATTTTACAAATAGGAGTTATCAATTCAGGTCCAGTTTGTAAAGGAGATAGTGTAACATTGCAAGCCACTTTTATACCTAATGTCTCCTATACATGGTCAGGACCCGTAAATAACATTCCTAACGTCTATAATCCTGTAATCCCAGGCGTACCCGGAGATTATTCCGTAACGATCACGACACCTACAGGCTGTAAAAACAATGCGAGTACAACAGTATCCATTATCAATGTTCCAGAGATAACAGCCTTGAGCTCGGATGTGCTTACCTGTATGGAAAAAGGAGGTACAATACATTTTCAGCCATCCGTTTTTCCTAATTCCAGTGACTATCGATATCAATGGTCGGGGCCAAACAACTATCATTCCACAGATAAAAATGCAGTAGTCACAAATATATCAATTCAGGATACAGGTATTTACAAACTGACGGTATTCAACAAGTTTTGCCCATCATTACCATACCCAATAAATGTAAAATTCCAACTTATTCCGGATCAGCCAGTCATTGTAACTAAAAATACATTTTGTGAAAACGATACTATCCTAATCACGCTCAGTTCAACCACTGAAGGCGCTACTTACGAATGGGTTACACCTTTAGGAACAATACAGACGGAAATGAATACTTTGTTGATACCTAATAGTACGCAGTCAAACGGAGGACAGTACGCTGTTATAGTTCATTCTGGAGGTTGCGTTTCGAAGCCTTCTGCACCATTCATTATCACAATAAACAAAAAGCCGACACCACCAGAAATTTCTTTTAATTCACCAGTATGTTTTGGTGATACCATCAGGCTGTCAGCATCTCGTATTAATGGTGCTATTTATCACTGGTCAGGCCCGGGAAATGCGAATTTTACAGGTAAGGATTGGATTATAGCCAGTAGTACTAAAGCTGATGCAGGCATTTATTCAGTAGTTACAGAATTAAACGGATGTACCTCTACGCCATCTCAGACTGCAACCATTGTAGTAAAAGATTTAATTACTAAACCTGTATTTTCTGAAAATGAAATCAATAGTTGCATTACCCAAAATTCTACTTTGGACATATGCCTTCAAAGCAGTAGTTTGACACCTAACGCCAATTATGTACTTACTAATGCTGCAAATCAAACCATATTGGCTCAAAGTGAACGGGCGTGTATATCTATTGCTGATTTAAAAATGCTCGGACAAGGCACCTATTTTTTAAATGCACATGCTGAAGTTGACGGTTGTAGTTCGACGTTATCCGAAGTGCTCATCTTAAACATAAACAAACCGCCTGACATCAAGGCAACAGCTGTAGAAAACGATCTAATAATCTGTCCCGGTGAAAGTGTCCGGCTGATTTCAAAATATGGTCCGCCAGAAGTTAATCTACTCTGGACACCGGATAAATCAAACATCATAATCAATGACCCAGCCTCCATATCACCCATTATCTCTCAACTAGAATCGGGTAGAAATACCATATATTTAGATTATTCTGTTAATGGATGTCCGGAATTTAGTAGAGATACTATAAGTATTTATGCTGAATTTGCTCCTATTGCCGAAAATGACAACTACCACATTCAGTATGGGACAAATCAATTGTTTAACATTTTAATCAATGATAGCTATCCTATCGGCAGTAAACTTACCATTGTAAAGCAACCAGAATTAGGAAGTGTTAAAATTAATGGCAATCAGATTGAATTTACACCTGACGCGAGATCCATCCTGCCAGTATCCTTTAGTTACAGAATATGCGCTGATTTTTGTGAAAATCTATGCAGCGAAGCGAGAGTATCCATCACCTTTGACGAAAATATCGAGTGTTATGCTCCTACCATTTTTACTCCAAACAATGACGGGATTAACGATTATTTTATCATACCTTGTCTTGAAACAGGGAGATTCCCTGACAACAAAATAACTGTATTTAATGAATGGGGCGTAGAAGTATATGCTGCTAAAAAGTACAAAAATGATTGGGATGGAACCTATAGTGGAACACCTCTACCCGTTGGAACCTATTTCTATATCATAGAAACAGAAAAAAATGCAAAACCCATTAATGGATTTTTAATTTTACAGCGATGAGGAAATTTATAGTTTTATTAATTTGTAGCCTGACCACCCTTATTGCCATTGGTCAACAACAACAGATGTACACGCAGTTTATGTACAACAAACTGGCAATCAATCCGGCATTTTCAGGTAATGAATCTTATCTATCAGCCGCATTGCTATATCGAGATCAATGGAATGGTTTTCCAGGTGCGCCCAAGGCACAGGTTTTTAATGTCAACCTACCACGTATCGGAAATAGAATTGGCTTAGGAGTTAACTTTGAACGTCAAACCATCGGTATTACAGAAAAAATCACCTATGAACTCATGTATGCTTATAAATTTTTGTTAGGTGATGGGACATTAAGTATGGGTATGAATGTATCCGGCAGGAAATATATCCAAGATTACAGAGACAGCAGACTCTTTGCTATTCAAGACATCACAATCGATCCATCCATACCCCAAACGGTGCAATCCCTTAATCTATTTAATGCCGGCTTTGGTATATATTTCAATACTAATACATTCTACGTAGGAGCATCAGTACCAAGAATGATCAAATCAGATATAGACTTTGACAGGAACAACCTCTTTTCGACCGAAGTACGACATTTATTCTTTATGACGGGTGGCACATTTATCGTCAATAACGATGTAAGACTGACACCACAGATGTTGTTTAGAATCGCAGAAAACACACCCTTTGGTATCGACCTGAACGGATCAGTAACTTGGAAAAATACTTACAGTGCCGGCCTTACTTACCGTACTGGAGGTACACAAGGTGATCTGGGTGAGTCTTTAGACGTAATATTTAGTTTTCAAATGTCCGAACAACTTATGTTGGGCTTTGCCTACGACATAGGGCTATCCAAACTCAGGACAGCAAGTAATGGTAGTCTCGAAATGATACTTACGTATAATCTGATTCCGAGAAAAATAAAATCCGTCATCATTAATCCACGTTATTTCTAATGCTAAGACAGATACTATATACAACGTTTAATACTCTGATAAGCACGCTATGCCTTGTAGCTACTTTATCGGCTCAGCCGATAATAAATAGTGATGCTATCAAGACAGTCAAAATCTTTAATGAATCCGAAGTAAATACAGCCAACCTCGAATCTTCTCCAGCATTTATTGGAGATAAAATAGGTCTAGTATATACGGAATCAAAAACTAAATTATTTGACAAAACCATAGAGTTGTCTTATTTTCAATTGGGATCATCTGATGTTAATCCTAATAATTCACTTCAGGCGATGAAACCATTTCATAAAAAAATAAACTCAGAATATCATGAAGGACCGATGAGCTACGATTTAGGACGCAACATTATGTATTTTACCAGATCACATAAAGACAGGCGCATTCGCAAAGGAATAGAAATCGACACCTTTTACCTAAGGATATTTACTGCTGACCTCAATTTATCCAATCCCGTAGTACAACCTATTAATATCAATGTGGACAATTACTCAGTCTGCCACCCTACACTCTCAAAAGACGGCAAAACGATGATATTTGCGTCTAACCAGCCTGGTGGTCATGGAAAAATGGATCTTTATATTGCCTACATGGAAGGCAATCAATGGATAAGTATCACTAATCTGGGTAACAGTATCAATACAGAATATAACGAAGTATTCCCTAACCTCGTCAATGACAGCCTGCTAATATTTGCTTCTAACAGAATAGGAGGTGTCGGAGGATTAGATATGTATGTATCCAAACTTATCAATGGTGACTGGTCAAAACCTGAACTCTTACCAGCTCCATTTAATACCACATTTGACGATCTGGGACTAATCGCCAGGGAAAATCTTCAATCAGGCTATTTTGCAAGCAATAGGCAAGGTGGTAAAGGTAATGACGACATCTATAGATTTGAATCGCTGAGCCCCATTTTCGGAGAAGATAAATCAGAAATAGTCGCTACATATATACGCGTTATGAATAAACTCACCTTAGAACCCATACCCAATGCTTCCGTTGTCCTTACGCCATTAGATATTGATGTAAACAACTTTACCATGTCAAGTTATAATATAGACATGTTATCTGGCAAAGATCCTGGCGATCTCATTTTAAAATTATCACCTAAAAAAGGCCAATCCGTTCCAGAATTATTTACCAAAGAGGATGGATTAATTTCTTTTCAGATTAAAAAAACACAAAAATTTTTAATCACCTTTAATGCTGAGGAATTCAGTCCACTTAATTTTATATATGACTTCACTACACAGGGGAAGTATATAAACATTGTCATGGAGCCAGCTGAGGATAGCGACGAGGCTGCCACTTTAAAAGACCTTCACCATAATAATGAAGCAGATCAGGATAACAGCGAAGCCTTGTTTACAAAAAAAACCACAGGTGACATTGTAGTCCTAGATAACATATACTTTGAATACAATAGTAGCAAGCTCGATTTGACTTTTACACCTGAACTAAACGCACTCTATAAATCCATGCACCTCAATGACAAAATGCGTATTAGAATCAATTCGCACACAGACAGCCGAGGAACAGCTGATTACAATATGCAACTGAGTATCAATCGCGCAAATGCTGTCAGAGATTATCTCACAGAACGAGGTATAGATGAGGACCGTATAGAAATCAGAGGATATGGGGAAACCAAGTTGAGAAATCGATGCAAAGACAATGTGACATGCACTGAAGCAGAGCATCGCTATAACCGAAGAACGGAAATAGTGATTTTAGAAAATTGATTACATATTCCTTATTTGTCCTATCATTCTACCAATACAAAAGGCAAATAAGCCTGATGGGTTGCAAACTCAGTGCGTAATACAGCTCTGAGATTAGGATTGTTATACATGAGTACATACATAGCTCCCTGAGCTCTTAGTAATCTATCATCCGGATTAATACCTAAGTCGATTTTTTCAATCTGTTTTAGTGCCGCTTTATAATCATCGTCCAAATGATAAACCGTACCATCCGAATTACTAAGGATGGCTGTCCATGCAAATGCTTCCAAAAATGGCCGACGCTTTGCCAACGTCTTTTTAATATCATTAAGACCAACCGCTACTTTACCGGCATATCTGCCTTCATCAGTGACTCTCACTACGCAAAAATACTTGACGGCGACATTGAGTAGTGCATCCATCGTTATTGTATCTTTAGGTAGCGATTTATCTACAGTCTTATATACTAAGTCGCTCATAATCTGATTAAAACCGGCATCCTGTTTTAAATCTGCAAAATAGGTATCCAGCATTTGCTTCTCATCAGTAATATCCAGCAATTTAGCATTATTTTCATCGACAGAAAAGGCAGATAATAGATAATATATAAACATTGTGTTGTCATTGACTAATGCCGAATAACAACCATCTCTTTGAGATTTAATGACACTTTGCGAAATGAATTTTCTCCTGCCATCATCATGGCGTTTAACCAAAATAAAATCAGCGTAATGGTCGGTAAGATCACAAGCATGTTGACTATGGGCGACACCATTGAAAAGACAAATAACAAGCATTACAAATAAAGATTTGGCCATTTTTATGTTGATTAAAGTATCCAAATTACGCACAAAAGTACTCTTTCCTTGAGCAATTAAATGTTATTTTTATTATAAATCCTTCCAAAACCTTAGCAATCTACTTGAGATATCATTCCTTTCTTTAACGTCATACCCATTATACATTCAAATTAGTCCAATCTTTATAAAAAAATAGCCAATCTCTTCGTTAGAAAGCCTCACTATAGCTAAGGTTATGTTTGCGTTTTCTGCCTTGATATTTACTATTTTTTCTACTAAATCTTTGGACCATTTAAAAATATAATGGGTATCATAAATGTATATGGTATAATGTTTGCTCAGTAAATACTAATATATACCGGCATTATGAATTTTTCAAAATGGACTAACCTTGTAAAAGTATTTTTACTCAGACTGATAGATGAATTAGAAAAGCGCATCAATGAAAAGCATGGTGTAGCTGACTCAGACGCTTTTAAAACGTCTTTGTATTCATCCGTCAAATTCTTAATGCTGGAGCAAATCGATGATCTTGCCGGAGAAGTTACAGGTTATGCCCGCAAACAGGTACATGACTTAGCCACCGTGATCGTTCAAAAACTCGCTATTGTCCTTTCTTCACTCGTCTATGTAATGATATTAGTAGCCTTATCGGTCATCGTATTTATGTTTTTTGCTATATCGCTGTCTCTATATTTAGGTGATATACTCGGCGAGACCTATTATGGATTTTTAGCAATGGGTCTTATTGTATCCATCATAACCATGATCGTATGGAAATGGAGTCAAAAAAGCATCTCAGAAAAAATTAAAGACTTTATATCCAATCAGATCTGATAACCAGTATCAATACAACTCTACCCCTTGGACGACATCATGACCGAGAGCCTCATTAAGCATATCCTTGATCTTATCCTTTGACATGGACAGTTCTTTCTTTAGAGCAGATGAATTGAGATAAATCCTCAGTACACCATCCTCAAACAGAATCTTAGTAGTATATCCACTAATCGTAGCACCCATCTTTGCACGCCATACTTCATCTATATGCGAGGCATAATAACCACGCGCTACCTTCTGATTTACAGCCAAGTATTCGCCTAATACTTCCTTTATATTTTTGTCATTGTGTCTGGACATAATAGCAATCCATTGGTCGATAAATTCAAAATAAACTCCTATTAAAGGAAAGCAAAGGTAAGTATATTATTGGAAGTAATCCGTCCTATCTACAAATAAAAAATCACAGTATCTAACTTGCATTATAATGATTTGCAGCCTATAAATAGACAACTTTACAATATATAAAGATACCAAAAAAACTATGTATAATTATTCTTTACCAAGCAAAGATTTATCAGAATCACAATGTTTAGGGCATGGTAGCTTTTGATCCGGGCTATTCGCATCACTTTGTGGGATTGTCAAGACACCATTACTACCACCCATTTCCACGTAAATATTGTTTAATATTGATGGAGTTGAAACTCGGTAAGAGCCATTTCCAGTTCCTGACATTTCAGTATCTGCAAAATACGTCACCATAAAGACTGGTTTTAATTCATTACTGGAAGATTTACCTAAGCCAGGATATATCCTAATAAATGTCTTATCATTAACTGATGCGCCATAAAATTTCTTTATTTGCTCTGATAAATTACTCAAATCTGACAAAGTCATATCTAAATACCCTCCATAGTTATTATTGCCTCTAATTATATCGTTTTTAAATTGACTATACATCTTTTTTGCCTCATCGAATTCTGCTGCACGATATTTCGTTTTGTCAACCATCAGCTTAGTCGAACAAGAGCTAAGCATTACAAAACATGCAAACACAGGAAAAAACAAAACGTAAGTTGATTTAAAATTTAGTCTCATAATAAAAGATTTTATGTGTGATAAATAATTTTTAAGAACAAAATTAAAAAATAAAATGCAATACTATATATTTCTTTAATAAAAATTAATTTAATTCTAAACAACTGCCAAATTTTAAAAATACATATGGAAAAATCTTAAGAATATTAAAATCATAATTTGAATAATTGCATTACCATCTACAAACTACACATAAAGATCAAAACAGAATATTTGAAATTATATATTAAATTTTAAATATTTTTAAAATTTAATTTTGATAAATTTAAATTAGTAGGTTTCGATACCTTATAGAAAAAGCTAAACAAATTTGAAGTTTCGGCTATATAGCATTCAATTAACTTATGAAACGTTACCAAACAAAATAAAAAACATTGCTATCAAATTTAATTATAGTAGACAATGTAGGTAATTCAATTTACTTAATTTGGCTTACTTTTGAAATTCTTCCAAATCATCCATATGCGGATTAAATAATAATACAGTAAATTTGCAGACAAATAATGATTAAGGTAAAATATATATCAAAAAAATCATGAATACGCAACACAATTTTTAATATCTATTATGCATAAATGATGATCAACCTTAGGCAAAATGTAATTTTAAATAAATAAATAGTGCGAAAAAGTCTATGAAAACCAAAACTGTCGTTTATATTATCGCTTCCTGCGTTTTATTAATTATATCATGTAAAAAGGAGAAATCAACTATCAGATGGCAGGAAGGTTTAAACCTCAAATCTATTTCTCAGTACAGAAAAGTATGCTACCTTATTAAAGGGGCACAATACTACATAGATTCTGCTATATTAGAAAAATCCTATATCGGTGACAGCTTGCTGCAAGAAGCTATTCAGATAGCTATATTAAAAGATAGCATTCCTCTAAGTTATATTGTTTACTCAAATGCACTCAAACTCATAAATACCCAAAAACCTGAATTAGTCAACAGCAGCTTAATGCTCGTCAACTCTCTGCAAGGCAATCAAAAAACGGACCTTTATCTAAGTATTATAGAATATTATATAAAAACCACTAATATTCCTGAAGCTACTAAATACATTGAAAGAACGAGAAATACTTTAGAAATAAACCCAGAGCAGTCGATTCAACTATTATTGCTATCAGCTTCAATAAATAATATTAACAAACAACCAATTGATGAATTAAGCGATTTATTAGAGGCAAAAAATAAAAGTATTTTAAATAATCAGGATTCTTTATTATTGGTTAGTTTAAATAGAATATCTGATTTTTATTTCTTCCAAAAACAATATTATACAGCTCTAAGTTATCTGGAAATAGCCAAAGAAAAAATATTACACTCAAGTCCAATTATCGACTCTGTTACCTTCATGTGGAACAAACACGATATTGCGATGGTAGAAGATCTAATGGGCCAACATGAAAAATCGTTAACTAAGATCCTTTCAGTTCATCAATTTGCAATTCGACACAAGCTAAAAAGGCTTGAAGGCTTTTCAGAAGGAGAAATAAGAACCAATCTTATTAACTCAAATAAACTAAAAGAATTAGCTTCGTTCTATTTAATTGATTATCCTAAAAAATTTGAAGAGTTAAAAAATACACCTGATTTGTATTACAGAGTAAAGGCTTACATATCAGAATCAAAAGGTGATATTGACTCAGCAAGAATTTTCTTCCAAACAGCTGCGCCACTTATCGAAAATAAAAACAAATATTATATACAAAATTTTTATGTCCGAATAGCAGAGTTTGAAGAACGGCATAGAGATAGCACATTAGCTAAAAACTATTATTTAAAAGCATATCACTTTGCAAAAGAAGATGATAATATTATAAATAAAATATCTATCTGTAAAATTTTATTAGATCGGTACATCCCTGAAAACAAAGAAATATTAATAACACAAAATAATGCTTATTCAATACTTTATGAATTAAAAGATGCTGATGAAGTAAGAAAGGTAGAATTAAACAACATCTTGGATCAAAAAAATGCTGAGGAGCAACATTATAAATCATTAAAAAACAGAAAATCAAATATTCAAATTCAAATTATCATATTATTCATTGTATTTATATTTACTGCATTGGCTATTGGATCTAACTTCAAATGGTCAAAATTATGGATAAGAATTTTAAGTTATATTTCTCTTATTACATTTTTTGAATTATTACTTTATATTACAGTTTATAGCCTTGACAAATATACATTAGGTGAGCCTATCAAAGTCCTGGGTCTAAAAGTATTACTTATTGCTATTATTACCCCATTCCACCATAAAATAGAAATTGGGGTCGTAAAGTTTTTTACGAAGTACCAGGTCAGCAAATTAATTAAAGAACAATTCATAAAAGTTAAATTATTTTTCAAGGATCTATTTACAAAATCTAATGAAGACGAAGATTAAAACATCCTACCATTTAAAGCAAATGGAATCCTTTAAATAATCCATTTTCTAGTAAATTCACAAAATATTGTTAACTTTTAAAATATATTTTTTCTAAAACCATTCAAATACAATAGAAAATCGTATTTTTGCGCAAAATTTTTAAAAACGAAGTACTATTATGGCAAAAGGAAAGCAAAAATCAGGCGATGACGTATTGGTAGATGTAGAGCATGTAAAAGGCACTCATGTATCGTCTGGCAACTTTTTTGAGCAAAATCAAAAAATGATCATCAATGTCCTGATAGGGATTGTTGCACTGATCGCATTATATACAGCATATAAATTTTTGTACATGGGCCCGAGAGAAAAATCGGCTATTAACGCCATGTATATTGCTGAGGAGCAATTTGCTAAAGATTCCTTTGCTATAGCTTTAGACAACCCAAGCGGTAGTTTTGAAGGATTTTTAAGCATTATCGACAATTACAGCGGTACAAAATCAGCTAACTTGGCTAAATACTATGCTGGTATTTGTTATCTCAACTTAGGTAAATTTGACGATGCTATTTCTTACTTAGAAGATTATTCTGCTAAAGATGATGTCACTTCTGCTACTAAGTCAGGAGCATTAGGTGATGCTTACGCAGAAAAAGGCGACAAAGACAAAGCCATGAGTTTTTATAAAAAGGCATCAGCTTTTGAAAATGATATGCTGACACCTTACTATCTCCACAAAATAGCTATGATGTACTATGTCGATGGCAAAAGTAAAGAAGCATTAGAGCAACTGGAAGTAATAAAAAATAAATATCCGACTTCTGCTGAAAGTACTGAAGCAGAAAAACTTATAGCACGACTACAATAAATATAGTCGGCACGATAAACAGCAAGGGTAGTATTTTTGTTAAGATACTACCCTTTGTTTTTTTAAGCAAATAAATATTCAAAATGTCAAGCAGTACTAAAAATCTATCCGTTTCCAATAGTGCCATCCAGCCTTTAGAAGGTGCCAGAATAGGTATCATCACTGCCGAATGGAATGAAGATATAACATTTAGCATGCGCGATGCGTGTATAGAAGAGCTAATAAATCATGGTTTCAAAGAAGAAGATATCATCAACGTACTCGTACCAGGTGCTTTTGAATTGCCCTCAGCGGCTAAAATGATACTTGCCCATCAAAAAATAGATGCAGTCATCTGTATCGGATGCGTCATCAAAGGCGAGACTAAACACGATGAGTACATTAGCCATGCTGTAGCTACCGGTATTATGAACCTATCCATAGCTAGTGGGCATCCTGTTATTTTTGGTGTACTCACACCCAATGATCATCAACAAGCCATCGACCGTGCTGGTGGTAAACATGGAAATAAAGGCGTAGAAGCCGCTCATACAGCCATCAAAATGCTACATCTATCCAAATCTATCAAGCAGGCAGGTTCCGGCAAAATAGGTTTTTAAATTCCATAAATCAATAATCATGAAATTGCACAGCATAGAGACAAGTAAATTCAAATTAGACGGAGGCGCTATGTTTGGCGTTGTACCCAAAAGTATGTGGCAGCGTATGCATCCGGCTGATGACAACAATATGTGTACCTGGCAGATGCGCTGTCTCTTAGTAGAGGATGGCAATAAAAAAATTCTTATAGATACAGGTATTGGCGATAAACAGGATGATAAATTTAGAAGTCATTTTTATCCACATGATGCCGTTAGTTTTGATGACGCTTTGCTCCCTTTGGGGCTTACCACCGAGGATATTACAGATGTATTACTGACACATTTTCATTTTGATCATGTCGGTGGTGCTGTCAAATACGATAAAAATGGAAAACTAATACCTGCATTTCCCAATGCTACTTACTGGACTAATGAAGCTCATTACAACTGGGCATATACACCTAATCCTCGTGAAGCGGCATCCTTCCTCAAAGAAAATTTTGTACCACTTAAAGATGCTGGCGTATTAAAAATGATAGATATACAACAGGGAATTTCTTTTTCGGACCATATTACCTTAGATTTTGTCTATGGTCATACAGAGGCAATGATGCTACCTAATATCCATCTCCCATCCGGCAATACACTGATTTACTGTGCTGACTTATTTCCTTCACATCATCACATTCCATTGCCTTATGTCATGGCCTATGACCTGCAACCGCTAAAGACCTTAGCAGAGAAGCAGATTTTACACGAAAAAGTAGCCGACTCAAATCATTTTCTGTTTTTTGAACATGACCTCGATGTAGCTTGTGGTAGATTAATCACCAATGAGAAAGGACGCGTAGTCTTCGGTGGCGAATGCAATCTCGAGGACATCCTATAGTCCTCTACAAATCCTTACTATTTAGCTCGTTAATATCTAAATTTATATTAATTTTGCGCTCTGTATAATCATACCCATGGCAGACACATTATTTACCATATCAGGCTTTGACATTACAGTCACAGACGTACTGTTATGTCTCATATTTATCTTTCTCACGATATGGGCTTATATCAAATTTAGCACTTATAAGTTTTATGATAATGAAGCCCATACCTTTGATGCAACTCAGCACAAAGGTTACAAGATCAGACTCGCTTTGAGTTTAGTATCGCTGAGTGCATTTTTTATCCTACGTATATTGCGATTAGACTTTGTGATACTCAATTTTAATGAATTTACCATTTTTATCTCCCATATCGTCGAGATCGTCAGCCTTTTTAGCATTGCTTTGCTTATAGACTGGCTGATAAGTCACCTCTTTATCCGTAGGAAATATAAAAATAGAGAAAATCCTAAATCTACCAAGTTAGAGTCTAAACATAACAACGAGCAAAAAGCGACCAGACTAGTCAGGTATATCGTCTATCTTTACCTAGGACAGGTATTACTCAAGCGTTTAGACCTAGATTTTATAATATTCCAGCGTGAGATCAAGGAAGAACTGTTTACAGTGCATATCTCTGATGTCGTAATTGCAGTTATGATTATGATGTCTGCAAAAGTCATCGTATGGTTTTTTACCCAGGTCACTCTATACCGCATGTACAAGACAAAAAACATGGATGAAGGGACCCAGATAGCCATCAATCAACTGGCAACTTACTTTATTTATATCCTCGCAGCTTTGTTTGCCATGGATAGGCTGATATCCGACATGAGGATCATCTATGGTGCATCAGCCGCTCTACTCGTCGGTATGGGTATGGGGCTAAAACAAACCTTCAATGATTTCTTCTCGGGATTAATCATCTTATTTGAACGATCTATTAAAGTCGGTGATGTCCTCGAATTAGATGGTCAAATGGGCAAGGTGCTCAAAATAGGACTCAGAGCGTCCAGAGTTAAAACAGATAAAAGCGTAACCGTCCTCATCCCAAATAGCAAATTAGTCAATGAAGCTGTTACTAACTGGTCTCATTTTGACGAGTTGGTCAGGTTTAGTGTACAAGTATGTGTTCACCCAAAAAGCGATATTAACACTGTTAAAGCAATTTTATTGGAAGCTACTTATGGCATTCCTGAGATTAAATCCCAACCACAGCCTTGGGTGATTTTCGATAGTTTTGATGCAAATGGGCTTACCTTTTCTTTATTGTTTTACACTAATAAGGTTTTGACGGCAGATGAGATTCAGAGCAAGGTAAGGTTTAACATCATGATTGCTTTTGATCAAAAAGGTATATCACTAGGCACTCAACTTACCTCAATAGAAAATACTGTGCCGTATTCTGTTTCCCTTGTACATCAAAGACCTGTCATTGAGTAAATTTATCATATTAGCCACACTGATTATTTTTATCATCACCTCAATTATCTATCGGATCAGACTGAGGTTTGGCAAAGTAACTAAACGAGATCTCAGTAGCTATAAGACATTACTCACGATCATTATCCCATTAATAACAGCCCTAACATTATATTATCTCTATCTATCGATCAAGATGCCCCACAGAGACACCTTCCAAAAGGCATTTTTATTTATCGTGTTGCTTGTTTTAATGGTTGATATCAGGAAGAGGATAACGCGATAATGAGGATATCGTGTGTGTGTTTGAAACTGTACACCATTCTGTATAAGTGATAAACAATAAGTAGATTTTTTTAAAACTATCCATGACACATTCTATGACCTATCTTTTACTTATATCGAATGAACGTTACATAAAAAAAATGTAAAACCCATTATCCCTGATTAACCATTTCATTTCTTACATTTGCAATTTAATCCTTGATAATATGTTTAAGCGATTTAAGTTTTTTAATATATTCTTTCTGTTTATCATCCTTATTAACATTATAGTCCTTTACTACATCAAAGACTATAGGATGGTAGCCAAACCTATGATTATGGGTAGTCTGATTGGGTTTTATATTGGACACATCGAAAAACAATCACCGGTATTTATCATGGGAATGGTATTTGCCCTCATGGGAGATATCTTCCTTATGTTTGACAATGAATTTTTTTTTATCATAGGATTAGCATGTTTTCTTTTGATGCAAATATTATATGTGGTAACATTTTTTAGGGATAAGGACAATGGATGGAAAACCAAATGGACTTACATTGCCGCTATCTATGGGCTGAGTATTATTCTATTCTTTTTGATGGCTCAAAATGCCGGTAGCCTCACTTGGCCAGTTTTGATTTACACACTTGCTATAGCAACTATGGCCAATGCAGCTGTCGTCAGGAAATCATCTACCATCTGGTATCGCGAAGTAGTCATAGGTGCAGTTTTATTTATGATGTCTGATGCATGGTTAGGGATGAATAAATTTGGAGTATTGGCATCAAGTATAGATGGAACGATTGTTATGATCACGTATATGATAGCTCAGTATTTAATCGTAAGAGGGATAGTCGAACGAGATTTGCCATTAGAGAAAGCCAGAAAATAATCACTTAGAATGATACAAAGCAGATTATTAAACAATTTAGCAAAACCAGATTAACCCCAATTTATGTTTTCTGATTTTTTCAAGTTAGGTATCGAACACATCTTAGATCCCAATGGATTTGATCACATCCTTTTTGTAACGACGCTATGCGTTTTATATGACATCCATCAGTGGAAAAACACACTAATCTTAGTCACGGCTTTTACCCTAGGTCATAGCCTTACATTGGCACTATCCGCTATGGATATCGTTCGTATCAATCCCAATCTTATAGAGACACTTATACCGATTACGATAATTTTGACAGCTATCTTTAACATAATCACGGTATTTAACAAGCAACCTAAAGAACAAAGTATTCAAATTAACTACCTCCTTGCTTTATTTTTTGGACTAATCCACGGTCTGGGATTTTCTAATTATTTCAGGGCTATTATGGGTAGAACTCAGGATATTATCAAGCCTCTCTTTGCTTTCAATATCGGTGTTGAAGCAGGTCAAATTATCATTGTAGCCTGTGTCACTCTATTAGGTTTTATATTGGTAAGTATGGCTAAAGTACCTAAAAAATACTGGACCACTACAATATCTTTGATAGCTATTGGCGTATCCGTATGGTTACTTTTAAATTAAGGCCAAACTCAAATTTAGAGCACATATTTTACTTCTTTAAAGGCAAATGTTCTGATAAAGCCCTCATTATCTTTGATTACAAGCTTACCCTGATTATCAACACCTATAATTTTTCCATTAAAATGGTGGCCATTAATATCCTTATATTGCGCATTCTTATCCATAAGATATAGATAGGTAAGATATAGTTTTTTTAGCTGAGTAAACTTTTTTGCGATAAGCAATTGATAATAATATTCCAGATGATTAGATAATGTATCGAATACGACACTCCGATCAAACTGTTTACCGGAAATCTCAGCCATAGAAGACGAATTATTCATCTCTGGAAGAAAAGCAGTCTGATTGATATTAAGCCCTATGCCGATGACTGTAGCCTTAATATTTGATCCCACGAGAGTGCTTTGAATGAGGATTCCAGTCAGTTTTTTACTACCGACATAAATATCATTAGGCCATTTGACCTTAGCAGCTATATCAAAATCAGCTAAAGTACCTACCAATGCAAGACTAACGACCATATTGATATAAAACTGATCTATCGCCAACAGATTTTTAGGATAGAAAATATATGACACCAGGAGATTTTTACCTGGTTGGCTATGCCAAACACTGCCAATTTGTCCTCTACCATCTGTCTGAAAGTCAGTCATGACACATGTACCTTCAGGTGGATTGGTTTTTGCTATCAAATTCAGAGCATCTGCATTGGTAGATTGGGTCTCGGGTAGAAAGATGACATTTTTACCTGTGAATATCGCCTGATAAGATTGCATATGTACTTGTTTTATTATCTTTGTGGCGTAATATTAAATAAAATTAAAAATATTTTAGTGATTCAAACTGTAAAAGAAGACGTTTTGACGTTAAATGACTGGATTATTGACGCTATTCAGGACATTAAAGGTAAAAATATTATTAAATTGGATCTTAGAAAAATTGACGATGCTCCTGCGGATTACTTTATCATTTGCGAAGGCGACTCCGTAACACAGATTAAAGCCATTTCTGATAATATTAGCAAAAAAATCTACAATGAAATGGGTATAAGTGCAAATCATATAGAAGGATTTATAGGAGCAAAATGGGTACTTGTAGATTTTTTCGATACGATAGTGCATGTATTTTATCCTGAGACAAGGATGTTTTATGAGATTGAAGAATTATGGGGCGATGCAAAAATTACTGAATACCTTAGCAATTAAATCTATAATAGAGAACTACTTTTAATAAATACTGTTAGTTAATAGATTAGCAAAATCATTTAAATGGATAACAAGCAAGAAAATAATAATAATAATAATATGCCACCAAAATTCCGTATGAGTTCCTATTGGGTATATGGGCTCATTGTTTTGGGTATTTTGGCAGTCAATATTTATCTAAGTATGAATTCGGGTGTAAAAGATATCGATATCTATACTTTTGAAGAAATGGTCAAAAAAGATGAGGTGGACAAAATCGATATTATCAATGAAAAGCTCGTCAATGTTTATCTTAAAAAAGAAGTCATCGATGCTAAATATCCGGAACTCAAGGAAAGCCAGATGTATGGTTATAGCCCTAATTATAAATTTACCATAGGAGATATTGGCAATTTTGAAAAAAGCCTCAAGGAATATAAGGACGAGGGTCATCTAGTAAAATATACGGTCAAAACCGAAACCAACTATTTTGCACAGATTATCAGTTGGATTTTACCATTTATTTTATTGATAGGGATTTGGTTATTTTTTATGCGAAGGGTCAGTGGCGAGTCTGGTGGTGGCCTAGGTGGTCAAATATTTAATATAGGTAAATCCAAAGCCACTTTATTTGACCAAAACTCCAAGGTCAATGTAACCTTTGAAGACGTAGCAGGGCTGCAAGAGGCTAAAGTTGAAGTCATGGAAGTCGTGGATTTTCTAAAAAATCCAAAAAAATATACCGCATTGGGTGGTAAAATCCCTAAAGGCGTACTACTCGTAGGGCCTCCGGGCACCGGTAAAACGCTCCTTGCAAAAGCTGTAGCGGGTGAAGCAGGCGTTCCTTTCTTTTCGATTTCTGGTTCGGACTTCGTAGAGATGTTTGTCGGTGTCGGTGCATCTAGGGTGCGCGATCTTTTTAAGCAGGCAAGAGAAAAAGCACCTTGTATTGTCTTTATCGACGAAATTGATGCTATCGGCCGCGCCAGAGGTAAAAATGCTATACAAGGCGGGAATGATGAGCGCGAAAACACGCTCAACCAGTTGCTCGTAGAAATGGATGGTTTTAGTACCGATAAGGGAGTCATCTTAATGGCCGCAACAAACAGGCCTGACATCCTCGACTCTGCTCTACTCCGTCCAGGCCGATTTGACAGACAGATAGGTATCGATCCACCTGATATTATAGGTCGGGAAGAAATATTTAGAGTACACCTGAGAGGTATCAAAGTAGGTAGCGATGTAGAACCCAATATTTTGGCAGAGATGACCCCAGGATTTGCCGGTGCCGATATCGCCAATATCTGTAACGAAGCAGCTCTAGTGGCAGCACGACGCAATAAAACTGAGGTCTCTTTAGATGACTTTTACTATGCCCTTGACCGAGTAATCGGTGGCTTGGAAAAGAAACATAAGTTGATTTCACCTGTAGAAAAAGAAATCATCGCTTACCACGAAGCCGGTCATGCTATCTGTGGATGGTTTTTAGAACATGCCAGCCCTCTAGTTAAAGTCACTATCGTACCGCGTGGAATGGGTACATTAGGCTATGCCCAATACCTACCTAAAGAAGAATATATCATCCGCACAGAGCAACTCTTAGATAGAATGTGTATGACTTTAGGTGGAAGAGCCGCCGAAAAAGTGGTGTTTGATAAGATATCTACCGGTGCACAAAACGACCTAGATCAGGTAACCAAAATGGCATACGGTATGGTAACTGTATATGGTATGAACACTAAAGTAGGAAATGTATCCTTCTATGCAATGTCTCAAGACCAATTTAACAAGCCATACTCTAACGAAACCGCCAAACTCATAGATGAAGAAGTAAGAAATCTAGTTGAATTGCAGTATATGCGTGCCCAAAATCTACTTATAGAAAAAAGACACGAACTCAACCTTCTAGCCAAGACTCTCCTTGAAAAAGAAGTACTCTTAAAATCAGACGTTGAGCGACTAATTGGGCCAAGACCTGTACCTATCGATCAATTAGCAGTAGCACCATAAATACGTTTTAATCAAGGTAGGGATTTTAGCATTTTGTATTTCGCGATGTGAGGCTGGTCCTATTGCTTGCTACATTGTAATATAAATCATACGACGTAATTAATGTATTCGACAAAGAGAAAATATATTGTTCTTATACAAACAACATTATTATCCTAAAAAATGGACGAATCTAACGATATCAGAGCAAATTTTTTTCTTCACAATAATGCACCCGATGATGATTTTTTAGGTCTTACACCTATAAAAATCAGTGATTTACTTCACGACACTTTTGGCACCAATTCACCCGTTCGATTACGTGATGATATTGATGATAGTACGCTGGATCAAGTTCCGATTTTTAGAATGGTCGAAATGTATTTAAAAATAATTGAGCGCGACAAACAAATTAAGTTAACTCCACTTGGTGCATTACCGAGAAAAATCCTAGTAGAAATTTATGAAAAGAAATTTTTACTTGACATGGCCATTGAAAGTGGCATAAAAACACTACTGAGAGAAGATGACTGGAAGCATCTTCGAAGTGCGAGAATAAATGCTGAATTAGCAGGATTTGTCAAGAAAGTAAAAAATAAAATTACCTTGACAAAGAAAGGAATCAAGCTTTTGGAAACCAATAACCGTCTTGAAATTTTTAAACAGTTTTTTAAAACATTTACAGAGAAATTTAACTGGAGTTATAATGATTACTATACAGAAGCACCAATCGCACAATATGGTTGGGCCTTTTCAGTTATTTTACTTGACAAATTTGGTGATCAGCCTATAAATACTAACTTTTATGCAAAATTATATTTGACTGCATTTCCATCGTGCCTACAATATTTCAAGAATCCTATCTATGATCCACTAAATGAATATCAAAATTGCTATAGTCGTCGTACTTTTTATTATTTCTTTCTATTGTTTGGTTTCGTTACAATAGTTAAAAAGCAAGAAATGCCAAGCTTAAGTGATGAAAAGTATAATAAGACAAACATATTAAAAAGTATATTCCAAATCGATTGCCCCTGATAAAATTAGTAAAGCTTACAGATATCTGAACAAATCATCCATGATGTAGAGTAAAAATTTAGCAACTATTCATGTATGATCAAATTTAAGAAAATATACTAATTTTTAAGGAGGCTCATTCTATTTTAATGATTTACAAGCAAATACCGATGTAAATATAATCATTTTAGCTCTGCTTTCTATTAAAAAACAAACTTTAAAATCAATTTATTGGGTTGGGAATAAATAAATTATTTATCTTTAACCGTATTATTAATAAGACACAGATGTTGACAAAAACATATGCTAGTGCGGTACATGGTGTAGAAGCGCAAACGATAACCGTCGAGGTTAATGCCGGTGGTACTGTAGCAATGGGCAAGCAGGGCTATTTTATGGTAGGTCTTCCAGACAATGCCGTCAAGGAAGGCTGGCAAAGGATAGAAGCCGCTATCAAAAATATAGGGTTCAATATACCGCGTGTCAAAATCGTTGTCAATCTTGCTCCCGCCGATATCCGCAAGGAGGGATCGGCCTATGACCTCCCGATAGCTATGGGTATCTTAGCTTCGACCGGTCAGCTTAAAACTGATAATCTCGAAAAAATCATATTTATGGGTGAGGTAGCTTTAGATGGAGAATTAAGGCCCATCAAAGGCGCTTTGCCGATAGCTATACAAGCACGCAAAGAAGGTTTTAAAGCTATTATTCTTCCTAAAAGCAACTCTCGTGAAGCTGCTATCGTCAATGATCTAGAGGTTTATGGCGTATCTAACATGAAGGAAGCTATCGACTTTGTCAATGGCGATATAGAACTCAAACCCATCGAATATGATACGCGTGAAATCTTCCAAGATACCAATAATCAATATGCTGTAGATTTTAGTGATGTAAAAGGTCAGGAAAATATCAAACGAGCCTTGGAACTGGCAGCAGCCGGCGGCCACAATGTCATCCTAATCGGTCCACCGGGAGCAGGAAAAACGATGCTTGCCAGAAGATTGCCTACTATCCTACCACCACTCAATCTGTATGAAGCTTTAGAAACGACCAAAATCCACTCTGTAGCTGGTATCCTAGGAGCAGACTCTTCCTTAGTCGTAGAGCGACCTTTCAGAGCACCACATCATACTATCAGCGACGTAGCACTCGTAGGCGGTGGTTCTAATCCTAATCCTGGAGAGATATCCTTGGCTCATAATGGCGTATTATTTTTAGATGAATTGCCAGAATTTAAAAGACAGGTACTTGAAGTGATGCGTCAGCCAATGGAAGAACGCAGAGTGACCATCTCACGCGCTAAAGTGTCAGTGGATTATCCAGCCAGTTTTATGCTAATCGCCTCTATGAATCCGTGCCCTTGCGGATACTACAATCATCCAGATAAAGAATGTGTTTGTGGTCCGGGCATCGTCAAAAAATACCTCAATAAGATATCAGGCCCTTTATTAGATAGGATCGACCTCCATGTTGAAGTCACACCCGTATCTTATGATGAACTGTCCAGCGTTCAGTACACTGCCGAGCCTAGTTCGTCCATCGTCGAGCGTGTCGTACGAGCACGTGAAATCCAAAACGATCGATTCAAAGGATACGATGGTATCTTTAATAATGCTCAGATGCCAAGTCGTATGGTCAGAGACGTCTGTACCCTGCCCACTGCAGGTGCTAATTTACTAAAAACGGCTATGACTAGGCTACAACTATCGGCAAGGGCCTACGATCGCATCCTCAAGGTAGCGAGAACAGCTGCAGACCTTGCCGGCAGCCCCGACATCAAAGTTGAGCATTTAGCCGAAGCTATCCAGTACAGAAGTTTAGACAGAGAAGGATGGGCAGGATAAAAATATCAACTTGATTTAGCTACTAATAATTGCTCAAGGTCAGATTTTAATTTAAATAAAATATATTTAAAGCTCCTACTCAGAAATGATGAATTAAAATCATTATATCATGTATTATTTCTATATATAACCATTGATTTATTAGTGATGTTATACTAAATTTATACATAATATTAGTCAAAATTACTACCTTTGCTCCTCATGGCAGGAGGGCGATTTAAAAATGTATTATTCAAATTTATCAAATACAGTCTTAGTTTTATTGTATTAATGATATTGGCATTCGTTTTATTATGGGGTTATACTGCCATGTATAAGGTGCCAGAGGACAAAGCATTGCTGCATCCTGAGATAAAAGAAGCTTCCACCTTACTAGACACAAAAGGCCGATACATAGGTATCTATATCAACGAGTACCGCAATCCGGTAGCAGCAAAGGATATCAATCCTTGGATAAAAACCTGTGTCATTACTACAGAAGATACACGCTTCTATGAACACTCGGGTATTGATATGCGCGCAATGATCAGAGTAGCCGTCAAATCACTGCTCATGGGTGATAAAGACTCCGGTGGCGGCTCGACGATTACACAACAATTAGCCAAACAATTTTATCCTCGACAGCACAGTACTAATACAAGTAAATGGGCTCGTACATGGTCTTTAATCCAGTCTAAAATGAAGGAGTGGCTCATAGCAAGAAAATTAGAAAATCTATATAGTAAGGATGAAATCTTGGCCATGTACCTTAACAAGTTTGAGTTTGTCAATGGTGCTTATGGAATCGATGCCGCCGCTGTAACCTATTTTGGCAAGCATCAGGATGCCTTGTCATTGGCAGAAGCGGCCACCTTGGCAGGTATGCTCAAAAATCCAAGCCTTTATAATCCAATACGCAATCCAAATTTGGTAAAAAAAAGGAGGAATGAAGTGCTATCTAAATTGAATTTATCCGAAGCGAAAGAGGCAAAGAATAGCCCATTAGATTTGTCCTCTTTTAAGAGATTTTCCACATCGGATACTATTGTTCCATATTTTAAAGCTTCCTTAGTATCCTACTTAAATAAATTAATCCGTGAGCAAAATCTGGTCAAACCAAATGGCAATTACTACGATATTTATGCCGATGGATTGACCATAGAGAGTACAATTGATATCGATATGCAAAAATATGCTGAGGAGGCCAGTATAGAACATATGGCATGGATACAAGAGTGGTTTGATAAAGACTGGGCTAAAGTCAAACCATGGGATTATCAGCTTAGCGATCAAGAAAAATCAGTCCGAAATGCTATTATTCGCCAAAAAGCAAGAATGTCTCCTAGGTATGAAGCTATTAAAAATCGGTTACTTACACCTATTTTGAATAAAACCGGATTAACTTTGACAGATCAGGAAATAGACATTATCAATACAAATGATAAGCATAGTATTGAAACCAAAACTACAACTGATAATCTAAAAAAAGTCATTAAAAGTCCCCTATTTTTAAAAGTTAGCCACGCCTGTCAGCAATTAGAGGCAGCGTTTAAAAAAGAGTTTAACACAGTCATTAAAATGAAGGTTTTTGATATTAAGACCGGGCAGCGTGAAGTAGAAATGACCCCAATGGATTCGGTAAAATATCATCTGATGTTGCTACAAACAGCATTAGTAGGGATCGATCCACATTCCGGACATGTAAAATGCTGGAATGGCGGGCTCAATTATCGATATTTCAATCTCGATCATGCTACAATCAGACGATCAATAGGATCTACAGCTAAACCTTTTGTTTATACACTCGCCATGTCCGAAAAAGGAGTAAAACCCTGTGATGAATTTAAGGATACCATTTACACAATTTACCCTGGTGAAGGTGATTTTAAAAACAAAGAACCATGGAGTCCCCAAAATGCAACTAGAATCAATACACAATTGATGTACAATCTATATCACGGGCTGATGTACTCAAAAAATACGATAACCGTGCGCCTAATTAAGGAACTGGGATCGGTAAAACCACTGATAGATTTGTGGGACAAAATGGGCATCAGCAAAGATGAAACTCTACCTAACGGTAAATTGGCAGTGCCAGACTGGCCATCCATAGGTCTCGGTGCGATAGATATCACTTTATTACAGTTGACCAGCGCCTATACTACTTTTGCTAATCAAGGTAAATGGGAAAAACCCATATTAATTAAATCAATCAAGAATAAAGCTGGTAAGGTTATATATCAGGCAAAAGGTCAACCTAAACAAGTCATAAAGCCTCTATATAACGCCATCATGCTGGATATGCTCATTAATAATGAATCACATGATTTTAGCATGCATCTTAAATCTCAAAATGGCGGCAAAACTGGTACTACAGACGATCAGAGCGATGGCTGGTATGTCGGTCTGACACCAAATCTTGTAGTCGGTATATGGACCGGAGGCGATGAAAAATGGATACATTTCTTAAGAGAAGATGTAGGCCAGGGCTTTTTTACAGCCAGACCGGTATTTGAAAAATTTATTAAAAAACTCGAAAAAGACACTTCCAAAATCTACGACTACCACGCAAAATTTGCTGATCCACCGGCTGGATTTAAAGAGTTGACTAATTGTTTAAAAAAGAAAACAGAACCAATCCCTGAATCAATAAGAGGTCAGCAACCTACAACAAATAGTACGGAAAACTAAACCTTCTCTACAATACACTAAACATACTTTATGAGTTTAATAATTTTGCTTTTAACGTGTTGAACTCCTCATCGCTTAATATGCCTTGTTGTTTTAAATTGTGAAGTTTTTCTAATTCAGTAGCAAGATTACTTTGATTGTTTCCAATAAACATAGTCGATTGTAATGCAGATGCTTGGTTTTTAAATTGATTCTCTTTATAAATTTCCTGCATACGCGTTATAGTATCTTTGACTTCCTGAGGATTTTCAACATAATAATAGATAGTAGCTCCGACCTCAGCTGCCGTCTGTATTTCTACGTGCCCATATCCCATTATCTTACCCCAAAATGGTTGATTATAGGAGATATTATTAATCTTCTCAAGTGGGCTTTCTAATGCATTGTTTGAAAATACACCATACTCGTTTATTACCCTGAGATTTGTGATGGCCCAAATATTATTATTTCTTAATAGCATTTCATAGATAAAATAGGCAACCGCAAAAATATAAATTATTATACCTATCTTGCCTAAAGCTAATCCAGCAATCGCAGCTAATAATGACATAAGAGCAGGTTTGACCAAAATAATCCAATGTGGTCTTTTCTCTAAAATTAATTCTTCATTGTTTTTTAATAATGTTTTCATGGTTTTTATACGTTGTTACATTGATTTAGATTTTAATAATATACCTCAAAAAATAAAGCCTTATCAAATTGATTCCACTATATAGATTATTCATAATCTTCTGGTTCTACATGAATCAAAACGTGACCCAACTCCGGTATCCTATTTCTTAAAGTGTCTTTGAGGTGATGAGCTACATCATGACCTTCTTTAACCGATATATTTCCATCTACGATCGCATGTAAATCCACATGATATTTCATACCTGCTTTTCTTATAAAACACTTTTCAGTTCCCTTGATGCCATTCACTGTTAAAGCT
This sequence comes from uncultured Aureispira sp., assembly GCA_964501555.1. Lineage (GTDB taxonomy): Bacteria > Bacteroidota > Bacteroidia > Chitinophagales > Saprospiraceae > OLB9. The sequence goes on along the minus strand of CAZCTQ010000001.1, from coordinate 197,395 downwards.
ACACGTCTGATGACCTCTATCAAATCATCATACATATGTTCATCCATAATCTCACCAAGTGCAGGTCTAAATATCTTATAGCTATTGTACATTATAAATCCGGAAGCAAATAATGCCGCCCAGTCATCCGCTGCCTCATAACCTTTGCCAAAAAACAAGGCAATTGATATACCTATCAGCGCTGCAACTGAGGTAATTGCATCACTCCTATGATGCCAAGCATCCGCCTTTAATGATGAACTATTAGACTCTTTTGCCTTTTTCATAACTAATTGGAATGAAAGTTCCTTCCAAATAATCAGAGGTATCAATACAAATAGTGTCCAGTATTTTGGTAATTCGTGTGGTGTCCCTATGTTTTTTATACTTTCATAAGCAATGATCGTTGCCGAAGTAATCAAAAATCCCACAACAATAAAAGTAACTAACGGCTCTGCGCGACCATGTCCATAAGGGTGATTCTTGTCGGCTGGCTTATTGGCATATTTCAAACCAAATAATACCAGAAAAGAGGAAAAAATATCAGTCGTAGATTCTATCGCATCGGCTATAAGAGCATAGGAATTGCCAAAAAAACCAGCTGTACCCTTAATAACTGCAAGACTTGCATTGCTAATGATACTAAAATACGTTGTTTTTATTGCTGTTTGTTCCTGTGTGGTGGACATAGATATTTATGATGCATTATCTAAAGTCACAAAGTTACAAATATCCTGCAATAAATGACCGTAAAATACTGTAAAGGTTACTACTTATTTTAGTATTATACATAGAGATATACTTAATATTTCTACCATTAGACAAGTCATATTCCTGCATTAAAACTGCCTCGATCATAAGTGAAAAATTGGCAATAAAGAAGAAATATAAAAATATAGATAGATTTATACTCTAAAAAGCCTTAGAAATTACAGATCAGAGGTGACTATGATTCTATCAAGTATTAATTTTTTTTTATAACATCCATATGTTTAAACTTTGGCAATAAATTTATACAAAATCATATATTCCATTTTGCCAGTTTAGTATAGTTTGTGGATCGGTATTTAACCAGTTTTTCAATACTGTCGCATATACCTTTCGAAAATCCTCTGTAAAGATAAGATCCCCGTCATTAAGATTTTCAAGATCAGGCAATGCATTGATCAGCCCCTTTTTCTTCAGACCACCCGAGATAAAAAACATTTGATTAGCAGTGCCATGATCTGTACCTTTACTGGCGTTTTGGGCTACTCGTCTTCCAAACTCTGAAAATGTCATAAGCAATGTGTCATCAAACAATTGATTAGATTTCAAATCGGATACAAAGGATTTTACTGCATCACTTATCTGTATAAATAATTGTTGCTGCCTTTCTAATTGATTAATATGCGTATCAAAACTACCGATAGTTAAATAATATACTGTAGTATTAATATCCGATTTGATAAGAGAAGCTATCGTTTGAAGATCCTTACCTATTTGCGTATCAGGATAATTAGTTTCAGATGGATGTGCCTTGATATTTTCGAAGATATAACCGGCATTATTAATTGTATCACCAAGGATTTTATATAGGTAGTCCACAGTTTCTTCATCGTGTGTATGCACTTTGTACAGAGTCTTAAAATAATCTTCCTGTGATGTTTGCCACAGTCTGATCGGGTCAGTAAATGCAAGTGCCTTATTATTGTTACCTTTCAAAGCAAGACTGAGCATACTTTCTATCTCGAGTGCTTGCGTAGGATGCGGGCACTGCTCGCAGACGTAATCGAGATATCGACCTATCCATCCTGTATTTAAAAATTCGTTACTTCTACTCGCACTTTGCCATATATCCATACTTCTAAAGTGAGACTTATCAGGATTTGGGTAGCCTACATTATTTAGAATGGCAAGTTCTCCTTGATCATAAAGCTCTTTAAAAGTGACCAAAGCGGGATGAATGCCAGACTCATCACTTAAAGGTAGTGCATTCTTAATAGATATCGTTTCTCTGACTTTAAAATATATGTCATTACCCATCGGAATGATAGTATTTAATCCATCATTACCACCACTCAACTGCAAGACTACTAATTTTTTACCATTACTTTGTAGAAAACTATTTTGATCAAAAGCCTTTAGAAATCTAGGAAACATCAATGATGCACTCGCCATTGATCCCATTTTTAAAAAATCTCTTCTTTTAATAAGCATGACTATATATTTTTGATAAGTGTAGGATGACGACCATTTTAGCCAAGTTGATATTCGGGTGTACTCATGATATTTATAACCTTAGATCGCAATGTATTATCTGCAAAATCATTTAAACTTTCGAATGTATCACTATCGTAATTTTGCAAAAGGATTTTATAAAAATGTCCATTGGAAAAATTGAGTTCTACAGCTTCCCAGTCAATGTTTATTTTTGCTTTTTTAGTCATTTTATGGCTATTTTGTTTATCTTTGATACCCATGTCTAAATCATCATCAGCCTGCGGTGTTAAGTCTAAGGGACGAAGGCCAGACATGATCTGAGGTAATTGCATTCTGAGTAAAAGTGAAGAACTATCTATCCAAGACTTACCCATTGGCCAACCTGCTACATTAGGTGGTGAAAAAAGAACTTGTCCTAGTAATTTCTGGTAAGCCAATAGACTTTCCATATTCCCTATTTGCATTGGCAAAATGCGCATAATACCGACTATCAACTCAATAGGAGATTTAATCCGATTGCCTATGTTATTAGGTTCATAAAACCAGTCTGAAGTGAAAATATCGTGCATTAGTTTTCGTAAATCATAGCCAGAATAATAAAAAGAATCGCTTAGTCCTTTTATAATTTCTTGATCTACAACTTCATTTACAAAAAATTTATAGATTTTAACTGTTATAAACTGAGCCGTACTTTTTTGATCAAGGATTATATTTAAAATATCATCACCGGTAAAATTTCCGGACTTACCTAAAAATCTTTTAATGCCATTGTCATGTTGGTTTTTGCGGAAAATAAAGCCATCAGTCATATTGAATCCCCATCCGGTAAAGGCTCTTGCACTTTCTTTAATATCATCTTCGGTATAGTTGCCTCTACCCATAGTAAATAATTCCATCACTTCCCGTGCAAAATTTTCATTAGGATGTCCCTTTTTATTTTGTTGATTATTTAAATATTGAAGCATAGCCGGTGATTTGGACACCTGGAATAGTAAATTTTTAAAATTTTTTAACCCATGATCTCTAATGACATTAATCAATTGTTCATTTGATTTGGCATTTTGTACACGAGCTGCAAAATGACCATGCCAGAAAAAGGCCATTTTCTCCCTAAGCTGATCGTCAGAAGTAACCATCTCATTCAAAAATTTTTGGTTCAGATCAAATATTAATGCGCGATTACGTTTATTTGCCTTTTTTCTTTGTTCGGCATCTAATTTTGCTATAGTCTGATAATCATTATCATCAGTAGTTGATGAACTTTCTATTTTAACAAAAGGTCTTTCCGATAGCATGGATTTTATCATCTTATCAGTACTTTCAGATTCAAGAATGTCGATTTGATCCAACCTTGGACCAAACCCTGCACGGCACATGAGATGCTTATTATTGAGAAAGGTACGGTCTGACATAAACTCTTTTAGATGTTTGACACTTTCTAAATCCCAAGGTTAAATCAATTAAGTATAATATAATCTTAAAAAGGCAATATATCCCTTTTAGTCGGTAGGTATATACAATTACGCTATAGTCAAAAGCCCTATTTCATGATCATGATCAGTGTACCGGAGATAATCAAAGCTGCTCCGATAGCTGATTTTAGCGTAAGTGATTCGCCTAAAAAAACCATAGCCAAAATAATAGTAAGTGCTACACTTAGCTTATCAACGGGGGCTACCTGTGATACATCTCCCAACTGCAATGCTTTAAAATAAAATAGCCACGACAGACCTGTAGCTATGCCGGATATGATTAGAAACATAAGGCTTTGTTTAGGCAATGAGCTGATTTCCTTTGCTTCACCCTTAACCAAAATGATACTCCAGATCAAAATTAGTATGACCACAGTACGTATTCCTGTTGCAAGATTAGAATTGATATCGGCAACGCCTAATTTTGAAAAAACAGCAGTCAAAGAAGCAAATAATGCAGATAATATAGCATAAAACCACCACATAACTTAAAATTTATAATTGTAACCTACTCTGACGACTTGAGTTTCATTGTAGTCGGATGAGACGTACTTAAACCCATCACCTTGGATTTCTTTTTTGACGACCATCGTATGTGCTAGGTCTGTGGCGTTAAGGAATAGCTCTCCCCTACCATTTTGTATAGAAGTTTTCATTCCAAGATCTATAGAAAATCGTTGACCTACCTTACCTTGAGGAATAATATCAGGTGCCAAATAAACAAATGTAGCTTGTATATCAAGACTATTAGGAAGATGAAAAACATTATTAATTTTGGCATTCCCAGAGTATATTTCCTGTTTATCAATCGTAAATGTACTTGCTACCGGATATTTGTTTTTTACAGTAAAGGCATCTATTGTATTATAGTATCCATTGAGATTCAGATTAAGAGCATACCATTTGGAAAATTCCTGAGAAAAAATAAATTCCGCACCCTTCTGATAGCTTTGACCAGCATTTTGGAAGACATTATATATCAATGTACTGCCAGGAATGGTACTGGCTATACGAGTGATGGTACCACTAATAGATTTTTGATACGCTGCACCATAAAAGTATCCACTTTGCCAGATCGTTTTATATCCTAATTCAAAAGTGTTTGTAAACTGTGGCCTTAAAGCAGGATTACCCACTTTAATAATTTCCGCGTCGTCATACTTAGGAAAGATCCGTATATCGACTTCATTAGGTCTATCCACTCTTCGGTTGTAGAAGAATGCCAGCTTGTTCATATCATTTATCTTATAGGCAAACCTGATATTAGGAAACGGCTGGGTATAATTATATCCGTCAGATGTATAAACTGGATGATTTGTCCCTACTTCATAATTGATCTTAACATATTCTACACGAAGTCCAACTTCGGCTTCGATCCTTCTACTCTCATACACATAATTACTGTACAGTGCTGGAATGACTTCCTTGTAAGTCGCTGGTCCACCCGCAGTACTGTCAAGAGGTGAGTTGAGTCCTGGTAAAAACAACATATTTGTAGGAATATCTCGCCAACGAAATTTGACACCACCTTCTATATGACCATATCTCAATGGTCTTGTATAATCTAAATTAAAGTCTGCTACGTGCTCATCAGATATCAGTTTAAATGCATCTTTACCTGTATAAGAAGGTAAAATATTGTCAAAAAAATATTTTTCATCTTCTCTATGGAAGGTATAGTTAAATCCAGCATTGAGTTGATGGCCAGGCTGTTTAAATTTGTGCTGATAAGAGGTCATACCCATTACAGTAGTCTTAAGCTCGTCTTCTAAAAACTGCCACAACCGAAGACGTTGAGATAAATCAGCATTAAAAAATGGTTCATCACCACGATCTATGATTTTTTCTGTACCATATAATCCTGAGACAGAAAACGTATTTTGTGCATCAATATTCCAATCGAGACCCATTTTTGTAGTTGAAAACTGCGTATTCCTATTGCGTTTTAATTGCTGATTAATGATAGTACCGTCATCAAAAGTTTTTACTGTAAACTCGTTTTTATTAAGGGTTTTTGTAAATAGATAATCACTTTGTAAATACAGATTAACTTTATCCTTGCTGTAATTTATAGCAAATGAAGGATTTATTTTTGGCGTAAATTGATACTGAGGTCTTATAGTAGGAAGATTTGACTTGCGTATCCATAATGAGCCTAATCCAGTAGCAAAACCTATCTTTCCATTCAATCCTTTCATTTTGTTTTTTTTGTAAACAATATTGACAATGCCAGCATTGCCATTTGCATCATATTTTGCTGACGGATTATTGATGATTTCTATTTTATCGATAGAAGATGCAGGAAGATTGTCCAGTCCTGACTGACTTCCCATCCCAGTCAATGCTGTTTGTTTGCCATCGATTAATACGACAACTTTATCATTACCGCGCAACTGAATCTTTCCATCTTGCACGGTTATGCCTGGAAGGTTTTGCATCATTTGTAAGATAGAGCCACCACTGTGAGTAAGATTATCAGCAACAGAAAAAGTCTTTTTATCCATTTTTCCATTTACGTCATCCTGAGCGCCTTTAATAATAACTTCCTGAAGCGCAGTAGTCTGCTGTTCAAGCTCTATAGGAGCAACTTCTAAATAGTCTGAAAGTGATCCTATAAAAAGAGGTTGGCGTCTGGTACTATAACCGACAAAAGAAATTTCTAAATAATAAGTGTTAGGTTTGATATTGTTTAGTACAAATCGTCCATCTTCATTAGTAATAGTACCAGTTACAAACACTGAATCCCTTTCAGTCTTTAAGACTACATTGGCAAAGGGAAAAATGGATTTATCAGTTTTGTCCTTTACTATACCGGATATCGTTACATATTTATTTTGCGCTGATGCTTTAGTTAACAAACCAAATGTGACTGAAATGGCCAAAAAATTGATGATAAAACTTCTCATTGTGCTGGGTTAATGTGGGCTATTTTACATAAACGCAGCACTTAATGTGATTATTATATTTTAAATTTACTTAGCATTCCGTATAGAAACAGGTCAAATTCTCATTAATATGGACATCCAAAAGCATTGGATTTGCAGATTAATCAGTCTATACAGTAATGCATTACATTAATCAGTCATCTATCCTAAAAAAATGTATATTTATGCTTGTGCAAATCCCTATTTACTGAAGTATCCGCTTTTTAATATGCTCAAATTCGTCCTCTGTCAGGATACCGGATTGCTTCATTTCTGCAAGTTCTTTAAGTTTGACCATCACATCATCCGTCGTAGTATCTGAGGTATAGCTCTCCTTCTCTTTTTGGAGTTGCTCTGCCACTTCCTTGCCTTTTTCAAACTTTTCGTTATAGTATTTTTTTAACCTTTCTGTATCAAAATCCAAGAAAGTACCACCTGTTTCAAAATGTTTTTTAAAAACTTCGCCTAAAGCATAAGTCGATGCACCCGACAATACTGACATGGTCACACCGCCGAGGATCGAGCCAATACCCGGAATAAACTTCACAGCACGAGCACCTAATCTGGCTACACCCGAACTCGTCAGTGATGAGACAATAGCCTTCCCTTCCGTCTGCTTAAAGTCAATACCATACAGCTTACTCAATTGCCTAATCATATCCAACTGCACCGCACCTACAGCCAACAAATCCGCAATCGGCACCGGAATAAAACCTGCACCCATAGACCAGGCGATATGATTTTTGATTATCGTATTGGCACTATCGTCCCTATTACTCTTCTCGTATTCGCTCATGATTTAGACCATTTTTTATTTGATACCTCATTACAACAACAGATAGTCTGGTTATAGTTTCAATATAAGATATTTTTTTATAGATAAACTATTAGAATAGTCTAATCGTATTAATCTCAACAGTATAAAAAATCAAAAAAAATAAGGCTAAAATGTATTAAACATACTAAACTCAAAATAAAAGCAGTGCTAAAAATCTAATAGAGTACCTCACAAAATTAATTTATAAAATAGCAGGTTTTTATTAGTAAAAAAAGAATATAAGATTTTAGGAATAAGTAGTAAATCCAAATAAAAATAACAAGATAGTCATTATTTTTAAAAATAATTGTTAATTTTTGGTAATTATGAATATTTTTTTGTTAAAAATTTGCTATATATATATATTTGCCACGATATATTTTTATTCATTAATCAAATTATTTTATTATGAAAGTTGTGATTCTTTATGCACTTTTGTCTATTTTTAACGTTAATACATCTCAAGATGATGAGTGTACCGTTACAATAATAGGTCCAGCTGGAAACGTGACATGTACTGCTGCGTTTTGTCATCAAGCCAAGGCATGTGCTATTGCTGGATATGAAGGATTAAAAGACCAATAAGTCTATTTTAGGGGAAGATGTCTTGTAACCATCTTCCCTGATTTAGTAAAATAAAATTAGCCAATTCAAAAAAAAATCAATTAAACTTAAAGACCTCATGAAAAAATATTTTTTTATCCATATCTTACTTACGTTTGTCGCAAGCAGCTTACATGCTCAGACCAATAAAATATTTGCTGTAACTTATGTAGTCACTACCAAATTAGTAGGTAATGATTATGATGGAGAGTATCAATTGCTATACAATGACACTGCCTCTATATTTACAAATATGACGATGCCCAAGGAAGACAAGATTATAGGCGATGGTTCTAATATCCTTACAGCGAAAGCTGGTGATCCTGATGGATTTCCAATATATAAAAATATAAAAACTAAAGAAATGCAGATTAAGTATGTGGTACTTACCTCATCGAATCCATGCATTATTATGGAACCACTGCCCAATATAAAATGGAAGATAATGAAGGATACTCGCGAGATAGGCGGTATAAAAACGACACTGGCTACCTGTTCTTTTGGAGGTAGGGATTATCAAGCTTGGTTTGCACAGAGCATCCCTAGCCAGCAAGGACCTTTTTACTTTACTGGTTTACCAGGATTAATCTTAGAGTTGACATCGACAGATAAAAAAGTAAACATTGCCTTTAAATCGATCCAGACGATCAAGGAAAAAATTAAAATTGCACCTCTCACTAAAACATTTAATTATCTACAAATCACCCACGATCAATACATCGTAAAGAAGAAGCAGCTAATAGAAAAATCAAAAATAAAACTTGAATCTATAGGTGCAACTTACTATTATGATTGGGAAAGCGATCGTTATATCTGGAAAAATTATTTTTAGATAGTATGGTTTTCAAGAGAATCTTAATCTTTATGATCAGCCTCATGCTAGGCTACGGCATACTCTCGGGACAATCGCGCGTAGAATGTATCGTCTTAGATGCTGAGACATTAAAGCCGATAGATTTTGCGACAGTCGCTGTACTCAATCCGGTTGACAGCAATTACCTAGACTATGGGATGACCCAGATTGATGGAGATATACAATTTGTCTTAACAGACACAGTCTTTCCGGTATTAATTAAAGTTCAAAAAATAGGATTTAGGGATACCAGTTTTTTGATAAAACTGTATGATACAAAGGAAAAACTTGTATTTAAAATGAAGCAAGCGGACTTTGTTCTAGAAGAAATTATCATCAACGAAAAAGCACCCAAGATAATAGTTAGAAATGACACCACAAGGATCGATCCTAAGCAATTTACCACTGGTGAAGAACGCAAAATTGAAGATGTTTTAAAAAAACTTCCCGGGATTTCTATCGACGAAAAGGGCACGATTAAGTATCAAAATAAAGCCATCTCTAAAGTACTCTATGATGGAATAGATCTATTAGAAAATAATTATACGATAGGTACTAAAAACATTTCGTCAGATATTATAGATAAAGTAGAAGTCATAGACAACTATATCAATAATGCATTAATGAAAGGCTTTGTACGATCCGATGAACAAGTATTAAACATCGTGATGGATGACAAAGTAAAAAACAATCTATCCGGAAGTATTGATCTCGGCAGTGGATATGGCAACAATGTTAAATATTTAGCTAATGCCTATCTCTTTAACTTTAAAAAAAAATCTAAGTCTTTTCTTTTACATAATACAAATAATGTTAGACAGGATGCTGGTGAATTTAGCGTCCACGATCTAACAAATAATGTCTTAGAACAAAAATATGACCAAAATCTTTTTAGGGCATCAACACTATATGCACAGCCATCTAAAAGTACTTATAATACCGTCCTGTCAGAACCATACTATATAAATGGTTTAAAAAGTATAAGTCAAATTAAATCAGAAATACAACTTTCGAGCAAAAGCAAACTAAAAATATCCGGAATTTATAACACTGACAATCAAACCTATACAAAAGATGAAACTAATCTGTACTTTGTCGCCAGTGAAACATTGACATTTGCAAATTCAGCTACTAATACCTACAAAGAAAAAAATCACTTAATAACTGCGGAGTACGAATATTTAGACTTGTCAAATGGGTTTAGTTTTGTCAATAAATCTAAAACGGCACCTAGCTCTATCACCTCTATGATAGACTTAAACCGCAATAATCAGGCACTATCCACCTCAAGCATGATAAAACCAATGTATTTTAGCAATTATATGGATTTTGTAAAAATTATAGCAGGCAAATTGTTACAACTCAACATCCAATATGAAGCAAACACAATAAATGAAAGTTCAAAACAGACAAATCCGCTTTTTGAGGCCAATTTTGGGCACACCACTCTCTACCAAAACAATAGTGGTAGCTTTAAAAACTTAGGGATTTTAATGAATATAATAAACAGGAAGAATATAAACTATGACCTTTCTTTAGGTTTTCAAAGTCAAAATCAGCAAATTTTGACAGATATATATGCTAATAATTCAAGCCTTGGACAACAATTTGGCAATACTTTAGACAGACGCGATAAGGATATGATTCTACAAGCCAAGCACTTTAAAGTGTTCAAAGGATTTAAGTACGATATAACGCTTTCTCTATTACAGACATGGCTTGATCAAGCTAATAAAAACTACAATTTCTTGTCAAAAAATCTAGGTTTAGCAGCACAATATAATCTACCATCCTGGTGGACGATCAAAGCAGAATACACAAATAAAGATCTATTGTCAAATATTTTAACATCTTATTCAAATCCAATAATTATAGACTATCAATCCTATGCCATAGGCGATACTACGATTAGTCAGGGAAAGTATGAGGATATAAAACTAAGTGTTAAAAAGAAAAATGACTTTGTAGGATATTATCTGACCATTTATGGTGGTATTAATAATACATTCAACACATTTGGGGATGCAATTAACTTTACTGATGTCGGCATATTCCAAAAAACATTGTTCTATCCTTTAAAAACAAAAATGATTTATACAGGATTGAATGCCAGCTATATCATTACTGAAATCAAATCTAAAATAACAGTCTCATCTAATTTTAATAATCATAAAGGCATTAATATAATCAATGATAACAAGCGCCACATAGAGACAAACAGACTAAACACCTATGTCGAGTATTTTGCAGGACTAAAGTATTTTAATATCAAAGGCAAATATAACTGGATATATACAACCTATCAATTTGACACAAACAATATACCACTAAAGAGTGACCTCCGCAAATTATCGTTTTACTTGAATCTAATATTTAGTAAAAATTGGACAATGGAAAACGCTATCGTTTATACAACAATATCCTCTATACAAGATAAAAACAGCATCCTAACTTCTGAATTATCATTAAATTATAAAATCAACAAAGCCACTTTAACCAATTTCAATCTCAAAGTCATCAATCCATTAAATAGCAAGACTTTTGATCAAAGCTATTTATCTGACTACAGTATTTTGACATCTAAAATAAAGGCAATACCTAGGTTCTTCTACTTAACAGTAAGTTTGTCCTTATAGCAATCAAAAGCTCAATTGTAACGGCTTTCCCCTATATTCCCCATTTCAAATGCACTGATATCTTATTAAAAATCGTATCTTTGTCCTCATATTTTAAATATATGATGAGATTAAAATATTGGATATTTCTATTAGCCTTATCCGGCTACAATAATCTAACTGCTCAATTGACTATGACTACGCTGAGTGGTCAAAATTTAATACAGGCCGAAGATGGATCATGGACAAAGTCAACCACTCTCAGTAATACGACCAAAAATCCATCCGAGTATGACATCCAAATTAATGCTTTACTGGACAAAGCAGAGACGATAGAGCGCACCTATTTTGCTAGTAAATACCGGGCAGAAATGAATATATCCAAATGTGAAACTGCATTAAGCAGAATCAAAAAAAAGGAAAACAAAGATAAATATGATCAATTGACTGACATACTGAAAAAATTAAAAGATCAGCAAAGAATTGAAGACCGACAATACACTCAATCTGCTGAAAATGTAAAAACAGTCAGAAACATATCAAATTTAAAGCCCAAAAAACAAAAAGCTGCTGTAGAAAAATGGGCTGAGATCCTCAATGTAAATGTAGAAAAAGAAGCAGTAAATCCACAAATAGGTATAGGACTTAAAGAAAATAGCTACCAAAATTTAAAAACTCAAAAATCTGATTGCCACTATGCTACGCAGTATGGCAAGGATAATAAACCATCAATTGAATTGGCTGCATTACCATTTTTTACTTATACATCTCCGCAACTCAAACAGTACTTTAAAGAAAAAGAACTTATGGAAACGCAAGCTTCTTTAATACGAGAAGGGAAAAATATTTTTTTAAAATTACAGATAAGTATTATATCAAGGGATGCCGCCAAAAATTATGGTACTATCCCAAAGGCAAGTATGCTCAGATTGACTTTTGTCAATGGCTCTAACGTCAGTCTTTTTGCACAAGAAGATGTGCGCTACGATATCGAAAATTATACTGGCAAAGCCATCTATAGCATTCGCTACCCTATACAAAAGGAAGATATAGACGCTTTAAAAAAGACGCCTTTGGATACAGCTGGTATCGTGTGGTCTTCAGGCTTCGAAATGTATGATATATACAACGTCGATACCATTATTTTACTTTTTAATTGTTTAGATTCTATCAAATCATAAAAATCTCATTCGTACCATGCTTGGACTTAAACTGGCTACTGACCCATACTGGGTAAATATTGCCGAAAAATCCATTGATGAAATCTTAATTGATCACGCTTACTGCGAACAAAAAGCAGCATCGACATGTATATCTCTGATTGTTAAATTTCCAGACAGAAAAGAACTTGTTGATGAAGTTACGCCTATCGTCGCCGAGGAATGGGGACATTTTAGGAAGGTCCTCAAAGAATTAGCTAATCGCGGCTATGAGTTTGGCCCCAATCGGGCTGACGATTATGTAAATGAACTCATGAAATTCCAGCGTCAAGGCGGTAGAGAAGAAGAAAGGCTCATGGACAAACTCTTGATTTCTGCTATGATAGAAGCCAGAAGCTGTGAGCGATTTCGGTTACTTTCTCTTCATATTTCAGACGATAAACTCAAATCCTTTTATCATGACTTTATGGTTTCAGAGGCAGGTCATTATGTCACCTTTATCGAGCTGGCAAAAAAATATGCATCCGAAGCAGCGGTCAAAATACGATGGCAGGAAATGCTCGATTTTGAAGCCAATATCATGAAAAATCGTGAGCTTAGAGGTGACCGGATGCATTAAGTTATCCCTCTTTTTATACTTTTAATCCTTACATTCAGCCACTTTTAGATTATATTAATAATGGACTTTATCTACTTTTTAATCGAATTACTAACCAACACCAAAGACGTATTATTGCATCTTTTCCAAGAATATGGAACGTATATTTATGCTATCATGTTTTTGATCATCTTTGTGGAAACAGGACTCGTACTCATGCCTTTTTTACCGGGTGATTCGTTGTTGTTTACAGCTGGGCTCATGTGTGCTCAGAGCAGTGGTCTGAATATCTATATGTTGATTATATTGTTAACCATAGCAGCTATTGTAGGTGATAACCTCAACTACTTTATAGGTCGGTATGCCAGTGAAAAAATGTTAGCCGTAAAATTCCGTGACAAGCCCGTAGTAAAACAAGAATGGATAGACCAGGTACAAAGTTATTTTGAAAAATATGGAACAAAAACTATAATTATAGCCCGATTTATGCCTATCGTGAGGACAATAACTCCATTTGCATCCGGTTTGGGCAAGATGCGGTACAAGACTTTCCTACCCTATGATATCTTTGGAGGAATCCTTTGGGTAACGAGTATCAGTCTTGCAGGATATTTCCTTGGCCTCATTCCATTTGTCGAAAACAACCTGGAAAAAATCATCCTCGGAATCGTATTTGTTTCCGTACTACCGATGATTATTAAGATCATCCAGATTAAATTTAACAAAGGGTAAGAATCGTATTTAGTATTGGACAATATTATAGAGATGCCAATATATTTAATAGCCTTATGTCATCTTAACTCAATAAAGCCTAATAAATACTAACATCTGAATCTAAAAATGTATTGGATTTAGTGGTTTTACTTATTCAGCTTACCGTGATCCTCTAAAAACTTAGCGAGCCCTATATCTGTCAGCGGGTGATTAAGTAAGCCCATGATACTGTTTAACGGACAAGTGACGATATCTGCACCCGCTTTGGCAGCTTGTACGATATGTAAAGGCGAGCGTATAGAGGCAGCCAAGATTTCTGTCATATAGCCTTGGATAGAATATATTTTTACAATTTCTTTGATCAAGCCAATACCATCCCAATTGACATCATCGACTCTGCCTACAAATGGGGATAAGTAGGTAGCACCAGCCTTTGCAGCCAGGATAGCCTGACCAGCAGAAAACACTAAAGTGCAATTGGTATTGATACCTTCCTCAGAAAAATAAGAAATAGCTTTGACACCGTCCTTAGTCATCGGTATCTTCACAACGATATTATCAGCGATATCAGCCAATCTCAGACCTTCTGATATCATACCTTTATAATCAGTAGCGATTACCTCTGCACTCACATCACCTTCTACTAAATCAGCGATCTTCTTATAGTGTGCCAGTATTTGCTTTTCTCCTGAAATACCTTCCTTAGCCATCAGTGATGGATTAGTAGTTACACCATCTAAAATACCTAAATCCTTAGCTTCAAGTATCTGGTCTATATTAGCAGTATCTATAAAAAATTTCATAATGGAAAATAATGTGAGGTAAAAAAAAGAGGAAACACACCGCACCGCTCAACCTCCTACCCTTGCTGTATTTCTACCCTGGGGGAGTTCGGAAGGAGCTGGTCGTATGTCCCTCAGGGCGCAAAGGTATAATATTTTCATCACTCTAAATAATTATTAGGTAATTTTTATTTTACAAATAATAGGGATTTTGACAACAATAAACATATATTATTTAATATCAATATAATACAAGTAAAGATAATCAGTCATGACTTCTATTAATTTAAAGTACATCCTTAATTGACAGGATATACCAGTAGGTTATTTTAGTGGATATTTAATCGCTAAGACTTAATAATTATTCAATATCGAATTTTCTAAAAAGACACGATATCCTTTTGCAGAACGCTCACTCATCATTTTACGATAGTTGTTTTGGGATATCGGTAAAATATCATAGGTATATTTGACATTTCCAGAATATTCCTCAGCATCTTTAAGTACTTTATTATAATAAGCTATAGCCTTTTCTTCATTATCAAATCTTCTAACAAGAATAACCTGCTCATTATTTTCAATATTGAGGATAGCATCACCAAACTGCAATCTATCAGCGGCAAAATTCTTTTTGTTATAGTCGGATATAGCTATTTTAAAATTAAGGTGCTGTGTGTCATCAAGTCCATAAGTAATTACGGCCACAAAATGGGTACTGGCGGCATCCCGTGTATATATTTTATCCACATCCTGTACATTTGCAAAAGCATTATTATCACCACCTAAAAACCTGAGTATTTCTTTGGCCTTTAATTGTTCGGGTGAACCTGGATAAGAAGTAACTACCTTGTTTAGTTCCCTTATATATGCTTCTTTACCTTCTGTATTTCCTTTACACATGGCGTACAAGAGACTCATCTTAGCATTGTACTGATGATCGGGACCCATGACATTAGGAGCATCATTGATCATTTTCTCTACTTGTGCATACTGTCCGTTTGTAAAAAGCTTGTACATGGTACTGTAATATTTATCTGCTTTATTTACACTACTTTTAGCTTTATTGAAGTAATCCGGATCATTTATGACAGTAGCATATTTTGATTCAGGATATTTATTTAATATTTTGCTTTTATATTCTTCTTGTTTTGCTATATTTCCCAAATCAAGATAATCTAGATACAAATAAAAATATGAATCCAGTTCGTTTGGTGTTGGACCATATCGATTATGCATTGTTTCAAGCGTCTCGGCAGATTTAGCATAATTTTCAATTTTATCTCTAAATAACTTGCCTAAAGTAAACATGGATGCCATAATCCGGTCATTAACTTCCACCAATTTGATAGGATTAGTAGGGATTTCCCTATTCAATGCATTGTAATCGTCTTGAGACACTTTATCGGCTAAGGCCTGCTCTTCTGTTTTATCTTCTGCTTCATGATTATCCACAGAGGCAAATGATATTTTTTCACTTCGACGCCAATCATCCTCTAATGGTATATTGCCCCATGTTTTAATAAATGCCTGTCTTCCTCGTTCCTTAGTAGCTGTATTATATGCAAAAAAAGTACTATTACCGAAGTCCGTTCTGGATATAATTACCCCGCCACTTTTGGCTGTCGGACTTAGCGTTTTGGGTGCTGGAGGTGCCAAGCTTTTAGGGTTTTTCTCTAAATATTTTAAAACAGCCTTTTTCCTATCTTTTTCATCTAATGAAGCAAAATACAAAAGGGTATCACTATAATTGATCAAATGGATATTATATGCTATATCTTTAAGATTATCTACATATCTTTTGATTTGATCATATCTTGGGTCAGTATTAGCCAAAAACATAAAAGTAGAATCATAGTAAGTAGATGCTGGCAAATATCGCCCTGCCTTATAATGAATGTTGGCAATTTTATAATATGCTTCTGTCTTTAATTTTTGATTGGATTTATTATTATAGACCGAATTTTGAAAATTTTCTATAGCTGCTTTTTCATTATTTTGAGATAATTCAATCTCGCCCATGGTATAGTAAATTTCATCTTTCAAACTTGCATATTTAGCTTCACTCGTATTTTTTTTCAAGGTTTTCAATACCTCGTCTTTAGACTTAGTGCCAGAAGAAATGGCATTTTTAGCTACAGCCATTTCTGCCATGAATTCCATTTTAGGATTATTACTCGACGATTTTGCAATCTCAAAATACTTGAGTGCATCACTATTTTTATTGAGTAACTGGGAAATCTGTCCTGCAATAAAGGCATATCTTGCTTTAAGGTCTTTATTAGGTGCTGACTCTATCGCTTCTGCCAATTTAGGTATGGCTTCTTCATATTTTTGCTGTTTGATATAGTAATTAGCATAGGTAGGAGCCAATTCAGTGCGTGCTTCCTTAGTCAGCATTTCGGGTTTGAGTTTTTCCAAGATCATTTGAGCTGGAAACCAATTTTGCCTTTTAATATATACTTTAGCAAGCCATAACAAGCCTTCGCTATAAGCCGTCTTATCCTGTTCTGTTTTAGGAGGCTCAATTGCAATCACAGCTTCATTTTCGATCGGTGTACTCTTAACTAAGGGTTTTACAGGAGCTGAAATACTATCTTGTTTGACTGGCTTCGTTATCTCTGCTGGGGTTTTTGTTGTTTTAATACCTTTTTTACGGTTATTAGCATCAATTTTACGCTGCTTTTCTCTTTCCTTTTTTGCTTTAGCTTGTTCCTTAGCCTTTTCTTTACGTTCTTGATCTTTGGTTTTTGCTTGTTGATTACGCGCTACCTCCTTTTCAGCGGTTGCCTTTTTGCGTTCGGCATCCTTTACCTTCTTTTCTTGATCTTTAGCTTTTTTTGCAGCTTTTCCTGTCAGCTTTTTACTTTTATAGTTACGTCCATAAGGATTTGCCGGATTAAAATCTTCCTGAAAATACTCTAATGTTTCATTAGCTGTTTCGTACTCTTGTTTGACATATTGAGCCTTTCCCATCATGACGTAACAGTCATCTACCCAGTCACTAGGTAGGTGTAGCTGTGCAACTGTTGATACCTTGTCTAATATTTTATCCATTTCGGATTTGACTAGTTTTGGATTGTCCAATGATACAAAATCCTCTACCTCGAGGATATTATTATAATCATCCACATTAGCATCACGAAGCTTCTTAAGGCTTTCTTTCATGATTTCGGTAGCATTCCAGTAGCCATTATAATAGGCCGTGGTATTATGATAAAATTTTCCAACCTTAGAGGTTTCATTTCGTTTCTTAGTAGTAACACACGACAATCCTACGCCTATAGCACACGAAAAAGTAAGTAAGTATATAATAAATCTATTCAAAATATATTATAATTTGTTATCAAGTATAAATTTGAGAGCGCAAAGATATAACGTTATTTTGTTAAATAATTATAAATGTTGCAACTCATCATCATAATATAACTAATTTTGCCCAAAATTATTTTATTTTTAGCAATAAATTTAGTCCATGATGGACGGCATTACAGACAAAAAAAGGATTTGGCAACGATTGCGGGATACCTACCGCATTATTATTTTAGATGATGAAAACCTCGAAGAGGTAGGTTCATATAATTTATCTTTACTCAGTTTTTATGTTTTACTAAGTACGGCTGCTTTGGCTATTTCTGTGCTTGTCATCTCTTTTATCTTCTTCACACCGGTAAAACGGTTGATACCCGGCTATGGAGATATTTCTGACAATAGGAAATTTATAGAACTCTCAAAAAAGGTGGATGGTCTTGAATCAGAAGTAGCAGCCTATCAGGTATATATCGGTGGCCTTCAAAAAATATTGACCGCAAGTCATAATGATGTTGACGCTGACGAATCAGTCAAAATCACCGCTGGGATACCTACTGCTCCCGAATTGGTCAATAAAGCAGACATTAAAGAAACGAGCAGAACAAAAGAACTTAATTTTTTAAAATTTGCTACTCCTCTAAATGGAAAAATTTCGGCTGGATTTCAGCCTGATATCCAGCATTATGGAGTGGACATCCTTGCGCCTAAAGATACTCCTGTTAAAGCCATCATGGATGGTATCGTCATTAGTGCCGACCAATCTGTAAAAACAGGAAATAGCATCTATATTCAACATAATAAAAATGTAGTCTCGGTTTATAAGCATAATTCGGCTCTGCTTGTAAAAACAGGTGATATCGTAAAAACAGGGCAAGCTATTGCGATTATAGGTAATACCGGCGAACAATCCTCAGGACCACACCTACATTTTGAAATGTGGTATGATGGTAAATATGTTAATCCTCAGAACTATATAACTTTCCAATAGTATATCGTAGATATTTAATGAAAATTGTAATATCTTTACAAGATTTTTAAATCATAACTAAATTATGAGCTATTCAATCTTACATTCAATTCAAGATGCTGACGGCAAAAATATGAGTCCGGTATTAGATGAAGGTGTGAAAAATTATCTCATTGATATTGACGGGACTATCTGTGATGACGTACCAAATGAGGAGCCAGAAAGAATGGGCTTAGTAGAGCCGTATCCTGATGCCTTAACCATTTGCAATAAATGGTACAACGAAGGTCACATCATTACTTTCTTTACTTCACGCACTGAAGAGCATAGAGAAATCACTGAAAATTGGCTCAAAAAACATGGATTTAAATATCATGGACTTTTGGTCGGAAAGCCTCGTGGCGGTAATTATCACTGGATTGACAATCATATTGTTAAAGCTACTAGGTACAAAGGAAAATTTACAGATATGATAAAAGTAAACACCGAGATAGAAGTATTTGAAAAATAGCAATAATAAGTTTGCCTATAGTACCCTTGATATATGGAATTAAATAAAAACAGCAAAATATTTTTGACGGGTGCTACGGGTTTTGTGGGTGGCCATGTCTTAAA
The DNA here is from genome assembly GCA_964501555.1 of uncultured Aureispira sp. Classification (GTDB taxonomy): domain Bacteria; phylum Bacteroidota; class Bacteroidia; order Chitinophagales; family Saprospiraceae; genus OLB9. The sequence goes on along the minus strand of CAZCTQ010000001.1, from coordinate 177,785 downwards.
ATTGCTTAAAGATAGGGGCTATACCAATCTGACCTGTCTAAAAAGAGAAAAGTCAGTTTTTCCATTTTCTACAGATTTTAATGATAATCAATGTAGATGGGTTACGGGCGATCTCACAGATTTACCACTTTTAGAGGAACAAGTAGCAGCGCATGAAGTGATCATTCATATGGCTGCAGACGTTACTTTTAGTACTAAAAATAAAAAAAAGTATTTGCAAAATGCAATTAACACCTCGGCAAATATTGTAAATGCTGCCTTATATACAGGTGTTAAAAAAATAATCCACATAAGCTCCGTAGCTGCGATAGGGCGCAAAAAACAAAGAGAAAATATTGACGAGCACGTCTCATTTAGTCATAGTCCTTACGACACAACCTATGGATTGGCAAAATTTTTAGCAGAACAGGAAATATGGCGTGGACATGCTGAAGGATTGGAGGTGACCGTATTAAACCCATCGATGATATTAGGAAAAGGTGACTGGAAAAAATCATCTATACAATTGTTTGACAAAATATCAAAAGGTCTCAGATACTATCCTAAAGGTACGACTGGCTGGGTAAGTGTCGAAGATGTAGCTCAAGCAGTATTCAAGAGCTTACAGGGGGATTTTAATGGAGAGCGTTTTATAATCAGTGCTGAAAATAAAAGCTACCATGACATATTTGACTTTGTTGCTCAATCCGTAAAAGCGTCTCCACCTAAAAATGTCTTATCTCAATTTTGGGGTCAAATAGGGTGGCGAATAGAAAAAATAAGATCTATAACTTTTGGGATCGAACCACTACTTACAAAAGAAACACTCATGAGTACATCTGTAGATTCACTTTATGACAATAGTAAATCAGTTAACATATTACAGATACAGTATAGCGATATTAAAAACACAATTATGGAGGCAGGAAAAGCATTTTTAGAACAAAAGGTATCCATGTAGTTAATCCTTATGCTACCCTGCTATTATTTTCTGGAATCCTTAACCAAGTTCATTAATCCATTCATTTCCTGTTTTGTCAGATAACGCCATTCACCATAAGCTATTCCTTCAAGTGTGATATTCATAATGCGGACGCGCTTAAGTGCCATGACTTTATAACCGAGGTACTCACACATACGTCTGATCTGGCGGTTAAGACCTTGCGTGAGGATGATATTGAAAGTATTGTGATTAATCCTGTGGATAGTGCAAGGCCGAGTTACGGTATCTAATATGGGCACTCCTGTAGCCATTGCTTTTAAAAAGCCTTCATCAAATTTTTTATTAACGGTGACAATGTATTCCTTTTCGTGATTATTGCCTGCACGTAGGATTTTATTGACGATATCCCCATGATTAGTCAGCAAGATAAGACCTTCAGACATTTTATCTAAACGGCCGATAGGAAAGATGCGCTCTTTGTAATGGAGATAATCGACTATATTATCCGGTTCTACTGGGTCTGTAGTACAGACTATACCTGTAGGTTTATAAAGTGCTATATATACGGATTCTACATCCTTAATCACCAGAATATCATCTACATATACTTTATCTGTGTCAGGATTAACCCGATTACCTTTTCGGGCTATTGTATCATTTATTTTGACTCGTCCTGTATCGATAAGCTTGTCTGCTTCTCTTCTTGAGCACATACCTGATTCACTAATGAATTTATTCAGACTGATATCTTCTCTCTCCATATACCTAAATATGTGCAAAGATAAGATTTTATTGTGTGAATAATTAAAATGTAATCTCTCTAATGTGTAACGAAGACATCGGGCGTTGCCCAATGCTTATTTATACAAGCCTTTTAGGCTGTAATATGAAAAAAAACATAGCATTACGCCCATGTAAACGCTATAAAATTCATAACTCATCCTCCAACTTTGTTGGGGACACAGTCACTCATAACTCACAATTTTTTAAAATATATCCGTCCAAAAACCAGCAATAATGAAATGAAAAGCCAAAAGTGCGTCTATCGCAAAGTATAATAGTCAGCAAAGAAAAAAGTAGTCAGTGCGATAGAAAAAGCATTTTGACATTGGAATGAAATGGTGCGAAGCAATTGCCTTTTTTGGACTAGGCTTTTTTGGTTACTTTTTTTGGCAATGAAAAAAAGTAACTGCCGTCCGCACAGGACAAGACAGATATAATAAAAACGCATAGTAATCAGACGATAAAATCCAAAATTATTTTACCAAATCATTTTTCTTTTGCATCAAGGCAAAAGAAAAATAAATCTATTTCAAAGAATACTTTTTTAGTTCATTTCTAATGCAAATTTAGACGGAAGATGACCCCAACCGCACGACAAACGGACTCAACAAACAAAAAAATTAAAATATATTGAAGAAAAAAATAACCATATCACGTAAAATAAACTATTTTTGCATTAGTATAAACAAAGATTAACTAACGATTCTTTTTAACCAACCTTACAGAAAATGAAATCATTAAAGGCATTATTTATTTTTATCCACCTGATTTTCTTGCACAGCTATGTAGCCGCTCAGGACTTTATCGTAGAGTGGACATTCCCCAGTGCCGTTACACAGGTAAGATTTAGTGCTTTGACCGAAGGTGGTAATGTGGATTATACATGGACAGCTATGCCGTCAGGCAACAACGGAAACGGCAGCTTTAAAAGCGGTGGGGCGGTTACATTATCAGGGTTGAATGTTCCGGCAGGAAATACACTTACCGTCAGCTTTGCATCGGCTAATTTAAGGAGGTTTTATAACGGTACAGACCATAACAGGATAACAGATGTAAAGCAATGGGGGACAGTACCCTGGTCAAGTATGACTATGGCTTTTTTTCAAGCAACTAATTTAGTTAATTTTTCAGCAGCAGACACACCTATCCTTTCGGGTGTTACTTCTATGCATCAAATGTTTTATTATGCCTCATCATTTAATGGGGATATTGGCAACTGGAATACCACTAATGTTACTAATATGCAAGAAATGTTTTCAAATGCAACATCATTTAATGGTAATGTCGGAAGCTGGAACACCGCTAATGTTACGAATATGCAAAATATGTTTTGGGATGCCACATCCTTTAATGGTAATATCGAAAACTGGAATACCGCTAATGTAGCTAATATGTCAAGTATGTTTTCGGGTGCTACATCCTTTAATGGGAATATCGGAAATTGGAATACCGCTAATGTTACTAATATGTACAATATGTTTGGTAATGCCACATCTTTCAATCGGGACATCGGAAACTGGAATACCGCTAAGGTTACTAAAATGAAATATATGTTATATAAAGCCACATCTTTTAATCAGGACATCGGAAACTGGAATACTGCTCATGTTACTGATATGGAACAAATGTTTTATTCTGCTTCTTCTTTTAATCAGGATATCGGAAGCTGGAATACCGCTAATGTTACTAATATGTCAGGTATGTTTTATGGTGCCAAATCCTTCAATCAACCTTCAGGCGATTGGACATTTAATCCAAAGGTAATTTTAGCTGAACTTTTTTCATCAACTGGTATGGATTGCAATAATTACAGTTCTACGCTCATCGGATGGCAGCGGAATAATCCTGATGTGAGAGACAGAGAGTTAGGGTGTACTGGGCTTAGATTTGGAACTAATGCCGTTGCAGCCCGTAATGCTCTAATCAATCAAGGCTGGAATATATATGGTGATACACCTTCTGGAACATTATGTGATAATACTGCCACAGAAGATACCTATCAGTCTAAGACGGCTATCTATCCTAATCCGGGCTACGACATCATCTATATAGATGGATTAGAAGGATCAAATGGCTATACCCTGCATAATCTGACCGGGCAAATAATCAAGACCGGTATTATAGACGCTGACCATCTTGAGATAGCTATATCACATCTAAACGCTGGCATATATATACTAAAAATAGATACTAATCAGGGTGCTGTATATCACCGGGTGGCCAAAGCGGAGTAATTGATAGATATTCCAAAAAGCCTGTTCCAATATATCGAAAATTTTACTGTTTATAGAAAAAAAGTTGTGGTATTATACAACTCCTTCGGAGTCGAACAAAACCTCCAAAACGGATGCTATAAATATTTCACCCTGTTGGGTGAATAAAGACATAGGGCGTTGCTTTTTGATCATCGGCCATTGCCCAATGTTAGGGTATTTTGGCCTTTCAGACTTTTGATTATGGCATTTTCAGATGTTTTTTTGTTTCGGCCTTTCAGGCTTTTTACCTATTCATTTTCCTTATTTTTATGCAATTATTATACACCCTAATCTCCCAATCATATAAAAACGCTAACTATGCAATGCTTATCTTAACGTCCCTAAATCCACATATGAGTCAAATCTCTCAACTTGCCTAAATTTAGGTGTTTGACTTTTACTTAACTGTTTTACCAGACTGATTTCCTGACCTTCCATAGGGATAGCATCTGGTGTAAGGTTATTTTTAGCAAGTAAACTTTCTAACCGGATACCATATTGTTGAGCAATATTATACATAGATTCACCTTTTTCCACTGTATGAAATTGGTTATCTCCAGAAATGTTTTTCTTTTTTCGTTCGAGATATACTATTTCATTAGGTTTCAAGACATAATCCATACTTTTGATATCTTCATTATACTCCATCAATTCGGATACTTTTACTCCTGACATGAGTGCGATGCGCTGGATTGTTTCGCCTCCCGATGCATAAACCATCTTTAATCCATTGATGAATGCGTTTTTCGCTTTGGACTTTACAATTTCCGAAGATTTTGGGGAAGCTTTATCCATAATAGGACTATCCTTGATTGGATTAGGTTTAGTGTTAGTGTTAGTGTTAGTGTTAGTGTTAGGATTAGTGTTAGGATTAGACTTCTCTTCGTTAGATGCGATGATATTATCTACTGGCTTCACGATTGGCTCATCATATTTGTACAACTGGTATTTTTCAATAATACCAATAAGTTTTTTAGGATATGCAGGATCAGAAGCATATCCAGCCATTTTAAGTCCATTAGCCCATCCTACATAATCTGTAGTAGGCAGGCTAAAAAGAAAACCATATCGACTTTTTTTTGCAGGGTTTGTTAAAAACTCAGAATGTGCAATATACGAGTCATTATCCTTATTAAAAGATCTGAAACAACTCTCTATCAAGATACCAGAACTATCCGTATCGTCATCCAGAATATAATAAGTATTTCCTGTCCAGTCTCCACCGCATTTGATGCCAAAATGATTCCGTGCCTCTGTCGCTAATGGACTTCTTCCAAAATCAGATTCTAAAATGCCCTGCGCAAGCTTAATACTCGCCGGAATGCCCGTCCTGCGCATCTCCCCAATAGCAATATCTTTATAGGTTTCAATATAACCATCTACTATTTTCCTGCTAAAAGGTGCATCAAAGGCACTAAAAATACATATCGTAAAACATGCTGCTGCAAGTTTCCAAAAGTGCATCTTCATATATTAAATATTTTTACTATATGAATAATACAAATACCGTTCCGAAAATAAAACGTTGCAAATATTAAAATAGTATTTACTAAAACAAAAAGACCCCCTTCGACTTTTCGAAGCGGGGTCCCATCCCAAAAACAGTAAAAAACTTTATAGAAAAATTATTCTATGACTACCATCTTTCTGGTTGCTTTGAAGTCACCTGACTCCATAGTGTAGTACAATACACCGGTAGCACCCAGTTCATGCTTGTTGATTTCAATACTATTGTATCCCTTTCCAAAATTCTGACTGATTGTCTTCAGTGTCTTACCGGTAAGATCATAGATTGTAATCGTAACGTCAGAAGGCTGTGGCAATTCAAAACCGATAGTTGTGTTTGCTTTGAATGGGTTTGGAGTATTTTGATACAATACCACATCATTCATACCTCTATTCTCAACATTGAGCGCAACATTCATAATATTAAAATCAGCATCGTAAGCTTCAGCTCTTGCTATATCTGATCCTAAATGGATTGAATTATTAAGAGCACCTTCCGTTTTAGCTTTTAAAGTAACTATGAGCACATTATCACCTTCTTTCAAATCCATAGCCTGAGGCTGGTTATATGATACGGCTATCATACCTTCGCTTAATCTCGTAAAACCAAAGTTATTGTCAGTGACACCAGCTAATGGGCTGTTGATAGCTTCAAGGCTAAACATGTCAGCATCAAAATTTAATGTAAACTGGAATCCGGCAACATCTACTTTATTTGTCAAATATACCGGAATCTCAATAGATTGACCTTTTGAAAATTTCTGATCTGCTACTGCTAAGTTCATATTATCAGATGATCTACTTACAGTTTTAACATCATCGATATTAGCCTGTGCATTTTCATCCACGTCACCTATCTTGACCGCTCTAAAGTCAACAGTCATATTATTATCAATCTTATCTAATGAGTACGTCATAGGTAAAATCTCAGTCTGAGCAAATGCCGGATCCTGGAATTTGTATGATTTATCAAAAATCTTCCATGAGTCATTATTTACAAATGAATCTGTAACACCTAAGATAAGCTTTCTCAACTCTGTCATATCGCTTGCTGTAATACGCTGGTCATTATTAACGTCCGCAGCAATCATCTTGTAAGCGCTATTTAATTTTTCGAGATCTAGTATGTGTCGTTGAATAAATACAATATCCAGCGTTGACACACCATTGATATAATCATCCTTTTTCTTAGGTGCTAATATATAGCTACCACCCTTAGTTACTCTGTCAAAGTTATAAGTACCTGCATTATTAGTCAGCATTGTATATTCAGATCCTTCAAGCGATACTAGTACATCTTTTACTGGTTTATTGCTCGCGTTAGTAATAGTACCACCTACTATTATACTATCCTTCTTACATATTTTCTGATTATCCTGTACTGTAATAAAGGTAGAGCAGAAGTCTTGAATCAAATCACCGGCTGGAGTAATAACACCTACATACACTTTGACATCTTGTCTTCCTAAGTCTTTACATGTAAATTGAATACCATCCTGCTTTATTAATTTACCATCTTTGTCAAGAGACATTGGTGAAAATGAATGATAAACCTTGTATCCACATGGGTGGCTACTTCCATTATCAAAGTCTTTAGCCCATATTTCTACCATTCCACCATCACCCATAGGCATAAGACTTGTCGCTAATCCATTGATACAATAAGGTGTCGGTGCTTTACAGTTTGCTATGGTAAAATCCTTAGTACATGTAGTAACATTACCACATCTGTCTTCAAAAGCATATACAATCTTATGTGTTCCTATCGGATAATTGCCGCTTGCATTTACAGCGTTAATTCTATTCTGTTGGTTAATAGTCGCTAATCCTGATTTTGAGAACTTAGGGTCGAAAGAGCTGCTACCATTCAAATAAACCTTATAATTATAGAACATTTGATCTGTACAATTGTCTGTTGCTGTAGCGATTAATTCAATATATCCTGATTCGCATTTAGGGTCGTAAGTACATACAGACTGATAATCACAGCCAGAAAGGATTACTGGTTTATTTCTATCAGAAACCATAATAACCTGTGTATGCTTCCACTCTTTATAAACGTGTCCACCACCTTGTACGACTTCGTAATTACACCAATCAATAACCGTCCAGTGTCTTAATATCTTGAAGCAAGCTGGCGCTGAACCATTGTTAAAGTAAAATACCTGATCGGTAAATTGTGCACCTACTATAGAACAAATATTATCAGTGGATAAGTCAGGGCGACCCATTCTATCTGGTCCAAACTTAGGATCATTAGGGTCTTCACATCCTGCTACTGATAAGCTGTCAGAAGGCCATCTGTCCTCTGTCATATTAAATCTATAATTAGGAAGCACGGTAATATATTGTGTACATTTAGCAGTACGACCTCCTGCATCTGTCGCTGTAAAGTTTCTTGTGATCTTACCAATACGGCAAGAAGATAGATCTACGATAGAATCAGTAGTAATTCTGATTGGATCACAATTATCAAAAGCTGTCGGCCATCCAAAGGCATCCTTAAGTTTAGCCACATCAAAATAATCATCACAATGTACTGTTCTGTCAGAAGGACAAACTATAGAAGGTGGCAATTTATCCTGAACGACTGCATTAACCATACAATCATTCCAGTTACCTGATTTGTCTATTACTCTCATTTGTACCATCTGAGGTCCTGCTGCTATATCAGCACAACAAAACATAGCTCCCGTATCAAAGCCACATGGATCATTGATCTCAACTACGTAATAGTATTCATCCTTATCACATGTATATGAATTAAAATCGAACCATTTGCCGGAAGCATCATCTACATATACAAATTCTCTACCAGAAACATCCAATGCACCCGTGCCCCAGTTTCTGTAAATACTTTTCTCCCCATTTACCCAATTAAAATCAAATTGATATTTATTTACATTTCTCAATCCTATAAGGTAGTTAGATTTAAGTTTCCACTCCTGCACTTTAGAGTAAACCCATGCATCCTCTTTAGCATCATTAAGTACTACTGCATATCCTCCCATCGCTGCAGCTTTCTTAATAGCTACACTAGGTCTATCTTTTGATTTAGACATATAATAGTAATGTGGTTTTGAGTCCCCTGTATTGACATACTGTCCTAAATATGTAAAGTTAGGCAATGAAGGCGTAGCGCATGGAAGGCATCCCGGTGTCATTCTTCTCACTAAAATCATATCCAAAGCACAATCATCATAACTACCATCATCAAATGAAGTAGCTGGAACCCATGCCTGACCATTTGTAGTCAGGCCTACCACTGTATTTTGATCGCAAATAGCTACAGGTGCAGTGTTATCGTCCACTTCTACTGTAAAGCTAAAACTAGATTGATTAAGACAACCGTCAAAAGCCGTATAAGTTACTTCATTACATCCAACAGGAAGTGGTATAAATTTATCAGTATCCGTAGTTAAAACACCTTTGATAAATCCTCCCGGATAAGTAACATCATATTTAAGATTCTGGCTACAATTATCAGTAAGTACTGGTTTAGGCAATCTAAATAATCCTTCACAACTATTACCATTAGTTGATGCTCTGTAAGATTGATCCAGCTTAGAGATAACAGGAGCTTTAGAGTCAACAATTTCTATTATCTGTATAAATTCCATATATTTGGAATCACAATTTTTCCATTCCAAAATCTTCCAAGTACGCATGATTTTCTTTACGCATTTGACTTCTGGAAATTCCACATCTGTATAAGTAACATATATCCCACACAAGTCAGTAACTTCAGGATTGAGTGGAATAGAAGGTGCTATTGGACCGGAGAAATTACTTACCATTAATTCTGTCCATCTTCTATTGTTGTCCGTTCTTACTCTAAAACAAAATTCCTCACCCTTATTTATATTTACATTAGGAACCTGACCACTTTGAGGTGTAGCACCAGAACCGGCACCGCCAGTGGTAAGATTAATCCACGATCCACCATTTACATTATACTGAGCATGGTCACTATTAAAATTGCCCAGAGGTGGTACAGATCCTTGCATACTTGCACTCCAATCAAAACTAATAGTACCCGAATTTTCAGCAGTAAAGCACAATTGGGCACCCATACCAGCTGAAGTACCAGTATCTGTTCCTCCTATTAGTCTTAGATTTCCGTTTACTGGATTAATATTGACTTTTCCCGCACCACGCGTGGCAGGCATCCATGCAAATAATGCAGGTACTCCAGATCCACTCAGCGCACCTATCGCAGTAGGAGATGGATGTCCTGCATATGGTCCTGAAGGAATTTTAGCGTAAGGGGCATCACATTCTAATTGTACATTTTTAACACCTATAAGATTACTGATATCCAGGCTGACAACATATATATATACTGTACAGTCTGTATCAGATATATTACCTGATTCATCAATAGCGCGGTATTTCCTTGTAATCAACTTTAGTGTGTCAGGTCCTGCAAAAATATCAGGTCTGCGACAGTCATTTACAATGATTTCTTCACTCACCTGATATACTTTAGGTGTATGACAGTTGTCAGTAGCCTCCGGAACAAAAGCACTTACAGCTGGACAAATCGTAACGATTGTGTCAGGCGTAGATCGTGCCCATTTAGGTTTCATTTTATCTTCTACTTTTATCGTCGTCCAACATGAGTTGGAGCCATCAGCATTTGTCACCTTACCGTATATCGTCTTATTAATATACAGATATGCATCACTAAATACAGCCTCACCCTGACCGGATGCAATAATGCCACCCGTCGGTGTCTTCATCAATATCACCTGAGCACCCTGTAGGCCTCCACAAGTAGAGCCATCAGCAAGCAATTGACTTGCTGTTACAACAGCCTGACAATTGTCATCGACTGATAATTGAATAGCGCCATGACATGCACATGACGGTTGAGCTAGTGCAGATGACATGGATGCCAATGTTAGCCCAAAAACCAAACTAAATAGTTTGATGACTGAACTGAAACGCGTTGAATTAAATTCATTCATGAGATCCAAATTTTGAGTTTTATGAAATAATTTTTACTGTCCTGGGGTTATTGTACGTCATATACACTTCAACCCAGTAACGTCTAAGGTTAAAAAAATACAAAGCAATCTTTTGCTTTATTTCATTTGGATCTAAATCAATCTAAGGTTGGAATACATCAGAGATCATAATTACATACACACAATGTGCTATGCAAAATATCACATTAAAAAAAACTACTATTTGTTACAAAAATAATTATAGGCTATTACGCTCTCCGGCTGATTAGTTTGTAAGGTTCCTGAATAGTTTCTCACGCTATTCGAAGGCAAAGATATAAGCAGTTATACATAAAAAAAAATTTTAATATAAAAAAATACATATATTTTTTAACATAACTTATAAATAACAACTATTCAATATATTATAAATTATAAAATATACATATATTATTCATTAATTTCATTCAAATAATAAAATTATATAATATATAGTAAGGCGTATTTATTAATTAACCTATTAAATATTAGTCAATTACAAATAACATAAATACATATAGTGTAATCACTATTGCTTTTTGTCCTCCATGTTCATTTTTGCACTGTGGTATTCACATGAAGTTTGTTTACATTTACCGTAAAGGTTGAGCGAATGATGGGTAATTTCAAAACCGAGTATGTCACCCATTATAGTTTTAATCTGTTGTATTCTGGGATCACAAAACTCAAGGACTTCACCACAATCAAGGCAGATTAAATGATCGTGTTGTTTAAATCCATACGCTTTTTCATATTGTGCTAGATTTTTACCAAACTGATGCTTAGTCACCAGATCACAATTTGTAAGAAGTTCAAGTGTATTATATACTGTAGCTCTACTCACTCTATAGTTTTGGTTTTTCATATGAATATATAGAGCTTCTGCATCGAAGTGGTCATTTCTTCTGTAGATTTCTTCCAAGATAGCATAGCGTTCAGGTGTCTTACGCAATGAAAATTTTTCAAGATGCGAAGTAAAGATTGCTTTAACTTCTGCCACTATTTGGTCTATTTTATCAGGTGCACTTGTCATAATCACACTATTTATTAATTACCCTTATCAGAACGGCTTACTGAAGATATTCCAGGTAACTCTTCTAATGATTGTACAACGAGATTTAACTGGTCTTTGTTTAAGACAGTAATCGTAATCTTCCCTTCAAAAAAGCCTTCTCGACCTTCTATACTAAAGGATTTAATGTTAACGGCAAGTTTATTGGATAATTCATTAGTAAGTAATTGTATAACACCTATCCCTGAGTCAATACCCGTGACGATTAGCTCCACTGGGAAAGTAGATGAGACGCTACCTGCCCAATCAGCTTTGAGCACACGATAACCATAGTTGGCCAATAGGTTAGTAGCATTAGGGCAAGTGGTACGATGGATTTTCAAGCCTTCTTTTGTAGTCAGATAGGCAAAAATATCATCACCTTGTACTGGATTACAACAAGTAGCTAATGAATACTGGTACAAATCCGCTGGTTCCCCATTCACTAAAATTAAGGATTTATTTTCTTTAAGAGGTTTGCGGATTTTTTTTAATTCATTAGCTATATCACCGAGCTTGCTTTCCTGACCGACATCATCTTTTGGAAAGACAATTTTACCATTTTCAACTTCATAATTCTTGATATCCGAAATGCGTGCCTCGCCTTGTGCCAAGGCATAAAAATAATCCAGTCGACTTTTATAACCAAAGTGCTTTGCGAGGAAATCTACATTGGATTCAAATTCCAGTTTGAGGTTTTTTAGTTTTCGTTCTAATGCTTCTTTACCAAATTCTCCTACTTTACGCTTTTCTTCTTTAGTTGCAGATCTAATTTTAGCACGAGCCTTCCCTGTGACGACCATTTTGAGCCAATCTTCACTTGGTTTTTGCATCTTGCTAGTTGTCACCTGAATTTGATCCCCATTATTAAGTTTATAACCCATGGGTACCAGTTTATTGTTAACTTTTATGGAAGTAGCATGATAACCGACATCTGTATGGATTTCAAATGCAAAATCAAGAGCTGTAGCGCCTTTTGGCAGTACGCGCATTTCACCTTTTGGAGTATAAACATACACTTCTTCATCAAAGAGGTTAGTTTTAAAATCTTTGATAAACTCCATTGTGTTTGTCTCTTTAGTATCTAAGATTTCACGTACATTGTCAAGCCATTTATCAAAAACGTTTTCCTGCTTCTTGATACCTTTATATTTCCAGTGGGCTGCAAAACCTCTCTCGGCGATATCATCCATCCGCTTTGATCTGATCTGTACTTCCACATAGCGACCTTTAGGTCCGATAACGGTAGTGTGCAAAGACTCATATCCGTTACTCTTGGGCGTAGTCACCCAGTCTTTTAATCTCTCTGGTATAGGTTTATATACATCTGTAATGATAGAATAGATCTGCCAACAATATATTTTTTCTTTGTCAACTGGTACATCAACAACAATCCTTACCGCAAAAATATCATAAATCTCTTCAAATGATACATTATTGTTTCTGATTTTATTAGCAATTGATGATATTGCTTTACTTCGTCCAGAGACCTTAAACTCGGCACCCAGATGCTGTAATTCATCCATAACAGGTGCAATAAAATCCTTAATGTAACTTTCTCTTTCTCTATCTGTATCTGATAGTTTATGACTGATTTCTTCATACAATTCCGGGTCAGATATTTTAAGGCAAATATCTTGAAATTCAGTTTTTAAGTTATAAAGACCCAATCTATGCGCTAAAGGTGCATAAATATAATCAGTTTCAGCAGCTATTTTGAGCTGTTTGTGCCGAGGTTGAGCTCCTATCGTCCTTAAATTGTGCAATCTGTCTGCCATTTTTATCAAAACGACCCGAACATCAACCACTAATGTACTAAGCACTTTTTTGAAATTTTCGGCCTGAGGGCTTTCTACCTCATCTACATTATTGTAACTCCCGTCTAATTTTGTTAATCCATCAACGATGATTGCAACCTTTTCACCAAATATTGCTTTAATTTCATCCAGAGTTACGGGTGTATCCTCTACCACATCGTGTAATAATGCGCATATAACAGCTGTGGGACCTAACCCTATTTCCTCATAACATATACGTGCTACTTCTATAGGATGAAAAATATATGGTTCACCCGATTTTCTTCTTTGGTACTTATGGGCATCCACCGCGAGATCGTACGCCTTTTCAAGCAAAACAATATCTTCCGGCGTACTACTTTGACCCATAATTTTTAGTAGATGATCAAATTTTCCCCTCACATCTGCTAATTCTTCTTTACTGTATGATACTCCTATCGGCATGACAAATTACTTATCTATCTTGCAAAAATATTATAAAATTGGATATCAGACCATATAAATAGTAGCAATTTTAAAAAAAATATAAGGTACCCTCATATCTTAAAGAGCACTATGTCGACAATTGATCCGAATCTAAAAACCTACCTTATACTATTTCTTTATTCTTCACCTTCTCTTTCCTCAATAATTTCTAATGCCGCTTCAACATCTGATTCGTGCACCATAATCATAAATTCATTTTCTATCGGAAGTGTAGTATTCATTTCATCAATTTTAAATGCCTGTATTCCTGCATCCTTTAGTGCGGACATCATTAATTCTCCTATAATATGGTCTCTATATTCCCTGATTTTAACAAAATTTTCGGTATTCATAATACTACTTTTTATATAACAACACATTATACACTAGGGTAGTTCTGAAAAAGGTCTGTAAAGTTTAAGATGATTTCAAATACTCGGGTATCGTTTGTTTCACGCAAAAATCACCTTGTTGGAAGTTTCAGCATTCGTTTAAATCCAACAAGGTGATTAGTTATCATTTGACAGAAAATACCTTAGTAGTTACTAAAACGCTATGTAACCCTATTTACCTACTTTCACAAATTTCACTCCACTACTTATGATATTACCGCCTTTCATCAGCGTACAGACGTAAGTACCGTCAGGCAGTGATGTTACATTGACAGTGCCGTCACTGACTGTCACCTGCTTTGTTATCTTGCCGTCTGTGCTGTGTATCAGCACGTGGTCATAGTCTGCATCCGTCACGATTTGTAATGTGGATGAGGTGGGATTAGGAAAAACAGACAGTTGATGATGCTGTGATATGGACACATCGTCGGTACTTACGGTAGTGATATCCATCTTAGTACCATCGAGCAAGACCCAATACCACCAGTTTGATAAAAGGAAGTCACCCTCTTTTGCTGTACTTTTATCTACTTGACCTACATACATCAGTATGTCACCGTTATCTAGCATTGTGGCATATTCTGGATAAATATAGTCTTTAGTGCCGGATACCCAGGCTCTTTTGATGACTTTCTTACCTTCTCCATCGGATACATAGATTTCCAAGCTACTGTGTTTACCTACATCCTGTAAGTAGGTATTTATAACCATCATTCTATTCTTCATGGTATCCATAATTGCGCCAAACGAAGGTGAAGCAAAATTAATTGTATCATAAAAAAGTGCAAATTTCATCTGATCTTTGAGGTTTCCCTCTAAATCAAACATTTTTATGCCTATATGGCACGAATCGACATAAAATTCATTTTTATAAAAAAATAAAGTAGTACCAAAAACAAAATGTCCGTTATCTATAGCGGAAGTACCCATAAATTCCGTAGTATCTTGTATTAATGCAGGATCCACCTTAGTGGTGGTGCTTCTATCGCCATTAATCCGGGTTATAAGTAACTCTCTGTGGAACCTGTCATACGTATTTCCAGAAGAAATCAATACGGTTTCGTTTTGTGGAAAGTCGTTCCAACTATCTACACTTGCATTGTTCAATTCTAAAAATGTAGTGTCAATAGCGATGTCGTAGCCATTGGCATCAATCAAAGTATTGATTAGTCCCTGTTTAGGCCAATAAACATATCTTCTATGAAGGTAATTGCCATCTTTGTAATATATGCGTGGCTCATCTATAGGCGATTCGGAAAGAAATTGTTTTACATCACTAAATCTTATTGGGATGTCAGGATGATTTCTGTTCACATAATTACTGTCAATAATAACTCCTGTCTGTGAGTCAAGAACAATATGTGCAGGATAAGACCTGTGCCATGAAGTAAGTTCATGAGCTGCTTCGTCAAACAGGGTGACGATTATATTACCATCTTTAATAATAGGCGTACTGATGGCTTTCCTGCTGCCTTTGTTATAAAAGCGGCTCGTCGTCCAGTAAGTATGTCCAGTATTTTTATTGATTTTTTTGATAGAATAACCACTATAACCAGCAAGGTCAGGTCTTCCATTCTGAAAATAGTTGGCAAATGTATAGATTGTATCTTGGATGATGATAGGTAGGCGAGGATGAAAACGTTGATCGAAAAAACCTCTTTCCTCATTCCTTTCCATAGATGTCCATTTGACAGAGCTATCCTGAAATTTTGCCGGAAGGTTATCCTGCGCATTCATTGCCACATGTAAATATATAAATAGAAATGTCAGCGTAAATGTTACTGTTTTCATATTAAAAAATTAGATTATTAGTTGATAAAAATAAATTCATTTTCTGACTACTCTTTCAAAAACACAGTCAGGTTTCAATCTCTATAAATATCTATCCTGTTACAATTATCCATAAAATGTTACTGTTTTACTTTCATTTTGACTTAGCTTGTTTACTCCCAGCTTCATGTCTCTTTTTTAATCGCCTCTCTACTTTTAGACAATCGTGTTAATTTTTATAAAACATAATAGATTAAAAAATAGACCCGATCTGTTATATATTATACTTACGTTTTTCTGAAACGTTACTTAAAATCACAACTATTTTTAAAAAAATAAATCATAATGTATAAATAAATGATATTCAATATTTAGTATAGGTATTAAAAATTGAATTACAAACTATTCTATTAGAATTTTTGACAAAAAACCAGTTTTGCGCTATTGGATGTTTCTATTAATATCAAAGATAGCCCTTCAATTAAAAGATTATCTAGCAAGGAGATATTTAATCATTCAACAGCATGTACCTCTGTAGTTTAAGATAATCTGATACCCTATGATAATCCGGCAATCTAGCAATGGAATATGGAATTGCCATCCACTATCCGGCTTAAACCTTATGAAAGCATAAAAATTAACAGCAAAAGCATCTATACTTTCTAAACAATTAAGTACCTTTGCACTGATTTTGGTGTATCTGGTCATTAGACCATATACTTAATAGGGAATCCGGTGAAAGTCCGGAACTATCCCCGTAGCTGTAAGTTTCGTACTACAATCTTTGTAGTATCTGGCAATTATCACGCCACTGTCTCTTGAAGATGGGAAGGCATTTGCAAAGAAACAAGTCAGAAGACCTGCCAAAACCAGATTTTAATAATGACTTTCGGGCGAAAAGTTGATTATGTATGTATCTTAAATCATACAGCACTATTTTGCTGTTTCTTTTTTCTACATTACATCTATTAGCCAGTGTCCGGATAGTATATAAATATACAAATGACACGAATTATTATTATAATTATTTTTTGTATTACGGCAACATTGAACTCTCTTGTGGGTCAATACTGGATTGATACAGTAGAGATAAAAGGAGAAAAGCCATTTTTTAATCTTGCTTATAAATCAGATGCGCAGTATGCCGATAGTTTGTACAGTAGTATTACTTCATTTTTACAATCTATAAATGGTAGTCAGATACAAATATCCACACCAGGAGGTCTAACTACCCTACTCCATCGCGGCATGGGAAATCGGCATTTGCCGATACTATGGCAAGGTATTAACCTTCAAAATACGTTGAATGGAAGTTTTGACATGGCACTTATCCCAAGTTTTCTCTTTGATGACATTGCCTTTTTTACTACTGGAAACCCTACTTTAACAGGAAATAATGGGCTTGCAGGTGTCCTTACATTAAATAACAATACCTTCAAAATGCCTGAATCAAAAGCTTATATTAAAGCATCGTCGCTACAGAATTATGATGCGGGTCTTGTCTTACAAAAAAAAAATAGCAATATAGGTATTAAGCTTGGTGCGCAGTCTGGCTACCATCTCAATAAATACGATTATGCCTATAATAAAAAAGCATTCCAAAGACAAAGTACCGACTTCCTTCAAAATAATATAGTCTTAAATGCAAACTGGATTATAAATCAACGTCAAGCGCTATATGCCGACCTATGGTGGCAACATGCAGATAGGGTCATACCACTAAGTATCACATCGGCGCCTGTCATTCAAAACCAAAAAGACGCTAATTTGCGCTCAGCACTTACGTATAAATACTATTCTGAGTCCAATTTATGGACTTTAACGGGGATGTACGGCCATGAAAAACTTAACTTTATGACCCCAGTAGTTGACTCAAGGGCAAAAACGGACATATATACCATTAAGGCAAGTTGGCTCAATATAAGCAAACTCCAAATGCAAGCCGATCTACAATATCGTGCAGATATTACGAGCCCAAATTTTTTTACAAAAACCTATGAACGAAAGACATTATCGGCTAATGTCTTTAAACGCTTTGAATGGAGCTCGGACTTTAATACAGACATCACCATTAGGCAAGATATGGTCGATGTACTATTACAACCGTTTTCATGGACAATGACAAACAACTATAAAAAGCTAAACTGGAGCCTATCCTCTAATTACAACCTTCCCGGATTTAATGACCTTTATTGGCCTACAGGGGGCAATCCAAATTTAAAAACTGAAAAGGCTTTCAAATCTGAGCTCAAATACACTTTTAGATGGCTGGATGTAGAAATCAAACCTACGATGTATGCTAATCTTGTCAATAACTGGATACAATGGCTACCTCAGGCCAATGGGCTCTGGTCACCGGTCAATCAAAAAAAGGTTTTAGCAAGAGGTGCTGAGATTATTTTTGAAAAAACATACGTACTTCCCAAAAATCAGATAAAAATTGAAGTTGACTATGCTTTCAATAGGACGACTGCCATAGAGCATTATTATGACAAACCTTTAAAAAACAAACAACTGATATACATACCTATGCATAAGACTGGAATAAAGACAGTCCTTTTAGGTAAAAAGTATAGATTAGGACTCAATTACCAGTTTACATCCTTGCGTTATGATGCACCAGACGAAACAAATAAGCTAAAGCCAGTACATATGTTAAATGCGACAGCTACCTTATTGGCTACCAAACACAAGATACGGCTAGACATCAACAATCTATTAAATCAAGAATACAATTGGGTACGATTTTACCCCATGCCCGGAATCAATGCAGAAATAATATATTCATATCAATTTTAAATTTTATTTATTCATATTTAAAAAAATCAAACCATGTTAAAACGTTTTTTATTCCTTTTAGTATTAGTATTGACACTATTTGCATGCAGCAAAGATGAAAACAATACTGCCAATGATTACAGCAAAGGGACTTTTATAGTTAATGAAGGCCTTTTCAACTCAGGAACCGGAACCATTACCTACGTTAAAGAAGATGTGCAGATAGCTGATCTATTTGAGCAACAGAATCCCGGACTTGTTTTGGGCAATATAGCTCAATCTATCATAAAATTTGACAACAAATATTTTATAGCAGTCAATAATAGTGCAAAAATCGTAGTCGTCAATGCAAGTGATTTTAAAATGATAGGCGAGATCAAAATAAACTTGCCAAGATACTTTGTGAGTACCGGAAATAAATTATACGTTACATCTTGGTCAACAGATTTTACGTCAGGTTTTATCAATCTAATAGATGTACCGACACTATCCATTAAAAAATCAACACCTGTAGAAGGGCTCGCAGAAAAAATGATCGTAGCAAATAATAACATATATACGACTATTTCAGCCAGCGAATATGATAAGTATAAAAATCATGTCATCCGATATGATATCACAAAGGACGAACTCAGCGATGCGATTGCAGTAGGTGACAATTCTAATGATTTAGTACAAGATAAAAATGGTGATATATGGGTTCTTTGCAGTGGATTTTACAATTTTTCTGATCCAAAACTTAATACAAATGGTTCTTTGCATAAAATATCAGACAATAAATCTGTCTTTTCTATAAAACTCGACAATGGCGTTAATAAATTAGCTATCAATCAGGCAAAAGATAAAATATATTTTTTGGGAGGCACACAAGTATTCCAAATGGATGTCAATCAATTAAATGCTAATCCTCAAAAAGTCTATGACGGTAGCTTTTACAACCTTGGTATTAATCCTAATAACAATGATATCTATCTGCTAAATGCTAAGGATTTTACTCAAAATGGAGAAGCAGTACTATTAAATTCAGCATTTAATCCTCTTAAAACGATTAAAACTGGTATCATTCCGACGTTTGTATATTTTAGCAAATAAACTCTGTTGCAACAACTATATTTGATTTTTTGTTATAAGTAGAGATAGCCTTGATAGGTTATCTCTATTTTTTAACAAATTTATATCCAATGGAAATAGATAAGGTAATTAAGCAAGCGCGATTTAAGGATAGTTATCAAAAGGCTATCGTCAACCTTCTTTATACATCTAACTATCTAAGAGATATTCATCTGCCCATATTTAAAAAATACGATATACAAGGGCAACATTACAATCTACTGCGTATCCTTAAAGGGAAATATCCTGAACCCGTTACACCTGGCTATATTAAGGAAGTCATGCTTGACAAAGGTACTGACTTGACAAGATTAATCGACAAAATGCAGAAAAGAGGATGGATAGAACGCAAAACTTGTGTGCATAACAAACGCCAGATGGATGTAACAATTACAGAATTAGGCATAGCAAAATTAAAACTAATATCCGAAGAGGTAGCTGTGCAAGATGAACTCCATAAAAACATGTCTGAAGAAGACTATGAAGCATTAAGTCATCTTTTGGACAAAATGAGAGGATAGTAAGACTATGGAAATAAAGACAGGATTTAAACGTGTAGCCGCCTTTTGTTTTTTAAAGCATAAAGATCAGTATCTGTTACTGAAGCGAACTAAAATGCCATATTATGGTGTATATGCGCCTGTAGGTGGTAGTGTCGAGCCACATGAAACGCCCGAACAAGCTGCCATTCGTGAAGTGTATGAAGAGACGGGAATCCAAATCACAGATGTACAATTTTGTGGTATTTTGGCTGAGACTTCGCCCATTGACTATAATTGGGTAAGTTTTATATACACGACAGAAATCCCATATCAGGATCCAAATCTATGTGATGAAGGGACACTTATGTGGATAGATAAAGAGGTTGCACCGACATTACACATCCCTCCTACCGACCCAGCTATTTATAGATATATGAGTGAAGGCGTATCCTTTATACTCAATGCTATCTATGATACTGAAATGGTTTTAATCTCAATGAAAAATGAGTTAACAGGCGAGATTTTTACGTAGGTTTATTTAGCGGAAGCAAAAAAAACATTTACAATAACCGACAAGCTTGTTTTAATAAACAAAAGTTCTCTTTATGATAGCGTCAGCAATTAAATCATAAATAATCCTAATTATGCATTCCTATCCCTTCTTTTAACCTTTCCTTTATAACAATTTGATATATACAGACGTTACTTGAGTTAATCATCTGTATAAACTCAAATTAATTGTTTTAAATGATAAAAATTCTGAAAGTTGTAGTTTTTATTTTGATTGGATATACCCTCCAAGGGCAGACATTGCTTTCTAATTTGGAAAAAGAATTGGCTTATCAAGCTGATGTGATGATCAATGCTTCGATGCCACAACATAGATTGCGTGCCATGGATCAGTTTAATACAAAATTTGATCAGGCTTTAGCTATACAGGGAAGTTATGACTATCCTTTTGATGAGCTAAAATGGATTTCCAAAAAATCACCCGACGATCAATCTTTCAGGATGTTTACATGGGAGGTGGATGCAGGCAATGGTGAGTTTAAATATTTTGGAATTATCCAGATGAAAAATGAAAAAACATTTGTCTTAAGCGATCATTTAAAAACCGCAGAAAGTCTAGCAGATGAGGAATTTGACCAAGATCATTGGATCGGTGCATTATATTATAATATCATGGAAGGAACATCGGCCAAGGGTCAGAAATACTATATGCTTTTTGGTGTCAATAGGTATAGTGCATATGAAAACATTAAGATGATAGATATCCTGTTTTTCTCGGATGAAGGAATGCCATATTTTGGGCTACCGGTATTCAGGAAAGCCGAAAAGGGACAAAAAGATGTTTTCTTAAATCGCTTGGTCTTTAAATACGCTTCTGATGGCCAGATGACAGTCAACTATAATCCCGGTATGAAAATGATCATGGTGGATAATCTGGTACGCAAAATGAGCAGAATACCAGGTCAGGGCGAAACGATGATTCCGGATGGATCTTACGTGGGCTATGAATTGAAAGATGGATACTGGCAACGTATTGATCAGATTGCTGTTACACCCATGGACAAAGCGCCGAGGCCACAACCTATATTAGATCAAAGAAAAAATTCAAATATTTTTGGTAAAAAAAATAAATAACGTATGCAAGGTAAATATTTATTAGTAGCGGCTTGTTTATTGATGGCTCTTGTTATCCAAAGTCAGCCTGTATTAAAAGGCAATCAAATGGTTGGGTACATCATCACTGAAGACGGTATAAAAAAAGAAGTAGGCCTGGAAATTGAGGATGAAACATTACCATGGACATATCAGCATGATATTCGCTATTTTGATAAAACCCTTTTGACTGGAAAGCGCATCAAAAAAGAACTTAAAACAGTGGCAGAGCCAGGTATAATTACAGAATACGGTTTCGGGGATAGGCGGTTTAAGGCCGTGACTTATAATCTTAGTTCTAAAGAAGGCGACATCCTCCAAGCTACATTGGAGACTATCAAAGGCGAGGCCATCAAAGGATTTTTTGCAGAAGTCATTTCTGAAGGTCCGATTACATTAATGAAGTTTTATCTGCCACCTACCCTTACCGATGACGACTATGACGACCCGGAAGTAATGAAAAAATATGTTACATCCGTGACAAAATCCTATGACGTACTCATCCAGCGCGGTAATCAAACAGCTAAACCTATTCAAAATATCAATGTCAATACCTATTTTGAGGATTGTCCATTTGTATTACAAAAATTTAAAGATAAAAAATATCCCATTAACCCATCTACAGGAATTAAAAAGCTATTGTCCAAAAGCGAGCTATCAGGTATAAAACTCGAGAATGCAGCTAAAAGAGTTGTGATAGATTTTGAATCCAAATGTAAATCTTGACCAGAACACTAAACATTAACCTGATATTAAGCCTATTATGGAAATGATTTTCACTAAGCACACACAGAGTAAAGACGATAACTATGATTTTACAGTTTTGATTCCGACATGGAATAATCTTGACATCCTAAAGCTTTGTATAAGCAGTCTTATTGAAAATACGCAAACGAAAATCCAGATTATTGCCATTGTCAATGAAGGCAGCGATGGTACAAGAGAATGGATACAAACCCAAAAGGACTTAGATTTTATCCTTGCAGAAAAAAATATGGGCATTTGCTACGGTTTAAACATCACACGAAGTCTATTTAAGTCTGACTATATCATATATGCCAATGATGATATGTACTTCCTGCCAGGCTGGGATATTGCAATCAAAGAGGAGATTAAAAGTATAGGCCATAATCGATTTCTAATTTCCGCTACGATGATAGAACCAGAAAATACAGGAAATCCATGTGTAAGTATAGGAAATTATGGTAAAACATCAGATACCTTTCAGAAAGATAAGCTACTGGAACAGTATAAATTACACAAAAGAGATGACTGGAAAGGAAGCTCATGGCCACCATCGGTCATGCATGTAGATTGCTGGGATTTAATAGGAGGATATAGTATAGAGTTTAGTCCAGGCATGTATTCCGACCCGGATATCAGTATGAAATTGTACATTGCGGGAATACGCTATTTTAAAGGGCTTGGCAATAGCCTAGTTTATCATTTTGGTTCAAAATCAACTAAACGTGTAAGAAAAAATAAAGGACGAAAAACTTTCATAGCTAAATGGGGCATTTCGGCTCATGATTTCTACGAAAATTATCTACAAATTGGCAAAAAATGGGACAATTCTAATGATTTTGAAAACGAAGATTCGATGCCTCTTAGCTGGAAACACAAGATCAAAAGAGCAATTTATTCGATTACAAATTGATTTACTAAGTGATCATTTTGGCTTAATTTAACGCACACTTTACCCTTTAGCCAACAAATAAAGTCTATGATTAAGGATTGAAAAACACTCAATTTAAGACGCATATTTCACAACACATAATTCTACATTTCAAACTTAGTATTCAAAAATTAACCATTTTTACTTATCTTTGCACCTTATTTTTATATAATAGGACATTTTGAGATGAAGACAATCTTATCAGGCATTCAGCCGACCGGCACGATGCATTTAGGAAATTATTTTGGAGCTATCCAAAACTGGGTTAAACTACAGGAGGAATATAGGTGCTTTTTTAGTGTCGTGGATTATCATGCGATGACCATGCCGTATGATGTTAAAAAACTCAGAACCAACACATGGGAAATGGTCACTAACCTTATTGCTACCGGTGTCAAACCTGAATACCTATTTATTCAATCTCTAGTGCCAGAACATACAGAGTTGACTTGGATATTGAATTGTTACTGTTCTTATGGACAATTGACCAGAATGACACAATTTAAGGACAAGAGTAATCAAGTGCAGGAAGGAGCAAAAGATGATTTTATCTCTGCCGGACTACTTGATTATCCTGTATTACAGGCGGCTGATATCCTGATCTACAAGGCTGACTATGTGCCAGTAGGTAAAGACCAAGAGCAACACTTAGAGTTGACACGAGATATTGCACAGCGTTTTAATAATCAGGTAGGGAAAGCGTATTTTGCCCTTCCCGAACCACTATTTACAGAAACATCTAAAATCCGATCAACTGCAGACCCAAATAAGAAAATGAGTAAATCCGCTGGCGAAAAACACTTTATCGGGTTATATGCCGATGAAGCAACCATACGCCGACAGATCAAATCTGCTGTAACTGACTCCGGCGATACCCCTGAAGGCGAAATGGCCATTGGCGTTCAAAATCTTTTTGAACTTATCAAAGCATCCGGCTGGAAAACTGAACATGACCAACTCATGGATCAATATAAAGATGGCCAGCTCAAATATGTCGATCTAAAACAGGTAACAGCAGATGCCTTAGTAGAACTTACTTCCAAATTTATTGCCAGAAGACAAGAACTCATTACCGACAAAAAACGCCTCAAGGACATCATCAAACAGTCTTCATCCGAAATCAGAAAAACAGCACAACAGACATTAAACGAAGTCAAAGAATTAGTTGGATTATTAAATGTGTAAAACCAATATATAGAATTGTCAATCATTATATCAGTAAATTATAAAATATAGGTCGCTGAAAACACACCTTAGTCAAAGATTCGAAAATTGAATTTACGCTTAATTAAACAATAAATGTAGTCTAAACTTTTATAATACTCATTATACATTTATCCTCGGCTACTCCATAGGAATTTTATTTAAAAAATAATTCGACATCAATACGATCCTGATTACCTTAAATTTCTGTAACTTTGGGCTTTAAAAGCTAATAACTCAAATACACAGATGGCTGTTGACATAATTTTAGGCCTCCAATGGGGCGATGAAGGTAAGGGAAAGATCGTAGATTACCTTGCTGATAGGTATGATTTAGTATGCAGATTTCAAGGTGGGCCTAATGCAGGTCACACTATCAAAATTGGAGATAAAAAATTTGTTTTACATACTATTCCATCTGGAATCTTTAGAGAACACATCACCAATGTTATAGGAAATGGAGTAGTCTTAGATCCGATAACCCTGTCAAAAGAAATGCAAATCCTCGATGCTGCCGACATCGAATATAAAAGCAGATTGCTCATTTCTAATAAGGCACACCTGATATTACCAACCCACAGGTATCTTGATGCTGCGACAGAAGCTTCAAAGGGTCAATCCAGAATCGGCTCGACCCTTAAAGGTATTGGACCAACTTATATGGACAAAACTGGTCGCAATGGGCTGCGGGTAGGAGATCTACTCACAGCAGATTATGATCAAAAATACCAAAATATCAAAGAAAAACATCTCAATTTAGCAAAATTATATCCAGAAATCAACTTTAATCTGGCAGAACAGGAGGAACAATTTTACGAGAGTATAGAAACCCTCAAGAAGCTTAAGTTTATCAACAGCGAGTATTTCATTAATCACGCTTTAAATGCAGGAAAACAAATACTTGCAGAAGGTGCTCAAGGGTCAATGTTAGATATTGATTTTGGGACCTATCCTTTTGTTACTTCCTCTAATACTACTAGTGCTGGTGTATGCAGTGGTTTAGGCATCGCACCTAATAAAATCCGCGAGGTCATCGGAATTGCTAAAGCGTATTGTACTCGTGTGGGATCAGGACCATTCCCTACCGAACTCAACAACGAAACAGGCGAAAAACTCCGTACACTCGGTCACGAAGTAGGTGCTACTACTGGACGCCCTAGAAGATGTGGTTGGATAGACATACCACAATTGCAATATACCATCATGCTCAATGGTGTAACACAAATCGTGATGACTAAAATGGATGTTTTGGATACTTTTGAGACGATCCAAGTAGGCGAATATTATCAGTATGACGGCATACAATCCAATGAATTGCCATTTGACATCGTCGGAAAAAATATCGAACCAGTACTTGCTCCATTTGTAGGATGGAACACCTCTTTAGATGACATAACGACCTATAATGCACTGCCAGAAAAGGCTAAACAGTACGTCGAGAGCCTAGAAAAAATGCTCAACACCCCTATTTCTATGGTGAGTACAGGCCCTGAAAGAGATAAATTATTACCTCGTTAAGAAACTTTTTTATAAATAATCAT
Source organism: uncultured Aureispira sp. (assembly GCA_964501555.1). GTDB lineage: Bacteria > Bacteroidota > Bacteroidia > Chitinophagales > Saprospiraceae > OLB9. The sequence goes on along the minus strand of CAZCTQ010000001.1, from coordinate 151,406 downwards.
ATTAGAGTATAATATATTTTATAAATCAATGGACAAGAGAGCACAATTTTTAGAAGAAATAGGTAATGCTTATACTTTTAAAGGCGAATCCATCATTTTAGGTGCGCCAAAGTACAATCAGGAAGTTCTTACTGATACTTTTATACGCATACCATTAAAGACACTAAATAGGCACGGGCTAATCGCTGGTGCCACAGGTACAGGAAAGACTAAAACACTGCAAATCATTATTGAGCAGTTGTCAGGCAAAGGTGTACCCAGTTTAGTTATGGATATCAAGGGAGACTTATCAGGTGTTGCAGTACCAGGCGATTCTAATCCTAAAATAGAAGAACGTAATAATGCCATTGGTATTCCATTTGCAGCTTCCGGTAGTCCGGTAGAGTTCCTTACATTATCTAATGATTCCGGTGCAAGGCTAAGAGCCACAGTTGTTGAATTTGGACCTGTATTATTTTCAAAAATACTAGACCTTAATGATACACAAGCGAGTGTTATTTCCATGGTTTTTAAATTTTGTGATGATCACCAATTACCATTATTGGACTTGGACGATATTAAAAAGGTACTCAATTACGTCATCAATGAAGGCAAAGCAGACCTTAGTGCTGAATATGGCGCTGTATCACCAGCTACTATCGGTACAATTTTGCGTAAAATTATTGAACTAGAGCAACAAGGAGGTGATAAATTTTTTGGAGAGCGTTCTTTTGATGTAGAGGATTTAGTACGTTTTGATGAGCGTGGTCTGGGATATATATCCGTGCTCAGAGTTACAGATATTCAGGATAGACCCAAGTTGTTTTCTACCTTTATGTTACAGTTGTTAGCAGAGATATACAGCACCTTTCCTGAAGCCGGTGATCTTGACAAACCTAAATTAGTCATCTTCATTGATGAGGCACACCTGATATTTAACGAAGCTAGCAAAGCTTTGTTAAACCAAATCGAAACTATCGTCAAACTTATTAGATCAAAGGGCGTCGGGATATTCTTTGTCACTCAAAATCCTCAGGATGTACCTAATTCTGTATTAGGCCAATTGGGACTCAAGGTGCAGCATGCTCTGAGAGCATTCACCGCTAAAGATCGTAAAGATATCAAGCTTACAGCCGAAAACTATCCATTATCCGATTATTATAAGGTGGATACACTCCTTACCGAATTAGGAATCGGGGAAGCGATAGTAGCTGCTTTAAATGAAAAAGGGATTCCTACACCTTTAGTACATTGCTTCCTTCGTTCGCCACAATCTCGTATGGATGTGCTGACACAATCCGAGATCGATAGTATCATGCACAAGAGTCGTATTAAACCTAAGTATGATGAGGTCATCAATAGAGAAAGTGCCTATGAAATCTTGACAGCTAAAGTGGATAGTGCGCCGGTAGAAGACAAAAAACCAGCTAAAGTAAGTGGTAGCAAACCTGAAAAAACCACTTTTGAAAAGGTAATGGACAGCCCGCTTACAAAACAAATTGGCCGTACATTTACATCTTCATTAGTAAGGGGCATTATGGGTATTATTACGAACAAAGGTTCAAAAAAGAATTCGAGTTGGTTTTAATTAAAAACTATATTTTTTCAAATTAGCACTTACAAGCTTTTCGGATTGTAGCGACTTTTTTCTGATATCCGTCCGGGAAGTCAGCTATCTTTTGGAAGGCGGCTTTTAAAGTATCATGCGATGCCGGATAATCTGCGTATAGAGCCAGTACGTAATACCACTTTGATTCGTCATAGTAAACCGAGTATTCCTGATTTGCAAATTCATAAAATATAGTCGCTGCCTCCTTAGATTTTCCGGAAAGCAGTAAGCTATGCGCCATCAGATATCGGCTTTCCTGATTTTCTTTATCTGACACAAGCAATTTAATAGCTTCAGCATATTTTTTATTTTTATACAAATCCAATGCTTTATTATAAACACTCGTATCAGGCCTATGATCAGATCTGAATATAGAAGTAAGCTGCTCAGGGACGCTGTACAATGACTTCCAAGCCACTACTGCTACTGGCAATATGCTTTTATTTGGTTTTGATGCATAAATTTCTTCTTGCTCATCCTCTTCTTGCTCATCTGTGTCATTTAAAGAAGGCTTGGCTGGCGTAGATTCCTCAACAGGTTTTTCGGCAGGTTTGGGCAGTGTAGATTTTGATGTTCCAGGTTTTACCTCAGGATTTTCATCCACATAGTTGTATATTCCCCAAATGGATAAAACCAACAATAAGGCTCCTGTTAATATCCTCCATAGATGTTTATGCTTCCACAATGATCCCTTGTCACCTGTAATTCTATTTGCTTCCAACCCATGCAGAAAATCCATTTTTTTATTTAGGTCGTGCAGCCTTGCACCTTGGGGTATCGTTATAAGATACTGGTAAAGGGTGGCAAATTCACTGTCATTCTGAAGCCTTTCTTTGACATTACGAGCAGCCCCTTCGTCTAGTTTGCCCTCCATGTAAGCTTCTAATATCTCTATGTCTTTATATTCGGTACTCATTTCTTAATATTATGATTAAAAATAGTCTTCTGCTTATAATGACTAAAAAAGATATTTTGTAACCTCTTAAGGCACTTATATTTTAAATTTTTTGTTGTATCAGCATTTTTATAATCCAACTGTATAGTAATTTCCTCCATGTTTTTCTTGTGATAGTAATACAATTGGATAATTTCATTGCAGGGACTACCTAATGTTGCAAGAGATTTTGACAGCATTTGAATTTGTTTGCTATTATCCTCTTCTTCACCATCTTCCAATACATAAAGATCAAGTAATGAAATATCGTTATTTTCAATTTTTACTTCCTTCTTTCGCTTTTTAAACAGTTCATAGCATTTATACCTAGCTATACCCATCAGATAAGTCTTTAACTCTACGTCTAATGAAACCAATTTGCCACTAATAATATTATCATAAAAAACGATTACCGTTAACTGAAAAATCTCAACCGCTGCATCTTCATCAAGCTGATACTGAGTTTTGATAAATGCAATACAATCCTCCCTATACAGGCTGTATATTTCCTGTAAGGTCTTGTTTGCTTCTGCTTTTATCTTTAGTATCCAGTCCAATGTAGAATAAATTATTATTTTTTATTTTAGGAATACAAATGTATAATTAAAAAGCTAATGTTGTTCATTTTTGTAGTACTTTCTATCTAATTAAAAGTAATTAGTCATAAAAATCAATTTATATAATCAGTTCATATACATGATTCTCGACTGGCCATATAAATTAAATGCACTCCAGAAAAATGGATGCTTATACAATTTTTTACTACCCTGGATTAATGAGATCTTTGCTCGATGTAAGGCTTTACTTGTATTTTGGCCTTTATATAGGTTTTCATAAAAATCTGTCATCAACTCCTGCGTAGCCTTGTCATCCACTACCCATAGCGATGAAATAACGCTTTTAGCACCTGCCGATAATAAACCATAGGTTAATCCTATTACACCTTCACCCGAGTGTATAACGCCCGCACCGGATTCGCATGAGGACATGACAATGAGCCTACTGTTTATTTTAAGTAAATTGATATCGTTAAGACTTAAAAAATTGCCATAAGTATTATCATCACTAAAGGCAATATACGAGTATTTGGAATTGCCCATATTATTGACCGAATGTGTTGCCAGGTGCAGGATAGTATTATCTTTATTCAATACAGCAAGCAAGCGCGATATATTGGCTTCTTCATCCAAGAACAGTGTTCCTTTTGTCAGTTTTACAATTTTTTCTACCTCTGATTTTGATGCCGGAAGTGGCTTAAAATAAGCGACATTATCAATAATAATATCCTGCATCTCCTTTTCTACTGACCTGAAACTAAGGTTTTCGGATTCGTCTATTCCGCGCTTGGCAAAAGGTGCAAAAGCATAGATTTCGGTAGCACTTTGTGCTTTTTCGACTTGAAGTGACTGTAAAAACAAGGCAGATGTCACATAGTCAATCCTGACATCCGATTCAAAAAAATGGAAACTACCTACATCTTTCCTGTTTTTTGGCTCCGTTGCCAACAATGCTCCAAAAGGAAATCCAGATAGAGCAACATCAGGTATGATGGTTACTTCTTTTTTCAATTGGGATGCTACAGGTTTTATAAGGATGTTATACAGGTCAGTTCCGCTATCAACATATCTTTCCAAACTATTGAAGTATAGGCTATCAGACTTGACAGAAGCGGTATAATATTGCCGGATACTATTATTGAACCTCTTAATTTTTGATTTTATCCCTGCCAGATCCTTTTGGACATAAAGCACCGAAGTATCCTTGGTAATATGAAAAATAAGTACTTTAGAATCGTCCTTATTTTCTAAAACTTGGTACGACACGACTGACTGACCGTCACTTAGCATAGACTGCACGATATTAATATCCGGCTTTTGCTGAAATTCGGTAGATTTTGCAATCATTCTATTTTTAGCACTTACGAGTGAGTCTAATTTCTCATTCAATAAAAATCTTTGGGGCGCTTTAAGGGTGTCTGGCATGGCCGACTTTTCCAGAGATAACAATTTGAATTTTGTAATATCTGTTTCTTCATCTATCTCTTCACTTGATATTAACGTCTTATTTAAGAACTCTTTGTACAGATTATTAGATTTGGACAATTCACTTAGTTCAAAAAGACTATCTTTTATCGATGGCAATGTGTAGTCCTGATTATGCTCAGCGATGATATCTAAATAATATCCATATATATAATTCAACTCTTCTGAAGCTTCTATCAGTCCATCTCCGACAAGTGTTGATTTTAAAACATTATAATCCTCCAAATTTTTTTGAGCCCATTTGACACTTTCTGCGTAATACACCGGATCACGCGTGCTTTTGTAATTGAGATAATTGACATATTGTCTAGCAGCATTATTTTTAAGTATATTAAAATCGGAAAACCTGCTATTTTTGGACTCCGTTTTATCTACTGTTGACCGGGTTTTATTTATGTACATCAATGCCGATTTATAATCCAATAGCCTATTATAAATAGAAGTTGTATTTCTATACAAGTCATCTAAACTGGGAATGTGTGCATTCTGATTTAATTTTACATAATCTTCAACCAACCCTAAAATATAATTCATAGAGTCCAACTTATCCTCTTTTACATATATTTTAATCAAACCGTCGTAAGCATACAGTTTATCTGCCGATGTACCGGTTACAGCATAGTCATTGGATAACGAATCTAAAACTAAATAATAGTTCTTTTTAGCATTATCAAAATCATTTAATCTATAATAACAACGCCCTCTGTTGACAGTATTTCTTTTAACAGCATCCTTCTTCATGTTTAATACCTTACCCAAACTATCCACTTTATCATAATATTGCAGTGTTAAGTCGTAGTTGCCTTTGTTAAAATAGCAACTTCCTATACCACCGAAAATATCCATTAAAGCTTCCTTCCCTACCTCACCTTTGATATTTTGCAGCCTCTGAGCTTCTAAATAATAATTTAATGCTTTATCCTTGTTATAGGATTGTACACTCATTGCTCCCAAATTTATTAAAGAAGAAATATTTGCCAATGACTCCGGACCTTGTATTTTTTTCCGAATCTCATAGGCTAAATTCATATAATAAGCTGCCATATTTATCTTACCCTGACCATAAAAAACACCACCCATATTATTATACGTAGATGCAACATCAAGATGATACATACCAAAAAGCCGCTCTCTGACAAGGAGAGCATTATTATAGTGCTCTAATGCTAAATCCAAATTACTGAGATAATAATAGCAATTTCCCATATTATGATAGCAATGCGCCACTTCTTCGGATTCATATCCATAGATTTTATTCCGTATCTTTAAGGCAGTTTCATAACTTTGTAATGCTTCATCAAGTCGTCTCAACCTTTGAAGACAACTTCCCATATTGTGATAATCATTGGATACTAAGGCATTATTTTGACCGTAGAGTTTCTCTGCTATCTGTACTGAAGTGGAATACTTATTAAAAGCATCCTGATATCTTGAAAGATTAAAATAATTAAGGCCCTGACGATAATACAATTCAGCAGCAAAAATAGAGTCTTCTCTATTTACTACTGAAGTCAGACTGTCAGCACTGTGATATACCTGATATGCATCCTCCCATTTTGACAACCTAGTCAGCGCATTACCTTTGGTAAGATAAATCTCTCGTTTTACATTGTTGCTTCGATGATTTGTTTTCGACAATAAGCTATCGGCATAAGCGACAACCCTACTATAATCTTTAGCTTTAAAATAGGTCTGGGTGGACTTTTTAAAATGAGCAATATACGTTGTATCTATACTCAATTCCTGACCCAAAACCGGCACAAGAAATAAAATCATTGCTAAACCAGTAAAATAAAAAATTTTAAGATCCACAGCTATAAATTGATTTAGTTAATATTGTTAATGTTAATCTATCTAAAAAACCATTATCTATTTTCAAAATTTAGATAATTATATACAAATGTATTCCAATAATCATACATAGTGTATATCATAAGTAAAATATTTTAAAAATAACGAGGCTGCTCTTACTTACCTATTGATATGTAAATCAAAACGAAAGCACAAAACCAAACATAAAAGTCCCAAAATTATTTTCAATATAAAGACCGTTTTATCTCATTAATAGTTATTTATAACTAATTACTTTTAACCATTTTTAAGCATTTTAACAAAAAAAATAAAATGTTATACTCTTGTTAAATAATAGTGTTGTAAATTTGTATAACATTGCTAATAAAACCAGTAAATGATGAAAGAAAAAACGCTGTTACTTATTTACTTACACATTCAATTGGATTTTGTAAAAAAAATGATTAACAAATAGGGTTACCTCATCCTCCATTTTGGAATTAAAGCTAAGAATAGTTTAAATCTAACACTAAAATAAAGGAAAAATAAATCACCATGGAAGAGCAAACACTTAAATCAGAAATACAAAATCTCCTAAAGGAGTGGCGATTTATATCTGAAAAAAACAATAACATCTCAGAACATGAAGCTTTCTTATACAAAGCTAAATTACTGTGTTGTCAATATTTTAGGCTTACAGATCGAAGGTGGAGTATTTTAACTAAAAGAGAAAGTGAAATCATATCTTTCATATGTGCAGGTATGACCTCTTGTCAAATAGCAGAACAATTATGCATCTCCAAGCATACAATAGAAACGCACAAAGCCAACATATATAACAAACTGAATATCAACAACATGAAAGAACTAATTCAATTTGCTAATATGGTGGGATTGATAATATAAAAGTAAGACTCTAAGTATATAATTATTTTATAATAAATATTCATTTACAAATATTATTTTAAGGCTGAAATTAAATACTTAAAGACCAATGAATTATCAGTATTGATAAAAATATGGTGAGATCAAATTGTATAATATAAATAATTTAAGTATAACAAAAAAGGCTCTATACGGAAATGAGTGGGTAAAATATATTTGTTGAATTAAAAACACTTCGTATCTTTACATTCGAAACAACCATTTCGGAAATAGACATTTCGTAACTGTATTTGTATTTATGTTAAAATAGGTTAAAGTATGAAATTTTATGACAGGACGGAAGGGGTAGAGAAATTGCTATCAGTAGTTAAAAAGTCAACGCAGCAGGCACAATTTACTGTCATCGCCGGCAGAAGAAGAATAGGGAAAACGCAACTCTTATTGAAGACATTTGAAAACCAAACTTTCCTATATTTCTTTGTTGGCGGTCATTGTAGAACGACCCACGCAAAAACAACCAGGGTAAGAAAAAGAATGAGAACCATAGACAACAAACAAACATGGAATTAACTAATCAATCGAATAAACTTGATAACCCGAAATAATCATCTCAGACAATCGAAGTATAAAACGAAAAAAATAAATGAAAAAATCAGACATTAAAAAGTTTCCTGAATATTTTGACTACAATATCAACTTGAATGATGATGTAGAGCTTATAGTAGCTTTTGATAAAAGTTTGAAGCAAATTGATGATATTGACACAGAACAATTAAAACGTATTGGTTTAAAAGTTTATGCGGACGAGAAATGGACAGTAAATAAAATAATACAACATCTGACAGATTGGGAACGTATTTGGTGCTATCGAACACTTCTTGCCATTCGTAAAGAAGGTTCAATTCCCAGTGGGCTTGACCATAACATTATGACAGAAAATTCAAATGCTGATGAATTATCAATAGAGCAACTACTGGCGGAACTTAGAGCAGTTCGTTTGGCAACCAAAGCAATGTTTGGAACATTCAACCATGAAATTCTTCAGTCAATTTGCAAATTCAACAACAACCAAATGTCTGTTTTGGCAATGGGTTTTAATATTGTCGGGCATCAACTTCATCATTTTAACATTATAAAAGAAAGGTATGTTCCTCTTGACGTTTGTAAAACAACGAACCGCCAACAAAAATATTTATGAAAGATCCAGTGAATTGCATCTATTGAACATTTGTACAAGGTTCAAGCTTTGTAATTCTATTGAGCTTTTGTGCTAAAAGTCGGCTCCATCAACCAATTTTCAAAACGTTGACCGAAAAGCAGAAGTCTTGTTGTGCCAGGATTATCAAAATGAGACAGAAGCAAAACTTCAGATTCCAATACCCGGAGAAATCAATAGCTTTATTTCCCTATTTGAGTACTTGTTAAAATTAGCAGAGCAACAGCACATTACCCTAATCATTGATGAATTTCAAGAGTTTTTTTCCGTAAACCCGTCAGTATATAGCGATATGCAGCGACTGTGGGATTTGTATAAAGGTAAAAGCAAGATTTATTTGATTGTTTCAGGGTCGGTCATTGCGCTCATACACCAGATTTTTGAGAATAATAAAGAACCACTTTTCGGGAGAGCCAATCATTTCATCAGGCTAAAACCATTTACCACAGACACTTTAAAGCAAATATTGAAAGACTATCATCCGGCTTATAAACCCGATGATTTATTGGCACTGTATAGTTTTAGTGGAGGTGTAGCCAAATATGTGGAAACACCCTTAGATGAAGGTGCCGTTAGTAAGGAAAAAATGATAATACACATTATTTCTAAAGATTTATTGTTTATTCACGAAGGTAAAAACACCTTGATCGAAGAGTTTGGGAAAGATTATGCCATTTACTTTAGTATCCTGACGGCTTTTGCAGAAGGCTATCAGGGGCGAAAAAGTATAGAAGATTTGTTAAAAAGAGAAATTGGCGGCTACCAGACCAAACTGGAAAAAGACTTTCATTTAATCCATAAAACACAGCCGATGTTTAATAAAAGCCGTACCAAAAGCATTAAATACCAAAAGGAATATGATTTGTAGAAAGCAGTAACAATACAAATAATTATTTTAATCCACAAAAGTATAGGATTAACAGATCAGAATCTGCAGACGGAGGAAAATATCCAGAAGTATGATACTTCCCTGATCCGCAAGCGTATCTTACCATTAAAATAATGTAACTACACGGGCATATCCGCTCCAATTACAAAATCACCGATAGCCGTACTTATAACACTACCGGTGAGCATTTTGATTCCAAAATTAATAGTAATATCCTTTTAGACTTGTCAGAGGAATCACCCGGTATATATATTTTCACAGAAAAAGGGGAAAGTCAACACAAAATCATCAAAACAGACTAAATCAATATTAAAATGGGGCGACTATTCAATCGCCCTATTTTTTATTCATTCCAATTTTCCTTACTGATTTTATCCTTTATTACAACAAAATTCATTACCTTTGCAGTCCTAAATTTTAGGGCTCCATAGTTCAACTGGATAGAATATCAGATTTCGGCTCTGAGGGTTGGGGGTTCGAATCCTCCTGGGGTCACTTCATGAAAACGCAACTGTCTTATTTTTAGATATTTGCGTTTTTTGTTTTAAAAAAACTATACTCAATTTTCCCTTCATTTTATAACAACCTTATTAATATAAACTCAAAATATAACATTTCCACCTGTTTATTCGTTATGTAAAATATATTATGTCCTGACGTTTTTACACATATTTTAAAAAATTATACCATGCAATCACTTTTTTTAATAGCTCAATTGTTACTGGTCTCAGTTAATGCTTCTATTCCATCTTTTAAAGATTTAGGTGAGGAAGTCTATATTGGCATTGACAATCAAGTGGTGATAGACCTCAAAGGCTGTAATCCTGAAGAGGTAGAGCTCAAGGTATCATCAGGCACCCTCGTCAAAAGGTCAGACAGCACATACACAATTATCGTCAGCATACCAGAGGAAGAAATCAAAGTAAAGCTGTATTACAAAAAAGTAATTTGCCAGATTAAAGCCGTCAAAGCTATGCGCATGCCTATGCCGGATATAGCTTTTGAAAATACAGGAAAGACCATTTCTAAAGCTAATGCGACTCAAAGTGGTAAATTAATCATAAAGTATCCTGCAAAATACACTAATATTGGACGGGCCAATATCATCTCCTTCAATGTAGCAATCATGGATAATAGCGGCCGAACTATTTTCGCAAATTATGTTAGGGGAGATGCCTTAGACAGCAATACTTTAACCATGTTGAGTAAAGTCAACAAAGGCTCAAAACTGCTAATAAACAATATTATTACACAGTCTGCCAGCTTAGGCGCAATGAACGTACCTGCTTCCCTCGAAATGTCCATAGTGGATTAATACTTCCACAACTCCACGAGCTTCTTTTCAAATGTTGCATCCGGCATAAATTGCCTTTCTAAAGCTGCATTAAAAGGTATCGGCGTATTCATACTGGCTACCCGTATCACAGGAGCATCTAAATACTCAAACACTTCCTCGGATACAGTAGCTGCTATCTCGGCACCAAAACCGGTGACTAAGGTATCTTCATGGAGGATGATGACTTTTCCTGTTTTTTTAACGGATTTCAGCACTGCATCCTTATCCCACGGCATTAAAGTCCTTAAATCTATTAATTCTGCATCTAAATCCGGATATTTTTCAAGTGTATGCATCGCTATGTGCACACCTATACCATAGGTTACAATCGTTAATGCCGTACCAGGTCTATGTATCCGGGCTCTGCCAAAGGGCACCGTATAAAATCCTTTTGGCACCCGGCCTTTGATACTTCGGTACAACTTTTTATGTTCAAAAAACATCACTGGATTTGGATCTTCAAATGATTGCAGCAATAAACCTTTTGCATCTTCCGGCGTAGCAGGATAGACGACTCTCAGACCTGGCACTTTGGTAAACCACGCTTCTGTTGATTGTGAGTGATAAGGACCGGCTGCTGTACCTCCACCAGTGGGCATTCTGACTACTACATCGGCAGGTTGATCCCAGCGGTAATGCGATTTTGCCAGGTTATTGACGATTTGATTGAAGGCTTCGGATACAAAATCTGCAAATTGCATCTCGACCATACTTTTATTGCCCGCTATCGAAAGTCCAAGTCCAGCACCTACAATAGCTGCCTCGCAAATAGGGGTATTACGTACTCGATCATGACCATACTGATCTAAAAATCCCTCTGTCACCTTAAAAGCACCACCATACTTAGCTATGTCCTGCCCCATAAGGATGAGATTAGCATGTCGATCCATTGCTTCGCGCAGACCTTCGGATATCGCATCAATAAATCGAATTTCATGCATTTCCGGACTAACGGGTAGCATTTCTTCATTACTAAATGGTGCATAGACATCATTTAGTTCCCTATTTACGTCGGGTACTATATCCGGAAAATGATCAGCGCTATTGAGCTCATTCAGTACGTATTCACTAAGCTCTTTATGGCATGCATGTATCTTGTCGTCATCTAGGATACCCTTGACTTTAAGCCAGTTTTCAAATCGTAATATCGGATCCTTATCCTTCCACATATCCGCCATTCCTTCAGGATAATATGCCGTACCGGATGCTTCTTCATGGCCACGCATACGAAATGTGATACATTCTATAATGACAGGTCTTGGATTTTCACGCAGAGATTCCGCCCAGTTTTTGACTGTCTCATATACTTCAAGAAGATTATTACCATCGATAGTCACCGCTTCTATCCCGTAGCCTATGCCCTTATCGGCAAATGACTTCATTCTAAATTGTTCGGAAGATGGTGTCGAAAGTCCCCATTGATTGTTTTCCACAATAATGATGACAGGCAATTGCCATACGGCAGCTACATTAACAGCCTCGTGAAAATCACCTTCGCTGGCACCACCATCACCCGTAAAAACAAGGGTTGCCTGTTTTTTATGCTGTAAAATATCTGCTAATGCAATACCATCAGCTACTCCCATTTGCGAACCAAGATGAGATATCATCCCCACAATTTTGTACTCTTGTGTACCAAAATGAAATGACCTGTCACGTCCCTTTGTAAAGCCCGCTTCTTTCCCTTGAAACTGTGCAAAAAGCCGTCTCAATGGGATATCTCTGGCAGTAAATACACCCAAGTTGCGGTGCATCGTCAGCATGTATTCGTTATTATCCATACCAAGCGTAGCCCCGACTGATACAGCTTCCTGTCCCCAAGCCGAAAACCATTTGGATATCTTTCCTTGACGCAGTCCGATAAGCATACGCTCTTCTACCATGCGCGGCAAAAGTAGCTTTTTATAAAAATTAAGGTATTGTTCTTCTGTATATGTTTGAGTTGTCATTAACGTATTCATTTTAAGAGCACAAAATTAGCGTATTATTTAGGACTAAAAAAGTAAAATTACTTGATCTCTCTATTTGGCTTATAGGCATTATTATATAAAACCCTGATTTTGTACCCTGATAATTTATAAAAATCTCCCTTTACACTCATTTGAATTTATCCCTAATATATAGGCTGATCATTCAAACTTTTATCAAGTTTATCATTTAATTTAAGTGCTTTAAAATGCCTATTATTTTGAATATTTCCGTAAAAAAAACATTCAAAATTATAAAACTACTACAAAAAATCATTCAATATATACTGACAAAATTATTTTTTTTAATTAATTATATCTTATTAAGTATTAGGATATTATAAATACACATCTTTATGATCCTTATAACATAGTTTCTTGATTATCAATTTACATAATTATCATATTATAAATTTCAATCACAAATAGGCACAATTATTGGATTGTATAATTCCATCAGGTCAGATATTGGTTTAGATATCTTCAGTAAAAAAGTAAGTTCTATCCAGAATAGACCGTATATCCATTGAGTATTTACTGAATTTCTTTTTTTAGTAGATAATTATTTTAATCATTTAAGTCAATGAAACACTTTATATTAACGCTTTCCTACTGGTTTATACTTCCTATAATTGTATCAGCTCAAACCACCTCTTTAAAACCTGCGGCCCTCATCGAACAAGCAAAAAAACATGGAGAAGCCACGATCATAAACCTCTTTTCAAAACCGGTTAAGAAAAATCATACAAAAATAACCGAACTCAAAAAGTTCGATCATCTTGACTTAAATACAGCCGTTTTACATTCGCTAAAAAGCAAAAACAATCCATTTATTAATCTAAATATACCCGCTCCGGATCAAACTAATCTTGAACTTGAATTGATAGAGGTTTTTCCATTTGCAACAGATTTTAAACTAAAAGAAGCCCCTTCTATGCGTGAAGTACCATTTGACAAAGGCAAACATTACAGAGGCATTATTAAAGGTAATCCCAACAGTATAGCTATGCTCTCAGTCGTCAATGGTGAGATATCGGGTATGGTTTCAAGCCCTGATATTTCAGGAAATTTAATTATAGGTAAAGAAAAAACAAGCAATAGCTACATCATATATAATGACCAGCAACTGTCAGCTTATAATCGACAAGAATGCGCTACTCCAGATAGTCAGATTCAATACACTAAGGATGAATTGCGTGGCATATCTGTCGGGACGCGCGCTTTGACTGACTGTGTCCGCATTTACTTTGAAGTAGATTATGACATTTACCAAGAAAAAGGAAGTACTATTAATGCAAGTAGCTTTGTAACTGCCATATTTAATCAGGTAAGTACTTTGTATGCTACCGAGCAGATACATACCATCTTATCTGAGATAGTAGTTTGGACACAGGCAAGTCCGTATAACGGTAGCAATGCTACTGCGATGCTAAACTCTTTTGGGAGCTATAGGAAAGGATTTAATGGCGACCTTGCCCAGTTACTATCCTATAAGGCTAGTGGCGGGATAGCCTATATTGATGGACTTTGTCGCACAAATCCCGCTTTTAGCATGAGTTACGCCGGCATCAATAACAGTTTCCTCAATGTTCCTACCTATAGCTGGACTGTGGAAGTTGTCACCCACGAGCTTGGCCATCTCTTTGGATCACAACACACCCACGCTTGCGTATGGAATGGGAATAACTCTGCGATAGACGGATGTTATCAAGTCGAAGGTAGCTGTGCTAATCCTGGTATTCCCTCATCAAGTGTCGGTGGAACCATCATGTCATATTGCCACCTTACCAATGCAGGTATCAAATTTTCCAATGGTTTTGGCACACAGCCTGGTAATATTATCCGATCAAAAGTAGCCAACGCCAAATGCCTGACTGCTTGTCCTGGAGGCGGCAACGGCGAGCCCTTATGTGACCAAATCAAACTTAAACTCGAAATCAAAACGGACAATCACCCATTAGAAACCACCTGGAAAATCAAGGACGCATCAAATAAAGTCGTAGTTTCGGGTGGCCCATACTATTCACCCAGTACTATAAATACAACTGAAATTTGTCTGCCCGAAGGTTGCTATACCTTCCACATTTTAGATGATTTTGGAGATGGCATCTGCTGTAATTACGGCAATGGATACTACAAACTCAAAAAAGGAAGTGAAGAATTAATCACCGGCGGTGCATTTAAAAGCATGGAGCAAAAATCGTTTTGCATCTCAGATAAAGCACCTACTTGTAGCGACGGTATCAAAAACGGCTTCGAAACAGGTATCGACTGCGGTGGACCTAACTGCCCGCCTTGCCCTACTTGTAATGACGGCATCAAAAATGGACTCGAAACTGGCATAGACTGCGGTGGACCTAATTGCCCGCCTTGTCATGAAGATGATGGTAGAGACGAAACTTCACTCGGAGGCTATTACTTCGAAAATGGATGGGACGCCTGGATAAGTGGCGGCACCAATAGTAAGCGGCTTAAGACAGCTTATTCGCCGGAAGGCAGCTATTCAATACAACTCAAAGGGAATGATAGCGAAGGTTCGGCAATGACGTCACCTATTTACGACCTCAGCAAATTTGATACGATTGTCATTGAATTTAAACTCAGGACCATCAATTGCAATGCACAAGATGGTTTTTCATTCCGGTATTATAATGGGAAAAACTGGATTACAGTACAGCAATTCATATTTAAACAAGACTTTAATAATAGTTTAAATTATACAAAAAAGATCATCCTCAACGGATATTTATACGACAAAAGTCAATTTAGATTTCAGGCTAATGCCAATAATCCAAATACACAAATTTACATAGATGCTATCACAATCAAAGGTATAGCCGTCAAAAAGAAATCTACCTGTGGTGATGGCATCCAGAATGGCAAGGAAACTGGTATAGACTGTGGCGGTCCGGATTGCCCACCTTGCAATATTGAAGCAGGACAGGAAGTAACTATTAATGGTTATTACTTTGAAAATAGCTGGGATAGCTGGATAAGTGGCGGTGCATACAGTAAGCGACTAAAAACAGCCTATTCACCCGAAGGTAGTTATTCCATACAACTTAAAGGCAATGCTGATGAGGCATCTTCCATGATTTCGCCTGAGTATGACCTAAGCCCTTATGATACTGTAACAATTACTTTTAAGCTGCGAGCTATCAACTTAAAAACCAATGATCAACTTCAATTTAAATATTTTAATGGCAGTACTTGGATTAAAATTCAGAATTATCAAATTAAACAAGATTTTTCAAACAACTTGATTTACACTAAAACATTTAAAATATATGGCAATCTTAGTTATAAAGCATTATTAGCAATACAATCATCCATTGAAGATGATAGAGGTCAGATTTTTATAGATGCCATCATCATAAAGGGTATTAAAAAGCACATATCATCCTGTAGTGATGGCATCAAAAATGGTCTTGAAACCGGTATAGACTGTGGAGGGCCTCACTGCCAACCATGTACTGACAATGGCGACGATAGTGAAATTTCCCTTGCAGGTTATTACTTTGAAAATGGATGGGACAAGTGGAACGGCGATAATCAGGGTTCTATATGGCACACTGGGTCACCATCACCTGAAGGCAACCATTGTATCAAACTAAATCATCCAAATGGCAATACAACCTACATGAGTTCTCCGATTTTCAACCTCATTGACTATCAATACTTAAACATCAGTTTTGATTTTACGTCCGAAAACATGGTCGATGGAGAGCGTTTCGTGCTTCAATACTTTAACGGTGGGCGTTGGATCGACTTATGTACATTTATAAAAGGCCTTGACTTTGATAATGGCAAGGTTTATAATGCAACTTACAAACTCGGTGGATTCTTAAGTCCCACAGCCATGTTTAGAATTATAAAGAGCATTTCCACGGTGCAATCTACTCTATATATTGATGCGGTAATCCTGAAAGCCAAACGCAAATTATCTTTAATTCAGCCAACATTAGAGCTCAGAGAAATCTCTAACAATGCTATTAATGACCCAAAAAACCAACTTAATATCAGACCTAATCCAGCAACCACCAGTATAACCATTTTTTCGGAGGAGGAAATTCAAAAAATAGATATTTTCAGTACCTCAGGCCAGCAGGTCAAATCAATCCATGCTAGTCAATCTAACGAAATTGATATCTCGACACTTTTACAAGGTCTTTATATCGTACGAATCGAGACAGCACAAAACGTGTACATTAAAAAATTGATTAAAGAGTAGTCTGAATTTTAAAAAAATAAATTTGTAAAATCTCATGAAAAAAGTTGACGCAAAGTTGTATTGAAAACCATTTCATGAGATTTTACATTTACAATAAATGACTACATTTCAATTTGAACAAAAGTACAGATAACTCAACAGAAAAAAACTATAGTCCTATTTTTGAGGTTATGATACCAACATAAATTTGTTATGAGAAAATTAAGTAAAGAAGCCAAAAGCAATTTAATATTTATTGGTATTATTTTGATATTATGGTTGACTGGCTGGTATCGACCTATCATGTCCACCCTTCAACGAGGTATTATAGCGACGGGTATTATCCAACCAAAGACAAACGACAATTTTGACGGTGGCATTGCTGAGGCTTTCCTCCTAGATGAAAATGACAGACCTATGATGCTATCTGATTTACGCGGTAAAGTTATCTTCCTAAACGTATGGGCAACATGGTGTCCGCCCTGCAAAGCCGAAATGCCGGGTATTCAGGACTTATATGATGCAGTCAAAAGCCAAGATATTGCCTTTGTCATGCTGTCAACAGATCAAAATTTTGACAAGGCTAAAGCCTATAAAAAAGAGAATAGTTTTACTTTCCCGATCTATCAATTAAGACAAGACTTGCCACCAGAACTAGAATCTTCTGCTATTCCTGCTACCTTTGTAATTGACAAAACTGGAAGAATCAAAATGAAACACGCAGGCATGGCTAAATACAATTCGGATAAGTTTAAAAACTTCCTCAAAGAACTGAATAAAGCCTGAATAGAATATACATATTGGAAAAATAGTTGTACTTCTATCCATTCTGTTCTCAACTAAATGCCCTATTGATTTGCCTTTTAATCACGCTTTACATTACCTTTGCATCCATTTCAAGCGTGCATTATAATTCAATACCTATGTATGGCTTTAAACTTAAATCAAGGATCTTATGACAAACTCAGAAATCAAACCACCTATAGCTGACAAATTAAGTCATATAAGTATTGTTCATGGTGATACTCTCCATGATGATTACTTTTGGATGCGGTTGTCAGATGAACAAAAAGAAGCAGAAATACCTGATGATCCTACAAAGAAAGTCACAGCCTATCTCAATGCTGAAAACACATATCGTGAAAAGGTGATGCAACACACCGAAGCCTTTCAGGAGAAATTATTTGAAGAAATCAAAGGTAGAATCAAACAGACCGATATGTCCGTTCCATACAGAGATAACGGCTATTATTATATCACACGCTACGAGGAAGGCTTCGAATATCCGATTTATAGCAGAAAAAAAGACACATTTGATGCTAAGGAGGAAGTGATATTAGATGTCAACCTATTGGCCAAAGATCATTCCTACTATCAGGTAGGAGGTAAAGCCGTCAGTCCGGATAATAGTGTTTTAGCCTTTAGCGAAGATACCGTCAGCAGACGACAATATACAATCAAATTTAAAAATCTCATTACAAACGAGACTATTCAAGAAGCTATTCCAAATACCAATGGCGAAATAGTCTGGGCTAATGACAATAAAACCATATTTTACACTATAAATGACGAAGCGCTCAGATCCTACAAAATAATGCGGCATACGCTGGGTACCGATGTAAGTAATGATATAGAAGTTTTTCATGAAAAAGATGAAACTTTCAATGCTTATATATATAAAACGAAGTCAAAAAAATACATCATTATAACATCCCAAGCTACTTTATCTCAGGAATTTAGAGTTCTAAACGCAGACGATCCAAAAGGTGTGTTTAGTATTTTTCAAACTCGTGAACACCATCTTGAGTATGCTATCAATCACTATGGCGATCATTGGTATATTGTCACAAATAAAGACGGTGCTAAAAACTTTAAAGTCATGGTCACTCCAGAATCTAAAACCTCTAAAGAATACTGGCAGGATTTCATCCCTTATGATCCAAATATTTTCATAGAAGAAATCGCTACTTTTAAAGATTTTATGGTCATCTCTGAAAGAAGCGATGGATTAACAAAACTGCGTATCCATCCTTGGAACGGACAAGACGGACATTACATTTTATTTGACGAGGCCTCATATTTTGTCTATTTAGATGTTAATCCAGAGTTTGATACTGATGTCATTAGGCTTAGCTACACCTCATTGACGACACCCAATACAACTTATGATTATCATGTTGCTGACCGCAAATTGATACTGCTCAAACAACAGGAAGTTGTAGGCGATTTTAATTCAAAAGATTATGTCTCGGAGCGTCAGTTAGTAAAAGCAGGCGATGGAACGATGGTGCCACTTTCGATTGTCTATAAAAAAGGATTTACTAAAGACGGCACACGACCTGTACTTTTATATGGCTATGGCTCATATGGTATCAGCTCAGATCCATATTTTTCTTCTGTTAGGTTAAGTCTTTTGGATAGAGGCTTTGGGTTTGCTATCGCACATATCAGAGGAGGTCAGGAGATGGGGAGACAGTGGTACGAAGAAGGTAAATTTTTAAAAAAGAAAAACACATTTACAGATTTCATCAATTGTGGAGACTTCCTCGTTAAAGAAGGGTACGCCGCAAAGGATATGTTATTTGCCTATGGAGGCAGCGCCGGAGGTTTATTGATGGGTGCTGTGATGAATATGAGACCGGATTTATGGAAAGGAATACTTGCGGCTGTTCCTTTTGTTGATGTCGTCAATACCATGCTGGATGAATCCATCCCACTGACTACTGGAGAATTTGATGAATGGGGCAATCCCAAAGATAAAATCTACTACGACTATATGTTGTCTTACTCGCCATATAATAATGTAGAAGCCAAAGCGTATCCTGCCACTTTGGTGACAACAGGGTATTGGGACTCGCAGGTGCAATATTGGGAACCTGCAAAATGGGTTGCTAAACTCAGGGATTTAAAAACTGACGAAAACCCATTACTTATGTATTGTAATATGGATACGGGACATGGAGGTGCTTCCGGCAGGTTTAGCCGATTAAGAGAAACCGCGATGCAATATGCTTTTTTACTTGACTTAGCAGGCTTAATCGAATGAAAAATCCATTATTCCAGTCATTTCAATTTGGAAATACAGACAAAATTGCACGCAATAGGATCGCACTCGCACCTATGACCAATAAACAGAGCAACATGGATGGCACTTTGGGTGATGATGAATACCAATGGCTAATAAGGCGCGCTGAAAATGATTTTGGCATTATCTTTACCTGTGCTGTGCATGTCCAAAAGGATGGTCAAGGTTGGGAAGGCGAGCTTGGCAATTTTGATAATAATCACATTCCAGGACTAACAAAACTGGTTTCAGGTATTAAAAGCCATCACGGCCTTGCCATTATGCAGTTATACCATGGTGGTGCCCGCAGTCCACAACATTTGATTGACACACAACCCTGGAGCGCTTCGGATTATCTTTTTGAAATTAAAAACCATAAAATACCTATACGAGGTGCTACAGAGTATGATATCCAAACTATTATTCAATCTTTTACAAAGGCGGCTATCCGTGCCTACCATGCAGGCTTTGATGGAGTGGAATTACACGCGGCTCATGGCTACCTCTTGCACCAGTTTCTCAGCACACATACCAATACACGAACAGACCAATGGGGTGGCAATTTAGAAAACAGGGCACGGATCATCACAGAAATATTAAAGGCTATCCGACTGCATCTGCCTCCTTTTTTTCTTGTAGGTGTTAGGATCTCGCCCGAGGATAAACATGACTATCAAGGTATTGATTTTGATGACAGTTTAAATTTATCACAATTACTTATTGCCAATGGTATTGACTTTTTAGATATATCCACCTGGGATACTAAGAAACAACCTAGTAAATATCCTGACAGTGGTAAACCTATCATCACTTGGTTTAGAGAAAGATTAGGTAGTGAGATTCCATTGTTTGTAGCCGGCAATATATGGACTCCACAAGATGCAGTTGATGCTATAAATGCAGGTGCCGATTTTGTATCTATAGGTAAAGCCGCTATAGGTAATCCCAATTGGCCAGAATTAGCTTTCAGTATGAACAACAATGTATTGTATCCACCCTACTCTACTCAACATTTACAAAAATCAGGATTAGGAAGCTCCTTCATCCACTATATGAAAAAATGGGAAAATTTTGTAGAATAAGGTCTAATTGAGTATTTTTAAAGGTAAAAACCAATAAACCACTTATTTTAATAGCTATCTTTAAGACAAATCAAATGCTATAAAGATAAAATGGGTAACTACTATAATGCTATCAATTTCAAACCTAAAATACTCAATTTTTGTGATTTTAAAGCATTAACCTGAGTAGTTAACTTAATTTTATCCTATAAAAAAGCAAATCAAAACTTCATCCGCTGTATCCGGATAGCATTTAAAATAGCCAATAGCGATACACCTACATCTGCAAACACTGCCTCCCACATAGTAGCGAGCCCACCTGCACCTAAAATCAACACCAATACTTTTACCACAAAAGCAAAGGTGATATTTTGCCAAACAATCTTTCTGGTTTGCTTACCAATATTGATAGCCATCGGAATGCGAGAAGGCATATCATCCTGTATAATCACATCTGCTGCTTCCTTAGTAGTATCGCTACCCAGTCCACCCATGGCTATCCCTACGTCACTAAGCGCTACTACTGGTGCATCATTCACCCCATCACCTATAAATGCTACCTTTTCCTGAGCTGATTTGATGTCTTTGATTTTACTGACTTTATCCTCAGGCAATAAGTCACCATAGGCATTATCGATACCAAGCTCCTTAGCCACATAATTAACTACAGAAGCCTCATCGCCACTAAGCATCGTAGTCTTGACACCCAGATCATGTAGGCTTTTAATAGCCGCTTTACTGTCCTGCTTAATGGTATCAGCAATGGTGATATATCCCGCATATTTGCCGGCAATGGCTATAAAAATAGTAGTATAAGGGATATCACCATGGTCTCTTTTAAATTTGATATTATATCTTTCTAACAACTTAAGGTTTCCAATGATTAGCTGCTCGCCATCTATATCGGCAACGAGTCCATGACCAGGTATTTCCTCTGCATTTTTGACCATGATTGAGGTATTGACTGGTCCCACATAATGCAAAATAGCCGTTGCTACGGGATGTGTACTAAGGCTTTCAAGTGCATTAACCTTTTGTAATAAGATATTGTGGTCAAAACCTTCTTCCAATACAACTTCCTGCACCTCAAAAACTCCTTCGGTAAGCGTACCTGTTTTATCCATAACCACGTGGTTAACGGTCGCTATTGTATCCAAAAAGTTGCTTCCTTTAAATAAAATTCCATTACGGCTCGCAGCACCGATACCACCAAAATAACCCAATGGAATAGATATCACTAGTGCACATGGGCACGAAATTACTAAAAAAACTAAAGCTCTGTACAACCAGGCATCAAATGAATAATGCTGATCAAAAAAATACGGAACAAAACATATCGCAATAGCTAAAAACACAACAATTGGTGTGTAAACATTGGCAAATTTTCGGATAAATAGTTCAGTAGGTGCCTTCTGTGAAGTGGCATTTTGAACCAATTCGAGCACTTTACTCAGTTTACTGTCTGAATAAGACGTATTAACTTTAACCCGCACAACTGTATTGAGATTGAGCATACCAGCCAGCACGACATCATCTTTTTGCTTAGTTGACGGCTTACTTTCTCCTGTTAGTGCTGATGTGTCAAAAGTACCTCCATCCGATACCATGACACCATCCAACGCCAGTTTTTCTCCAGGCTTTAACTGAATAATCGTCCCTAATGGTACAAGTTCTGCCTGAATCTTGTGCTGCTTTTCATCGATGATAGCTGTAACGATATCCGGACGCTGATCCATCAGAGCGCTGATATTATTTTTAGCTTTAGCTACAGCCATAGTCTGGAAAACTTCACCAATAGCATAAAACAACATCACGGCAACGGCTTCGGGATATTCACCGATAGCAAAAGCACCTACCGTTGCTATAACCATCAAAAAAAACTCCGAAAACACATCGCCTTTCCTAATACTCATAAATGCATCGCGTATAACAGGAAGTCCTACAATCGCATAAGCCACAAGATACCAGCATAGTCGTACCCAATTCTTAAACCAATCAGTCTTTAAAAAATGATCCATCCAAATCGCTATAAGCAATAAAACCAATGTGACTGCTGATGGTAAAAACATCCGCATCTCCACAGGACCGTCGTGGCTGTGACTATGTCCCTCCTCATTGTGGTCGTGTGCATCGCCATCCGCATGATCATGACCCTCAGTATGTTGATGCGTTCCTGATAATTTCGATTTGGGCGGATTAATCAGGTCCCCGGCACCTGCAGCATTATAAATTTTATCGGTAAGCGTGCAGCAAAGTTGTCTCCCTTCTGCATCATAAATATGATCTGATTCCATTTACTTTATTTTTTATTTTTAAAAAATTACATTATCTCTTTTTTGTTGATCCGTTAATGTTCATGGCTATGTTCGCCTGAATTTGTCAGCATGGCATTGACAAAAAAACCTCCTTTTGTAACGACACGCACATCATCTGGCACTTCCTTAATAAAAGTAATACCAGTAAACCCTAATTCGGAAACCCCTTTAATAACTTCATACCGCTCAAAACTACGGTTATCATTTCCTTTATGACTATTATTTTTTTCAACAAACACATAATATTTACCATCAGATTCAATAACAGCGGCATTAGGCACAGCCGGCAGCATTTCATTTGTAGCGTTGATGCCTGCGGTTATATTCATACCATCTATTAGTCCCGACTTATAGCCTGTGACTTCGCAATGTACAGCTATTGCTTTACTATTGCTTTCAAAGGTAGATCCGATGCTGAAGACTTTAGCAGTATAAAATTGAATAGGATTATTGGTAATCCTAAAATCAACCGTTTGTCCTACTTTAATTTTGCCAAGATCCTTCTCATATACCAAGATGTCGATATGCAACCTACTATTGTCCACGATCTCAGCTATAGGTGTCGCTACATCTACAAAGCTTCCAAGTTTGCCATAAATCTGGCTCACAACGCCATTTACAGGACTTGCAATCACAATCTCCCGAATAAAATTATTATTGCTGACTCTGTTGGGCTGAATACCCATCATCGAGAGTTGTTGTTCGAGTGATGCTATTCTTGCCTTTAATGTATTGAGTTCTGATGTTGCAATCTGCACATTCTTCTTAGCACCTGCGTTACCTTCAGCCATTTCTACCTGACGTTGCATCTCCTGTTCAGCCAGCTGCAATTTGCTTTTAGTAGTGAGGTAATCTTCCTGTACGGAAATAAACTGAGGGTGAGCAATAGTAGCAATCACCTGACCTTTTTTAACAATTGTTCCGGGCAACACCTTTAATGTGCGAATGACACCGCCAAAGAGAGAGGACGCAATGCCTATATGGTTATTAGGAACGCGAACCACTCCATTTGCCTTGACATTCATCGTCAGAGACTTACGCTCTATTTTTGAAACTTGCAAATCAATAGCCTTGATCTGCGCTGCTGTTAGTGTTGCTACATTTACATCTTCATGGTCATGATCATCTGGAGTATCATGATTATGCCCATCACTTTCGTTATGGTCGTGATCATCATCATGCGCATGGCTATCAGATTTAACGGTATTATGTGCTTGGTTATCCTGATTTTGATTACCACATGAAGACATCCACAGGGTAAAACTTGCCGATAGCAACACCAATATTCCCAGCTTTATACGCTTAATCAGCCAGAAATGAAATTGTAAAATGGCATTAGTAAAAAAACTTTGCACCTGCCTTACATTCGAAATAAATATATATTTAAAAATATGTATATCCATAATTTTTGAATTATTGTTGATTGAAATAATTTAACTGAATAGCTGACTGATTATATGCCTGAAGTGCGTCCAGATAATTTTGCTTAATCTCCACAGCCTGCCTAACAAACTGGCTTAACTCTGCATAACTAATATCACCTGAATTATAACTGAGTGTAGCTGCTATTATAATCTGATTTGCCTGATCGAGGCCGGAAGATTCATAAAAGTTCAATAAAGACAGATATTTTTGCAACTGAACCACTGCATCAGATTTTTCATTATCCATGACCTGTATCCGGTATTCCAAAGTCTCTTCCTGTATTTTTTGCTGTATTTCGGCTACTTTGATTTTGTTACTATTGGCTTTAAGCCCGAAAATCGGGATACCAGCAGACACAGAGAAGCCCGTAAATGGATCCGATGCTCCCCACAAACGTTGACTAAATACTCTAGCAGAAAACTCAGGCTTATTCATGTTTTTTTGGACATCAATCCCTGATTTTGCAATTTCTATCTGTTGTTGCTGTAAGGCAATTTCAGGATGACTATCAATATCTATTTGAGCGAGTAAAGGTACTTTATCTATAGGTCTATCCTCCGGGACAATGCGATCAGAAGTATTCATCAATAACATTAGATGTAACTGTTCTGAGTTAATATCTTGTTCATTTTGTTGTATAAATGCTTTCATCTGATTATACTGCGATGCTGAAGTAATTTGCTCCAACATTGCAGATTGTCCGGCTTTTACCTTGACTTTAGCTGCATTATACAACACACCATAAATACTATCTAATTGAAAATACAACTTTTGTTTTTCATTCAAATACCACAAGGTATAGTAAGAAGAACTTACGTCTCTGCGTATCGTTGCCTGCAATACATTGCCATTTAACGAAGCATATTTTAGCTGAGAGTCAAAATAATGGCGTCGTGCCTTATATAATCCAGGCCAAGCAATATCCTGAGAGATACCAATTTTCATCACACCTAAAGCATTAGACGGTTGGTAATCTTCATTCTCTACAAAAATCCCTGTTTTAGGGATCTCTGTGGCTGTCTTAACCGTAAGTCCTGCACTATTGACCAAAGACTGATTAATGGAAAGCTGACGATTATTTGCAAGAGCTCTCTGGATTGCCGCTTCTAAAGATATAGGAGTTTGTGCACTAATATTGAACGAAAGTCCTAAGGTGAAACATAGTGCCAAAATCACTAAATTATTTGATTTAAACTTCCTTCTGTCTTTGTCAAAAATTAAATACAACATCGGCAAAACAAAAAGTGTAAGCAAGGTAGCCGTAACTAGACCGCCTATCACTACCGTAGCCAACGGTTTCTGTACCTCGGCACCAGCACTGGTACTCAGTGCCATAGGTAAGAACCCAAGACTGGCTACAGTCGCCGTCATAAGAACGGGTCTCAATCGAGAGGTTGCGCCATCAAGCACTCTTTGCGTGATATCGGCCACACCCTCCTTTTTAAGATAATTAAAAGTCCCTATTAAAACGATTCCATTCAGTACTGCCACACCAAACAACGCTATAAACCCGATACCTGCACTTATACTAAACGGCATACCACGTACTATCAACCCCATCACACCACCGATAGCACTCATAGGAATGGCCATAAATATCAGTAAGGCTTGTTTGACAGAGTGGACTGTAAAAAATAGGAGGACAAAAATCAAAAGTAGGGACACTGGAACAGC
This sequence comes from uncultured Aureispira sp., assembly GCA_964501555.1. Classification (GTDB taxonomy): domain Bacteria; phylum Bacteroidota; class Bacteroidia; order Chitinophagales; family Saprospiraceae; genus OLB9. Next base: position 125,009 of record CAZCTQ010000001.1, on the reverse strand, counting down.
AATCATCAGTCGGGCACTCGCCTCCTGAAGGTTTTGGAATTGCCCTCCATAAGTAAAATAGTATCCAGTTGGAAGTTTCACCCTACTACCCAATTCTTTTTTAATATTTTCGACCACAGACTGAACATCTCTGTTATCCAAATTAAAACCAACCACTATCCGTCTTTTCCCTGATTCGCGGCTAATCTGAGCCGGTCCAAGTACATATTCTACACTGGCAAGTTGCGACAAAGGAATCTGGCCATATTCAGGTGTAGGAATCAGCAAATTGCGTATATTTTCGATATCTCCACGCTGTGTACTATCCAAGCGAACCACGAGGTCAAAACGACGCTCATTTTCATACACTTTTCCTGCTGCCTTTCCGGCAAATGCGGTGCTAACAATATCGTTTACATCCTTGATATTCAGGCCATAATTAGCAATACGTCGCCGATCATATTCGATATTGATTTCGGGTAATCCGGAAACACGCTCTACCTGAGGCGTGCCTACACCCTGGATTTTCTGAATAACCTGGTTTACCTTATCACCATAATGAGCGAGTGTATCCATGTTTTCACCAAAAATCTTTATAGCCACGTCCTGTCGCACACCGGTCATCAATTCATTAAAACGCATCTGGATAGGCTGGCTTTTTTCAAAAAATATACCAGGAAGCACACCCAAAGCTTCTTCTATATCGTCACCCAATTGCGAATATGAACGCCCGGATGTCCATTCCATTTCCGGTTTTAAGACGACCATGATGTCCGTTACTTCTGGCGGCATCGGGTCTGTAGGTACTTCTGCAGAACCCGTCTTACCTACCACCATTTTTACTTCCTCAAAGGATTTAATGATGCGTGAAGCCTGCATGGAGGTTTCGATACTTTGCGTAAGAGATGTCCCCTGAGGCAAAATACAATGAAAAGCGTAATCACCCTCCTGCAACTGAGGTATAAACTCTGATCCCATCCTACTAAACAACAGCAAGCTAATAGCAAAGGCAGTAACAACAAACCCTAATACTACATATTTGACCTTAAGTGCCTGCTTTAATAACGGCAAATATATACCTTGCAATTTATCCATAAGCCTATCGCTAAATGAAGCGTCATGATTCCACTTTTTAGGTAAAAACAAAGCACTCATCATAGGAATATAAGTAATAGACAAAATCAATGCACCAAGGATAGCAAAACCTACAGTTTGTGCCATTGGTTTAAACATCTTCCCTTCGATACCTGCAAGTGTCAAAATAGGTAGATAAACAATCAAAATGATAATCTCGCCAAAGGCAGCGGTCTTTCTGATTTTAGATGAAGATTCATACACTTCTTCATCCATGTCATTTTGTGACAATTTTTCGGTCAGGTTTCTAAATCCGAGGTGATGCATCGTCGCTTCCACCACTATCACAGATCCATCGACGATCAATCCAAAATCTAAAGCGCCCAAGCTAAGAAGATTAGCACTAACATTAAAGACTTTCATCATCCCAATAGCAAATAGCATCGCCAATGGTATTATAGAGGCGACGATAGCTCCAGCTCTAAAATTACCCAAAAACAACACCAACACAAAAATAACGATTAAAGCGCCTTCTGTAAGGTTTCTAATCACTGTTTTTATTGTTCTATCTACTAAATTGGTACGATCAAGATAAGCCTCTATCTTTACATCATCTGGAAGAGAAGCCTGAATAGTAGGTAATTTTTCTTTGATTCTCTCGACTACTTCATGGCTGTTTTCGCCTTTGAGCATCATGACTACACCACCTACAGCATCCACATCGCCGTTATATGTGAGGGCGCCGTATCTGATAGCATGACCATACTGGACAATGGCCACGTCTCTGATAAATACTGGTGAAATTCCACTCTTTTTTATGGCAATATTATTAACATCCTCTATGCCTGATACAATGCCCAGTCCTCTGATATAGTACGAAGCCGGACCTTTTTCTATATAAGCGCCTCCTGTATTTTGATTGTTTTTTTCCAATGCTTCAAAAACATCCGGAATACTGACACCCATAGCTTGCAACCGATCAGTGTTGACAGCAACTTCGTACTGCTTGAGCTCTCCACCAAAACTATTAACTTCGGCAACTCCAGGTGTTCCGTATAATTGACGAGCGACAATCCAGTCTTGCATCTCCCTGAGTGCCTTAGCGTCATATTTTCTTTCACTTCCTTTTTCAGGATGGATGATATACTGATACACTTCACCTAGTCCAGTGCTTACAGGTGCCATCTCAGGTGTGCCTATACCTTCCGGTATCTGATCTACGGCATCTTTGAGCCTTTCATTTATGAGTTGTCTTGCAAAATATATGTTGACATGTTCATCAAAAACCACTGTAATTACTGACAAACCAAATCTTGAAATACTACGTGTTTCCGTAATATTAGGAATATTAGCAAGACTTTGTTCTATAGGGAAAGTCACTAATTGTTCCACTTCCTGACTGGCCAGTGATGGACAAAAAGTATAAATCTGGACCTGATTATTCGTAATGTCCGGGACTGCATCAATAGGCAGATGCTTAGCACTCCACACACCCCAAATGATCAGCATTAAGGTCATCAGACCTATAATAAATTTATTATGAATACTGAATCTTATAATTGCGTTTAACACAATATTTCTATTTAATAGCCAAAAAATAAGTAACACACGGTGGTTACCTCAGAATACAATACTAATTAAACAACCAATAGAAATAAGCTTATTTGCAATTCCGGATTGGCAATTTAATTACAATATCAAATCAGGCTACTATTTTTGGCGGCTGCCAGATGTCAGTATAAATAGTTTTGTAAAAAGTAGATTTTTGAACTAAAACACTACTTGTAATATCGGTTTCCTGTGCTATTGCTGGTAATTCAAGATTGGTCAGTTGTGAATAGATAGGTAAATTACAAATACATACCACGCAAAACGGACTACAATTATCATTGTGATCCGCATCATGATTGCATAGCTCTGTACTTTCCAATTTATTCTCATGACTACCGTGTTTTAAGCAATCACATGGCAAAACTGCAATAAATAAAAAATACAAGCTCAATATAAATGTAAAAACCTTCATATAATATAACACAAAGATATTCCCTGCTGTCTAAAGATATATATTTAGTAATAAATTTAACCGAATATTAACCCATGATGGTTGGTAAATTAAAATTTTAATATAGCGGCAACAATATAGCTAAGCAAAATTTATATGCAAAAATATATCCAGCTACCTTTTAATAATAAGGCATCCATAGGACTCTCATCCATCTTTAGCTTGGCTATCCAACCTATTAATCACATCTTCAAGATAATCAATTTGTACTTCCTGAAATTCGAGTAACATTTTATTTTGATGTATAAGAAGGTGATCAATTTTTTCATGCAGTAATTTTATTTCGAGTTCTGCTTTAAGATTAATTTTATAATCCTGCTCGGCGCGTTGACGATCCTTCTCATCCTGTCTATTTTGGCTCATCATGATGATCGGTGCCTGCAAAGCCGCAATACAAGATAAAATCAGATTTAGCAGTATAAAAGGATACGGATCAAAAGCTTTAGAAAAAATAGTCCATATATTAATAATCATCCAAATAATCAGAAAAGTAACAAAAATGATGATAAATCTCCAACTACCACCAAATGAAGCTATATTATCTGACAATCTCTGGCCTAAGGTGAGCTTATCTGCAATTTTAATTTCGATATTCTCCGAAAGGATGGCATTGTTTTTAATAGCATCCATAACATCCCTATCAATATCGGCGAGTTCGCCTTTCTCTGCCAAAAGAAGGCTGGCGAGATAGCTACGCCTGAAATTATTGAGCTCATTAATAGATATACAACTGCGCTCATCAAAGCCGGGGTATTCGGATGCAATCATTTCAAATATGCCCTTTCTGATGCTCTTGCCCTCTACAACTTCGCCAGGATGAATGACTGATTTGGAAATAAAACTTTCGGCCATTTAGGATAAAAATTTAATATAAGATAAATAAAACAACCTAAAAAATAATTGTAAAAGTAAAAAATAATTTTAATTTTAATAATATTAGCAACATTATTAATTAGTATTTAAAACAATTTCATAGCAACAAATAGCAAAATTTGTCAAATATTAAAAATATTAGTATTTTATTAGCATTTCCGTAAAATCTCAATATAAAAATTTATTTAACAGTAATTTAACTGCAAATAAGTAACATTATTAATCAAGATTACATTTTTAGTACTATATTTGTATTGTATTTTTTAAAATTTAAATTTATCATGAAACAAATTTTATTTTCCTTACTTGTTCTTGTGAGCTTTTCTTTATCTGCTCAAACTAAAACAACACCCGGTGGTATGCAGCCTGCTAAAACGGTAGCTACCGAGCCTGTACATGTTGCACCTACACCTGCTGTTGCTACTCCTGATGTAGAAAGATCTAAAGCTGTGATGACTTTTGAATCTACAGTTGTTGATTATGGTACAATCGAAAATGGTGGTGAGCCTTTGAGAGTTGTTAAATTTACTAACACTGGTACAGAGCCCTTAGTAATCAAAAATGCAAGAGGTTCTTGCGGTTGTACTGTCCCTACATGGGAAAAAGAACCAATCGCTCCAGGTCAAAGTTCTACGATAGAGATCAGATATGATACAAAAAGAACTGGACCGATCAACAAATCTGTAACCATTACTACTAACGAAGGTCCTGACAATCACGTTCTTCAGGTTATCGGTAATGTGTTGCCTCCAAAGAAAGACGAATCTGTTCCGGCAGCTGAGCCTAATATGATCAAAGGCAACTAAGATTTAATTTAAAAACCTAATAATTTTTAATTATTTAGGTTGAAAATATAAAAAAGACCTTGACAAGTTCAAAAACTTGTTAGGGTCTTTTTTGTTTTGAATTAAATTCTAAACACTTTTATGGTTGTTATTCTTTCGCCATCCAAAACCATGGCAGCTGCCGAGACAGAGACCCTTCATCTGCCTTTTACCTCTCCTGATTTTATACATGAAGCTACCGAAATATCCAAAACTATCGGCCAGCTATCTAAAGAAGAATTAGCAAAACTTATGTCATTAAGTGATAAACTTACAGAACAAACATGGCAGCGTATGCAAACATTACATTCACGTCAAGCTAAAGGTACTCAACCTGCTCTCTTTAGTTATACTGGAGAAGTGTATGCTGGACTACACCAAGTTCCTTTGACAGAAGATGATATCTCCTACGCACAGAATCACCTTAGGATATTGTCGGCAATGTATGGCCTAGTACGACCATTAGATACAATTTTGCCCTATAGGCTTGAAATGATGACAAAAATGGCTATATCAGGCTACAAAAATCTCTACGCATTCTGGAAAGATAAGATTACCCATCAATTGAATGATGCTATTAAACAGCAAAAGAGTCAATATCTTGTCAATCTTGCTTCGGACGAATATACTAAAGCTATCCATCTCAAGCAAATCAACGCATCTGTACTGACCTTTGATTTTTTTGAAATGAGAAATGGCGTTAAAAAATTTGTATCGTTTAATGCAAAACGCGCAAGGGGCTTGATGGCTTCGTATATCATCAAAAATAAAATCATACATCCTGACCAGCTCAAAACTTTTAGTGCAGAAGGTTATCAGTACGTACCATCAGACAGTCAAGAAAACCATTACACATTTACCAAAGTATAAAATCACATTACACTTTTTTTATTAAGAACTTATTCTTTTTACCGTTTTCGATCATCAAATACTTGCCATGCATAAAATCAGCAGTCGTTATCGTGTGTTCGTGAGTGGACAATTTACTCTTGTTGACAGCAATGGCATTACCTTGGATAGCTTTGCGAGCTTCTGATTTAGAGCTTAAAATGTTTAACTGTACTAGCAAGTCCACGATATTCACGCCATTAGTCAAGTCAGATTCTTTTACTTCTGCCGATGGAATTTCGCCTGCTATGATATCAAATTGTGTTGGCGTGATAGCCTTCAACGCCTCGGCATCGCCCCCTTTACCAAACAACAACTGGCTTACCTGCATAACAGATTCGTAATCAGCATCGCTGTGAATACGCCGAGTTAATTCCTCAGCCAAAATTTCTTTTAATGCGCGCGGGTTGTCTTTATAATCAGCTTCAAGCGTTTCTACTTCTTCCCTACTCTTCATAGTAAAATACCGCATAAACTTAGGTAAATCAGCATCCGCAGCGTTAATCCAAAACTGGTAAAACTTATATGGCGATGTCAGATTCGGGTCTAACCAGATATTGCCCTGCTCAGACTTACCAAATTTAGTGCCATCTGCCTTTGTCAGTAACGGCGTTGTAATAGCGTAGGCTTTTCCATCAATATTGCGACGGATAAATTCAGTTCCTGAAGTGATATTTCCCCATTGATCAGAACCACCCATCTGGACAACACAATTGTATTTATCAAACAATAACTGGTAGTCATAGGCCTGAAGAAGTTGATAGCTAAACTCTGTAAATGACAAACCCGTCTCCAATCGTGTTTTAACAGAATCCTTGGTCATCATATAACTTACAGTCAGCGTTTTACCTACATCACGTAAGAAGTCGAGGACGTTCATTTCCTTATAAAAGTCATAATTATTGACAATAATGGCGCCATTAGATCCTTCAAAATCCAAAAATTTTTTAAACTGCTCCTTCTGGAAAGCCAGATTCCTATCCACCTCATCATAAGACTTAAGCTCTCGCTCCTTATCCTTAAATGAAGGGTCGCCAATCCTTCCTGTAGCACCACCCATTAGTACAATCGGCTGATGACCTGATAACTGAAACATTCTCAACAACATAATCTGAACAAAATTGCCGATGGTTAGACTTGGTGCAGTAGGATCAAAACCGATATAACCTACTATCTTACCTTTAGCCATTACTTCTTCTACGCCAGGCGTCATATCGTAAAGCATACCGCGCCATTTCAGTTCTTCTATAAAATCTAACATTTTTTGCATTTTAAGAATTAGAACAAATCAAAATACCTCTTAAATGAGTACTTTTGTATTTTTGTGGTGCAAAAGTAGCCTTTTATTACGAAAATGAGCCCAATTTAAAATGAATATTGAGCATTTTATAGCAAAAAGAATAGCCTTCGCTGGTAGTAAATCTTTTACAAGAGTTATTGTACGGATAGCTATTGCGGCTATTGCTATATCTATGACCGTAATGATTCTCACGACGGCTATCATCTCAGGTTTCAAAAAAGAGATTACAACCAAGATATTTGGGTTTTGGGGACACATTCATATCACGGACAGCAATGTCAACCGCAATTTTGAAGTAACGCCTATCCCTACCAATGAAGCATTTTATGATACGATCAGGGCGCTAAAATCCGTCTCTTACCTCGAAAAACCAGAGTTTATTCAAAAAATATTTCGTCAGGAACCATCTTTAAAAACGACCTATAGCGGTGTCAAAGGTGTCTATCCTTTCATCATTTTACCCGGTGTACTCAACACAAAAGAAGATTTCCATGGTGTCTTAATTAAAGGCGTTGACGCCAATTATAACTGGAAACAACTCAATCAATTTATTGTAGATGGTCATGGCATAAATTATCAGGACAGTGTCTCAGATGAGTTGCTATTATCAAAAAATATCGCTGATAAGCTACACCTAAAAACAGGTAATAAAGTAGTCCTTAACTTTATAAAAGATCAGGATCAGATCAAAAAAAGATTTACCATCTGTGGTATTTACAATACAGGATTAGAAGAGTACGACCGACGTTTTGGTATCGTGGACATAGGCAAGCTTCAGGACATCCTTAAATGGCCACCAACTGATGCTCAAGGCATGGAAGTTATCCTTGATGATGTCCGAGATTTGGATGTTTTTTCGGACTATATTTACTATGAGGTCGTCCCTCAAAACTATTATGTAGAATCCATTCGTGCTAAGTTTCCCAGCATCTTTGAATGGCTAAAACTCCAGGATATCAACGAAACGATCATCCTACAACTCATGGTTTTAGTTGCTATTATCAATATGATCACGGTCTTGCTCATCCTCATTTTGGAAAGAACACACATGATCGGCATTCTCAAGTCATTAGGCATGCATAATGGCAGCATCCGTAAGATATTTTTATGGAATGCAGGTTATATCATTTTCTTTGGATTACTGGTAGGAAATTTTGTCGGTTTAGGACTGGCATGGATGCAAAAACATTTTAATTTTATTAAATTAGACGAGGCCAATTACTACCTTGACACCGCACCTATTGACATTCATATAGGCACAGTACTGCTGATTAATATCGCTACATTGACGATTACGATCCTATTTTTAACTCTACCGACGTTGATTATCACCAGGATTACACCAGTAAAAGCATTAAGATTTGAATAATTTTAATTACTCAGATATGATCCATTGCAATCCAAAAATACTAAATTTTATTAATTAAAAACATATTCCAGAGCATTTATTAATAATAAAGACAAACATGTCAGCAGGTCAAAAATATAATTTTGGAAAGGATTGGTTCATTCGTCTCAAGCGGCTGATTAAGCATTTTATATATCCATTTTCCAACAAACACAAAAATCCATTTCCTCCTAATGGCTTTTTAGAATGGCTGATAGACCTGATAGTTTACAAACTGGATGTTCTAATTTTTCCTGAAATCTATAGCTTGTTTCAAGTAATTTTTAATAGAGGTATCAGAAAGTTGAATGATAGTGAAAGGCAATTAGCCATGCAAATATTTGGTAATAATGTCCAATACAACCGTGTCTTGATTAATGCTAATGCAAAATTAATTTCGCATAAATATGCATCTGCTTTTGTCACTTTTAATACAATCAACTACCACAAGACGATGAGCGATCCTGTCTTTATCCATGAAATGACGCATATCTGGCAGTATCAACACTTCGGTAGTATATATATAGCCAAAGCGCTAAAAGCCCAGCAAAGCAATGAAGGTTATGATTATGGTGGTATAGAAGGTCTGTATCACGCTTTTAACAAAGGTAAAAATCTTACTGACTTTAATTTTGAACAACAGGCAGATATCATTGAAGATCATTACAAAAAATCAGTGTCAGACAATCATGTTTCCGCTATTGAAAAGAATGTATTTAGCTATTATCACCAGCAATTGGATGTGTAAATAGTTAACTTTTATTATTACTGAGCCAATTGGACTTCTTGATCTATAATTTCAAATTCGGCATCTTTTTCCCAGATTTCCATCTCACACGGTTTACAGTTAAATTTGAGTTTATATTCGACATCTCCGTGTTTTAACGTAAGTGGTTCCTTGACCTTCTCACCCATCGTATCGCGCTGATAACGGACACACTTGCCTAACTCATACTTCACACAATATTTTGTCACCATCACGCGAGATTTGCCCGGATTCCATTGCAATTCAAAAGCTTTTTCCATCTCCTGGACGCCGTGACGTTGATAGAACTGCCGAGATAGGTGATTGGAAATATTATATGTATAATCAAGATTTGCCACAGGATAAGGATGATCGGTTGGCACTATAGGTTTTGTTTTTCGCACATAACTATCGATTCGCTTTTCTGTCAAAGCATCCAAAGCATCTCTTCGTAGGTGGTTAATCTCTGAGGTAGGAATAAACCAATTGTCCGATATATCGACCTGGATATCGTCAGCTATAAATACCGTATTGCCTGTCTTTGCCAAATTTTTAATGATATTAGATAAGACAGATTCCTGCGATTTAGCCTGAACTTTTTCCATATCTTTATGTAGTTCCACCTGATAGCCGTCCTCGTCTGTAACTCTCAATACAAATCCGCCCTCCGTTTCTTTCATCAACATGGATACACCTATCTTACGAATAGCACTTTTTTCCTGTTCGACCATTTTATTAAACTCAGCGTCAGAATTCCTGTAAATTTCCGTACCGACAGCAATATCTTTAGGGTTATTCAATACCACCACATCATTAACAACAATATTGATTTGAGCGCCATCCGCTTCACCATTAATATTTACAAAATACAAGCCATCACCATTATTAAACAGTTCGAAATTTTCTATTATATATCCATTTGCCTTTGCGGTAATAACTTTGCCTATATACTGTCCCTGAGACTTAGGTGTCTCCCAGCTACCTATTTTTTTAGTACGATGATGTACAAAATAATCTGTGTATCCCCTATTAAAACTACGATCCAACTGTGGTTCGAAGTTATAAATAGTACGTCCGGATGATGCTTTTTCGTAATTTTTAGAATTTTGTGCCAAAAAGGTATCCAATTTTTTGCGCAGGTAGGAAACATTATTTTTGACATAGACGATATCCTTGAGTCGCCCTTCGATCTTAAATGAGGTAATTCCCGCTTCCACTAATTCAGGTAAAAAATCACTCAAATCGAGATCCTTGATTGATAATAAATGGGCACTTTGCATTAACAACTTGCCATTGCCATCTATCAAATCATAGGGCAAGCGACAGTTTTGGGCACATGATCCTCGATTAGCAGACCGTTCGCCATTAGCCACACTCATATAGCAATTGCCACTAAAGGAAACACATAAAGCGCCTGATACAAAAAATTCGAGTTCGACATCAGTAGCATCTCTTATTTCTCTGATTTGGTCGAGATTGAGTTCGCGAGCTAAAACGACACGCTCCATTCCGGCATCTTTAAGAAATTTGACGTGTTGCGGATCTCTGTTATTAGCCTGCGTACTGGCGTGAAGAACGATAGGTGGAAGATCCATCTCAAGGATGGCCATGTCCTGAACGATAATCGCATCTACACCTGCATTATAAACCGCATAGATCAAGTCTTTAGCCATAGATAGCTCATCATCATAAAAGATGGTATTGACTACAACAAACACCTGTGCTCTAAACAAATGGGCATATCTGACCAGTGCGGCGATATCTTCAATAGAATTGGCTGCATTGGTACGTGCTCCAAACATAGGTGCGCCGATATAAACTGCATCAGCACCAGCATTAATAGCCGCTATTCCCTGCACAAGGTTTTTGGCTGGAGCCAAAATCTCAACTTTTTTTCTCATGAAAACAATATAATAAAAGACTTTAGGATGCAAAGGTATTGAAAAAATGAGAAACTACATAAATCATATTTTCATCTCCTTTAGGCTTTCAATTCTATAATATATGACTGATTGTTGTTTGTCTCCCTGAGATTATTTGTTGCTTTTGCCTATTAGAATTTAGGCACATATTATAGTTAGGTAGATATAAGCTATAAACTCTTCTTTTCACTTTTACTTAAAAATCTCAATCCTTTTCCAACCATTTTATATCAAAATGTGTCTAATAAATACAATTCGAAACAAAATGTATGAACCTTATACGATTACAATCTGATATCAATATTGTGATTAAGAAAGCTGAAGCCGGTGATCGCAAAGCACAAAAGATATTATACGAACAGTATAGTGGTCGGATGCTGAGCATCTGTAAGCAATATATAGGTGATGCTTTTGTAGCTGAAGATGTGATGATTACAGTATTTCTAAAAGTATTTCGCAGCTTACACAAACTGGATAATGTGGCCAGTTTTGAGTCGTGGCTACGCAGGATAGCCATCAACGAATGCCTCTCTTATATCCGATCTAAAAAGAAAATGGAATATACAGAACCAGAGGCAAATATGGCTATTGCCGATATGCGTACAGACGAAAATTTAATTTTGAATGATATGCAGGCTATATTGGATACACTTCCTAATGGCTGTAAAGTAGTATTTAACCTCTATGCCATCGACGGATATAAACATCATGAAATTGCTGATATGTTAGACATTTCCGAAGGCACTTCAAAATCCCAATTGGCTTATGCCCGCAAATTATTGCAGGATAAATTTAATCGCTTAAATCAGGTACATCATGGATAAATCTAATAACCCAATAGACAAACAATTTAGGGAGTATTTTCAAGATCGAACTCTGACACCATCAGAGCAAAGCTGGACAAGATTAGATATCCTACTGGATGCTGAAGAAAAGCCCTTAGTAAAACGCAAGAGCTTTTATTTATACAAAATCGCGGCCACCATTGTTGTCATAACAGCGGCCATAGCAGTCTGGTACAATATGCCATCATATACCATAAAAAATGATCCAATCATTGCCCATCTGCCAATAACAAAAATGCCTATCGTCCAAGAAAACGCAAAACCAGAAAAGCCAGAATCTGAATCCGCATTTATTAGTGCACCATTAGCCATATCGGCAAATAAGTCAGTCGAAAGCACCGTTAAGGACCGAGTTCGATCGTCAGCAAAGATCATTCGACAAAAGTCCGAAACAACAAATACAGCTATAGTAAATACTTTAGCTATGTATCATCCAAATGCTGAAAAAGTATCCAATTCGATTGTAGAGAATCCTACCAATGACAATATTACCGACAAGCCTAAATCAACTAAACATTACGAGGTCTATATCAATCCTGATAAACTTCTGGCTGACGTGGAGGCCCCAAAAAGACACGATTCAAAAGTCTTAGGAGCCACTTCAGCAGCTAAATCTTACAAACCAGACCCAGCCGTGCTTTTACAAGAAGCTGAAACGAATGCGTCCAGATCGTTTTTACAAAAAATGTATAAAGGGTTACAGGATAATTCATCATCCATCTATGCTATTATAGTAAACAGAAATTACGAAGACAAATAATTTTTTATTCATCAATACAATTAAAATCAAATGAGAACATTTATTTACCTACTATTATCGGTTTTTTCATTGGGGTCGCTACAAGCACAAGATCAGTTTGAAAACCGCGTAAAAGAAATTAAGACCCAAATTACAAATATCAGTGCTGAAGAAAAAGCAAAATTGCAAAAAGAAGTCGAAGATATCAACAAAAAGTTAGAACGAAAGGAAATTACTAGTTCCGAAGCCGAAAAACAAAAAAATGAAAGAGCCCAATCTTGTGCTGATCGCATCGAAAAAAGAGTACGACCATTAGAGGAAGAACTCCAACGTATCGTAAAAGGAGAAGTCGAAAACGCAGAGGTTAAATCCAATGACAACCCAATAGATGATATGAAATCAGAGATCGACGAATCCATGTCGGATATAAAAACGACCATAAAAGAGAGAAAGAACAGAAAAAAATCAAAGAGTGAAAGCCTGACAACTTCACAGTTTGTATTTGCCTTTGGTCTAAATAATATCCTAACTGACGGCAAACTCAATTCCATCAGTAACAACGGCATTAAGGCTGGAACATCAAGGTTTTACGAATGGGGTGTCACATGGAAGAGCAGACTATCTCAAAATTCACCTCTATTGAATATCAAATATGGGCTATCTCTAACATACAACAATCTACGTCCAGAAAATAATACCTATTTTGTAAAATCAGGCAACCAGACTGTAATCCAGCCTTTTGGAAAAGATTTATATACTGAGCCATATTTCCGTACTACTAATTTAGTTATACCTGTACATCTGGAATTTGATTTTTCTAAAAAAATGATCAAGGACGATCAGGCTATCATCAAAACTCAAAGAAGTTTAAGAATAGGAGTCGGCGGCTATGCTGGAATCAATACAAGAACAAAACAAATTTACGAATATAAAGAAGATGGCCTCCGTAATACAATAACGTCTAAGGGCGACTGGAATACTAATACTTTTGTATATGGATTAAGTGGATATATCGGGTATAAAAACATGAGTCTATATACAAAGTACGATCTAAATCCATTATTTGCCAATAACAACATAAAGCAAAACAATGTGTCTTTAGGACTCAGATTTGACTTCCATTAAGTTAAAACGATATTTTCAATAAAAAAAGCATCCCTAGTGATGCTTTTTTTATTGAAAATATCCTCCATATCATTGTTTTCATCCATCAAATGACCTCCCTACTTGTTAATGGAGTCCCGCTTATCAATAGCTTTTGTTAAAATTTGATATACAAACCAGATGCCCACACAACAGATCAATTATGAAAATGAATATATTAGTCTGAAGAAGAATTATCTATTTAAAAAAGCCATTTGAATAAAAATCCAATATCCTCCTCGACACCATCAATATTACCCAAAATACCACTTACCACAGAATGTTAAAAAGACATATACCAGAGTATTGTTACAAAATGTTTTCTGTTAAAAAGCTCGTTTGTATAACCCATTTTACTATGCAAAACAAATAATCTTTGTCTTTAAATTTAACTATGTATCAAAATCACAAAATAGCATTTTCTATCAATTTGCTGACAATTTTATCTAAAAAAAGATATTTTATCAATTTCTGTTGATTATGCTTGTGAATATCTCTTATCTTTGCGATAAAGTTTAATCATTTTATAAAAATAAAGCCTCATCAACAGAAAGTTAGTTTGATAATCTAAGTAAATAAGGCTTTAAAAAAATATAGAATTAAAATCATGCGCAAGCAATTTATCGTCGTTTCCATCCTACTGCTCATTGTATCATTAGCAATGACTATTTATCTTAATATAAACTGGATAGTATTATTTGTTATTATCCTGATAATGAGTATCATGGGTTATCAGGATATGCTTCAAAAGAAGCATACTATCCGTAGGATATTCCCTCTCTTCGGTCGTCTTAGATATGTTCTTGAAGAATTACGACCTAAGATGTATCAATATTTTATAGAATCAGATATTGATGGAAGACCCATCCATCGAGTTGACCGTTCTACAATTTATCAAAGAGCAAAAAAAGAGCTTGAAACGATACCTTTTGGGACACAATTTGATGTATATGCAGAAGGATACGAATGGATGAGCCACTCTATATCACCTAAATCATTTGATACCTTAAATCACGATCCAAGAGTAATGGTCGGCAATAAAGACTGTAAGCAACCATATGCAGCAAGTGTGCTCAATGTATCAGCGATGAGCTATGGCTCGCTCAGCCCTCAGGCCGTCCAATCAATGAACGGTGGTGCTAAACTTGGAAATTTTGCCCAAAATACTGGGGAAGGCGGCATCAGTGAACATCATCTGATGTTTGGTGGAGATTTAATCTGGCAAATCGGAACAGGATATTTCGGATGTCGTGATAAAAATGGAAATTTTGATTCCGAGTTATTTGCTGAAAAAGCAGCCTTTCCAAGTGTCAAAATGATCGAGCTTAAAATATCTCAAGGAGCTAAACCTGGACATGGAGGTATCTTACCAGCATCTAAAAACAATGAAGAAATCGCTAAAATACGTCACGTAGAACCACACACTAAAGTTGTTTCACCTCCATATCACACTGCTTTTAATACACCATTGGAGATGATAGGTTTTATAAAAAAACTTAGAGATTTGTCTGGTGGAAAACCCGTAGGATTTAAGTTATGTATTGGATACAAAAGTGAATTTATTTCCATTTGCCAGGCCATGATCGAGTTAGATACCTACCCTGATTTTATTACTATTGATGGTGGTGAAGGTGGTACAGGTGCTGCCCCACAGGAATTTTCAAATTATATGGGTGCACCATTACTGGATAGTTTAGCATTTGTTCACAACATCCTCAATGGATTGAATATCAGACAACACATCAAAATTATCGCATCCGGAAAAGTATCTACAGGCTTCCATATTGCTAGGGCCATGGCCCTAGGCGCAGACATGTGTAATGCTGCCAGAGCTATGATGATCGCAATAGGCTGTATCCAGGCACTTCTGTGTAACACTAACCGTTGCCCTACTGGTATCGCAACTCAAGATCCTAATCTGACTATTGGTCTGGACGTTGCAGATAAAAAAGTCCGTATGGCTAATTATCACCAAGGCACTATAGAAAGTTTTGTAGAATTGCTCGGCGCTTCAGGCCTTGACGATATGAAAAATCTCACTCGTTCGCATATATTCCGAAGAGTATCTCTTAATGAAATGCGCAACTATGAGTCGATATTTCCATCAGTCAAACCAGGTGCAATGATTGATGGTGAAATGCCTGAAAAATATAAGCAAGATTTTGAGCAAGCTAATATGAACAACTGGGGCATCCCAGCCATTCAATACGGAAAATAGAAAGCCTAAATTTATTTATTCATCTTGTACACGCTTTCTAATGATTCCTTGCTTATAAATACCGTAGTAGTAACCGTCATTATATAAAATATACATCAATTCATCCGTCTTGGGTACAGATGATATTGCTAAAATCTGCCTTTCCTTTTGTTGGATTGAAAAGGTTTTCAGGCCAGTGCCAGTATAGTAAATCACTAATTTCCCATCAAATTGAAAAGAATTGACCCCTTGTACAGGAAAATGATAAACATATCGACCAAAATTGTCAAAAAACCAAAATCCCCTTGTATAATCACAGAGTACAACAATATTATCACTTTCGAGAATCTCGGAAATATGCATGCCTGCCATCCCAAAACTACCTACATTGTCCGATACTATTAACTGCCTCCCCTGATCACTAATTTTAAATAATTTAAACTGTACCGCATCATATACCCACAGATTACCATCATTACTAACCCCACATGCTGATGCGTCTAAGAATTGTTGAGATAAGTCCAGCTCACTTATAACTGAAAGTGTATTATCCAGTATTCTAACTTGATTAAAATCGTCATAAAAAAGTACAATTCGTAGCGGATTTGACACATCTATCGTTGATATAAAACCATGTTTATTATTAGCATAGCGATATAATTCAGTATAAGTATTATCGTACTTGATCAATCTGTTTTTAATATCTACAATATAGATATTTCCCAATTTATCCACT
Source organism: uncultured Aureispira sp. (assembly GCA_964501555.1). Lineage (GTDB taxonomy): Bacteria > Bacteroidota > Bacteroidia > Chitinophagales > Saprospiraceae > OLB9. The sequence goes on along the minus strand of CAZCTQ010000001.1, from coordinate 108,295 downwards.
TTGGCCAGTCTGACCGGAACTTTAATATCCATCACCACGTCGATATTTGTATCAGTAATTATTGATTTACTTTTACAAGATGTCGTTCCTACAACTAATATACTAACCAACATCAAATATTTTAAAATACTGTCAAAGTTCATTTTCCAAATATTTGATTATATTTTGATTCAAAAAACCGGATATCCATATCCTTTCCGTCCCAGACTCCATACGAAGAAGCATACATCCACTCACCGATATTAATATATCGGGTATGTCCATTAGATAAGGTATAATCTATAGGCAGATGGCGATGTCCAAATATATAATAATCAATATCATTCGATTTAATATCGCTTTCAGCAAATTGTACAAGCCACTCTTTATCAGATCCTACAAATGGTGCCTCTTCACCGGTGTATTGCCTGCTTTTGACGCTAAAAAATCGCATCATTTTGAGGCCAATGTCAGGATGTATCCACCCAAAGGCCCATTGATTAAAAGGGTGATTAAAAATCTTTTTGATCATCTTATAGCCATAATCACCTGGCCCTAAGCCATCACCATGGCCTATGAAAAATCGTTTTCCATCTATTTCTCTGATGATAGATTCACGATAAATAGGTATTCCAAACTCCTCCTCAAAGTATCTGAACATCCACATATCATGATTTCCTGTAAAAAAATATATTGGAATACCGCTATCGCGCAATTCCATTAGTTTGCCAAACAAACGTATAAACCCTTTGGGGACAGTACGTTTATATTCATACCAATGATCAAAGACATCGCCTACAAGATATAATGCGCTCATTTCATCCTGTATGCTATCTAACCAGCGAACAATCTTCTTTTCACGTTCGACAGATGTTTCCAGTGCATCCACACCGAGATGAAAATCAGAAGCAAAATATATATTTTTGGCCATGTGTCTGCTTGACTTATTATGCAAAGGATATAATCATCCTGATAAATTAGACAAAGATAGGCATTTTTTAAAAAATATTTTGTACATATACAAAACAACAAAAATACCGCTTTTAAAAAAACCTCTCTTAAAATAGAAAGACAAAACGCTCCTTAAGGCCTCAGAGATTACAACTGTGGATCATCCATCGATATCACAGCTATCACATGAAGGGCATTTTAGCTAAACTCAAAGTATAAAATACAACAATGGGATTAAAAAAAGCAGTACTTATACCCTTTATACATTCAAATTAGTCCAATCCTTATAAAAAAATAGCAAATCTCTGCGTTAGAAAGCCTCATTATAGCTAAGGCTATATTTGCGTTTTCTGCCTTGATATTTACTATTTCTTCTACTAAATCTTTGGACCATTTAAAAATATAATGGGTATTAAGGTTCGCAGCAGACTCTACCTAATTTATGATTATGCAGATGGGCATAAGCGACAAGAATACCACCAACAACACTAAAAATCAACATCCACCCATGATGCTCGACCATGCCTATTAATAAAAAAGCAAAACCAACGAAGGCAAACAATAATGGTTTGACATTTTGATGCTTTTTAAAGTAGTCGCCTACAAGCGAATAGCTGGCGATCACAACGCCTATACCTATCACAATCCAATCAAAAGCATGGTTATGAAGCCATGTTGATGTACTCAACACACCCATAGATACCAATATAGGTACAGCAGAACAATGGACAGCGCACAATAATGATGTAAACATACCTGCAAAATCCGGATTACGCTGCAAAAAGGATGGCTTCATCTTTAGATTGTTTAATTTTAAAGTGCAAAGATATATCAAAACAATCACAAATGCAATAAGGTTGCATTTAATGCATCATTTTTTTACAAAAAATTAATATTTTTCAAAAAAGTACCTTATCTATGGATATAATAAATATTTTTGTTGCAAAATAAAAGAACATGAGTTTATTACAAGGAAAAGTGGCACTGATCACAGGAGGTAGTCGAGGTATCGGCGAGGCAATTGTTTTAAAATTTGCGCAAGAAGGAGCTGACGTTGCCTTTACTTATGCCTCATCAGAAGAAAAAGCTAAAGCAGTAGTAGCAAAAGCAGAAGCATTAGGCGTAAAAGCAGTAGCTATCCAATCAGATGCAGCAGATTTTAACCAAGCAGAAGCCTTAGTTAATGACGTAGTAGCACAGTTTGGAAAAATCGATATCTTAATCAATAATGCCGGTATTACCCGCGACACCTTGATGCTCCGTATGACTGAAGAACAATGGGATGAAGTGATCAGAGTCAACTTAAAGTCTGTTTTTAACCTTACAAAGCACGTACTTAAGCCTATGATGAAGCAAAAATCAGGCTCTATAATTAACATGAGCTCGGTAGTAGGTGTTTTTGGTAATGCAGGACAGGCCAATTATGCCGCATCTAAAGCAGGCATTATAGGCTTTTCAAAGTCAATAGCTAAGGAAGTCGGATCCCGTAATATAAGATGCAACACCATTGCTCCCGGATTTATTGAAACTGACATGACACATTCACTGACAGATGACCAAAAAAAGGCTTATACAGACAATATTCCTCTAAAGAGATTAGGGAGTGGAGATGATATCGCCAATGCCTGCGTTTATTTAGGGTCTGATCTGGCGACATATGTTACTGGACAAGTTTTAAGCATTTGTGGCGGACTAAACACCTGATAACAATATATTTACAAAATATTTTGTAAAAACAATTTTGTAATTTAAAACATATTGCCTACCTTTGCGTTCCTTTTTAGGATATAAGACAGAAAGTTCATTTTTTATAAAGATTAATAGTTCAAGTAATGAAAAAAGAAATCCATCCATCGGATTATAGATTAGTAGTATTCAAAGACATATCTAACGACGAAATGTTTTTGACAAAATCATGTACAAAATCAAAAGAGACCATCGTTTTTACTGATGGCAAGGAGTATCCATTGGTAAAAATGGAGATATCTTCTTTCTCTCATCCATTCTTTACGGGCAAGGTTAAGTTTGTGGATACGGCAGGTAGAATTGACAAATTCAATAAAAAATTTGCAAAATTCACTAATAAGAAGTAATTTAATACAAAATATTTTGAAAGCCCTTACTTAAAATAAGGGCTTTTTTTGTTTATACTTATTAAATTTTATTATGTCAAACGTAATCCTTTTTGACGACCATCACTGGGTCAATCTTTTGCCTCTTACATTTACAAGACCTGTAAGCGAACTTAGAATTGGGATTTTGACCCTTAAGGAAAAATGGGAAAAGCGCTTGAATATTCCTGTCAGCTACCTTACAAAGCATTACCTATCAGAAAAGTACACAACACAGATTGAGGAAGATAATCTTTTTATTAATAGCAGGATACTTCCGGAAGACCATATCGTCTCCATGATTAAAAATCTACAACCCAATCAATATGTGCTTCTAAATGATATCGTAATATGTGCCAGATTGACTAAAGAGCAGACTATTGCTCAGACTGCCCATTTTGATTTTTCTCAAGATATACTAACAGGTGAGGCCATTCATTTTGATTTCGAAATCCAATTAATCAATCGTCCATACGACATCTTTACGATAAATGGTGCCGAATTAAAAAAAGACTTTGAATTAATAACATCAGGAAGATTCTCTCAGTCTATTTCCGCGACGAATACAGTGTTTGGTAAATTTCCGGTATTTTTAGAAGAAGGAGTTGAGATGGAATGTGCTACTATCAACACGAATGATGGTCCTGTATATCTAGGCAAGGATGTGCAGATAATGGAAGGTGCCATGATACGTGGAGGATTTGCAGCCTGCGAGGGCAGTATTGTCAAAATGGGTGCTAAAATCTACGGTGCTACTACCATCGGCCCTAATTGCAGGCTCGGCGGCGAAGTCAATAATATCGTCATGATAGCCAATTCGAATAAAGGACACGATGGTTTTCTCGGCAACAGCGTCATCGGCGAATGGTGTAATCTCGGTGCGGATACCAATACGTCAAACCTGAAAAACAATTACCTTCCGGTTAAAATATGGTCGTATGCAGATACAGGCTTTAAAGATACCGGTCTTCAATTTTGTGGCTTGATTATGGGTGACCACAGTAAGTCAGGTATCAATACAATGTTTAATACAGGAACAGTAGTAGGTGTTGCTGCAAATATTTTTGGCGATGGATTTCCGCGTACCTTTATCCCTTCTTTCTCTTGGGGCGGTGCAGCTGGATTTATCACACATCAACTCAAAAAAGCAATAGAAACCGCAGAAATCGTCATGCAAAGACGACAGATAAAGCTTACAGTGGAAGACCGCAATATTTTGTCATTTATCTTTGATAAAGAAGATAAGATTGACAATTATCATTAAATAAAAATATAGAATAAGTAAAAATTAATTTAATGCTAAACGGATATCCTTTCTAAGCAATATCCAAAGAAACCCTAAGTACAGTAAAACTAAACCAAAATTAATCAGGTATTGGCCTCGAAATAAGTAAAAACTAACCTGACTAATTAAGACACATACAAGCAAGATAGCTGATATTTTAGATATTTCGTAAGGGATTGCATAGTGATTTTTTCCAAAAAACCAAGATATTACTGCCATTGAAAAATAAGTAAATAATGTTGCGTATGCAGCACCAAGAATACCAAAAAGAGGTATCAAGATATAAAGGCTAACTATCGTAAGCACACCACCAAAGATGCTGATATACATACCAAATCTCGTCTTATCAGTCAGCTTATACCAAACCGCCAGGTTACTATAAATACCAGAAAATAAATTGGCTAAAAGTATCACTGGCACGATATACAAGCCTTCAAGATATACTTTCTGCTTTAAAAAAATACTCGCAAAAAAGTCAATAAACACGACGACCAAAACCATAAATAAGCTACCAAAAGCAACAAATCCAGTCATAATCTTACTGTATTTTTCCTTGGCATCCTCATGATGAGCATGGTTAAAAAAGAAGGGTTCTGCCCCCATCCTGAAGGCCGTAATATATAAGGTCATAAACACACCGAGTTTATAACATGCAGCGTAAATACCATTGGCATTGTCATCTATGAGCTTAGGAATCATTAATTTATCCATGTTTTCATTAATCACGTAAGCTATACCACCTATCATGATAGGAATACCATAATTCATCAATTTTTTAAATATTTCCTTGTCAAATGAAAGTTGCATCTTTCTAAATTCAGGCACAAGAAATAGCAACGTCATCAAACTCGCTATGACATTAGCTATAAATATATGTAATACATGAGGCCTATATCCTGAATCAACAAATCCCATTTGTTCTATCCAACTCAATGGTTCGATCAGATATTTAGGAATCAACAAAAGGAAGAACACTGTAAAAAAAGCGAGAATAAGAATATTGATAGTTTTAATGATGAGAAATCGCAATGCTTTGTTTGTAACACGTAAAAAAGAAAAAGGAATGACCGCCAATGTATCCAAGGCTGTCGTCCACAATAAAATACTTAAAAAACGCTCGTCACTAAAGCCAAAAAACGTACACAAACTGTCTGATAACAAATATCCCAAAAGTAAAAACAATCCGCTACTTACCAATAAAATCGTAAAAGATGTCGAAATGACCTTAGACTTATCTTTTTCTGAGGTATAAAATCGAAAGAAAGAAGTTTCAAGTCCGAGTGTCAGTACAATATTGATAAAAGCTGCATACACATACCAAGTAGTCATTGATGAAAATTGCTCAGTACGAAAGACCATCGTATGGATAGTCACTAAACCAATATTAATAACCCTGGGGAGCACTGAGGCTATACCATAAATAGCGGTATCTTTAAAGAAAGATTTGAATGTATTCAAACTTTAAATATTAATGTTTACAAAGTTAAGAAAACACTTCTCAAAGTTGCAAAATTATATTTTTTAGTAAGAAAATATGGGGATATGAGCTATAAAAGTAAATTTAAAGTAATTTTAACAAAAAAAATTAAAATAAATCACCATAGTATAGTGAAAAACACTTACTTTTACAAGATAAATTCACTAATATAAAATCTATCGAAAATGAGTTTTCTAAGTTCTTTAAAAAAGTTGTTTTTTACCACTGAATCTGTAGCAAAATCAGCCGTTGACAAAGCAACGGATTATTCAAAAGATAAAGTTTCAGATTTGAGTGACCAAACGGCAGGTTTAAGAGAAACCGTAATCAATAAAACGCAGGCCGCAGGTGACATAGTTAGTGATTTGGCGGCTCAATCTTGGGATAAAGCTAAAGATATAGCCAGTGATGTATCAGACAAGGCTGATGATTTTTTAGACAAAGCTAAAGAAACTGCCACACACGCTAAAGAAAGCTTAGCAGAAAACGAATGGGTGCAGAAAGCTGGCGATGTAGCTGAGCAAGTAGGTGCTAAAGTAATCGAAACAGGACAAAATGCAATGAATAAAGCCAGTGAAATAGCTGGCAATGTAGGTGCTAAAGCTATAGATGCATCAGATACCGCGTGGGATAAAATGCACGATGTTAAAGATGCAATTACTGATAAAGCAAAAGATCTAGCTAATCAAATAGGACAAAAATTTGACGAAACAGTTAAAAAAGCAGAAGACTTTAAAGCTGAAGAAGATAAAAAACCTAAGCAAGAATTCTCTGATAAGGATTTGAATACCGGTGGTGATTTACTCGGTGGAAAAGACGATTTCTTTGCTAAAGCTGATCAGTATGGAAAAGGAAATTTTGATGCTTTTAGCGAAGGCAAAATCACTATCAGAGAAAATGATACAAAATTAGATAATAAAACACCCGCTAAAATTGCAGGACAGGAAGACTTGGATGGTGATGGCAATGATCAAATAGATGATGCTATCGTAGTAGAGGAATAGAAATAAATTGATAAACTGGAAGATAATTTATGTCGCCATTAATCATAAACGGACGTACAGAAAAAGAAATTCTCAAGGCTTGTCTCAAAGGTGACAGACAGGCACAGAAGGATTTATTTTATCTATACTCTGGAAAAATGATGGCTGTCTGTCTTCGCTATGCTCGTAATCAACAAGAGGCCGAAGATATCCTGCAAGATGGTTTTATCAGAGTTTTTACCTACCTACACGAATTTAATTATGCCGGTTCTTTTGAAGGTTGGGTACGCCGTATTATCATCAATACCGCTATCAAACACACACAAAAGAAATCATTTACCAACGAAGACACTGGGCTCGAGCACATTAAAGAAGATAGTGTCGATCCGGATGTCTTGTCTATGCTTTCAGAAGCAGAATTAATTAAAATGATATCCGAGCTTCCAGATGGTTATAGAGCTATTTTCAACCTATTTGCTATTGAAGGCTATAGCCATAAAGAAATAGCCGAATTACTCAATATTGAGGAGGGATCTTCAAGATCTCAATTAGTAAAAGCACGACGCATCCTGCAATCTAAAGTTAATAAATTATACACTATCGCCGTATGAATGAGTTAGATAAAGCATTTAGAAACAAACTAAACCATCATAGTGCTGACGTTCCGGAAGGTATGTGGGATCGAATTGATAACGAGCTACAAAAACAAGAACGAAGGCTTATCCCTAGTATATTTGGTATTTCAAGTATATTGTTAGGATTTGTAGCATTAACAGTTGGAAGTTATTTTATATTGCCTGTAAGAGCGTTTGACACAAATCATACACAAGAGGCACTTCAGATATTTCCAGAAACAAATACAAAAATTACATCACAACCTATGGCTTCGATCCATGGAGGCAAATCAACAGAAACACTTTCAGTCAACAACTCTGAAACAGTTATATCACCCATTGAAAATACTACCCCTAAAAGTACAACTAACACCTTTGTAGGAAGATACACCCACAAACAAAATAAAAATGCCTATCCATCTATCTCTAAATCTTCAAAGGTTGATGATACGGATTGGACTTCTACAATAGGACAAAACAGTGCGGTTGGGGATGATCCATCAAATATGTCCATGGTAAAAGATATAATTATAGGCACTATAGACGACATTACATCCACTGACAAACCTAAATCAACAGACGATCACACTGTATTGAAAACCAATAGAACATACGAAAATACTCAAATTAGCCCAATAGCAGGCAATGTATCTGAATTAGTCAGCACCCAATCAGCTGATATAACTTTTACTAAAAGATCTATTAAAACTGAACCGGTAAAAGCCTGTCCATTTAATGTAGATTATAGAGATAAGAGTGTCGATATTTATTATTCATCAGATTATGTAGATAAACTTTTAACCGATCGTGAAGGTGGTGCTAAACTTAGAGATATGCGTATAGCAACAGAAACACCTATGTATTCATTTTCCGCAGGCGTACGATTAGGTTATAATCTCAGCTATCGATGGAATATCCACACAGGTTTTAATTATAGTCAAATCAACGAAAAGTTTGAATATACAGATCCTGAATCTTCCAAAATACGTATCGTTATCGTCAAAGATTATATTTATGAAAATGGCCGTGTTGTAGATAGCATTGTCAAACAAGAAGAAGTTCTGGTACCTGGAAGCTCTAAATTGACCATTTATAACAAATTCAGGACTTTAGATCTACCTATACTGGGAAGATATACGCTACTTGCTAACCGACGCCTTAGTCTATCAGCCGTAGCCGGTATATATATAAATTTAGCTTCATTTGAAAAAGGAACAATTATATCAGAAGCTACGCACAAACCTGTAGAGTTAACCAGAAATGATAATGAAGAAGGCAGTACCGTTTATAAGAATCAAATAGGTATGAGTTTATACGGATCTCTTAGCCTTGCCTATCATATCACCTCTACAGTTGATATGTTAGTGGAACCATATGCACGCATTCAGCCACAATCTGTAACAGTAGCAACTTATCCACTGTATCAAAAATTTAATATCTACGGTCTAAATTTAGGATTAAGATATAAATTTTAATTCAATTTTGTTTGCAATTTATTTAAAAAAGTATAAATTTACACCAAGTTTATAAATTAAGTTTATTACTCAGGCAACGAAATTCGTATTTAAGTTATCTTATTAAAATAGTGACCTATTAAATAAATATAAGTTGAAAAATATACTTTTACTTTGCACACTAGTTTTGTTGTTGCCATCTTGTTATAAAGACAAGGAAGTTTTCACGCCAAATCAAGTATATACAATTAATAATGATATACTATTATCTGATTTGACAGGAAAGCCCGAATCGCTAATTGCCAACATCGACAATCAAAGCGTAATTGTATTGCCTAATGATATTAGTCTCGTTTTGCCTAAAAACAAATTAAATGCTATTAATAATGCTCCAGTTAGTGGACAGATTAAAATAGAATTTAAAGATTATACGACGCCACGATCCGGACTTCTAAATTGTTTTGAGCCCTCTACAGCGAATGAATGGATAGACAACAAAAAAGTAATATATCTAAAAATCAGTCAGGATAATCAGGAAATCAATTTTACGGAGCCTATTACAATATATTTGCCTACAAAAGCGGAAATAAAGGACCTTAAAGTATATACACAAAATACAGAAGGAAATAATAATCAATGGAATATATCATCTATACTTTCTAATCAAATAATGTATGGCGACTGGCTAATTTATGATGACATTTTACCTTCAAAAGAAATAGCTGGATATAGGCTTAATATGACGCAGGCTAATAACTGGATACTTTTAGGAAAACCCATAGGTCAAAAAAGTGTTATGGATAATCCTTGTACCGTGCAATTACCTCATGGTTTTAATCAGACCAATTCTGTTGTATATTTTGTAAGCAATGAAAACAACTTTATGTTTAAGTTGGATTACAAGGATAAATCATCTCAATTTTACACTAACAAGGGAGTTGAAAAGCAATCAATACCTGGTAAAATGATATTTATCGGTCAGATTTCTGAGGATCAATACTATTTTGGCACGACAAATGTAGTATTAGGAAATGAATCAAATGTGCGTATAGATGGAATCGCTATGCCACAAGAAAAAATAAAAGCAGCATTATCAAAGCTGTAAAGAGAAATATGACTTAGGTCGTATTTATTCGTAAATGGGAACCGCCTGTCTATAATTAAAGAATTATATGACAGGCGTCTTTTTTATATATATACCTCAGCACATAGCTATCCAACAAATACTATTAGTAGGCTTATCAGCAAATGATAAATACTCATCAAAATTTTAAAGCTACTCATATAACAAGCTCTTAGCCCTAACAGATTTGTTAACGCTTGTATATAATAATGCTTTAGATACTGCTTATTTTACGATAAATCAACCAGATAAAGATCCTGAATATCTTGACGTCCCAGCATCTTTAATACTAAATCAACCCACCTATAGATCATTATCAGAAAATACTGAACCCCATCCTGCTTTTAAGGAATAAAATTACGAATTGGCTTCAAAAGCAATACAAATTAAATGTAGATCTCAATTCCATAAACGAGAAACCCATCAAAATATTTAGTAATGCCATAAAATTTATCTAGATTTATTCACACCTATTTTTAAAGTCAAAAAAAGAGACTCATCAAGCTAATTAGGCCATTCATCAAGAATAGGTGCCCACTTACATAAATTATTAAATCAACATGGTATATATACCTAATTTTATATCTAAATATGATTCATTAACCATAAAAAAATTGACCGTATGAAGGCGTATTATACATATTCATTGATCTTTGTCTTACTTATATTAGCAAATCCAATAATTAGTCAAAATGTTATTGAAAACAATTTATTCACAATAACAAATGAAAGATCAGATTTATTAAAAGAATATCCAAAAGCGACTATTTTAAATCTGGATTTTAGCATATTACAAAAACTGAGAAGTGAAATGCCATCCGCCCTGAATTTGTCCATTCCAAATAAAGAGGGAGAAATGCTACATTTAATAATGACAAAAGTTGAGATTTTTACAGACAAGTTTCAACTATTATTATCTTCAGGTAAACCTTATACAGGTGATCTTGGCATTTATTATCAAGGAGTAGTAAAAGGAGACAAAAACTCAATCGTTGCGATAAGTATAATTGATAATCAAATCTCGGGTATAATTAGCAATTTTTCGGGGAATTACAATCTCGGAAAATTAAAAAATAGACAGGAATACATATTATTTAGAGATAGAGACATAGACATTACCACCCAAAGAGGCTGTATGACACTTGACAATCCTGAGGCTATCATACAAGACGATAGAATAAAAATCCATAATAGAACTAATACCGCTCTATGGATGTATGTAGAAGGAGATTATGACCTCATTAATGCAATAGGCAACATCAATAATGCTGCTAACTATCTTTTAGCCATCATCAGTCAGGGCATTATACTCTTCAACAATGACAAAATAGATGCCCGGCTAAATGTACTCAAAATGTGGGACACCCCGAGCCCTTATAAACCAGATTTCAAAAGCGATTATCCGGCAAGCGGTTATTTAGAATCCTTTAAAACTATACTTACAAAATTTAATGGCAATGTCGCTTCTTTAATTACCTCCCAAAATATAGGCGGTGGTATTGCTTCAAGTATTGGCGGTTTATGTTCCGCCACACCAGCTGACAAAATGTGCGTGTACAATCTTGCTGGAGATATAGCTATGGTTCCTGCATATTCATGGGATGTATCTACTTGGGTACATGAAGTAGGTCATGTATTGGGATCTAGACATACTCACGCATGCGTATGGAATGGCAACAACACGCAAATAGATGACTGTGCTAGTTTAAACAGCTACAATAATGGAGTAAAAATAAGTGATCTGGAAGGCGGATCATGCTTTAATCCTGACAAGCCTATACTTCCAGCTAATGGTGGCTTTATCATGAGCTACTGTGATAAAACCAAGAATGTGGGCGTAAATCTTTCTCAGGGTTTTGGACAGCAGTCCGGTGATGTTATACGAAAAAATATCTCAAATTGTCTTAATAGTTATAAAGGTGGTGGCGCCTTATTCTCAATCGATAAGTCAACTTTAAATTTCTCTGACGAAGCAGAATGCCAGACCATAGAACTAAAATCGGATCTTCCTTGGTCAGTAGCTACCAGTACTGATTACCCTCCATTTTTTTTGGATAAAATATCTGCTAACAGCGGCAAAAGTGATGCTACTATATCAATCTGTGTGACAAAAAACGAATTACCTCTAACTCGATCCTTTCCGCTTTTCTTCGTCAATACAGACAACACAGTCTTAACCTTAGCGATTAATCAGGAAGCTATCAAAAAAGCCACAGCCTTGTTCTATCCTGCAAATAAATCCATTGTAAAATTTGATGGTGATATAGTAAGTCTCGATATCCTAACAAATACCGACTGGAAATTAATACAGAACACATACGACACTTGGTTTACCATAAAATCAGCAAAATCAGGTACAACCAATATGCCATTTGTCTTAGAAGTGTCACCTAATAGTACCGGATTAAATAGATATGGTAAAATCGGGCTCGTTTTTAACAATGCATTGGATACCTCCTATTTTATAATAAGTCAACCGGCAAAAGAATCAGGATATCTTAACGTTCCATCACAACTGAATCCTTCGCCTTTAGAGCAAAATTACGAAATTCCTGTTTTTTCAGATCTCGAATGGGAAATAACCCAGATTTCGACCGGTTGGATAGAACCAAACATTAAAAAAGGTAAAAATAATGGCACTGTGATTTTCAATGTCAAAAACAATACCGAAACGAGTGAAAGAATAGCCACAGTAACCTTTGAAGGAAAGTTAAGTACAGGCAATATAGTAAAAACTATTAAACTCAATCAAACGGCCTTAAGATCTAATCATGATATGGCTGACTATCTAATCTTTCCTAATCCTGCATCAGATATAATCACACTGCGTATCCATGCACGTCAGAGTACTCGCCTAAGTGCTATATTATATTCTAGCGACGGCCGACCAGTAAAATCATTAGAGGACAATAAGTCCATTTTGGGTGTTTATTTTCAAACATATGACATTTCACAACTTCCTTCGGGATTCTATACACTTATTTCCAAATATGGTGAAAATGTCAAAAGAGATAAAATCATTGTCCTTCACTAAAATATTTTTTAACCAATAAAATATCAAAAGATGAAAAAATCAATTTTGACAATAATGATAATGACAATGAGTTGTATCGCTAGTCTCAATGCACAAATTTACGTAGGCGCCAAAGCAGGTCTTGCACCGTCACTTTTTTCATACCAATCTTTGCCGAATCATACCAGCAGTCCGAGTTTTCTGAACCCATTAGGAGGTGTCATGGTTGAAATTCCTATAATCTATGGTTTTTCTATCCAACCTGAAATCCAGTATGTATCGAGAGGAACATCTTTAAGTGCCATAAGGTCAGGCAATAAAGCCAAAGTAATCATCAAAAAAGGTGATTATTTTTCAGACTATTCTGAAGACAATGAGGCAAAAGAGGAAGATAGAAACAACGGTTTTGCAGATCCTACAGAACGATTTAAGCTCCCTGACTTATATGAAAATATCAAAATAAACTTAGGATACATTGAAAGTCATCTCATGCTAAAATATGAATTTATAGGTGGTGGCACAGGTCTATATATAGAAGCCGGACCGTTCTATTCACTGGGTATTTCATCAAGTGCTACGAGCACGCTTGTAGATAGTGGAGGCAAAAAAACATCAGATACACAACTTATTGCCATCGATGGCTCGACGACTGAAAATTATACGGATTTAATAAAATCATACACCAATTCCTACATCCTTAACTCCAAACCATTTACAGGTGACAAAAAGGATGTCATATTCAAAAAATCAGACTTAGGGCTTGCTTTTGGTGCTGGCATGTACAAAGATTTTGATTCCGGAAGGTTCTACTTTGACGGGAGGATACTCTTGGGTTTAGCTAACATAAATGGAAAGACCAACACCTCATCAACGATAAAAAGCAGATCATTACAACTTTCAGTATTTTACCTTTTCCCAATAGAATAATCTAAAATTTAGTAACATGAAATGCAAAAATTGCGGCACGATCAATAGTGACAAAGCATTAAAATGCGATTACTGCAATGCACCACTTACAGGTTCTATGGTCATGAAGGAGGAGCATCCGCCTCAAAGCAACCTCAAGAGTGTCATCTGCAAAAACTGTAAGACAGCCAATCTTATCCAAGCAATTAAATGTCAAAATTGCAATGCACCATTAAAAGGATCTATGGTCGCTGACAACACTGATCTTACCAATACGCATGGACATGTTATCTGTAAAAATTGCAAAACCAATAATCCGGCAGATGCTTTAAAATGTATGAACTGCAATGCTCCTCTGGATGGTTCAATGGTCTTGTCACCTAAGCAAAAGCCAGAATCTTTAAAAACCATTGATAAATCAACTTCCGCCTTTCATGGAAATCGAGCTGATACTAAAATATGTCATGTATGCGCGTATCCAAATCAGTTGATAGCAACATATTGTGTAAAATGCAATGCACAGTTAGGGATTACAGAAAGCGCTATAAAAACCAACTCTAGTCAGCAACCTATCCCGCACAAAGAAGGTCAAACAGACATGAAAGCCACTATCAATCCATGGGCTCAAGTCACTAGGGAATTTACATTTGAATTAATACCTATCGATGCACAATTTAACATCAATGGCAATCCTATTTCACTAAAAAATGGCTTGAATAACTTAAATAGAGAAAATCTAGATCCTGAAAATATGACCATCACCTCCTCAAATCAAATGAGCATCCGTATGCATGACGGCAAATGGTATGTATCCGATGAAAGTACCATGCATACCACATTTGTAAACGCAGGACAAAACACTGAAATAAAGGATGGTGATATAATCCTCGCAGGAAATAAATTATTTAAATTTTCTAAAAGAAAATAAGGTATGTCTCGAGCATTCGACCCTATTGATACTAATAAAAGCCAAATGTTTGATCATATACAACAGATCGGAGACTATCACCTCGACAAAGTTTTGGGTGAGGGAAGGTTTGGTATAGTTTATAAAGGATTTCATATCGATTCAAAAGCAATTGTAGCTATCAAATTTTTGAAAGTTTGGTCAGTGCCCGACCATGCCAAAAGCAATCTAATTCGACGATTTGAACTGGAATATGAAACAGGAAAAATCGAAAGTCCGTACTTAATAAAAACATTTGATATCAATCAAATAGAAGAAATACCCTATTTTATAATGGAATATTGCAGTGGTGGCAACTTAGAACGAAAAATAGAAGCCGGGATATCAAAAGAGGAAGGGATAGAAATATCAATAAAAATCCTAAAAGGGCTGAATGATCTCCATCAACATGGAAAGATACACAGAGATTTAAAACCAGAAAATATTCTTTTTGACGATAATGGCGTACCCAAACTGACAGATTTTGGGATTTCAGGCCATATCAACATCCAACTTACAGTGGTCAACAATGAGGATAGGCCCGAACAAATTTTTGGAAGTTTTGCCTACATGGCTCCTGAACAACTATCACCTTTAAAAAGGAAAAACACATTGCTTCCTACTATTGACATATTTTCTTTTGGTGTCATTTGTTATGAAATGTTACACCATAAACTTCCATTTGGCCCGTGGGCAGTTCAAGATGATATAGATCCATATATCAAAAGAGCATCACGAGGCGAAATAGATGACATAGATAAAACCATTAATAATACATGGCAATATGTTATCCAGGGATGCCTTAACCCTGCCAGAGATCAAAGATTTCAAAATGTAGAAGAGGTTTTAAATGTGATAGAACCTAAGACTTCTATAGTCAAAAAGGAAGTTAAATCGACATTTTCACTACAGATACTTGATGGTGAAGATTATGGAAGACAATACCAAATGCAAATCAAAAATATAGCCACCTTAGGTCGAGAAAATGAATTTATTCATAACGACATAGCATTGACAGAAACCATAACTAACTTTATATCTCGGGCACATGCTACTTTGGAATGTATCCATAACGAAGTATTCCTCAGAGATGGCCAATGGGATGATACACTCAAACATTGGAAACATTCTAAAAATGGAACCTATATTAATGGTACTTTAGTCAGTGTATATACAGGTCAAAAATTGTTCATTGATGACGTTATAACCGTAGGAAATACATCTATAAAAATTTTGTGATTCTAATAAACTCTAATTATGCGCAGATCAAAAGATATCCACTTAGTCAACATATCATTTATAGATATGCTTGCAGGAGCATTAGGTGCTGTAATGCTGCTCTTTGTATTAGTACCCAAAGTATCATTTAGTGATTTAGAACGATTAAAAGCGCTCGACTCGCTAAATATTGATAAGTCCAATTTAGATAGTCTATTGGTCAGTCTAAAATCCGTAGTACCTGAAAAAGACTATCAAAACCTTATCAATTCATCTGCTACTTTACAAGCTTCTATTGAATCCTTAAATGCTGAGGTAGCAAATATTCAAAACGCCCTGAATGTAAAAAATCAACAATACATCAATATTTCAAGGAAGTATGATGAAGCGACTAAGACTATCCGCGATTTAAGCCAGCAGATAAAATCAGCTCCTACACAAGAACAATACAACAAAATGGCTGCTGAATTGAACGCTGCTAAATTGCGCCTATCTAATCCACCACCACCACCACCATTGACAAGGCAACCGCTTGTGGTCGCGCCACCAAAACCACCTATTCAGGGAGCTCAACCTGATGCAACGCCCGGAAAAGGAGATGCTATTTTCGGCATAGATCCACCATTAACCATTATGATTAACTGGGAAAACAAAGATGACAAAGTACACCTATATATGCGTGAGGCAGGTACTAATGGCTGGGTATTTTATCAAACAAAACGCAGAAGAGCCAGTTTTGGTACTTGGGACAACAGCATCAAAAAACTGACCAATAAACCATTCGAAGCAATAATCCAAAAAGACGAATTGGTACCGGGTACGTATGAAATATATGCTCAACCTGCTAAAGCTGCCTCTGGTGAAGTAGAAGTTTTTGGATTTATTGCTATGAAAATAGGCGAGAAACCAATTAAAAAATTTAATCTGCCCGCCACAAAAATTGCAGTATCCAAAGCTCCCTATTCCGGTGATGCTAACCAAACTATGCTAGGTACGCTAACGGTCACTGCTGATGATATCATATGGAATCCTAAAAAATAGACACTTTTAAAATTCATTTTCAAAATACAAAAAAATATTAAACATGAATACGCGAACATCAAATTTTATTGCTTCTGTAATTGCTACAACTATATTGGGATTGGTAGTCTCTATCTCTTATTCGTATTCGCCCAACAGATTTTTGAAACTATTGGGTGGAGAAATGCCTCATGGATTAATCCAAATGTTTACTTTTTTCTTTTTCATATACGGCATGCTTGAAGTTTTAAGATTTCAAAGATATGTAGATACTCAAAGAAAAGGTCTCTATATAAATTTACTTCCCGAGAAAGAACAATTTGTCATATCCGCTGATGAAGTAAATGATATAAAATTAAAAATGGTTGATCTTGAAAAAGCCAATCCACTTCTGATTGTAGATATGATAAAAAAGGCCTGTACAAAATTTAGATCTAACAAGAGTGTAAGTGAAGCACTTAGCATCGTCAATGAACAAACAAATATCAATCTCAGAAATACGGACACAGAACAAAACCTTATAAAGTACTTTGCATGGGCTTGTCAGTCAATCGGATTAGTAGGTACTGTGCTCGGAATTGGCTTTGCATTAAATGCAGCCAATCAAATCAGTAGTCAGCAAGGGATAGACTACGTTACAGGATTACTGGGTGTTGCTTTTGACAGTACTTTGCTAGCTTTAGCCCTAAGTATTATCTTGATGTATGCTTATAGTGTTGTATCAGAAAAGATAGACAAATTACATTCGGATAACCAGAGTTATGTAATAGAAAATTTGATTAATAGAATTTATAATAAATAATTTGTAAATATCCATTCCTATGCTCTTTCAATATGCAGCGCAGATAGATGTCGGAATGTCACGTTTAGTTCAACAGGATAGTATTCTTGTTAACCCACAACTCATTTTCAATAATAACACATTGACTAGTAGTGATTATTATGACGATACGAATGCTGCATTATTTGTAGTGGCTGATGGTATGGGTGGCGGTGTAAAAGGCGAGTTAGCTTCTCAAATCACCATTAATTCAGTAAAAGATTATGTTACTAAAAACAAGAATCTTCTAACAATGAATCTGTACGAACTTGTCACCAATGCCATATATCATGCAAACCAAAGCATATTAGATCACCTAAACGAAAATCCAGATGACCTCAGTATGGGCTCGACTATCGTGATGGGCATCTTAAAAGATGGTATCTTAAGCTTGGGTTGGGTCGGTGATAGTCGCTGCTATTTTATCGAAAATGATAATATCCGACAATTAACACATGATCATTCCTATGTTCAATCGCTTGTTGATGATGGAAAAATAGAGGAAGAAGAAGCATTTAATCACCCCAATAGGAATATTATTAATCAAAGCCTAGGTATGGTGAATGTCATACCATCGTTTGATAGGATTAATATTCCACCCTATACAAAATTAATATTTTGTTCGGACGGACTCAATTCTATGTTACGAGATAACGATATATTACAGATTGTCAACAAAAATCAATCGCTAAAAAGCATAGTAAACGATTTAATTGACCTCGCTAATCAAAAAGGCGGGGATGATAATATTAGCTGCATTGGGGTAGAGACCATTCCAGTATTTGATAAGGCACAATCAAACCATGTAAAACAACCTATACCGGCAAAAGACCACAAGATTGAAGTAAAAACAGGTGCCCTACTTCGCTACATTATATTATCTGGGTTAATATTGATCAGTATTTTAACTATGATTCTCTATTTTAATCATAACAATACTAAAAACGTCAAAGATAGTATTCTCAAATTAACACCTCTTCAATCTATCGAAAAACCCAATTTACATGAAATTTCCACTAATCATCAAGAAACAAATAGTGGATATACAATACGACTAAGAGTATTTAAAGATAGTATCAAGGCTGCCCAATATATGAAAGAGATAGCTAAGTTAAATACAGAAAACTCTATCAGCATTGGGCATCCTACACAAGATTTGTACGAGGTAAATATATCTGGTTTTGATAGTAATCTCTCCGCACAACAGTTTTTAGCAAAAGGAAACTTTCCTGATGCCGTCATTCTTTACAGAAATGTTTCAAGATGAATATCAAAGAAATATTTCACAACAGATATGAGCTCCTTAGGAGGGTCGGGCATGGAGGCTTTTCGGAAGTATGGGAAGCCTTTGACATACGTTCAGGCCTAGTCATCGCTATCAAAATATTTAGAAAACAAGACGAGATCGGTATAAAATTCTGTAAAGAAGAGTACTTAAAAACCTATGAATTAAAACACCCTAATATCCTTTCTCCATTTCATTTTGATATAGCGGATGATAGGCCTTATCTCGTAATGAAGTATTTGAATGGCGGCACTTTGGCCGAAAAAATAGGACATCTTAATAAATCTGAAATACAGAATCTGATATCCCAACTCTCTGACGCATTGAATTATCTACATCGTCTTCCCGAACCTCTGGTGCACGGTGACATCAAACCTGATAATATTCTCATTGATGAAAATGGAAACTTTTGTCTGACCGACTTTGGCATATCTACAAAGCTCAAACAAAAATTTACACAAACGCTCTTAGCAGATCCATTGCCGCAAGCTAATGCAGGTGTAACACCTATGGCATACCGATGCCCTGAAACTTTTAAGTATAAAGATTGGCAGGAAAGGCCACTCAACCCTAAATCCGACATTTGGTCAGCAGGTATAACACTATATCAATCCCTCTATGATAGTCTGCCCTTTAATGGTGAAGGTGGCTTGGGTCAGTTGATATTAATGAAAAGCGCCAATTGTACTATTGACCAAGTACTTGATTTTGAAGATAATGACTCCTTGAGACTATTTGAACCCGTTATCATGAGTGCTCTCGAGCTCTATCCAGAAGACAGACCATCCATTTTTGGTCAATATTCCGCATACATCTACAAAATCCAAGTACAATCTACTCAAAAACCAAATAACTCAAAATCTGAGGCTCTTATATTTGTAAATGATGAAAAATCTAAGAACAAAAAAGATAATAAGTTAACTTACTTTTTACTATTTGCTTTTGTATCCACAGCAGTTTTTGCAGGGATTTTATTTTCTAAAAAACCTAAATATATTCCGATTCAATCGGCAGCAACTACCAATGATTCATCCATTAATACTAATACTCAAGTAAATCCAGTAATCTATTCATCACCAGTCACCATTGATAATAAACCTAATCCATCTGTATCAAACACAACAATAGTAACGGATAAAAACATCCAAACTATTTCAAATCAGCAAAACCTATTAATAAATAAACAGACCGAAATAATCCAACAAAAAGATGAAAATCCAGTAATATCAATAGCAAAAACAGAAACCTCCACAAATCCAGAACCCGTAGCAATAGTAGAAACAGCGATAGATAAACCCGTAAAAGAAACCATTAAAGAAAAAACAAAAACTACTAACATTAAAGCCAATATCCCTGTTTCTCTCGCTTTATATGAAGATATAGATGATGTTACAAAATATCCATCAGGTAGCAAAATCCAGTTTATAGTAGAAACCAACGTGATATCTTACGGTGATGTCATTTTAAATAAAGGTCAAATCGTATATGGATTAGTGAAAAAAAATGATGGCAAAAAATTAAATATTCGTTTCCCTGAAATTTATACATCCGGTGGCACTAAAATGAAAAGTCTAATAAAAGACAATTTTGACATTGTCGTTGGTGTAGATAAAAAAGGAAAAATCTATCATCCATTTACAGACTTCCAGACAAATGTTATTATCAAGTATGAATAAACCCAAAATCAAATAAACCTTCATGAGGGGTCACAAAATCAAATCATTCTCTTAATCAAATAAAAATTTAATCGTGAACATAAAAATTCAACCATTTAGAAAGACAACATGTAGATATGGAATCATAATATACATGATCATGATATATCTTGCGCATATTTCTGCCCAAGATGTATATCAAGCATCGGTTAATGAAGGGATAAGTTTTAAATCTTCGGCTTTAGTTGATTTTTGGAGGAGCGATTTAATAACCGATAAAAAAGCAATTTCGATAGGAATAGATATAGAAGTAAATTATGGATTGACGGAGCAATTTTCGATTTTTGGAGGCTATCAATCTACGTTATCAACTTCATTAAATGCAAAAGAGATTTCATTTTTGCTATATACTAAAGGATGCCGTCACCAAAATTTTATCACGGGAATATCTTATATAGGTGGATCAACCTCCTCAAAATTAAGGTATAACCTGTCGTGTGGTGCGATGTTTAATAGCACTAATATTAGCATCAATAGTCTTGAATTTAACAATCTTCAGGAAATAAAATTAAAAGGTCTAGGACTATATGCAGGTATTGGAATAGCCTACTATCTGACACCTTTTTTTTCTACCGATTGCAATATAAGCTATAATATAGGACGATACCAGTCATCCGAATATCTTGGTATAAAGTATAAGGAGGCTATACAATGGAATAGGCTTCAGCCTTATGTGGGCGTAGCTTACCATTTTTCAGGAAGGTAAAACCATTATTTAATTATAATTATTAAAATATGAAATTCTTTAATATTCTCATTGCATATTTAGTTTTAATCTCGATATTTTCATCTTGTAGTAAACCAGATAATGACTTTTCCTTACTGGAACCAGCGTTTAAACGTTGCCATCTTTCTAAAGTCTTTGTAAATAATGCGCCTTGGATAGAAGTCTTCTATAAACAAGACGCTAACTTTGAGATAGATAAAGTCGTATATTATCAAAATAAAGTCATCAGACCCGACTGGACAGAGACTTATACTTACGACAATGGCAAAATAGCTTCCCGTCAAGATCAATACACTACATATACTTATGAGTACGTCAACAATAATATATCCAAAATTACAGAGTGTGATAATGCCAATGGCAAATGCTGTATATCTACTTTTGAGTTTATCGGTACATTTCCTATAAAAGTCACAACCCTATGCGATGGTAATACTGCCAGTGCTGAGATATTTAATTATACTAATTTTAATAATCGCTCTTACTATTATGAATTAACAGATAAAAATGGCACTTCTCTATATTCTTACCAAAAATTTCCACAGAAAATAATCAATCCACTTTATGAGATTTATCCTACTGATTTTGATATTTATCAGGATTGGATAGTAGAAAATTACCGCGATAAGCTGTTTACACAAAACACTATAAACACTCAACAATTAATAAATGGTCAATATCCAAAAATCATCATTGAAAGTATTAAAACTTTACCAGATTTGAAGCCAAAAGTTGAAAACATCTATAATTATGAATACGTAGGTTGTGAATAACAAAAAAGAGTAGTCTGTCATTCTCAATATTAAAGTAAAAGAAGTATGTCTTTCAAAAACAACAAATGATTTAAATATCATCATTTCTAAGTTATATTAGATTATTTTATACAGATTAAATCCATTGAGCATTTAAAAGATAGCTATATTTGTAGTTCTTAAAAATAAATCATTTTATATAGTAAAAAAATCTATATAAAAATTATAAATAC
This sequence comes from uncultured Aureispira sp., assembly GCA_964501555.1. Taxonomy (GTDB): domain Bacteria; phylum Bacteroidota; class Bacteroidia; order Chitinophagales; family Saprospiraceae; genus OLB9. The sequence goes on along the minus strand of CAZCTQ010000001.1, from coordinate 85,683 downwards.
AATAAAAGTCAAGATATTGGATCGTGTATAATTTTAAATATTGTAGAAGATAAATTTAGGTATAGGTTTAAAACAACTTTGGGACATAATAGGTGAATTGAGTTTGATTTTTAGGATATTATCTTTATTTACAAATATCAAATACAGATAAAAAGCAGCCATTTTGACAAGATAAGCGCATGCCAGGATTATTGACAAAATACAGAATAAACAAGCAATTAGTTTTAAATATTTTAGCGCTGATTGTACTAAGCGGCTTGATGTTAGCTAATTTAGACCCAATAGAGTCCAACAATTGGCAGCAATTTATAATTTATTATTCAATTTTAATTATTTTATCGTCACCAGCCTATCTGATTACCTCACTTTTTTTGGTTCCTGTCTTATTAGTCAATCAAAAGTACAAAATACTCACTATATGTATTACGCTTACTGTACTATGCACCGCATTCATTTGTCTTGTGGGTCTCTATTATTTAGATAATACTGATTTTACATTATTTGAAGTGACCTTTAAATTACCAATATTATTTACTGGTTACAATTTGGACGACGCAAACTATTTATTCTATCTCCTTTTATGGAATTCATTACTTGGTGTGCTTACGAGTGGTACAATAGCAGTATTTGACAATAATTTTAAAATTAATAATCAATTTATTGATATAGAAAATGAAAAATTAGCTTCACAATTAAAGTATCTAAAAAGTCAAATAAATCCAGATTTTTTAATCGAAACTTTAACTGCACTCAAGGACAGTCTTAAAAATGATCAGTCCGAAGCCACAGATATGATCGATACACTTAAAAATATTATGCACTACCAAATTTATGAATGTGCACAAAATGAAATTGAGATTGAAAAGGAATTACAATACTTAAACAGCTACATAAAAGTACAAAAACAGAGAATCGACAAAAACTCTGACATCCGTGTCGAAATCACAGAAAACCTTAAAGATCTTTATATAGCTCCGTTGATAATACAACCTTTAGTAGAAAATGCCTTTAAGCATCTCTCACATCATGAAGATGCCAGTAAAAATAAGGTCTATATTAGTATTAAATCAGAGGATCCTAATGAAATATGTATTTCCATTCATAATACTTACTCTTTAATCAGCCATCTGCCCATAGACAAAAAACAAAAACAGGGAATAGGTCTAAAAAACTTAAAGAAGAGATTAAAACTTATATATCCTGACCAACATTCGTTTAAGATCTCTACTTCCGAAAACCTTTTTATTGTGGAATTAAATTTAAAGCTATGATAATAGGAAGCGGACAAATCCAGTGGAATCACCTCATCGAAAAATATAAATTACTTCATATCTTATGTTGGTCATTTCTAATTATAGAGCACGTTATCATTTTTTATGATGATAATGTTCCCTATTATAGTACTATCTTTGAAAATACTTCTGTAATTTTAATAATGATAATTCCCTTTTATTTTACAGTCTATTATGTCACGCCCAAGTATCTAAATAAGAAACGAATCTTTGCTTTCCTCGGATGGATAGTCCTTCAATTATTTATAATGACATCGGTATATTTAATCATATTTTATATTTATTACTACACCTATTACCCAGATTATTTTCGCCCACCACATAGTATTCTTTCCTTGCCGTCTATCATAAGAAATTATTTAGGTATGTCATGGACATTTTTGATTCCTTTGATCTTTGCAAGCGCTATGACCGGTATCCACGATCAGTTAAAATCCAAAAATAGATTACAAAAATTGAAACAAGAAAAATTAGATGCTGAGTTACATTTATTAAAAAACCAATTCCATCCTCATTTCCTATTCAATGTCATTAATAATATGTATTTTATGATCTCCAGCGAAAATAAAAAGGCCAAAAAGATACTTGAACTCACAAGTGATATGCTCCGATACTTTTTATATGACTCTAAAGGGAATTATACAACAATAGAAAAAGAAATCTTATATATTGAAAACTATGTAGAAATCCTTAGACTGCGTGAAATTAATCCACCAAAATTCAAAATCATGGTCAATAAAGAAGCTAAATCCTTTAAAATTGCACCACTATTATTGTCTCCGATTTTAGAAAATACGCTGAAACATATATCTTTATCCTTTCCTAATATATTTATTTATCTCAAGGTCGATAATGTACAGAATGTTATATTTGAGATAGGCAATAAACTCGAAGTACTACCTAATGACTTTGAAACATTTACAACTGAAGAACCTCAATTAGCTGATTTAAAAAAGAGATTACAAATCTTATATCCCAATAACCATCTTTTTGATTATTACAGAGATAAAAATATAATTTATTCAAAACTAATATTATATGGAATATCGAATTAAGTGCGCTATTGTAGATGACGAACCGATAGCCAGAGAAGGTATAGGAGCCTATGTAGCAAAGATAGATTGTTTAAATCTAATAGGGAGTTGTAAAAACATCATGGACTTGACAAACCTTATGCAAAAAAATGAAATAGACTTACTCTTCTTAGATATCCAGTTACCTGTAGTAACCGGAATTGATTTTGTAAAAAACCTAAAAAATCCACCTATGGTCATTTTTACAACTGCTTTTCCTGAATACGCCATAGAAAGCTATGAGTTAGAAATAGTCGATTATCTACTTAAACCGATCAGCTATATGCGATTTTATAAAGCTGTATTAAAGGCAAAAGAACTTTATCAAAGTAGATTAGAACATGTTTATACTCAAAATGAATTCTTCTTTGTAAAATGCAATCAGAAAATCGAAAAAATAATCACTAATCAGATTATTTATATCGAGAGCATGTCCAATTATGTAATTATACACACAAAGGACAAAAAGATTGTTTCTTATCTCACTCTCAAAAGTATAGAAGATCAGCTACCTCAAGGTCAATTCATTAAAATCCATAGAAGCTATATAGTAGCTCTAAATGCCATCAAGACCATCGATGGCTTTGATCTCATAGTAGAAAATGTCACATTGCCAATTAGTAAAAATTTTAAAGACGATATACAGACCATCATTGATAAATATATGTTTAAAAGATAATTGTTGTATTATACCTGATTAATCTACTTGATATAACTCTTACGACTTAAACGATATAATGTGAGTTAGACGTAAGAGTGCAAGAATTACAGGCAAAGTAGCATAGGATTAGACGCTTCAAATTTAAAATGGCGTGCAATCTATGGCTTATTAAATAAAAAATGATACAAAGCTATGTACGAAAACATGTTGATGATAAATCCATGAATACTTTTATGAGATACCTTTTTCTTATATCGAACTCATGTAATAAACACTTCTTAACATTAAAAGCAGAAATGGAAAAATATCATTTCTGCTTCTCATTTTTATCATTAAGTCATTTGCAATTTTATATCAACCCGGCACTATAAGTCAGAAAAGTAACTTTTTTTTACTTTGCAAAATCAGTCATATAGCTATTTTGCCCAACTTACTATCTTCGTCTATTATAGATTTTTTAGAAAGAGGATCGATTGTCTATATCTTAAGTGTTTTAAAAAATAATATGACGATAAGTATTTTATCATATTCTTATTATGGTCTATTTAGCCACTCAGAGACCCCACCATGACGGCTACATGTGCCTCGACGATGCTTACTAAAAGAATATGATCCATCATTACATATAGCACATGCACCAGCTGGGATTGCATTATAGTGAGTAGGCGACTGAACCTCATCATGGTCAATATTTCTATAGGTTCGTGGCCTTTCTAAAGGATAATTATTAGGGATATAGTCTCTTGTATTTACCTGCTTCCCCTGAACACTTGTACTAACAAGACCCAAGGCCTTATCCGAACTTCGCGTATTAAAAACGCCGTAACCAGAAGGTGCTAAAAAGTAAAATAATGCACTTGCAAGAATTAATAACTGTTTCATATTAAATTTAAAAGTTTAGCAGCTAAATTTATATCCAGATCAGTAAATTATAACACTAAACTAAAAAGCAGTTTACTAGTTATACGATCTTAAAGAAATTTTTAGCCGAGATAAATAAAAATATTTAACTGATTTTTTGATTCGACACAGACGGAAAATAGACACGTACGGATGGGTAGTATTTACACTTCCGTTTATAGATTTTAACACTTATCTTTTAGGGACATATATTTTGTTTCCATTGTCATTAATGTAATACTGTCCACCATTCGGACCTACATTAATAGTTTTGCCTTGTCCATAGTCATAAGCTTCTCTTGAATAATCTTTGGCCCGTGTTCCCTGAGTTCCATTATATGGATTGGATTGACCTTGTGTGCTCCAGTTGTCATGGTTAGTTTTATTAGGTGTTTGTCTGTTATGGCTCTGTACATAGGTTCCGTCCTTTTTATAATACCCATTGACTCTGGTTTGAGATTGAGCATAAGAAAAAACGGATACAAATAAAAATACGACTGATACAATGAATGATCTCATAATGTTAAAAATAATTAGAGTGTTAAAAAAAAAATTGTTTATTCCAATGACATTTAAACATTGAAACCACAAATATATTGCACAAAATATCTCCAACGGTAGAAAAATAACCTTATAAACATATTGCAAGGTTGCAAAATATCGCGTGTAATAGACTTTTAGAAGCGAATATCTATCAACCCACGTGGTAATTGAATGCTGTATGTCTCGCCTTTAATACCACTAATTCGATAAAACTCAGCCAAAGCCGGTAATAAATCGTTGATGATTCTGTTTATCTTTGACATTGCAGGGTTAAATCCATCACCGTTTGGATGAGTGAGGTTTTCGACTCTTCTCGTAGCGTCTTCCACTGCAACACTCGGGCGTAGCTTTATGTATATATTTAATATTTCAGCATTATAATCACATAAAGAAGACAATGTAACACCTTCCGGCTTAGAGAGAAAAAAAAGATATAACGCTTTAAACAATGGGGTCATTTTAATTTCTAAGTTGAGCGTTGGTAGTATTAATCTTCCATTTCGTTCTACGACTAAAGGTGCAGCGGCTATAGGTTGGGTTTCTATCTCTGGCTCGACAACTGGAATATTGGGTCTTGGCATTTGAAAAATAAATTCATTTCTGATTTTATTAAACAGCGCATTAACTTGTATAATAATCTCATTATCAATATTCTTACCTCTAATCCTTTCCATACAATCACCACAAATATTAGCTGTTTGCAGTTTAATAACAATCTGCCTTTTATTATAGCAAAAGTCATTCATACATCCTCTTAATGGTTCGTGGCAATAGTCATTTGGTATAGTTGACATATCGATATCCATCAAAGACTGCACTATGTTTTGGACTACTTCATAAGCTATTGGATATTTACTGTTTACATGAGTATATGAATCCCATTCGGCTGTGTGAACAAAAATATTATTAAATCCATCAGGTGCACTAAACCAATTTAGGGCATTCTTACGTTGTGTCAATAAGACAACAAAACTATCGGCTTCAATTCCAAAACGGTTTCTGTAAGAATTGCATAACGAAAAGAGTTCACGCCAACTCAATGGATGAATTTTATTGGGGTCAAATTTTATCGCATTATCATTAGATGGATAACTAAAGTTGTGATGAGGAAATAAACTATATCTTAGAAAGTAAAATTCACTTTTTTCAAATTCATATAAAGAAGGAATAAACTGCATAGGGCCATCAATTGTATTGAGCAAATCGGCTACGTCCCTAAATGCCTCTTCATTATATTCCGGTGTTTTGATTAAATAGATCTTCATTTCTCAATAATTAAAATACTAAGCTTAGCACTACATTTAGGTATTGAAATTTCTTAACCTCAAAAACAAAAAATCTTCTACTAAACTTCACCTCTCAATTTACAAGCTACAAAAATAATACAATAATTTGCTTTTAGACTCATTATATTTTTAAATGGTCCAAAGATTTAGTAGAAAAAATAATAAATATCAAGGCATCAAACATAAACATAGCCTTAGCTATAGTGGAGCTTTCTAACACAGAGATTTGCTATTTTTTTATAAAGATTGGGCTAATTTGAATGCATAATGAGTATTCATTGACTTTAATAAGTAATGTCTATAAAACTTCCATTTCACGATATGGATATTACCATCTAAGCACCCTACCCATTATCAACATGTTATCGTCTGGAAAATCTTATCTCAATCGTGTTTTTCACTAGTCTATAACTTCCGATAGCACATCCTGAATGATTTTATGCATTGCTACCATAGTCAGCCTCAAATGAACTGGAACACTTTTGTTAAATCAAGATTTAGAAATTCATTACAAAAATATGCATTAAAAATTTGTCTCATAGCGAGCTATACTATATTCTGAATAAGGAGTAATTATGTTTTTTTAAATAAACCTTGCTCCTTTTCGTCGTTCTCCTATATTTTTTATATATTTGTCACCTAAAGCTTATATTATGTCTTCTTACCGACGATTATTCCTGCAGCATGTTGCACAGACGAGCCTTACTCCCTTTGGCATAGAGGTTAGTCGTGCTGAAGGCATGTATATCTACGATCATCAAGATAAACAATATTTAGACTTTGATTCAGGGATATCGGTAAGTGTTTTGGGGCATTGTCATCCTTCTGTGGTACAAGCTGTACAGACACAGGCAGCTACCTATATGCACACGATGGTGTATGGTGAGCATATCCAAAGTCCTCAGGTAGAATATGCCCAGCTACTGAGCCAAGTACTTAATAACGGACTTGACTCTGTGTATTACGTAAATAGTGGAACCGAGGCTGTAGAAACCGCACTCAAATTAGCACGGAAGGCCACTGGACGAAGAGAAATCATTTCATGTCGCAATGCCTATCATGGTAGCACTATTGCTGCAGAGAGCCTACGTAGCGATTATGCATTTACGCGACATTATGCACCCGGAATTCCGGAGGTTAACCACATAAGATTTAATGAGGAGGCAGATTTAAATCAGATTACTAATAGGACAGCCTGTGTAATCTTAGAACCCGTACAAGCCGAAAATGGCATTATCCCACCTGCTCAGGATTATCTAAAAAAAGTACAACAACGATGTAATGAAACAGGTGCATTATTGATATTAGATGAGATCCAGACGGGATTTGGAAGGACTGGATTTATGTTTGCACATCAAAAATACGATGTAACACCGGATATTCTTCTTATCGCTAAAGCTATGGGTGGTGGTATGCCTGTAGGCGGTGTGGTGGCACGTAGAGATCTTATGATCGAGCTGGCAAAGAATCCAGCTTTGGGTCATATCACTACTTTCGGTGGTCACCCTGTGAGTGTCGCTGCTGCTTTTGCGACGCTTAAGGTTTTAATATCCACGGATTATATCAAAGAGGTCAGACAAAAAGAGCAACTTTTACATACTAGATTAGTACATCCTGCTATTAAAGAAGTCCGGTCTTCCGGGCTGATGATGGCTGTGGAACTTACCTCTGCTTCTATGCTGACACCTGTCATTCAATCATTAATGGATCACGGTTTATTAACTGATTACTTTTTATTTAATGATCGTTCTTTCAGGATAGCACCACCACTGATTATCACACCGGATCAGATACGCGAGGGCACAGAAATCATCCTCAATGTCTTAGACAAAATTTCAGAATCAACACCTATAACTATATGAAGCCACCCTTACTAAAGTCATTATGGAGTTATATAACAGATGTACATATCGAGTCGATGTCCTCCGATTACAATGAAGAGCTCCATGTCCTATTAAGTAAAGGCAGATATCAGCTCTGCACACCCAATGCTATTTATTCTTATGGAGATAAATACGATAATTTTACAGAAACCTTTAATCAATTGCAATTAGATGACTCTATAAAAGATGTCCTGATTCTAGGTTTTGGGCTCGGCAGTATTCCGTATATGCTTGAAAAAAAATACGGAAAAAGATATAGCTATACAGGTGTAGAAATAGACGATACCGTTATCTATCTGGCTTCTAAATACGTACTGGATGACCTCAAATCTGAAGTTCAAATGATTAATGCCGATGCGTGGAATTTTGTCCAACTAACAGAATATCGATATGATATGATATGTGTGGATATATTTATAGATGACAAAATTCCTAAAATATTCCTTACCACGGAGTTTTTAGAAATCATCCAATCTAATCTTACCGAAAATGGTATTTTGCTATTTAATCATCTTGGTATGAGACAACAAGATGCCGATGCTGCCATGCAATACCATGACGAGATCTTTAATAAGCAATTTCCTAATAGCGTAGCTTTAAAGGTCGTAGATAATTATATGATGTTAAATAACAGAAATCACTTAAAATAAAAAGAGTCCCAATCCTTACCTCAGGAATGGAACTCTTCTAATATTTTTAAATCAACTGCTGATTACTCTTCAACTAATTCGAAGTCAACCTTTGAAGTAAACTCTTTATGGAGGTTTAAAGTAGCCGTATAAGTACCAAGCTCTTTAACCTCTTCGGGAAGCACTATCTTCTTACGCTCGATTTCTACATCAAACTGATCTTTAATAGCATGAGCAAGCTGAACGTTAGTAACGCTACCGAAGATTTTACCAGTTGTACCAGCTTTTACACCGATTTTAACAACCTTGCCATCTAATTTTGCTGCCATTACTTTGTATTCATCTAATCTCGCTGCCTCTTTAGCTTCTTCTTCTGCTATAATTTCGTCTCTTTTTTTGCGATTAACAGCATTAGCATTAACAGCCAGACCTTGTGGAAATAAAAAATTACGTCCATATCCAGGCTTTACACTCACGATATCGTGCTTATCACCCAGTTTTTCTATATCTTTTAAAAGAATTATATCCATTTCTCAATTAATTTTAAAGATTATTTTAATAAGTCAGTAACGTATGGTAGAATAGCAAGGTGTCTTGCTCTTTTTACAGCCACAGCTACTAATTTTTGATACTTCAATGAGTTACCGGTAATTCTTCTTGGAAGTAGTTTACCCTGTTCGTTTACAAACTGAAGTAAGAATTCTGAATCTTTGTAATCAATATATTTAATACCATATTTTCTAAAGCGACAGTACTTCTTTTTTTGCTGTCCTATGCTCGGATTACTTAAGAATTTTATATCGTCTCTTGATGCCATTTTTTAATTTTTTAAAGGTTTAATCAATTATTCTTCTTCACTTTTACCTACAACTTGTGGTGCTGGAGCTGGAGCTGGAGCTGGTGCTGGTGCAGAAGCCTTAACTTCGTGTGCTGGTGCAGCTTCAGATGTGGCAGGTCCATTTCCCTCAAAAGGCTTTTTCTTAGTATCCCTTCTCTTGTAACTGCTGATTTTGCCAGATCTTCTGTCTTCGTTGTACTTAACACCATATTTGTCAAGTTTAACTGTCAAAAATCGCATGATACGCTCGTCACGTCTCAAAGCTAACTCTACTTTAGAAATTATAGCTCCTGTGGGTGTTGTAAATTCAACACAATAATAAATACCTGATGACTTTTTGTTGATAGGATAAGCCAATTGTTTTAAACCCATTTCGTTAACGTGTACTATCGAGCAACCCTGGTCTTTTAACATAGACTCATATGTACTCGCTGTCGATTTAATTTCATCACCTGACAGTACGGGATCGATGATAAAATTTACTTCATACTGATTCATATTTTTTTGAAGTGTTTGATTAAAAAAATAATACTATTAAAGCGAAAATTTAATTTCGGGCTGCAAAGGTAAGATAATCCTATGATTTACAAAAGCCTAAACTATATTTTTTTAAGATAAAAATGAGAAATAAAGACCTTTGATCGTAAAAAAAGACTTATGTCGAATAAATTAGATCGATATAGTTTGTAAAAAGGTCGCTTAAAATAATGTCGCTAACACAAAATCTTACAGGCATAATCATCCTTAATCTGTAAAAATGTCAACAATAGAATATTGAGTACTCAATTTTAAACTATATTATCATATTAGCCATTGCCATTATGTATTACTATCATAATTGCATATATTTGCGGTTAAATTTGTAATTTATTCATGGCGATCCTACCAACTTCAAAAAAATCTTCCTATAAAATATTGGGTGTCGATCCTGGCACCAATATCCTTGGTTATGCCGTGATAGAAGTGCAGGGCAGCGCTCTAAAAGTCCTTAATTTTGGTGTATTTCACCTAGAAAAATATGAAGATCATCATGAAAAACTTAAAGAAATATTTTTGCAATTGCAGGAGATTATTGAGACCTATCTGCCTGAACACCTAGCCATTGAAGCACCGTTTTATGGGAAAAATGTCCAGTCTATGCTCAAATTAGGGCGTGCTCAGGGCGTAGCTATGGCAGCGGCAATGACGATGGGCTTGCAGATACAGGAATACGCACCTAAGAAAGTCAAACAGTCCATCACAGGTAATGGCAATGCTTCTAAAGAACAAGTAGCTGCTATGCTGGAGTCGATCCTAAAAATCAAAATCACCAGTAAACATCTCGACGCTACTGATGCACTTGGTGTCGCAGTCTGCCACTATAATCAAAGCAGCAGCATGCTCGCAGGCCTTAAAAAACACAATGGATGGGCTTCCTTCATCAAAAACAATCCCAACAAAATTAACTCAGGAAATTTTGTTGCCATCAAGAAAACTAAGGGATAAATCTTTATCTTTGCACTTTACAAATCCAATAATTTGCCTACTGAAATTGTCATAAAATCCCAAAACAGCTTAACTACAGGTTGGAGAGAAATCTGGCAGTATCGGGAATTATTGTATTTCTTTACTTGGAAGGAGATCAAAGTACGGTATAAACAGGCTTTCCTCGGCGTACTGTGGACGCTGTTGCAGCCTTTGTCTATGATGCTGATATTTGTTCTTATTTTTTCTAATGGGCTTGGCTTACAGACGGGATCTATACCTGCACCATTATACTATCTCAGTGGCTTGCTAATCTGGAATCTCTTTAATCAATCCATCACCGGTGCCGCAAACAGCATGGTAGGAAACGCCAATATCATCAAAAAAATATACTTCCCCAGACTCATTATACCTGTATCTGCTATACTGACCGCCTCATTTGACTTTGGTATTAGTTTGTTGGTTTTAATGGCCTTTGGCATCTATTACAATATGGCTGAGAGCATACATATTGCTGTTTTTCCTTTAATTGTCAGTTTTGGATATGCTTATCTGATAACGATTGTTTTGGCTTTTGGCATTGGCACACTATTGTCAGCAATCAATGTTAAATACCGAGATGTCAGATATGCCCTTCCTTTTTTTATCCAAAGCCTGTTTTTTATCACACCAGTGATGTTTGATAATGCAAGTCTTAAAACACCCTTTTTAAAGGCCATTTTAGAGATTAATCCTTTGCATCATGCTATCATTGCGGTGAGAAATACACTCGCATCCGGCCATCTTGACCTGAGCAATATATCATGGGCCATGCCGGCTATTCTATTCCTAATTGCACTCACAGGCCTTTTTGTCTTTAGAAAGACGGAGGCTTATTTTGCTGATATTGTTTAAAAGTACCATAACATGAAGCCCGCCATCGACATACAAGGAGTTTGGAAAGCGTACAATAGAGGTACAAATCGCAAATACAAAAGTATTCGCGACACCTTCATGCAATTGCCGGAAATAATCAGTGGAAATAAAAAGGAAACATTTTGGGCGTTGCAGGACATTAACTTTGCAGTGACACCGGGTGAATCGGTAGGCATCATAGGCCGTAATGGTGCCGGAAAATCTACACTGCTAAAGATTCTTTCCAGGATTACACCACCGACAAAAGGCGGTGTCACGCTACGTGGGCGCGTGGCCAGCTTACTGGAAGTAGGTACCGGCTTTCACCCCGAATTGACAGGACGTGAGAATATATTTTTTAACGGTAGTATTCTCGGGATGCGTTATGCGGAGATTAAAAGCAAATTTGATGAAATCGTGGATTTTTCGGGTGTAGAAGATTTTATAGATACTCCGTTAAAGCATTATTCGAGTGGTATGCAACTGAGGCTTGCCTTTTCTGTCGCTGCATTTCTTGATGCGGAGATTCTGCTTATTGATGAAATCCTGGCTGTGGGAGATGCTGAATTCCAAAAGAAAAGTATCGGCAAAATGGATGACATCAGCAAAGGGCAAGGAAAATCCATTGTCTTTGTCAGTCATAACCTTTCGCAAATCAAGCAACTCACGACAACAAGCCTCCTATTAGACAAAGGCACTCAGCAAAGTACCGGACCAACGGATGAAATCATAGGTTCATACCATGAAAACTTCCTAAATCAGCAGTGGAAAATGTTTGACAAAGAAAGAACTCAAACAGAGGATATCGTATTTAACGATTGTACATTTACCGATAAGGATGGACTTCCATTGACACAGATAGAAACAGGACAAACCGTAAATGTTTTAATCGAAATTCAAAACCATACTGACAGACCCATTGAAAATGTATTAGTGGGATTATTAATCAGAAATTTACAAGGTAGTCCTATGACAGGATTTAGCAGTAATGTACATGGATTAAAATTAGATTTAGAAAAAGGGGAAAATAAACTAGTTTGCAGTATAGATAAATTTCCTTTAAGCCCGGGATATTATACCTATAATCTCATACTTACCAAGGGAAGCTTAACCCATAACTGGATGAAGGAAGCAGGTACGATTCATGTTGTACATGGTTACTTTTTTGAGACTGGTGAGATTCCTTCACCACGACTACAAACGGTATTAGTGGAGCAAAATTGGAAAAAAGAATAAATTAACTATGGAAGTTTCAGTCATCATACCCGTCTTTAATGAAGAGCTATACTTAGATAGGTGTATTCATTCTGTCTTTGACCAACCAGAGGTGGCCGAAATTATCCTCGTCGATGACCACTCCACGGATAAAAGTATGGAAATATGCAGAAAATGGGAACGAGAAAATAGTAAAATCAGGGTATTGACTAATGAAGGCATAAAAGGTGCAGGAGGTGCAAGAAATACCGGAATAAGAAAAGCGCAGTTTGATTATATTGCTTTTTTGGATGCGGATGATTACTATTTAAAGAATAGGTTTAAAGGCGACAAAGAATTATTCAACAGTCATCCTGAACTCGAAGCTATTGCCCATTCCGTAAGAACAATTACTATAGATATGAAAGATGAGGAGTCCCTAAATTCTCATTATAAAAGTGAACAAATAATAGGTAATTTACCTTCATTTGAAACGATTGATTTATGGAGTAAAGCTGCCAAATCTATTAATCTTCATATTGATGGGTTCATTTTCAAAAGATCCGTTTTTGGCACCATAGGTTATTTTGACGAAAGTCTTAAACAGGCTCAGGATTCTGATTTAATACTTAGGATGTTGATCAGCTGTAAAGTCATGACTGGCGATTACAACAAGCCCGTTGCAGTCTATTATAGACATGCTCATAACACAACTCGAAATCTGACAGAAGCGGTATATTACCGAAGAATGAAGGCAAAAAAACATTTTCATCTATCCTTAGAGCATCGATTGCCAAGAGAAAGGATATTGAAAAGTTTTATGGATTTTATAGAATATGACTATTTGTGGATATTTAAAAAGAACCATCCTTTAAAAAAACTCATTAAGTTACTTATATTGCCTTATACCATCCTTAGAATCATGTCAAAAAATGACCCTGTTTATAATAAGGACGATTTCTTTAAATAGACAATATTTTGAAATTGTGTCGGTTCATGTTTTAAGATTTTTTTTGTCTGAGCAAGTTATACCCATTATACATTCAAATCAGTCCAATCTTTAGACCATTTAAAAATATAATGGGTATTATTTTATTAATCGGCTCAAATTCTTTGTATATTTGCACCGATTAATTCCATTAATCGGCTCATAAATTACAACATTATGTATAATTGGGAACATAAAAACTGGGCAAATTTTATCTATAATGAACAATTAGTAATTTTTCCTTTTATGTACCTCAGGATAGCATAAAGTTTAGAATCCTTGATTATCCGCCTTATTCTGTTATAGTGCGTCACTGGGATAAAGTGTAGATCTTTATATTGTTTACAATAGGTTTCCACCAGTATTCTCTCGGCTTTTGCCGGATGTCCTTCCCACATATCAAAAGTAAAACCAACGATATACTTTTCGTATTGGTCAAATTCTGAAGTTTCAAGTATATAAGAGAGTGCAAGAAATCCCGAGCTTGGATAGATTTTTTCCGATTTGCTAATGACTACTAATTTTTCAAAAACTTTATTATTCAATTCCTTAGAAAATCGTCTAATTTTAACATCACAAAGTTCGTTTGATTCAATGATTTTTTCTGAATATTCAGTAAAAGTATCTCCATTCCTTGGAAACCAAACTTCTGACAAGTCAGGGAATTTTGGGTATTTTTTTACAGATTTGTTAGCAATAAAACAGAGTGCAGGACCACCGGTATTTCTGACACAAAGAATATCCGTTTTAAACCCTGATTTTACTCCTAAAGTTCTAGCATCATTAAACCTAATAACAACGTCGCTCGCATCAATAAAAGCGGACATATCCTTATTTAAAGAAGCATTCCCTACAAGTACTAATTTTTTCACTATAATCTATTTAATTAAATGAGTCATTCGTATCATTCTGATGCCTATTTTTTTGTCGTTTTATCCAGTACTATCGAAATCAAAAGCCTTAAATACTCAACTGGAAACCGAAAAAACATGCTTAAATTATTGAGAAATGCTTTGAAAAGGCTATGCTTACGATATTTCAAATGACCTGAGAATAGTAGCATTTCTCCCCGACACAATTCTCTTTTTAAATAAGGTTGGATTAATGTTGTATTCCAGTTCAAAATATCTTTTAAACACGCGCGTCGATTGATGATTCTTTCTTCATAATATGGTCCGATTCGTCCACTATTATTTGGATTATAATTGTTAATTCCTGTCCATGAATCCAAGATCTTTTGCTGATATTGCATACCTACCTGTAAAATAAAATGTAAATCCTCACTAGCGTGAAATCTTTCATCAAATTGTATCTCAGGGAATATGCTATAATGATATGTTGCCGTATGAAAAGCTTCATAAGGAAAGGTATCATATCTTGATAAAGGCTTTGTATCCGTCCGATGTATTTCTCCTCCATCCTGATGAATTATAAGGCCTGATTTTATACATTTATATTCAGGATATTTTTTTATACCATTATATAAAACCTCTAAATGATTGGACAAATATGCATCATCACTGTCTTGAAAACAAAGCCATTCGCCCTGAGCTAAAGAAATACCGTGGTTTCTGGCTGCACTTCTTTCCTGATTTTCCTGCCCCACGTAGTGAATCCGTGTATCATGGTAGGCTTCTACTATTGCTCGGGTATTATCAGTACTACCGTCATCAATGATGATTAATTCCCAATCATCATACGTCTGATGAAGTATGCTCTCAATCGGTATATGAATAAGATGCGCACGGTTATACGTCGGGATTATTATAGAAAAAAATGGCTTTTTCATGGCTGATTAATGAGTGCTGACATCAATTTTATCCGGTCTTTATCTTCAAAATAATTTGTCACCTTATCTCTGTTTAAATCCTCATGAATAGGGTTTTTTAATGCGTAAAGAATGGCCTTTTTAAACAACTCTTTATCCCTGTATAAGACAACATAATTTTCATCATCGACAAGCGTCTTCATAATACTCACATCAGATACGACCGGCGTACATCCGCAAAGCATGGCTTCACAAAATGTATTGGGCATACCTTCTGTCATGGATGGCAACAAAAATACCGAATATTTTTGAAACATCGCTCTGGTATCTTCTTTGGATTGAAAAGAAAGCAAGGTGACATTGATAGGCATATCAGGCTGATAGAGGTCAATCATCTCTGGCGAAAATCCGGCGAAGGTAAATCGGTATTCCGGCAATTCTTTGGCACAGGCCACAATCAGGTCAAAGCCTTTCAGATGGTATGTCTGTGGATGATAAACATAAGCTAATGCCAAAATTTCGCCATTCCTGTGACTATCACCCAGTTGCCAAAAGTTAAAATCTATTAAAGGTGGAACGACCCTGATTTTCGGCTTTAACTCAGGCAAAAAGTGGAGAATACCGGTTTTATAACCGACTCGCAAAGGATCAGCATATTTGTTTTCAAAATAGACTAAAGCATCGCTCACAGGGCAAATATAGGTAGCTTGTCGGTACGTCCAACGCATCACTTTTTGCAAAAGATTATTCCGGTAAAACACACCATATTTCAAAGACGGAATACTGGCAGCATCAAAACCTCCTAATGAAATAATGGATTTTCTATTAATAAGTTTCGCCAAAGCTACGGGCAAAACAGCGTGCCACGACCCAAAATTAATGACAACGGTATCTGCCTTCCATATATGCCAAAGCACCCTGATATTATACGCTAAATAGCTCATTAATTTTGAAATAACATCCGTCTTTATCTCAAAATGTGCTACTTTGACGTTATACATTTGCGACATCCATTCAATATCTCTTTTGCCAAAGACCGAATGGCCTGCATAACAGTAGAGAATAGTATGTGTCTGGGGCTTTTGCATGGAATTAAAACAAATTGGTAGTGACGTAATAATGCTGAAACGGTTTTTTAATCTGTTTATTAAATCTCTGTTTGTGCTTATATCATAAGAATCAAGAAAGCGAGTTTGTTTAAAATCTTATACCCTTATATTTTTAACTACTTAACTTCAAAGGCATATCCGCCATCCGCTATAAACTGTTGCTTACCTATATTATCTATATAATATGGAATACCATTAGGATAAATAAAATTTTTCACCAAATCAAAATTACCATCTGTTTGCTGATTGCAATAAAAATCCACTAATCTTGTACCGCATTTGTTTGGAAAATAGCTTATACCCTGCCTGCTTTCTAAGATGTTTATTTTAAAATAATAGATGCCATTTTCTTTCATAATATAAGAAACTTTACCATAGAAAGCATCATCACTTTGATCATATATATAATCAAAGCTAAGCCCAGCATCATTCCGGCTTTCTCTATCCTGTAGATTATGATCTACTAACAAATTATCAGCATGGATACAACAAGTATCACTAAAATCAAAAAAGAAAGGATTTTTGACGCTTTCTTCCAAACGGTACAACCGAATGACAGGATAAAATGCCTTAGCATTTTTAAAGTCATAAAAATTTCCATCCGTTTGATCCTTTATCTTAGCATTAAAGTTAAAATTTATAGCTACGGTATCCCCTACCTGAAACACAGATCTTGACGGTAGGGTCTTTACAGGAATATTAAACTGGTAAGGTTTTACAGTGGTACACTCTTCATGTATGATTGTGGCTATATGGCCACAAGAATATAAACTCAAAAGCACGAATAGACTATAAAATAGTATTGGATTTGATGAGTATCTCATAATTTTTGGATTAAAATTAAGGTTTTTAAAAATTATAATTATCAAAAAGGCTGTTGACTTGAGCAGATGTATTTGAAGTGCTGTTGATATGGACATTCAAATACCTGTTGCGAAGTCCTTGCATGGTTAGTGTCCCTGCCAATGATGAAAAGTACTGGGCATTAGTAAAACAACATACTTCATCATCATACCCTGATGGGTCACTTGTCCTTCGGGGGTCTGACAGATCCAAGCCTAATCCCCATGGAATAAAGCCATCCCTAAAGTTGCGTCTTTCTAAATCCGGATTCTCCGCCAAAACATCTCCATAATGATGTGCCCATCCTTCAGCCACTGCGGTGAATTGAGGGTTTGACCCAGGTGCAAAATTACCGGGGCTGCCGTAAGTATCATTTCCGGCAATACTATTTACAACGATGTGAAATCTTAAAAGATCCCAGGCGGGCTCCCCTACTAACTGGTGGTGACTGGCATGTGCCATTTCATGATAAATTATATTATAAGTACGCCCGGTAGTAGTACCTCCCAGACCTCTATAACCATAAGTTATATCAGGATAAAATACATTATGTGCCAAAACTATTGCGACCGGTGCAAGCGGACCCAATGCCCATGCCATCAGAAGATCTGCGAAGGTAGTCATTGCAGAGAAGCCTTTATGGAGCATAGGAGCTCCTCCTGTATTTGACTCGGCTGGGGATAAAATAATATTCAGATCAGACCATACCGGAATACCATCAGGATTACTCAAATAATCCTGTACTGCATTATGAGTAGTAGCAGCTACCCAAAATAACTGATCGGCACTTCTGCCATTATTAGATCCTAAGTATTCTACATTGATATTATTAAATCTCGGTCCTGACAGCATCCCTACATAATCTCTGACTCCTAAAAACAAATCCAAAGGATCAGCCAATCTCAACGCTCTGATGGTAGCAGCACCATTATAAAATTTTACCCACATCCAGGCACGTCCATGATATTCCTGATTGATTTTCCAACATCCACCAGCATCTGTAAAGGTGACATCAGTAGTAAACCAATTGTCTTTCATGTGTACGGCAACTCTGCGTACACCTGTAAGCTCTGTAGTATTTGTATTTAAAACATTAATACAACCTCCGGGTTTTCGTTGATTGGTATAGACCTGACATCCGCATCCGTTAATTGTTAGATTAGGTGTCGTCGGTGGCGGTGGTGTATATCCTGTACACTCCACTGACGAGGTAGTATTCCAGCCATCTTCTTCAAATTGGCTACAATCACCATCTACACTCTCGACAATCCATCTATTTTGCTCATTGCTATATAAATAATACACGCACTCGCAATAATAAGGGTCTGAAGGCGGTGAAGAATTAGGATCTTCATCATCAAGGTCAGGCTCATCATCCGGATCGGAAACTATATTAGGATATACCTCATCATATAGAGAAAGGCAATTTGGCCAAAATGGTGATCCGGGACGACAATTAGGTTTTATTGGGTCACCTCCACATGTAGTATTACAGTCGTACCACGGTAAAAAGCAGCATGGAAATGACGGGCATGAAGGCATACAGCCATTTTGTGGTGGGAAATTAGTCCCGGGTATAGTTGGAACAGTAGTATTGTTTGGTATAGTATAAACCCAATTACCTGTTCCGCTCGATGATCCACTTCCTCCTCCACCGTTGCCATCACCTCCCCGTGTTTGAGCATAAACATTTCCGGTCATCATAAATGATGTATAAGTCAGATATGATAAATAGGGTGCAATCACAAGATCCGAAACTACACTATAATTAACATTTGGAAACACTCGTCCTACGGGTACGACAGCATATTGATAAGTGAGTTCAGGGGTTGAAGCGGAGGGATCGGTATAATAATCACCCATAAGCACCACTTCATTTTCTAATGGAAAATCAAATAAAGCTATTTTTTCATCCATAGTATATTGTCTCAATTTTTCTAAGTCATCATCTGATGCAGGAGAAATTTTGATGTATGTATGGGTCTTAGGTAAAGTCGAAAGATTTTCTTTATACAATATATTCCAGGCAGCTGTCATATTCTCAACTGAATATGGATTGTTTCTAATGACCCCTAAAACAGTTTTTACAGGTTGATCTTCATCTGGTCTATAATCGGATTCAGGTCTGACTCCTCCGTCTCCTTTTATAAAATTATGATTAACCACACTGGTTCGTGTTTGAGTCTCTATACTAAGGTTTTCTTTGAGTATATCGTCTTTCAAACATGAATAAATTCCCAATGTACAAACGGTAATTGCAAATACGCCTAATAAAATTTTCAATCTGTTCGTATTTTTGTTTTTTTGAATTATTATAATAAAAATAATTACAAATATTTTAGTAAAGTTAACACAGAATTATTATAATAAAAAGTATTTTAAAAAAATCATTAATATAATTTTAAAAATTTACACAGATTTCACACTACTTGTCTGAGGATTATCTATTTTCCGGATATATCCTGACATGATAATACCATCACACACATTGACGAGACCCCGTTAAATATTTCGATTAATCAAACAAATTAATTACTTTTGTGGATTAAAGTATGGTAACACTCGACAAAGGCAAATATACGACTTGGGCAGCAAAACAGGAAGATATGCCCATTTTTTTCAGACCTTGGTATCTGGATAAGGTTTGTGCACATGGAAAATGGGATGCTATCATTGCTATGACAGATAAGGGCGATATCGAAGGTGCGCTCGTTTTTTACACGGTAAAACGGTATGGCCGTCCCTTTATCATCATGCCACCTTTGACACCATTTGGTGGGATTTGGCTCACTGCTTCTACCTCTACAAAATACACTTACAAAATCCAGAAAGAAAGCCGGATTATCTCTAAGCTGTTAGAGTCAATACCTAAAGACGCTGTTCTATACAGACAATCTTTCTGGCATGAATACAAAAACTGGCTACCTTTTTACTGGAAAGGATTTGAGCAGACGACCCGATACACTTTTATCATCAACGACCTCAAATCATGGTCTCTTACCGATACAGCTACGAATGTCAGGAATAAAATCAACAAGGCTGCTACTGCACTTAAAGTAACATCATCTGATAATCCTGCGCTCGTCTATAATCAGGTCAATGACATCATGGCTAAAAAAGGAATGCCGCTAATCTGGTCAAAACAGTTTTTTGATGATCTTGACAAGGCCATCTTACAATATGCAAATAGATTAATTCTTACTGTCACAGACAGCAAAAACCGGCTTCACGCTACGGCTTATATTATCTTAGACAAAGACACGGCTTATCTGATGATGCTCGGCTCTGATCCTGATTTGAGGCAAAGTGGCGCTATTCCCTTAGTAATATATCACTCCATCTTAGCATCTTCAGCATTTGTTCATCGGTTTGACTTCGAAGGCAGCAGCATGGAATCACTGTTTGATTTGTTTTCGGGCTTTGGCGGTGAGATGACTTCTTTCAATAGTATCTACCGGACAAAAAATATGTTTTGGGATCTTATATATCGGGTCAAGTCCAGAAAGGATGATAGGAATAGGTTTTAGGTTTTAGGTGTTAGGTGTTAGGGGTTAGGGGTTAGGTGTTAGGTGTTAGGTTGAAGCCTGAAGTCCCATGAATAAGGTTGACACTTTTTTTAACCTTTTGTCAACTTATTTTTGATACTGTGGGCAACTTTCATTGTTATATAATATTTGTTTGTTTAGGTGAAGTCAAATTGGGGTGTCTGGGTGTTGTAGCTTGTTTTTGACATTTTTTTACCCATCCTCGGTCCTTCCCTTAAAAGTGAAGGATGACTGATTTGCTTGGGGTTTGGCGTTTTAATTCTTAGTTTTTCGATGTATTGTTTTTACTAAATTTACTCCTAATTCCCTCATTTACAACCAAATGAAGCCCTTTCCATTTTAAGGGAAAGGGTTTGGGATTGGGTAAAAACGACAAGGTATTTTATAATAACTCCTGTTATTCCATCATTCATAATATCTTAATCAATTATTCTTCTACATGCCTTCAATACTTATATTTCCCGTTATTTACCGAGGAAAGCCGATTTCAACTCATATATTTTATTGGGTTTTACGTTATTCAAAGGCTTTTGAAGGAAACGAAGGACTTTGTCTTATTGGTAAAGTTTCTTTTCTTTTGTCTTGATATGCGTATTTCATTTGCCCAATCAAAGTAGTTACTGCTCCTTAAAAGTCAATGTGCCAAATGTATAATACAATCCAAACTGAATACCTTTATTAGATATGCCTATATTATTTACTACGGATTTGTTAGAAACTTCTGTTCCATCAACAGTTACTCGCTCATTTAACCTATAAGTCAGTATATTGGAAATTCCATAACTCGTACTGTGAGCAAAAAAATTGAGCTGTCCACGTTTACCTATGTTATATTTTGCATTAATACCAAATCTCAAACTCATATAATCATTAAACTCAAAAACTCTTTTTGGCAATTCCTCGGAATTGATTTCTAATGTCGTAATAGTTTTTGAATTCATCCCTGCTATTGTTGATGTTTTGCTAAAATATCGTGATTGGAATGCAGGTTTATCAAATGAGACCCCTGCATCTATACCAAATGAAAGTCCCGACTTTTCTAATTGAAGGAAATTATAGCTCAATATCAAAGGGATACTAATATATTCTACCTTATAACTATTTAGGTTTTGAAAATCAATGTTTTGTACCTTGTATTCTAACCCTGATTTTATTCTAAATTTATCACTAAAGCTGTAATCTAAATTTAAAGATGCCCCATAAAGGTTGGATATTTTGAGATTGTCTTCATTTAGATATTTTTTTGTCTCAATATTTGTAATGATATGATTGAGACCTACACCCCATTGTACCCCTTTTTGACCTAATAATACTATTGGTAATGTAAATAATAAAATGCAAAAAAATAAATTTCTCATCGTGTTAAATTTTATGTGTTTTTGAATATTTTTATATTTTAATAAATTTGCTGTGGTAGAGCCGGCCATCTTTTGAAACTGAAAGTATAAAACTGCCATGAGCTAAATGTGTTACGTCTAATACTTTATCTGATTCTGTCTTTATCTCTTTGCTGAATACTTTTTGGCCTGATAGATTGTAAATAGTCACGATAGTATTATCAAAATCTGATGGAAGAAAAAGCATATTATGAGTCGGATTAGGATATACCTCCAATCTGATAGGCTCCTCCGCTACATCGTCCGTCTCTACTAAATAATTATTATCACAAGGCATTATAAAATACGTATATTTATTAGTAATTAATTCCCAACCTATTCCCAGTATATTGCAATTTTTATCCACTTGTTTTATTTGATAGGCCGTTTTTATATCTGCACCAATCTTATAGGTTTTCTTGACTTCCATTTCAGGATCAAATACATAAAAATAAGACTCATTAGGATCGTAATAACTTCCATCCAGCAAATCGGTACTTACTGAAATTATAGAACGACTATCTGGCATTATCACCTTTTTCAATACATAATATTTATAATCAGGAACAAGGCCCTCATTATACGATACTTGCTCCCATCCATCCTCCGTAAAATAAACTGCATAGGTAAATAAAGAACGTTCTGCCCCACGTCTTCCTAATAAATTGATCTTTTCATCATCAGCTGATATGATTTTGTACTCAATAAAAAAATACCTTTTATCATTTAATTTTATAAAAAAATTATCAATACGTCGTTCAATACCCTTATCCTCGCTGTAGATGATTAAATTATCATTAGCAACCATATAGTGCTTTTTTGTATCAGAATTATAAATGTGATCAGTATATAAAGCACCTTTGCCAAATGACTCCAAAGAAAATATTGCTCCCTTCCTGTCAAACACTACAAAAAGTAATTCTTTATTGTATTCAGGCTTCTCTCCAATATTAAACAGTAAACTGTAATGATCGGTATCAGGGTTATATATTACGTCATAAAAAACGGCAGTAAACCACGGATATGACAATGAGCGCTGATCAATCACCTGCATCTGACTCAGATCTTCCAGACATTGTATCGTGAGAAAATAGAGACTATCATTAATCAGGTTTACTCCAAATCCTATTAAGGTATATTTGCCATCATCTACCAACACATCTATCAAACGTACATCATAATAATTATCGACATCTACAAAAACAGTATTAATCTCTTGTCCAGTATAATCTACCTTTGTTAAATAAAAATCTAAGCGTTCGGGCTGAAAATCACCAGAAAAAATCAAAGCATGGTTATCTTCCACTGCTCTAATGGTAAGAGGCTGTGAAGATGGGCTGGGTGGATTATAGTCATATATATAATCCATCTGTGCAAGCATTGATACTTGTATTAACCCCATTAAGATTACTAATAAGTATTTCATAACAAATAATGATTTAGACAATTAGCTTAAAAGATTTCTGTAAAAAAACATAATGATAAAACTGATACTGATATCAGACTAACGTCATAAATCCTAACTTCAGTATTTAAACTTTAATCTTTAACTTCCGATTTTAAGAATGACATTACAGACAAGTTGGATTAGAGTATTTACTTGATAGAGGTATCAAAAATCCCTATCCACATTATTTTCCCATGAATAAGGTTTTAACAATGCTGCATCGTTATAAGCTTGCTGATAATGACCTGTGGGCCATAAGTTGTAAAGTTCCTGAATATTATTTTTTAAATTTATAACTTATCCCTATATTAAAGCCTGTTGTCTCACCAAAAAATACAAAGGGGTCTGGTGGATTAATAACATACGTAAATCTCGAAAAATACATCGGATAGATAGTAACAGGCGTTGTAACAGACAGGTCAAATTTTTCGGATAATTTATATTTTAGCCCTATATCAATATTTGTAAATATCTTCCGTCTGAACTCTGGGTGTATAGCTACATCCTTACTTCCACTATTCAATGAAAAATAGGTAGATTGGCCAAGTATAAGATCTAATCTGTCAAAAAACAACCTATGATTAAAACGGCTCTTGAATGATATGTAGGAAACAGTTGACAATGAATCAACAATCGGTGATCTGTCAATAAAAGTATAACCTGTATATCCAAGACCCAAATCTATATTAAACTTGCGCCCTAAATCTAAATTCCGGAATACCGTAAAATCAGTTTGAACCATTGAAGAGTAAAATACATTATTAAAATCTTTATTATCATGAAACTTGTCTAACATGATATATCCACAGGAAAATTCTGCTTTGAAATAATCTTGCGAATAAATTTTTGCACTGAAAGTAACCAGGAATAGTAGCAAAATGTGCTTCATTATATTTTTTTTAATAATTCTAAAATCTGAAAAATGATAAAAAATATGGGTTATAACTTAAATCAAGCTATCAACTTCAAGCCAGTTATCAAAATAACCAATAAAAATCAGCAGACTTTTACTGGTCATTTAGGATTTTTTAAATTTATAACTTATCCCCATATTAAACCCAATTGATTCACCAAATACATCAAATGTTTGCTTTTTTGCCTCAAATCCGACTAAGCCCCTGTACATAGGGTGGATGGTAACAGGTGTCGTAACAGATAGATCAAATTTCTCGGATAATCTATATTTAAACCCTATATCAATATTGGTAAATAGCTTTTGTTTGATCCCAAAAAAATCATTATCGGCATTATTTCCATAAATGGAATAATAGGTGGATTGACCAAGTACTATATCTAATCTGTCAAAAAACAACCTATGATTAAAACGGCTCTTAAATGATATATAGGAACCCGTTAAATTGGATTCATAAGCATCAAGAAATAGGAATCTGGTATAACCAAGCCCTACTTCTAAATTAAATTTGCGTTCGAACTCTAAATGCCGGTAGAGCATTAAATCAGTTTGAACCATAGTTGAGTAAAAATAATTCTCAGTATCTCTCACGTCATGAAACTTATCTACCACAATAAATCCGCTGGAAAACTCTGTCTTGAAGTAATCCTGAGAATAAATCTTCGTGCTGGATATAATCAAGCATAGTAATAATATGCGTTTCATAATATCTTTTTATTCTTATTGATGATGAAATTCAGTAAAATGAATGAAATATAAATATATATGGAATAGACTTTAAAATCTATTCAAAAAATGAAAGGTGGTTAGTCGCACAAAGGTAGTGTCTTCTATATAACTAAAAGATATCTTTGACAATTTTATAAAAATTAATAAATCTAAGTGAGACCTAAACTGTTGAAATGTATTAAGAATTTCGTGCTATAAGGAATTGTTTTTATAAATTTTGCGTTATATATTCCAACGCTTAATATAGTCCAAAATATGCAAATCCGTCCGCAATACATTACTGATGATACAGGTGAAAGAAAATTAGTGGTTCTTTCAATAAAGGAATTTGATGCCATCATGGAAGAATTAGAAAATATTGAAGACATAAAACTCTATGATGAGGCTAAAGAAGAAGATACAGGCGAACGTATCTTACTATCGGATTATATAAAAAGCCGGAAATCATATAATGTCTAAATATACAGTTGTCTTAACTTCAAAGGCTAAAAGACAATTAGATAAATTTCCTGACGATGTGGTCAATGCTATAATTAAGACCTTAGAAAGCCTGGAAACTAACCCGAGACCTTTAGGTTGTAAAAAGTTAAAAGGAAGGGAAGGATACAGAATAAGAACTGGCAACTATCGTATCATCTATGATATTATTGATGAGGTACTAATAATTGAAATTATTGCGATTGGGCACAGAAAGGAAATATATAGATAAGTGATTTTATTTCTCATTCTTATCAAAAAACCTATCCACATTATATTCCCACGAATAAGGTTTTAACAACGTTGCATCGTTATAAGCTTGCTGATAATGTCCTGTGAGCCATAAGTTGTAGAGTTCTTGAATATGATTTTTTAAATCTTGCTTGAAATCAGTATCTGTTGTATAAAACACCTTTCCAAATTTCATCTCATCGACCAATTTTTCAAAATCAGGATCTTGGTTGCCTTGAACGATAACAACGATGGGGTTTCTGGCACCAATGTATTCGAAAAGTTTTCCGGACAAAATGCCGTGAACTTGGTCGTCATTCCAAGTCATTAGATAATTGATATTGGCTTGTTGTTGGATAGTCAGTGCTTCCTCAGCCGATACTAAGCCGCGGATATCTAAACAAGGCTGAATCTTCGGCCAAGAATTTGATTTTTCTTTCCAATATGGACTGTCTTTTCCGGCGTAGGTGATTTGTAGTTTATCACGGTCTATTATCCCGTCTGCTATCAAGTCATTTATGGCTTCAAAGAGAATGCCTGGATCCATCAAATCTCTGTAAACAGAGCCGGTAAAAGCTATCGTAAATTTTTGATTTTCGGCAGACATCGGCGTTCTGATTTCTATACCATTTAACAACGTGACGGCCTCAACATCGTATTGTCTCATAGCTTGCGAAACGCCGTCTGAAACCGTGATTACCTGATCAGCTCTTTTCAAAAGTCTCTTCCAAATATTAGTTTGGAATCTCGGAAAAAATGTATTGGGTCGCTTCTCTAATATCGGGATATCATGCATGCTGACAATCCAATTTATACTCGGAAATAATCGCTTGAGAATACAACCTATCAAAACGTTGGAAGTCGGACGAAAGGCGGTAAAAACCGTGTGATTACCGGGATTTTTGATGTCTTTAGATAGTCGATATATACCACTAATGATGTAAATCAGACCACCTTCTCCGACTAAAAAACTCAATGGCATGGTTTCGTTGAGCTTTATTAAAAAGCGGATGATTCTGCTCTGTTTTTTGGTCTCGTCGAAGTGGATGCTTTCTCGTGAATCTGACTTCTTAAACCCTTTCACAATAGTCCGGTAATCTAAAGTTGGGATATATCGCACTGTAATCGGGTTTTGGGTTTTGCCTTCTGATTCAAAATATTTTTTATTACTTGAAACGTAGAGAATAGACTCGGTATATCTCTTTGAAAATTCACCAAAAAGATAGAAATTCCTCTTAGAAGCTATCGACGGAATCGGCGGATAGTAATAGGTCAAATAATGTAGGGTGCTTTGTGTTTTCATGCTCTAAACTGCACACTCAATCCTCTTTCTTTTAGCTGTTGTAATTGTTGAGAATAAGTGAGAGGAAGTTTATTAAAAGGGATTTTACTCATTTCAATAAAAAAAGAAAGCTTGTCCTAAGCGCCCTGTTCTGACGGGAAGGGGGACAAGCGTGTTGCCACAAAGATACGCATTATCGTGGTAAATCAAAAATCTAATCAGCTTTTTTTATCTCTTCCCAAAAAGTATCTGCAAAAATGGTTAAAATAAACAGTTATTCTCTAAAATACTTCTATCAAATAAAATAATATTTCAGCGATATACTTATGCAAATGGGATATTTTAAAACGCCCTGAAAACATTTGGGATGCTTACAACAGCATTGGCTCATGCTACTTTTCTATAACCTTCCAATGTCCGCCTTTATCGCCGCCAATACGTTCAATACGGTTTTCAGATTTAAGTTTTGCTATGTTTTTCTCTATTGCTCTTGTTGAAATACCTATTTGTTCTGCCAATTCTTTTATTGTAACTTGTGAATTTTGTTGTATCAATCGTAGAATTTTCTCCGAACTCTTTTCCGAACCTTTTTGTGTTTTCTCCGAACCTTTTTGTGCTTTTTCTACAGTTTTCTCCGAACTTTCCTCCGTAGGTTTAATAAAATGAACGTGCATTTCCCTATTTTTCAAAACATTTTTTTCACCAAGCAACAGATTTCCAAAGAATTGCAATAAAAATTCATTGGTAGCGTGAATGCTCTTTGATAAATCTGCAAAATTAGCTCTGACCAACGCATTGCGGAAATACCAGGAATGTAGTTCAAACAACTCGTTATTTACTTTAAAGCCAAATGTACGCAAATACTTAATTAAGAAAATCGCTGCTGTCCGTGTGTTGCCTTCGCCAAAAATATGGATTTGCCAAAGGTAAGAAATAAAACGAGCAATGTGTTCAATAACTTCTTGTTCGCTTAAACCTTTGTAGCTAAACTTTTTCTCCTGCTCAAAATCATATTCCAATGTCGCTTTTAGGCTGTCAGCACTTGCATAAAGAACCGTTTCACCATTCAACACCCATTCTTTTTTGGTAATGTTGTAATCACGGATTTTTCCTGCAAACCTATAAATACCCGAAAACAATCTGCGATGAATAGCTAAATATCCGGCAGGCGAAAACGTAAAAGTTTGCTCACCCAACATCTCTGCAATGCGTGCGGAAACTTTGTCGGCTTCTTCTGTGTGGCCTTCTGCTGTTTTTGTCGGGTGCTGTTGATAGTAAGTGTCAATGCGTTTTTTTACTTCATCAATAGTGATTTCGCCCTCGATGTTTTGTCTGGCGGTTTCAATGAGATATTCAGACGGTTTTAATCCATCTACTTGTTGTAAGCCGATAGCCGTTTTCCAAATCTTTGCTTTCTCTGCTTTGTTTGGTTCGCCTTGTCTTAAATATTCATCAAAATTTTCCACTGTCTGAACTGTAATTCATTTGATTTCTATGATCGTGATAACCTTGCAAAGATAACAATTTTAAAGCAAATTGTTATGTTCAAAACCGTAAGATCAACCTTGTGGTTAACCACATATCGCACTTTCCGGCAGTTGATGTTGTATTTTGCGTAAAGATACTGTGTAATTTAAACTTAAAATGGCATAGAGAAAATCTAAGTATTTTTTGAGAGACTTTTTTCGAGATTTACTTACGTAAATGACATATCAATTTGAGAAGACACGCTATATCCCAAAAATTATCGTGTTGGTCAGAACAATTATTAGTCCAGACCAACGCGATAAGATTTATTAAGACAGCATATTTCATTTGCCCGGACCAAAAGGATAGGGCTTATTTATTTTACCTGTACCAAAATTATGGTACAAAATATTTTTATTTTTGGTAACTTGGATTAATATTCCACCTCCAGTGATGACAGGTTCGTAAGACTCTAATACATAGCCCATACAGTAGCCGGAGCATCCATCGCTAACACATTCAGCTATGTTACCACTAAGGGTTGATAGGCATCCGCCAGGTGCAGTTCTGTCACCATTACATGAACAAAAGAACCATATATCTCCTGGTCCAACTTTTCTATCGTGTAGAGTTGGATCATCAAAGTATAATTTTCCAATGGTATTATTGCCCTCTACAGTATAGTTAAGGGATCTGAATGGCACGTCTGGGTCAAATGGAATCCAATAATAATTATATTCCGGATAATTTAGCAAAATTACATTATCTTTTTGAATAAAATTTCCTAATAAAATAAAAGAGTTTTGATTACACAGACTTATATCAATATCTGAAGAGCGGAATAATTTCTCTACAAAGATACCTTTTGAAGCATACGCAGTATCAATATTAATTTCAATATTATCAATAGAATTGCTTTTAGTAAAGTCAACATAATAAGACTGCCCATTTGCAATACTACAAGTCAAATACATAACTAATATTATAATTAAATTTTTCATATCTCTTATTAATTATTGTTAATCACCAATACTTGTGATCGCTCGCTTTCGTCATTGGTAAAATTTAATATAGCATAATTATCTCTCGGACTTTGTTTAACTACATCATATTTGATATTAATCAATTTGTCCGAATAAAATTCAGCAGTAACAGAGACAGAGTATTTGTCATTCATTCTAATTCTGTAATTCTGAAACTGACCAGAATTTTCAATTTTCTTATCATCAGAAATACCAGAATCCACAAGGGTTTTATCACACGAAGAGGTGACCAGCGATAAGATAAAAAAGACCATAATCGTCTTTAAAGACGAAAACCTAAAATATCTTAATTTTTTTAAAAGACCATTATCATACAAATAATTTGGTCTTATTGATTTTGTCAGAAATAAAATTCCTTTTTTCATAAGAAACTATTTTAATTAATGTTTAATAATAATTTTTAAATAAGGTTAACCTGATACGAATATACGATAACTAAGTTACAAATCCAAATATTTTTGCATTTTTTTTGGATAAGTCAAATTATTTATCAAGGCAGATCGTAGTATATTCTCATTAAATTATCAGTTAAAATAAAGTTTTTTTGAAATTAAAAATCCTATTTGCCATAATGCACTATGGCTCCATTACAAACATAATAATGTCACGTCCAAAGGGAAATATCTTGATTACTTGTTTAATGGGTTTTTAACTATATTTGCTACCTAAAAAATTAGGGGAATTTATTTTGAAATGAATAGTTTTTTATGATTTATATTTAGCAGATTTATATAATTTTTCTTCATTTCTTTTGATAAAAAACTGTGTTCAACAAATGCTATCCATTTAGGTAAAATTTTTTTAAATCTAATATAAATAGCCTGCAATGATTTTTCATTTATTTTTAATGATTCTGCTAATAAATTGAAATCATTTTGTTTTAATCTACTCTTTTTTCCGTTGATAGTTAATGCGGATTCTTCTTTATCATCCGGAATCACTAACGCTGTGCTTAACAAATCATAAGCCGGTGAAAGTTCATATTCTCCCAATTTGTTTTCTATCAGAGAGAAATTTTTAAGGTGCATATCGGCATTGCCTGTTAAATAGCTGAACAATACCAATTCAAATAAACGTTGTGCTTCAAAACCTTTGTTTGCAGTATATTGATAGGTTAGCTTACCGATTTTTTCTATCGAGCCTCTATATTTATATTCGGTTAAATTCTCGCTTAACTGACAAAAATCTTCCACTGCAATTTTTTGAGCCAGTTCTGGGCCTGTTGAAGTATTCTTTCTGTCAAAGCGTTTTGTAAGATAAGCCAATTCTCCCGAATGTAATCGAATTAAAGAATGTTTGGCTGTTTTAATTTTGACCAATTCAGCCAAATGCATCGTCAAATCTTCATTTTCGGGTAATTCTGCATATTCTTTTGAAGACGGCTTTAAGATATACTCACCATTTAAACCTACAATAGTTAACTTTGAAAGTTCGCCTTTGTTCTCTTCTAAATCCAATGATAATTTTGGTTGAACGCCTGTAATCGCAACACTTTTGATGATAATTTGCTTAGCTAACTTTTCTATCTGCATTAAATCAAAATCAATAAGAGGAGGCATAGCCGTACCAAACATTTTTTTTGAACAAGCTGAATGAAAATCAATTTCCGTTTCATTTAGTTGCTGATAACAATACAAACATTTTTTCATCGCTCATTTTCTATGGGTAAAACAGAAACACAACCAATGCAGTCTTTACAAAGTATAAGTAATAAGCCAAATCGGTCTCTTGGATTGATTTTCCAATTTCTTACAGCAATATTCAACAACCAGCCTTCAGGAATTAATCCATCAAAAAAAGGAAATAGGGTTTTACTTTCGTAAGGTTGTTTTTGCAATGGTAGAGTAAGGCTAACAGGCTTAGGATTTGCATCATTCAGATAATCATCATCATATTGAAAAGTATAGCCATCATCATGTTCAGTAATGATTCCTGCTAAACTGCTTTTGTAAAAAACTTGTGCTGTTCTCATAATTTAATTACGAACTATTAATTACGAATTACATTACAATTACGAATTATGAAATTTAGAATCGTTGCTGTCTAATTCATCATTCTCAATGGATTGTACACCGATTTCACTACCAAACAATGCTAATACCTGGTTTACTTTATCTAAACGAACCGACTGTTTTCCTTGCTCTAATTCACGAATAAAACGAAGTCCTACACCTGCACGCTCTGCTAATTCAGGCTGCGTAAGTTTGAGTTGTCTGCGTTTTTCTTTGATAAAATCTGAAAGTGTTGTTCTCATTTTTATACCTTTTCGGGTACAAAATTACTAAATTTATATCACATTATACCTTCTCGGGTATAATATAAGTATTTTTAAATAAAATTACACCCGAAAGGGTATATTATTTGTAATAATCAGTCTCAAATCAAAGATTGGTTATGATTAATCCAATTATTCTACCACCAAATCTGATTTTACCTTTCCTAAAAAACGGACTACACCACTGCTTTTTATTCAGAAATTTGTAGAGATTTTAATTATTTGTCTGTAATACTCCTTATACATTCAAATTAGTCTATTCTTTATAAAAATATAATGGGTATGAACTTTCTTTAGGACGAGACTACACATAAAACCTCGTCCATTTTACTA
Organism: uncultured Aureispira sp.; assembly: GCA_964501555.1. Lineage (GTDB taxonomy): Bacteria > Bacteroidota > Bacteroidia > Chitinophagales > Saprospiraceae > OLB9. The sequence continues at coordinate 53,200 of CAZCTQ010000001.1, read as the reverse complement.
TGAGTTATAGCTATCCGAGCGTAAAGTCAATAAGTTCGTAATTTGTATTTCGCCCGCCTTCCTTGGTTTCTTGCAAGATGCCTTTTTCGATTAAGTCTTTTATATCACGCAATGCTGTGTCTGTCGAAACTTTGGTAATCTTTGCCCATTTTGAGGTTTGTAGCTTCCCATCAAATCCGTCGAATAACATATTCAAAATGGTGCGTTGGCGTTCATTGATTGCTGCATTTTCGTGTAGTTTCCAAAATTCGGCTTTTTGTAGAATACGTTGTGTTGTTTTTTCGGTAGCCAATATTGCGTTTTTCAGGCAATGCAAAAACCATTCAAGCCATTCCGTAATATCGCCTGTGCTATGTTGTACTTTTTGCAAAACTTCATAGTAGCGTTTGCGCTCTACCAAAATTTGGCTTGACATACTGTAAAAACGTTCGCCACTGTTTTCGGCACGAGCAAGTAACATATCGGTTATGGCACGTGCTATTCGTCCGTTTCCGTCATCAAAAGGGTGGATGATGATAAACCAAAAATGAGCAACAGCCGCTTTTATTACGGGGTCAAGTTGATTGTCATTATTGAACCAATCCAAAAATTTGTCCATTTCTGCTTTTACCAACTTCGGTTTTACTGCTTCGTAGTGTACTTTTTCTTTACCCATTACTCCCGAAACTATCTGCATTTCACCAGTTCGATATTTGCCTACTTCAATGGCATAAGGTCCACTGTGTCCTGTTGGAAAAAGGGCTGCGTGCCAACCAAACAAGCGCTTTTCAGTTAAAGGCAAGCTGTAACGTTGGGTAGCATCAAGCATCATTTCTACTATGCCCTCTATGTGACGACTACTGGGAACAAGCCCTGCAATATTGATACCCAATCGTCTGGCAATGGAAGAACGTACTTGCTCGTAATTGAGCAACTCGCCTTCAATTTCGCTCGATTTTACAACATCTAATGTAAGCGCGGTAAGGGTAGCTTCTTCTTTGGCTGAAAATCCTAAAGCATTCATTTGTCCGATGATTTTGCCTTGCATTAGTTTTACCTCACCAAATATAGCATTGATGACTTTGTCGTACCACGAAAAGTTTGTCCAATTTTTTTGTTCGTAAATATATTTTTCCATACCTAAAAATGATGATGCGGCAAATATACCACTTATTCACCGCATATTTGCGGTGATTGTTTTGTTTTTTCACCGCAAGTACTATCAAATACTGTTTTTGAGTGGGTAGAATGGACGTGCAGAAACATTTCGCCTATCTCAATTCGTTGTTGTCGTAGGTTGCTGGTAGGATTATTTGCTTCAATTCACCGGTTGTCGATTTACTGAAATGATCGACGATTGGTAAGATAACGGGGCGTCCTACTGTGCCTAACAAAATTTCCTAATAGAAAACGGAAGAATGTAAATTGAAATAAAACGCTCAGATAATATGTCGGCCAAATCATTTGAAAGAAATTTGGCGTTTGTGCCCTACAAAGACAAAAAGATATATTTTGTACTATAAATGGTCCTTTTTTTAGTGCTTTAGTATTTTGTTATTCTTTGACAGTTTTAAATATTTATCAAAGTTGATAATTATCCGATTCTGCTCTTCAAGCAAGTTGTCATCATTGAGTGGTAAAGCATTTTGAGGGCTTTTGATCTGATGTATTAGTTTACTATTATAAAAATAACTTCTGTATTCCTCTATCTCAGATTTGGCCAAGTCAAATGCTTCAGTGTCATTATTTTCCTTCATGGCTATAGTATCGTAATAAATAGGTCGGTTATAGCTATATGATTTTTCAAAAACAAACGAAATCTGTCCATCCTTTAGGTAATACTCTGTAAGTAGCTGCCCCATCTCTCCGTATTGTTGAGTGTTGATTTTTTCTAATTCCTTGTTTTTGTAATATAATTTTGCTTCTCCATTTTCAGTTGATTCAGTCAAGGGTATTACATCAATAGATGTCCAATTGGCAATAGAATTAATTCTTTTAAAATTTTCTCTAATCTCTTTTATTCTGTATTCCAATTGATCTTTTGTAGGTAAATCTTCATTATTGAAAACACCTTTGGATCCAAGGGAATCCGTCGCAATCACAAGGGTATCTATTGCAATTGTATCTGAATCCCGCGTCGTTGCGTCTCTTATTGACGATTTGCAACTTGTTAAAATCAATAATATGAATATGTAAATCGTTTGTTTCATCTATGTATTAATCTCATTTATGGATCGTACAAAAAATGTTTAAAATTATAGAGTTCCGAGGTTTTACCCTGATATAATTGTGTTTATCAAAATTTAAATTTAATTATCCTTTCTATTTATCCAGATAAATAAGGCAGCAACATCAGGTTATAATCTCGTACCGCCTAATGTAAAAGAAACTTTCTTGCCATCTATCTGTCCTTCAAAAATTTCTCTCATATTATTATAATTTAGTATATCGCAAATTGGCGGAACGACGACTTTACCATTATTATTAGCTCGACCCACTTTTTTATCTTGGGTTAATCTATAGGTATCGCTCATATTATCCCATTCTATTCTATCGTATTTAGCCTCGATGATTTTACCCGTATTGATAAGATAGCCACCTAATTTCCCTTCCGTTGTTGTCAAAAGATAGTAATCCCCCCAGGATGTATATTTGATTGTCTTATAATTAGGTGGGACAACTTCTTTGCCTCTTTCATCTAATAATCCATAGTTGTTGCCTTGTCTCACGCTTATACATCTTTGGGTTTCGAGGCTGCCGATTTCATTATACTCAGCTTTTGAGCTTTCTGCATATCCCATGTACAGAACTTCCTTTTTATCTCTCTTGGCTTTAGTAATTCCATTTCCTACCATATCGCCCCAAGCTTTAAGATATTGTGCATTTACGTCATTAGTAAGTCGCTGAATCTTCGAATCCGATTTTTTTCTTCCGTTTTCGTCTAAATAAACTATTTCTGTATTCAAAATACCCTTATAGTCTTTACTGAGCTCGTCATATTGTAGATTATCATAAATAGTCGGGATGATTTCTTTGCCATCGTGATTTAAATAACCAAACTTTCCAGTATTAGTAACTCTAAAACCGCCTTTGTCCCAATCGTTGATTTGGTCATATTCATTATCCGTACTTTCTTTATAACCAAAATAAATGATTTCCTTCTTATTCTTTTTCGTTTTTGTCAATCCATTGCCTATATCTACTCCAAAGAAACTACCATAAGTAGCCGTCACATCAGGTCTTTTGCATACTATAATCGGGTCTTTTAGTACATGTCCATTACCATCAAAATATAGCAGTCGATCTTTTTGTACAGCAATGAACAGGTCATTAAATAAGTCGTATCTGATTTTGTCATAAATCGGTGGCAATAGCTCCTTGCCTCTGTCATTTAGATAGCCTTTTTTATCATTATCAAATACAACAAACAACCTGGAAGTATTAAATTCTTCCTTACTGATATAATCGTATTCCTTTTGAGTGCTTTCCGAATAACCGTAGTAAATCACCACTTTAGCTCCACGATAAGCAGTAGTTATTCCGTTTTCTAAACGATTGCCATAAGACAGATAAAATGAATTATCCACCTTGTTGGTCCGTCTGTAGGTTGTCACAGTCTCATTGACTGTCTTCCTACCGGCAAAATCCCCTCTAATAAATGCTGAAACGCCCAAAGTTATAACATCCAGAAACGCTAATTCAAGTTTGCCGGCAGTCTTCCAACTTCTTACCAGAGTTGTCAATTCCTTAGAATAGAACAGGCTATCAGCAAGGCGATATTGAGTGGGAGCAATAGGATTTCCCTTTAGTGTAATGTAGCTATTTTCTGTACTATTTTCTTTTACAACTTCAGCTATTCCTTGTTTAAACGGACTTGCTTTATTATATTGTGCCTCTATGACTACATCGCCCTTAGCATTCTTGTAGCCGTATTTTTTATTTTCCACTGAAAAATAAGGCGTGAGTGGTTGTGCATTGATTGGATAAGTACATCCGATAACAAGTATTAAAAATAATATGTCCTTCAAATTTATCAATGGTATATTCATAATTAAACTCTTATCGTAAAACGTACAAATATAAGGAAAAAAATCACTTCCAAATATAAATTTAACCTCTATTATTTATTAAAGCTTCTCAACGCTCTAAATGAATTGGATAGGCGAGGATAAAGCGAATTTGACACCAAACGGCGATATATATATACTCAAACCCTATCACTTAAAATGGAAAGGATTTTTATATTAGATTTTATTTTTAAGTAATGGTATAAAAACAATTGGTTTATTGTCCTCATTCACAGAAAGAGAGAGATTTGATGTACTGAAAATGATACGCTTTCAATTGTTCTTTTATTACTATCATTTGCAGCTAAATGAAATAGAATTTCTAACAATGTTTATATATCACTTTATTATTAGTGACATTTTGGTCATTGTAGTCAAAAGACGTATAGTCTTCCTCATTGTAATAAAAGATAAATTTACCTTTAGCACTGTTCTTTTCTCCTAAATCTAAAAGTAACTTTAAAGCTTGTTCTTCGTCAACAATATATATATGAAGCCCATACTCTTCATTATTGATTATCCTGTAACTCCTTTGACTCATCCCCAAACCACTCCAGATAAGCTCTGATTTAAACTGGTTTAGTGTATCTTTCCAACCATCATAATTTTCCTGACCTTTAAAATAAATAATATAATTTTTATCCGGTACTATACTATAACCATCTTCTTTAATTTCATCAAGTAGGTTATAAAAAGCAAGCTGTATTTTTTCATCAAATATCACCTCTATATTTTCCTCATCACCTACTATTCCTGTATGTATGCATATAAGCCTATCAACAGTAGAAAGATGGTAAAAGTGAATTTTATTATCGATTATTTTATGTCGTAAATCATAGTCAAAAAAATAATATTGTTTCAAATTTTCTTTATCAGCAAATTGATCTAAGCCATTATCAAGAGAAAGATTATATCCTGGTTTGGGTTGTGGCTCATCGAAAACCTCTTCATGATTCCAATCTATACTTTTGAAATCATCGATTAGGTAATCTTTGCCGAAATCACCTATATCGCCAATCGATTTTTGGGATTTTCCGTATTTTTCTAAAAGCTCTCTTTCCATTTCCTCAAAAGAGCCTTCGTAATAAGCGTATTTTTCTAAAAAATTTGAGCTGTCGGCAGCATATAAAACACGGTTGCCTCCGAATAAATTTACAATAAAGTACATATATTTCCTCCATTCGTTTTGATGAAGTTGATCGTATTCAAACCATGACCAAAATCTATACCTTGGATTGCCAAACCTGATGAAGTTATCTTCAAAAGTTAAAATCAAATCAAAAGGTCCATATAAATCAATAGATCTATATCCTTCGGATTCATAATATTCATCACGAATTTTATATGTCCAGTGCTGTTTAGATTCAACTTCTCTAATCATCTCTGGAAAGTATTTATTACTCCTCCTAGCAAAATCTTTTAAAAACTGAGCGTTTGGAAAAGTCGCTTGATTAAGAACCGTAGTTATTTCATTGGCTACTTCAATAAAAGATTTATCCTTAAATCTGATTTTATGATTTCCTACAGGAACAAGATCTACTCCCATAATTTAATATTATACCCATTATACATTCAAATTAGTCCAGTTCTTATAAAAAAATAGCAAATCTCTGCGTTAGAAAGCCTCATTATAGCTAAGGCTATATTTGCGTTTTCTGCCTTGATATTTACTATTTTTTCTACTAAATCTTTGGACCATTTAAAAATATAATGAGTATTAAATGGTTTAATTACTGATTTTTTCTATAATAATATCAATCCAAATCCCTATCATTCTATTGTCTATTTGAGAAAATTTAGTAACAACTTTAATGCTAAAAAGACATAGTCAAAGTATTTTATTATCGTGAGTTATGCGGCCACCAAAAAGGGGATTAACATGTCTTGGAAAACACTAATGACACAAAACTCAGACACCTCGACATCATACTGCCTCATCATGTCATTTCCAAACGTACTTACTCGGACGGATACTTATGAATTTTGAAATTTGAATAATAGGTTTTGAAGGGTGGGTTGGAATTTCAACATTAATTCATAACTCTCAATTTATATCAAATTGTCTTTTCATTCATAATTCATCATTTATAATTCATAATTCAAATAGCGTTTGGTAGCATCAGTAAAAAAGGAATAGACTTTTCGTAATTCAAGCCGTCATAAAACAAGCCCACTCGTGCAAGGTTGTGATAATAGGATTGTAGATTGCTATAGTAATAGTGTTCACTTCCGATATACCAAGCCTTTTCGCCAAGCATCGTTACCAAAAACCATTTTTCAAGCAATCGTCCTGTTCTTCCGTTTCCATCATTAAACGGGTGGATTTTTACAAATACCAAATGAATTAAAGACGCAAAATAAAACACTTGCTGCGTGTTTAATTGCTGATGGATTAAAGTGTCTAACTCTTCCCAAAAACCTTCAAACTCGTTTTTTACTATCGAAGCCAAAGCCGCTTCATACTGCACTTGTTGCGTTCGCTGTTCCATAATCAACATATTGCCTGTTCTCACTGCACCTCGTTGATTTTCGGGCAACAGATGATGGACAGCAATACGGTGTGCTTCAAAAAAATTTTTGAGGGTTAATTTATGATCACGTGCAAACTCATACGCTGCATACAAGTCGTTGGGTTTTTCGATAAGGTTGGGCAAGTATTGAATATCCTGTAACTTATGTTTCAGATAACTGTCTATTTCCAATGTTTCACCCTCAATACGAGATGAAGAAATTACCGAAACGGCAGTATAAAAACGAAAATTTTCTGCCGTCCATTCACGTTGTTTTACTTGCTCTAATACCTTGTCAATATCCACATCAAGCATTGAAGTGTAAGTGTTAAAATATTTATCTGTCAACTTCATGAGTTATGAGTTATTAATTTTTTTGTTTGATGGTAAGAATAATGCTACCGATAATTATAAGAATTTCGATAACGTCATTTATGTTTTCAAAACACAGCTAAGCCATTCCATTAGGTTAAGCTCAACTATCAAAAAAATTATGACGATCCCAAATCATATAGGAGGTAATTGATCTGTGCTTTTGTATAATACGCCATTTTAATTTTTCGTTGTCTTGTTTGTCTGTCGGTGTGTCTGCAAAATTTACTGCACTCCTAAAAATATAGAGTAAACATCTGTCTTAAACGCAACTTGTAAAACGATATGAATTGTCGTAAAGCACTTCCGGGTCTATACCATTCAGGTCGTCAATGTGTCTTTGTGGGATGGTTTTCATTTGTTTTGTTCGTTTGACTTGTCTAATACCTGCCCTAATTGATGTAACTTGTTGGCCAATAATCTTTTGTCAATTAGTTTGGTTTCGTAGTCAGCAACTATTGCAGGACTTAAAGCTCTGGACATTGCAACTTCTACTACTTCGGTGTCTTTACCTTTGCAAAGCAAAATACCAATACTTGGGTTTTCGTGAGGTTTTTTGACAAAACGATCTAACGATTCCAAATAAAATTCGAGTTTGCCTAAAAATTCAGGTTCAAAATCTTCTATTTTCAATTCAAACAACACTAAACAATTTAACTCACGGTGATAAAAAAGCAAATCGGTGCGAAAGTCTTTGTTGCCTACTTGTATGCGATATTGCTCACCCATATAGGTAAAGTCTTTGCCTATTTCCAAGATGAATTTTTTCAAATTCAGTATAATGGATTTCTCCAAATCTTTTTCACTATGCAGGTCAGGCAAATCCAAAAATTCAAAGATGTAAGGGTCTTTGAAAAAGTTATCGGGTAATGTTGTTTGCACCGAAGAAAGTAGCTTGTTTGAAAGCATAGTGCGTTCAAACGAAGCAGTTTTTATTTGTCTTCGGATTTCTAATTTACTCCATTTTTCTTTAATGTTCATCAATAAGTAAAATAGAATTTGTTCGGGTTGTTTTACTGCTGAAAATATTTCTAAATGGTTTGCCCAAGTAATCTGTGTTAATACTGTGGATATAAATTTAATATGTTGATTTTCAGCAATTTGTAAAAGTGTCGCCACTGGCGACACTTTTTGAATGTCTTCGGAAATTTGTGTCGCTGGTGGCGACACTTTTGAGTTTTGAGTATCTAACCAAAGTCTAAAAACTTCATTTTCTGGAGTATATATCTCAAAAAATTGCTTCATTCTATACAAGCCTCTACGGTTGAAACCCGAAAGATTTGGTGCTTTTGATTGTATAAAATCGGCTAGTTGTTGAACGGTATTTTCACCCCATTTTCCTGTGTTTACTCTGTCAGAAACAACCTTCCCCACGTTGAAATACAACAAAACTAACTCGCTGTTTGCTTTGCTGTAAACTCGGTTTCTTGCTTCGGTTATGAGCGTTAGAATATGCTCAAAATCTTGCTTATATGTATTATCTATGTTCTCTTCTTTTTCCAAAATAAATTTAGTTTAAAGTTTCTTTTTCAACTGATACTCCTCTTTAAATGTATTCGCCCTATCAAGTGCGCCAGTGTTAAAATTTATATGACAGGAGTTGTTCACGATTAGGGAGTTTAGCGTCATTTATGTTATCAAAACACATCTACTCCACTCTATTAGATTAAGCACAACTTTCAAAAAAATTATGGCGATCCCCAATCAAATGGAAGTTAATTGATCTGTGCTTTTGTATAATACGCCATTTTAATTTATTGCTATCTAGTTTGTTTATCGGTGTGTCTGAAAAATTTACTGCACATCAAACCAAATTCAAGTTTGGCAAACCGTATATTAGACGTTCGTTGTTTTTTCGCTCAATTTGTCTGCTGTTATTATTCTGTTGGTATAAGAATTAATTGCCAGTCTAATGTTTCTAAAATAATTGGTAATGTAAATATTTTTACCAGTTTTTACAAAATCTTGTTCGGCGGCTTCTGAAATAACTGCTAAAACGAGTTCTTCAATTTCATCCTTTGAAAGGTTTATTTTAGCTTTTTATTCATCCGCCCATAGACAAGTTCAGTGTAACAAAGTTTCTTTAAAATCACTTCTTTATAATTCGGCATATTTACTTTCTTAATGCTTGGTTACAAACATTTTACACATTGTCTTCAATAAAATGATTGGCAGATTGGCTCCAATACTTCTGATAGACTCGTTCATTTTGTCCGTCAAAGTTCAGTTGATACATTCTGAATATCACTTTGAAATTTTTCGGCTGCCAAAGTTCTTCATACGAATACCGATAAGTCATTCCGATGTTTTTCATCACGTTATCACTTCTTGGGTTATTTACATCGTGTGTGGCCGTTATATACGGAATACCGGAATTTTTAAGTAGCTTTACAACAGCTTTACTCGCTTCCGTTACTATTCCTTTATGCCAAAATTCTTTTTGTAGTCCGTATCCAAAATCAAAACTGTCACCTTTACTTACGTTAACATAGCCAATAGGAATATTGTCTGATTGCAAACAAATGGCGTATCTAAACCCATGGGCATCTAAATAAGTTTTTAAGTATTTCTCGTATAAGTCTTCTTTTGCCTGTTCTAAATCTTTTAAAGGATACCAAGGTAAAAATTCATTGACTATCGGGTCACTCAATATTTTGAAGTAAGCATCAACATCTTTTTCAGAAAATTTTCGCAATATCAAGCGTTTGGTTTTTATTTCTGGTGTGTTGGGCATAATGAATTTATACTGTTATATTTAAGTGGATGGCTGAAGGGTTGAAGGCATATATTGGACTTGTCGAAAAAAAGCACTTATCTCGTTTTGAGATCACATCGTGTGTTAACTGCTCGCATTACTCCCATTATGAGTTCATTTACCCAAAATCCGATTCGTTTTTATTTATGGTGCAATCATGGTGCAATTGGTGCAATTACATTTAAAGTTCATAAAATGAACCGTTAAAGAACCATTAATGAACCAATTATGAACCAATTGAACCAATTATGAACCAATTAAAAAGTAGCTTGTTCCGGCTCCTACATCTCCTTTTCGTTCAAGTAACTTATATTGTTCAATGAGTTCTTTCAAATCCCTAAATGCCGTTACTTTGGAAATACCATTTAACTCTTGATACTCTTTGTTTGTGATTTTCCCTTTTTCTTTCACGTACTCAATGGCTTTTAATTGTCGCTCGTTTAAACCAAGTTTAAGTAATTGCTCTTCAGTCAGTTTATTTTTGAATAATATTACCAAAAAACCACCGTCACGCTCTGCTAATTCAGGTTCTGGCAATTTATTATCCAAACAAGAATCTATAATCTTAATCGTTCCACGCCCCCAAGCATCAATTAGATTTCCCTTAAAACAAACATCTGCAATTATTGGATTTCGAGGTTTTGATGAATGTGTTTTTTTAAGGTCTTCTATGGAAAGTTCATCCGTTAATTTCCCATCATTCCAAAATGTAATTTTATCGTCATAAACTCGAATTTGAGTTGGTGCTCCCATATAGTTCCTATGAACTAAAGCGTTCAAAATCACTTCCCTTAGTGCTGTTATCGGATATTCAGACGTTTCTCTACGATATAAACCTTCAAATGAAACATTTCTAATCAAGAATTTATGTGACAACTGATCTAAAACAGCTTTCGATAGATTTAGCAAATTACCTTCTTCTGTCTCTTGAAAAAGTAAATCGGCATCATCTTTTCCAAAACGACCAATTTTGACAAAAACATTAGGAAAAAATTTACCTGGGTCTTTACCGAACAATACAATTGCACCTCGTTTTAATTGTCCTTTTTTACTTAGTCGTAGCTTTTCAAAAAGGTCTCTGGTGGTTAAATCCTTACTAATTGGAAGTCTGCCTGAATTTTGAGCTTCTTTTAAAAAATGTTGAACCGTTTCTTCGTCAATATCATCAAAAGTTGCATCAGGTTCAACAATATCATCCCAAGTTTTACCAGATTTACTTAACAAAAACTCGTTGAGTGAAGCACCCGTTAATTCCTGTTTAGTACTTCCACTACGGTAGTAATACCTGCCTCGCAAAGAAATAGGAACGGAATAGGGAAGTGTAACGATTTCTATAAATTGCTTTTCATTTTCTTCGTGCAGGTTCACTTCAACGATAATTCCCATAGCATTACGGACTTTGTTAGGAATGTCGTCCATCAACCTTTTGTAGTCCTCAATACCCACAATATTTCCGTTATCATCTTTGCCAATGAAAATGACACCACCTTGTGCGTTTGCAAAGCCACAAACCCATTTTAGGTAATCATCGTGCCATGCACTTTTGTATTCTATATTTTGCTGTTCGGGCATAGACACAAAAGTAAGAAAAATTCCTTTGTTTGATTACTGTTTTTCCAATTACTAATTGAACTTACCAATTCTTAGGTACGTTAGATGAAAAATGGCTCTTTTGGTTTTTTACATTTGGCTTGTGCGTCGGTAAAACGTAACGTGCCATTCGTATGTTGACAAAAAAAAAATATATTTTCTTAAGGTTTTCAATTATTCGTTTATCCCGGCTTGACTACAACGGTTTAACGGCTCGACACAGGGTAATAATACCGATAAATGTTGATACAAAACGATTAATCCGCCTGACGTAAAATGGCTTGTTGTCTGACGGCTTCTGGTTATTTATTTCGTTTAATTTTTGTTGGGCTTTGTCTCGTGTCAAATATATCAGTGATTCTAATTTGTAGTTCTTCCTTATTTACTGTCTAAATCAACTTATAATTTGATTCAACAATGTAACGATATTCAAATTTTCGATTTGAGAGTGCAGGTTCGCATTGTCCAATTTCAGGACTATATTTCAAGTTACCTGGTGCATTTAAAATTCTTGATATAATCCGATTAGCGATGTTTATACTTTTAGTTTTACTATGATAAAATTTATGGAAATCATCAATTTGTTTTTCCGCAAAATCGGACCAAGCTACTTCGTATTTCACATGTCAAACTTTTTTAGTATTTCAGAAGTCGTTTTATAACGTCCGTTTTCAAAATCTTTTTCGGATTGGTCAATACGTTGGTTTAATTCTTCAATGGTCAATGATTTGAGTTCTCTTTCATTCTCAGCTATCGTAATTTTCAATAGTTCTTCAAAACGCAAAAGCATATCTTCATCCTTGATACTCAAGAATTTTTGTACAAATTTTATTTTACGAGTCTGGATATCCATTTTACTTAGTTTAAGTATCAAAGATAGTTGTTTTCTAACTTTTGACTTTGATTTTATTGGCTAAAACATTTTTCGTTGTCATACAACACACAAACACACCCAACTCCATCAATAACCACCATCTTCCCCTCTAAAGTTCCACACATCTATTTTTTTCACTCACAATCCATAAAATAACCGAACATATCATCTTGCGATATTAATATCCATTCCATTTGAATGAAAGGATTTTAGTTTAATTTACAATACAAAATGCACAACTCAAAAGGCAGAAATAAATCTATTTCTCATCTGCTAAATACAATACTTGTTTAATTAATTTATCGCTCAACCAAATCCCTTTATTTTTGAGTTGATAAAGTAGAGGTTTAATTTTTTCAATATGTCCCGATTGTTTCGCTTTTAATAACACTCCGAGCGTTCCAGTTATTTTCAAATTGGCATTTTTAGCGTAAAATCTTCCTAAAGTTTCATCTATAATTATCAAATCTGCCTCTATTTCAGTGGCTAAAATAATGGTTTCTGCTTCTCCTTTGTCCAAATCTAAAAAATAGGATAGTGATTTTTCATTTTCTATTTCTTTGATTTTAATCCAACTTATTTTTGACAAATCTATATAATATTCTTTGGACTTTCCATTTTCCAATTCGTTAAAAACTTCTCTGGGAACGTAAATCTCATTAAATAGATTTTTGAGGATTGAAAGTTTCTCAATTTTCAAAAGCGAAATTATAGGTGTTGTATTTGAAACAATTTTAGGCATTATTCAAATCTTCTTCGAGGCTATCTGCATTCAGAAAACTCACTTTATATTTATTGAGTAATTCTAAAAATTCAATTCTTGATATGCCCAAGACTTTAGCAGCCGTTCCTGAAGAGACTTTGCCCAATTCAAATAATTTTACGAGAGCGGATTCTTTCATTTCTTTACCAAAATCTTCCTTGTTTAGTCGAAGTGAATTCGCTAAATATTCAGGATAATCTATTGATATTATTTTAGCCATAATATTCTTATTTATAATCCAAATTTACGAAAAAAATTGTTATAAAAAAACTTTTAAAATGAAAAGGATTTACTTTGCTCGTAACTAACTCACAAATACACCCATCTCCATCAATAACCACTATCTTCCCCTCTAAAGTTCCAGCCATCCCATTCTATTTACTCAAAATCAATAAAATAGCCGATCATAACATCTTACGATATTAATATCAATTCCATCTGAATGAATGAATTTCAGCCTATTTTACAAAACAAAAACCACAACTCAAAAGGCAGAAATGGTCCTATTTCTCGTCTATAATCGACTTCACTACTCCAAATATTTGGTCTGCAATAATCTGATCATCGAACTGAGCGACGGCTTTTTCGCGCCCTCTCTTTCCCATCTCTTTGCGTTCTTCTTCGGTCAAGTTACTTATTTTTTTGATGGCTTGTACTAGGCTTTCTGTGCTTTTGAGAGTGACTAAATAGCCATTGATACCATCGTCAACGGTCTCTCTGCATCCTGCTGTATCTGTAGTAATCACCGGCTTTTCCATAGACATGGCCTCCGTGATGGTTCTAGGAAGGGCTTCTCTGTAGGATGGTAGGACGATACAATCACTCTGAGCAATCACCGGGCGAACGTCTTTCATAAATCCGTGGTAAACTATCGTGCCTTCGTCAACCCAATGCACCAATTCATCTCGATCAACAGTTGATGGATTGCCGTCGTCTAACTCACCGACCACCCAAAATTCTATCGACGGATTATCTGACCTGATTATCCTGGCTGCCTCTACAAACTCTCGGATCCCTTTATCGTATAAAAGACGGCCGATGAAGGTAAATATCAACTTATCTGCCGGAGATTTATCGGATAGAGGCTGGTAGTATCGAGTGTCCACGCCACAGCCTTTGACAGAGACGGAGGATGTCTCATTGACTATTTTTAGCTTGACGAAAAGTTCTCTATCTTCTATATTCTCAAAGATAAATTTTTTGTGAAGTTTACCTATACGGCGATACAGCCACGACATCACTTTACGTGCAAAGCCATTATGGATAAAGGCATATCCCAAACCAGTCACCACGCCTATACTTTTGGCCTTTGTCACCCACGTAGCAATAGCGCCATAGATGTTAGGTTTGTTGGTAAAATGGATGACTACATCAGGTGAGATTTTCCTGTATCTACTGACCAATTCTAATATCAACAGCAAATCCTTAAAGGGATTCATGCCGTCTCTGTCCATAAATCTAAGATTAAAATGCCGAACTTCCGGATATTTTTCCTTGTAGTGAATGTACTCATCCACTGGCGCGACAACAGACACTTCAAAGCCTTCTTGAAGAAATTTCTTTATCAGACTTTGCCTAAAATTATAGATATTCCACGTGGAATTCGTCACGAAAACGATAGATTTCTTTTTTGTATCTGCCGGGTTCAATAGTAAAAAACTTAGTGATTTTTATAAAAAATAGTATTCAATCCAATTGTAATACCCATTATACATTCAAATTAGTCCAATCTTTATAAAAAAATAGCAAATCTCTGCGTTAGAAAGCCTCACTATAGCTAAGGCTATGTTTGCGTTTTCTGCCTTGATATTTACTATTTTTCCTACTAAATCTTTGGGCCATTTAAAAATATAATGGGTATAAACTTCCGTAATTGAAACTACAAAAATTAATTATTAGGTGTTTAGCTTATTGACCACTGATTTTATTTCCTGTTCAGCTGATTTAGGATAAATCAACAGTGCATTGTCTTCATCAATAACGATGTAGTCGCTCAAACCTTTGATAACGATTTGCTTGTGATTATTGGACATTACAATGATATCTTTACAGTCTTCAAGGAAAATATTTTTCCCTATTGTAACTTTGTCATCTGCACTAGACAAATATGCATGCAGACTATTCCATGTACCTAGATCGCTCCATCCTATGTCTGCCGGAATAGTAAAAACATTGTCAGCATTCTCTAAGATAGCATAGTCAATTGAGATATTCGGAGTGTTTGGATACACCTTATCCACATAATCCTGTTCTCTTGCCGAAAAAAAACAACTCAAATCCTCAGTAAGAATCCTCAATATCTCAGGCGCATAGCTATTAAAAGCACTGAGGATAGTTTCGACACTCCATACAAACATCCCCGCATTCCACAGATAATCACCGGATGTTAAATACGCTTTAGCTGCACTTAAATCAGGTTTTTCTTTAAAGGCTTTAACCTTATACATATCGTTATATCCTTGCTTATGTGTGTACTGGATATAGCCATAGCCGGTATCGGGCCTGGTGGGTTTAATACCGAGTGTCATGAGCACATTTCTGGACGAGGCCGCTTCAAAAGCGATATGGAGCAGTCGAAGGTAAGTGTCTTCTTTTAAGATTACATGATCTGATGGCAGGACAGCAAAGGTTGCATCAGGATCAACGGCTTTTAATCTTAAAGCCATGTAAGCGATGGCCGGTGCTGTATTATTCATACTGGGTTCGCAGAGGATATTATTTACCGGCAAATCAGGCAATTGCTCCATGACCAGGTTTTTATACCGCTTATTGGTCATCACATATATCCTGGTATAATCGACCAATTGAGTGGCCCGATCGCACGTCATCTGTAGTAGGGAACGACCAGTACCTAATATATCTAAAAATTGCTTGGGACGGTCAATAGTACTGGCAGGCCAAAACCTACTACCTATACCACCGGCCATAATGGCTATATATCTGTGATTCATATTTTTGAAAACTTAGAATAATATAAAAAATTGTCTCAAATTGATATACAAAATCCAAGACCTTTACAAAAACTATCCTATTACCATGGATGATAAAAAATCTTTACAACTTATACAAAACATCAAATCCTTAGTCTATCCTACCAAAATCATCCTGGAGACGTATGATATCCGCTTCATTTGAAGGCGACTTTGAGTCAGTATGTTGCCAGATTTCAGCAATGATGCCCCATTCGTTGAGTCCGATAAGGCGATGGCGTTCCCCTTGACCGATGATTAATATTTGGCTCGTTTCCATGATATTCAAATCACCTTCATCATCATTTTTACTTGTTTTATATGCTGCTTTGCCTTCTATCAGTTTCCATATCTCGGATCTTCTAAGGTGATATTGCCAGGACAACTGCTTATGAGGCTGAATACACAGGATTTTAGGGCTTAATGAGTGAATATTTTTCGTAAATTGGTCTTGCAATTCTGGAAAAAACTGTTGTATAAATTGCTTGATATCGCTATCAGCAATTTTAAAAAATCCTCCCCATGGACGCTTTACATCTTCATCTTCTATGTGTAATCCGAGCTTGATGATTTGCTTTTTTATCAGATTTAAGCGTTGCATTTTATACTTCATAAAGCAATTATTTTTTTGCTTTTAAGCCGCAAAATTAGTAAATAATAATGATTTTTCATCTCTGACAAATATTTATAAACCGATCGATTAAGGTAATATACTTTTCGAAATTATAAAGAACTATTAATAATTATAGTTCAATAGTGCAGACATCAAAATACTAATTTTGCAAACAATTGAATAAAAATAAATATCAGTACGATAGATACAATATTAAGGAAAAACCCGGCACGTACCATATCTTTGATA
This sequence comes from uncultured Aureispira sp., assembly GCA_964501555.1. Taxonomy (GTDB): domain Bacteria; phylum Bacteroidota; class Bacteroidia; order Chitinophagales; family Saprospiraceae; genus OLB9. The sequence continues at coordinate 36,459 of CAZCTQ010000001.1, read as the reverse complement.
GCTATTTTTCCACTACTAAAGACAATAGCGTTGGGTGGTGTTGCAACGGGCAACATAAAGGCGCATGAGGCTGCTATAGTCGCGCCTACAAGTAATGGAAGTGGCTCGATATGCATGGAAAGGCCTAAGGCATAGAGTAGAGGCAAAGTGATACTTGCTGTTGCTGTATTGGATGTAATCTCTGTTAAGAAATTAATCGCTGTGATAATGGCGAGCGTCGCTATCACTGGTGCTAATTGCATATTTGAAAATTGATGCGTAATCCAATCGGTTAAATCTGTTTTTGAAAATCCCTTTGCTATAGCCAGGCCACCACCAAAAAGCAATAATACATCCCATGGAAGGTGTCGAGCAGCTTGCCAATTGATCAGTTTACCTTGTCCTTTTCCCGCTGATATACCAAACATCAACAAGCCACCAAAGATGGCAATAATTGTATCATCTAAATGTGGAATCAATTGATCCAATATAAAAGTGTGTGTCAGCCATAAAAATGCCGTTAGTCCAAATACAAAAAACACTCTTCGTTCTGCTGTTGTCATTTTACCCGGATAGGCTATCAAAGCTTGTAAATTTTCAGCATCTTTACTACTTAAACCACGTGCCAGATATGCCCAAGCAATGAATAACAGTATCATACTAAATGGCAATGCAAAGAGCATCCAACTCAAAAAAGACACCTCGACACCTATCATTTCTTTTGCTATTCCGGCAAAAATGATATTAGGCGGTGTCCCTATTAAGGTTGCCATGCCGCCGATAGAGGCAGCATAAGCAATACCCAGCATCAGGTTCTTGCCAAAATTAGGATTATTGAAATGCAACATCACAGCTGTACCTATAGGCAGCATCATAATCGCTGTGGCAGTATTGGAAATCCACATTGACAAAAAGGCTGTTGCCAGCATAATGCCTAATAATATTTGTCGCTCTCCTGTTCCGGTCATACTTACAATATAATAGGCGATGCGCTTGTGCAAATTCCATTTTTCGATCGCAATACCGATGATAAAGCCACCCAAAAATAAAAATATAAAGGGATTGCCATAAGATGTTGTCGTTTGTTCTAAGGTCAGTCCGCCGCTTAATGGAAAAAGAATAACAGGCAAAAGTGACGCTACCGGCAATTCAACAGCCTCTGTTATCCACCATGTAGCGACCCACGCAGATGAAGCCAGCACGGCTCTCCCTTCTGGGGACAAACCTTCAAAGTCTATCAGGTTGATCAGTATAAATAAGGCAGGGCCTAATACTAAGAAAATACTATTTTTTAATCTATGTCTTTCTGTTGGCATGCCAAATAGCTGTTTATTTTATATTAAAGAAATTTAAACTCCTAACCTCTTACGTGTGCAAGGTATGGAGAAAAAGTGAAAATCGGTGCTTCCATCCATTCATGAATTGACCGTTAAAAATTGATAAAACGATTCGGATATTTTGAAATTTTATGCGATCCATTTTGAATTAACACAGTAGATTTTTAGCGCTTTGAAATATTATTAATTAACGTGAGTGCGACGTAACACTAACAGAGTTACAGGTCAGGATGCATAGGGTCTTACGCCTTCACCATATCAAAGAAATGGAAATACTTTGTAATCATTGCCTTTTTCCTAACTTCCTCAATGCGTCACCCAAATCGAATTTTGCCTAAAATCAGATTTGAATGGCTAAGGAATAGAAATGAATCTTACCGTTTTTTTACCCTATCCCCACCTCTTTACCTTAAAATGGAAAGAGAGCTCATTTAGCAGTAAATTGAAATATTTAGGGTAAAATAAACAAAAAATGATAAGATAAAAACCAAGAATTAAAGTGCGAAAACTGAACAAATCAGTCATCCTTCCACCGTATCCTCAACAGGGTTGGAGGATTTTAAGGGAAGGACCGAGGATGGGGCTAAAAAATCAAAAACGAGCTATAACAACCAGACACCAAAATATCGCCACGATGTGGCTCAGAACACCTAACAACTCACCACTAATAACTAATAACTAACCTCTAAAACCTATCACAGATCACTCATCACTCCAAACTCCTTCCATGGTATAACCTTTCCAGCAGAACGAATTTGAGTTTCATTACCACCATAAACCAACATCTTATTAAGGTATTTTAAACCTGAAATTTGCTCAAATTTAGTCATACCATCGAACATCTTAGGCATGATGGTCGTAGATGCTTTAAATTCTACTACATTAAACCCATTATCATTCTCAATCAAAAAATCGACTTCATTTCCACCCGAATCACGCCAAAACCATAAATCGTCCACTCCGTTTTTGTGGGACATCTGCTTGACATATTCAGCAATCATCATATTTTCAAACAAACTGCCCTTCATTGGATGAGCCTGAATTTTTTTTACATCAGTTATTTTTAAAAGATGGCACAGTAGGCCGGTATCATAAAAATACAACTTAGGCGTTTTGACAACTCGCTTACTAAAATTTTTATAATACGGATACAGCTGAAATAGAATATAACTATTTTCAAGAGCCGACAACCAGGCTTTCGCGGTCGGTTGTGTAATGCCACACTCGTTGGCCAATGCATTCAGATTGAGCAATTGTCCGGCACGAGCCGCACACAAAGCCAAAAAATTCTGAAATAAACGTATATTTCGTATGTTAATCAACTCAGTGACATCACGCTGCAAGTAAGTCAGCACATAGTTAGAATAAAACACCTTCGAAGGAATATCTCTATCATAAATCGCCGGATAAAATCCTTTAATCAGGTTATACAAAAAGTCGTCTTCCTTAAGCCAACCAGCAGATTTCATTTCGTTATTGTCAAATGGAAAAAGCTTAAAGATAGCAACTCTTCCCGCTAAACTCTGTGTAATGCTCTGCATCAAATGAAAATTCTGAGAGCCGGAAAGGATATATTGACCCATGACACTAGAATCATCAACAATCGACTGAATATACGAAAACAACTTAGGAACTCTCTGTGCTTCATCAAAAATTACATTTCTATCATATTCAGATAGAAATCCTTTAGGGTCTTTCTCTGCAAAAGCGCGTATATCCGGGTTTTCTAAATTGATATAACGATAATTAGAAAACTCTTTTTTCAGCATAGTGGTTTTACCTGATTGCCGTGGTCCAGTGACAGCCACGACCGGATACTTACCGAGCATATTCTGTATAGATGATATTATATTCCTGTGCAAAGACATAACCAACTGTATTTAAGCACAAAATTACAAACTATTTTGAAATTACATGCTATTAATTTTGAAATAACATAGCTTTTATTTTGAAATTATATGTTATCAATTTTAAAATAACACGACATCAATTTTGAAATTACATGCTATTAATTTTGAAATAACATGATGTTAATTTTGAAATTACACGCTATTAATTTTGAAATAACATAGCTTTTATTTTGAAATTATATGTTATCAATTTTAAAATAACACGTCATCAATTTTGAAATAACATAGTCTGTATTTTGAAATAACACAAACTATCCTTGGATTGTTTACTATGGATAATAGATTGAATCCATCAATTATAATGCAACCAAAATGTCGCCACATACAGCGCTCTTTAAGTATTATTATATTTTTTCTACTTTCAGAATTGAGTAATAACCAGTGCCATCTTATTTCGCCCCTTCAGGGCTGGATCAAATGTTTCTTCTTTTTGCATAGGGCGGTGCCCAATGCAATTATTTTTCGCCCTTTCAGGGCTAGATCGCGAGTTTTATTCTATCATCATACATACACCTTGAAAGGGTGAAAGACATTACCATAGTGCAACACGCTATGTATATCACATCTCTCCTCAACACCTCACCCCTCAATCCTCAACGCTAAAAACTCCCCCTTTAAAGACTTACTACAATGAAAATATAACCCTAGACAAATACCAAAAAACAGAAAGTAGTGACGAAAATGCAACGTACATACTTCTAACGATTCAAAACAAAAATACAATCCCAACAAGACAAGAGGAAAATAGCGTTCACTCAAGGTCTTCATCACTCGATAAAAACTTTGAGCCAAGACTACTAAGTAACCAAGATATAGAATACCCAATTCAGCTGCCACACCAAAATATGAATCAATCGGCGAAGCATTATTAGGAACTGAGATAGGATACTTGCCTGCTTGTGTCAATAATTCTAATTGCGCCATAAACATGCCATGACCTACCCCAAAAAAGACATTGTCTTTAAAAATCAACCATCCACTTTTGAAAAGATAGAAATATATTGTCGGATAAATAGTCCATCCCAATACTTGAAAAGATGGTTCGCTATCAACAGCGTAAGAGTTAGAAAAGTCGATTTCTGTACCAGTAGGCACAAAAACAAATTGGCTTAATACAAAATACAAAACACCTGCAAAGCCCAATGCCATCATCGGATAATTACGCTTATTGGTATTATTCCAAAACCAGATTCCTAAAACCAACGTCACTAACAAAAGCCCTTCATTGGTAAGGCTAATGACTGCTATAATAATGGCTAATAATACGTGTAAAAAACTAAACCTCCCAAATGCAGACTTCAACCCGATAAAAAAGGCATAAATGCTCAAAAATAGATTGGGTTAAAAATTAAATCCTCTGATTCTGGCCACGTCTCCAAAGTACGGATAATCCGGATAAAACAACACTAACTTGGAATAAATGCCGGTAAAATACAGTATAAGACCCAGTCCTGTCAAGATATTCATCGACCAAAATCCAATATCAGCCGCTGATGCCAACCATTTTTTCCAATCTTTCAAATCTATTTGAAATGTTAGCGTACTCATCAAGATAGTCAAGGAAGCCAGATAAATTAATCCTATATTATCAATAAATACCGGTATCTGCCGATGAACAATGGAATTAATAACAGCCAATCCCATCAGTAAAAGGAACGGAAAATTAGCTTTTAAACTGTTGTGATTCCACTTCTTAAAAACGCCCGGAAGCAAGCTATAAATCAGCAGGATTATAAAGATAATTTCAAATGGCTGAATGGAATAATTCAGTATAGGCAGCTTGAAAAAGTGAGTGACTATCGCCGACACAATCCAAGCTATAAATAGAAATTTGAAAAACGCATTTTCTTTGAACATTTAAAAATCGCGTCTTGGAATATCAGGAAACCATCTGTACACAATACCGCTTTGAGGAAAAAATATAACCCAAGCAGTAACAATAACAAGCTTCAAATCTGTCCAAAAAGAACAATGTTGTTGATACCATTTTTCTAATTCACCCTTGTGCGGATACATCTTTGATCGGTAAAAATCCCAAGTATCTCCGCCTGCTTCCTTGACCTTTGTGATGAGCGCTTCCTCATCTCTAAATACAATACTACCGATGCCTGTCAGTCCGGGTTTAACCTTATAAATGACGCACTTTACATCATCAGGATAGGTATCGAAGCTTTTGGGCATGACTGGACGTGGCCCGACAATGGACATATCGCCTTTCAATATATTAATCAACTGAGGCAATTCGTTCACCTTGGTACTGCGAAGAAAACCGCCCATAGGTGTAATCCGTGGATCGTTTTTAGTAGTAAGGATTCCGCCCACCATATTGGGACTGTCCTTGAGCATCGTCGCAAATTTATATATCTTAAATACCCTGTTTTTAAAGCCAACTCTGTCCTGAAAATACCAAACATAGCCTTCACCGGTCAACCTTAATCCTATGACAATGGGTATCATCAATGGTGACAATACCATCATAGCTAAGCCCGAAGCCATAATATCAAAGATCCTCTTAATTATCTGATACATTGGATTGTTGTTACATCTTTTGATCCAAACTTTTGCCCGTCTCGATATGGTTAAAATCGGGTAGTAATCCCGATAATAAAGCGATGATATCTGATTTTGAATACTGATCTCCATCTATCAGGCTTTTAAGTTTGTCGATGATAAGATTGACTCGTTTTATGGACTCTTTTCGAGCATTTTTGATTACCCCGAGACCTTTATAGACATTCATTTGGATTTCGTCAGATGCGGTATAAAACTCTTCATATAGCTTTTCGCCAGAAGTATCACTGTCAAAATAATACACAGGGTATTTTTGGGACAAATCGAGGCTTTCGGACTTTTCTTTAGCTTCATCCTCAGTTGAACACGGTACAGATTCCAAACCTAAAGCCATTAGAAAATCTTCTGTGATTTGCTTGAAATATACCATCTTTTCTTCATCGAGTTTTGGAAAGAATATATTGCCACTTTCACCCAATATACACGCTAAAAGACAAATCTGTCCGCTTTCCACTGGTGAGACGAAAAACCGTTTTACATCAGAGGGACATGACAACGGCTGCCTTTTCATCAACCTATCCATATATCCATCTAACAGCGAACCATTGGAAAAGGCTACATTAGCAAAGCGTGCTGTCGTAATGTGCAGTTCATCGCTGTAAGCCATAATGACCTCTTCCATCAACTTCTTTGTGGCACCCATGACATTGACAGGATTAGCGGCCTTGTCTGTCGATACACAAAAGAAACGTTCCGGCTTATTTTCCACTAATAAATCCATCAACTTCTTAGCTTTGAATACATTATTGTCTATCATAGCCTCAATAGAATACGTATCTTTCTCAGAGCGCACATGCTTGTGAGCAGCAAAATTTGCTACAATATGAAAAGGGCCTTCAGCTTTAAACATTTTTACAAATACATCGTCAGAAAAATTCATCGGATAGGTCTTATAATTCTCAGGGATATATTGGCCTTGTGTGCTGCGTAGATCTCTCGTCAACTCGGTTAATCCGTTTTCATTAGTGTCCACCACAAAAAGCTTTGCAGGGCTATAATTTAATATAGCTTTGATATAAGATGATCCTATCGTTCCCGCCCCACCAATGACGAGTACAGATTTACCATGGATAGCGCTTTTCAGTTCATTGGCATTGTCCATCAAATCCCGATCAAAGAGACTTGATGAACGAAGTGTAATATACTTTTTTATAAAATCCTCTATATCTATAATTCGCATTTAATATTTTTTATCTACTATAAAAAAGTTCTTTATCTCTCTGACCACAGTTTCCATTTGTGCTAACGTTATACCGGCCGAACTAGGAATACTAATACTCGACTCATAAACCGACCAAGAATGATCATGTTCACTAACATAAATATCACTTGTAAACATTTCTAATCGATTCATAGGCATCCAGAAAGGACGACATTGTATATCCTTGCTTTTCAAGTAAGCTATCAAATCTCGCATTTGCGAAGTCTTGAATGTAAATAGCCATCCATTAGGCGATACCTCAGGTAAGACCTTTTGAAAAACGATATCACCGACACCTTGTAGTTTGCTCCTGTAAAAGGCATCCATACGGTGCTTGCTTTCCAATAATTGAGAAAACTTTTCCATCTGAGCCACCCCAATGGCAGCAAGCACATTGACTAATCGGTAATTATACCCGATCTCGTCGTGTATATATTCTTCCGGACTGACTTTAGCCTGGGTTGTCAGGTGTTTGGCTTTTTTAGCCAGATCTTCATCATCAGTGACTATCACGCCACCGCCACCGGTAGAGATAATTTTATTGCCATTAAAGCTAAACACGCCGAATTTTCCAAAACTACCACTGTGCTTTCCTCTAAAAAACGAGCCCAAAGACTCCGTACTGTCCTCTATAACTGTCAAGTAAAACCGCTTAGCTATCTGCATCAGTCTATCCATATCACCCATATTGCCCAAAACATGAACCGGCATGATGGCTTTTATCGGCTTATGCGTGGTGTCCAAATGATAATGTGTATCTTCAACTATTTCAGCTTCTGTAACCGTACCAGAAGTCACGAGATAAGTATTCTTCTCAAGGAAATCTTCTAATAGATCCAAATCCATCTGCCAGTCATCCGGATTGACATCTATCAAAATAGGGTTTGCACCAGTATATTTAATGGCATTTAGCGTAGCTATAAAGGTCAGATTAGGCACTATGACATGATCACCCGACTCAATACCCGACAATATCTGCGCTATGTGTAGCCCGGCTGTACCATTCATGCAAGCAATGCCGTATTTTGTACCCGCATAATCTGCAACCATCTGTTCAAACTGAGATACATAAGCACCTGCCGACGATATCCATCCGGTATCGAGACAATCTTTGACATATTTCCATTCATTTCCGGATATTTCCGGGATTGATAAAGGTATCATGGCCGCGTGTGTATTAAATTCATTAAATAACGATACAAGGGTTCGCTTAATAAAAATAGAAAGTCTGCATTTATATAGCAGGACATATTAAAAGCCTATTTAAAACTTTGCGTATAATTCTCAAAAATTATAAACATAAGTACTAATTATCAAAACATAGATACCCTTAATCTATATTCCGAAGACAAAGATGGCTTTTTATTTATTGTAAACAATGTGATATAAACTTTTTAGTAAAAGAAATGCTAAGTCTATATGCCTATATGCTAATACATCTAACTCATTTGCACTACAATAGTGCATATTATATGATTTAACGCACTATTACAGGGCAGATTTGTATTTTTTTAATAAAACTAAATTCAAATGCAAATCAGTAAAACCAGCCATTTCACGTACAAAATCATCACCCAATTAAGTTGTATTTTGAAATATCACAGGTATTATTTTGAAATATCATGATCGCAACTTTGAAATTACATGATATACATTTTGATATTATACAGTTTTAATTTTGAAATTGTACGAATAGGGTTTTAAGATAATACAGCTCCTTTTAGATTATTTGCAATGGATTAGAGATTAAATTCACCTATCATAATACAACCAATACATCGCACCTACAGCGCTCTTTAATTATTATTATATTTTTCCTACTTTCAGCATTGAGTAACCAGTGGCCATCTTATTTCGCCCCTTCAGGGCTGGATCAATTGGTTCTTCTTTTTACATAGGGCGGTGCCCCATGCAATTATATTTCGCCCTTTCAGGGCTATCTCTCGTCTTTTATCTCATCATTATAGGTACACCCTGAAAGGGTGAAAGACATTACCATAGTGCAACGCACTATGAAAATAACAACACAAGAAGCTGCTAGCCCTGAAGGGGCGTAAGAGATAATACGGCCCACATTCTAATCCCACATTATTCACCTCTCAATCCTCAACTCCTCAATCCTCATCCCTCAACCTCTCAACTCCTCCGGCTTCTCAGGCAAAGATGGAAAAATCTTATAAATAATTTCACTACTTGGAAATAATACAACCCAAATAGTTATGAAAAGTAATAAGAAATCTGTCCTAAAAGATATGTGTTGTTGGTACCATAATTCAACTTCCCCCTTATAAGGCGCAATATAGTTGCAATCAAACTTGTGTATATCACCCTTAGCATTTGTTATCCGTTTTTCTTCATCTCGAAAAATAATCGACCCTATCCCTGTTATTCCGGGGAGAGTATCATAAATGTGTTCTTGAACATGAGTAGGAAATTTTTCAAAATCCACTATCATTTGTGGTCTAGCCCCTACTAGTGACATATCACCTTTCAAGACATTAATTAATTGAGGTAGCTCATTTATCTTAGTTATTCTTAGAAATCTTCCGAATGGCAAAACTCTCGGATCATTTCTAACAGTCAGACTTCCTGCACCAAGGTTTGGTGAATTCTTAAGCATAGAAGCAAATTTTAATATTTTGAACTGACCATTTTTATATCCTAATCGGGTTTGTTTGTAAAAGACCTCATGTTCGCCAGTAAAAAGTAATATAACCATTACAGGGATAACAATAGGCATCAAAATCATAATTGCGATAATGGTAAGAAATACATCAATAATTCGCTTCCAGAATTTAACGTACACAGAAAAGTCATTTAATTTTTAAAAATTATTACACTGATTCTACTAAAATTCAAAACCAGTTTTCTTTAAGCTTTTTTCCAAGAACAGTATAAATTATGATTTTTAAATCCAACAAAAAAGATTGATGTTCAAGATACTCCAAATTAATTCTCACTTTGTCGGGATATATGACTTCATCATTGTATTTAACCGGGTCTTCTTGCTGCGCTAGTATTTCTTCTTCATTAGCATATTTCATACTAGCAGGTCCTGTAATTCCTGGCTTTAATAGTAGAATCTTTCTATCTTCACCTTGCAACTTGTCTGCATATCCTGGAACATCTGGTCTTGGACCAACAAAACTCATATCTCCTTTCAGTACATTCCACAAACCAGGTAATTCGTCTAACTTATATTTTCTCAACTTAGCTCCTAATGGTGTTATTCTACTTTCGCCTTTTACGGAAATTGAATTACCCTCATGATTAATCTTCATTGTCCTAAGCTTTACCATAGTAAACAATTCACCATACTGTCCCACTCTTTTTTGAGTAAAAAATACAGGACCTGGCATTTTAATTTTTATAAGGACGGCAACTATTATAAGCAATGGCCATAAGAGAATAATCCCACATAAGGATGCAACGATATCAAATAAACGCTTAATAGAAATCACAAGATATATATTGGTTTTTTCAATTATATTATCGTACCGAATATCCACCATCTATGAGTAAATTGGTTCCCGTTACCCATCTAGCGGCTTCTGACAATAGATAAACACAGGCATAAGCTACATCTTCCGGTCTTCCCAAACCTAATAGATGTAAATCAGCCAACTTCTGTCTTTTTTCAGGATCTATTATGTGAGGAAGATTTTCATTGATTGGTGTAATTATGGCTCCTGGAGAAACACTATTTACTCTAATATTTTTTGATGACAATTCACACGCTAAGGATCGTGTAGCAGATTCTAAAGCACCTTTTGTCATACTATAGAGAGTTTTGCCTATTTCTCCATGGCTTCCCATAATCGAAGAAAAGAAAACTATACTACCTCCATCGCTATTAAAAAAACCCTTTTTTGTAAACTCCTTTGTCAATAAAATTGCTGAATTTACATTATTGTCAAAGAAATAATTCATCTTTTCTTTAGATATCATTCTTAATAACATTGTAGATGATGTCCCTGCTACATTCAATAGCCCATCTATAGGGCCAACTTCCTCATTAATAGCTCTTGCTGTATCTTTTACTTTTTCTTCATCGGTAAGGTCAACAGTATATCTTAGGTGTTGAAGATTATCTCTCATTAGAGCCAATGTTTCTTCAAGTCGATCTTCATTTCTTCCTAAAATAATGACTCGAGCGTTCATTTTTGCACATTCTATAGCACATTGGCGTCCTATTCCTGAAGATCCACCACTAATTACTATAATTTTTCCTTTTAAATCAAAAGGATTCATACCTCAACAATATCGCTTATTTGACAATCAACAAATGGAACAATAGCTGTCGCCCAACTCATACCCACTCCGAAGGCACTCAATAAAAGTTTTTTTGAGCCTGCCATTTTATCTTTCAATTCGCTCACAATTGTCAAAGGAACAGAAACCGAAGAGGTGTTTCCGTATTTTCCAATATTTGATGGTATTTTAGACATATCTAACTTTAGCTTTTTTGCCACGTGATTATTTATAAAGGTGTTAGCCTGATGGAAAACCATATAATCAAAACTATCTTTATCTTGTTGTGTATATTCCAACAAGCCTTTAATATCACGTGGCACTTCCCTATTTACAAAAGTAAATACATCACCACCATTCATATACCCATGCTCATCACTTCGAATATTACCATATTCGTCGACTACTTTTTCTTTTAAGGTATCAGGCGTACTTGGATTGCGATAACCTCCGGCATCCACTTTTATAAGATTTTCTCTTGATCCATCAGAATTTAGTGAAAAAACACTTTTATCAAATTTTTCATTTCTTTCTACCAACGCAGCTATGCCGGCATCACCAAAAATAAATCCTGTCCTTCTATCTTTTGCTGAATATACCTTTGACCTAGTTTCTCCATCGAGAATCAATGCTTTTCTTAAACCTGATTGTTGCATCATAGAATAAACAACAGACATCCCATATATAAATGCTGAACAACCTAAACTGATATCAAAAGCAAGCGTCGCCGTTGAAAGTCCCAGTCTATCTTGCAATATAACCGAAGTTGCGGGCATACGATAGTCTGGAGTTTGTGATATAAAGACTAACATATCTATTTCAGATCTATTTATGTTGTTATCTGCAAACAACTTTTCAGCTGCAGCAAAACATAAATCAGATGAGCAAGTAGCAGCATCAGCAAAACGTCTTTCGAAGACACCAATTTTATCCACTACTTCTTTGACTTCTTCAGCTGGGAAAAACTCAGTGTATTCGTAGTTATTAATAATATGACGTGGCACAGCCGCTGCCATAGCTGTAATTCCTACCCCATTAAAATTAAGAAAAGCCATTTCAATTTAATTTTGAGTTGCTTTGAATAAATCTCCTACTGTTCGAAAATTTTTAAATTCAGCTTCTTCGATTTGAATATCGTACTCTTCATCAAAAAGTGCAATAACCATTAAATAGTTTAATGAATCCCATTCAGGATAATCTCTAAATTCATCATCCATATTCAAATCTCTATCATCAATTTCTAAAGTTTCTTTCAGCTTTTGTATAAACTCTTGTTCCATTTTGTTCATTTTTATTTTCAAATTATAATAATAGTACCATGCAAAGATAAATTTTTTTTTTAAAAATCAACATCTATTCAATTTTGAATGTCGTCTTAATACGAATTTTTACAAATTTAAACGCCTTTCATTATTTTAGCAGGGTTTCCAAAATAAGTCATTCCATCTTTAGTCTTACGCATAATCACACTTCCTGTCCCAATGCGTGTATCGTTTCCAATTCGTAATCCCTGAAGAACCAACGACCGAACACCAAAGAAGTTAACACTTCCTATCTCTGTTTCACCTGAGATACGCGTTTCAGGTTGCATAACATTGAAATTACCTAATTTTACATCATGCCCTAGAGAGACCGAGCCATTTAACAAATTGAAATTACCAAAAGTAACATCACAACTTATTCTAACGCTGTGACACAAAACATTTCCATGCCCCATTCTAATACTATCCTTATCAAAAAAAAGTACTGTGGGTGCTATTATATTTGGAAAATCAACATTTTTATTTACTATCTGAGGTATAATTTTTTCCAAAATTATAGGCGTAGCAATAGCCATAACAACAGCAGTCGGCTTATCTATTTGATTTAAAAACTCTCTATCTCCGAGAACTTTCCCATATTTATTTCTCGTACCAACGGGTACACCATCATCAATGTAACCCAAAAAATTCCACTCTTGTTGAATTAAGTTAATGGAATAAATTATTGAAGCGATTTCTTTACCAAAACCACCAAAACCATAAATTACTAAATCTTTCATATTTCTTTATTTCCTTTAAAAGCCTCAATTGTAGCATGATTAGTTGATGAGATATCTTTACGTAGCAATACTTTTATTATCGTCAACCATAGGATCTTTAAATCAAGCCATAATGAGACATTATCAATATACCAAACATCCAATTTAAATTTATCTTCCCAAGAAATGGCATTACGACCGTTTACTTGTGCCCATCCTGTTATCCCCGGACGCATTTCATGGCGTCTAGCTTGGTCTTTATTATATAATGGCAAATATTTTACTAATAGCGGCCTAGGTCCTATTAAGCTCATGTCACCTTTTAACACATTTATAAGTTGTGGAATTTCATCCAGAGAGGTCGATCGAACAAATTTTCCCACTTTAGTCAGCCTTTGTGCATCGGGTAAGAGATTATTATCTATATCTCTAGCCTCATTCATAGTCCTAAACTTAATTACTTTTATTATTTTTTCTCCTTTTCCCGGACGTTCTTGTAAGAAAAAAGCACCAGCACCTTTATTTGCTATTGTCAACCATAACCAAACAATTAAAAAAAAAGGGCTAATAAAAATTAAGCCAATTATTGACAATATAAAATCAAATATAGGTTTAAAAATGTTTTTATATAGCATGTTTTAATATATTCGTTAAAGTCTTAAAGTATTTACATTCCTCATCATTTTATGTTTTTATCAAATCACCTAGTTCCATTGATGTTAGAAAAATAGAATCCGGCCACCTTTTCACTATTTCTGAAAGCAATATATCAAGCTTTCTTAAACCAACACTTCTATTTTCTGGATCTATTGTTCCGACGAAATTAGCTCTATGGGTAGCTATGGTTGCTGGCTTCCTGCAACGAAAAGCAATCTCTATTTCTTTCAAACATGCCCCAATAGAATCTCCATTGTAAGGATGTTTCCAACTTGTAGGCTCAAAAAAACTATTCCTGGTTAAAAATGTTTGACCTAATTGGTTCTTCTTTCCAATGTATCTAATTTGTTTTCTATAAATACCATTACCTAAAGATTCATTATGAATTTTAGATGTACCAATGTATTTAACACCTTCATTTGACAAAACCTTCTCTAAAGCATTATTATAATAACCATTAGTAGGGATGAAATATGTTGAATGATAACCAAACAATTCTTTGAAAGCCTTAAGACCTGTAGTAATAACCTCACTAAGGTCTATAATTTCATTTTCATCATCAATTTCAAATGCAGCTCTTGTATCTGGCAATATATTGTTTTTATCATCTTCAATTAATGTAGAAACTCCATAGTCAAATGCAAATCTTACAGCTTCATTTCTTTCCCTTAGCAATTTCATCCATCTTTTGACATTTACATGTTCTCTTCCATGAAAAACCGGTACTAATAAACGATGGTTTATACCGTCTTTCCATAGATCGTATATCTTATCACTACCTGGAAAGCGTTGTGCAGTTTTATTAAATAACTCATATTCATATCTTGAAAACCCATTAGCTTTAATCTTTTCAAAATCAGGATTTGCAACTACATTTACACCTGTCATGACCACGCTTCTGCCTGATGCATCTTTATGTTTCTGTAATACATCAAACAACATCTCCAAATCCTCATTAGATTCTAATGTATCATTTTTTATAAAATGATTCTTTAGTGGTATCCCTTTACTTTTTAAAGCTTCCAAAGCCCGTTTATCAGGTATATAAATAGACCCCCAATCATCACACTCTATAACAATAATCTTTTGGTTAGTCCGCCAACCTAGTAAATTACTTAAATAAACCGATAATTTTGATTTTATTGTTCCTCTATACATATCCAAATTTAAATTTAATAATTAATTCTTTCGACCCAATAATCATATTCCGATTTTAAGCCCTCCCAGACCTTTTTATTTTGAAATTTATCTTCTATTTTTTTTCTTGCTTCCTTTCCAAAATTAATACTTTCTTGTTGATTCTCATAAACATATTTCATCTTCTCAAATAAATCCAATACATCTTTTGGTATAACCAATAATCCATTTTGTTTATGATCTATAATTTCATTACAACCGTTTATATCTGTTGCTATCATCGGCAAAGACATCGCGCCACCTTGCAAAAGCACATTGGGAAATCCCTCTCTATACGTCGGTAACACTAACACATCTACCATGTTTAGGTATAATCTTACATCATCTGTTCTGCCTGGGTAAACAACCTGAAGGTTATTTTCAATTTCTAACAATACATTGTCAGAAACAGGGCCATTGTCTTTTTCTATTGGACCTACTAATAGTAATTTTATAGAGTCCGTTGGATAATTTTTTTTCAATTCATTAAATGCTTCTAAAAGCTCCGATATTCCCTTTTCCTTGGCTATCCTACCGAGAAAGAAAAATATAAAATCATCTTCTTTAAAGCCTAATTCTTTTCTTAACTGCTTAGTTTTTTTACCTGCATCATAGAAGTCTCTACGATAAAAATCCGTATCTACACCGTTGGAACTACCATTAGCAATTACCTTTATCTTACCAAGTGTCGTAAATTGTTGCTTTATGATATAATCTGCCAAACCTTTTGAATTGGGGTAAACCTGATGTGCCAAAGCATAGGTAAGCTTTTCTGTCTGACGTAGTATCCACAATTTTAATCCTTTAGCCTCCATTAATGGCATACCGCCTACTGTATGTAATCGGATCGGTACACCTACCCACTTAGCCGCTATCATCCCTAATAAACCTGCTTTAGGTGTATGGGTGTGGACGATGTCCGGTCGTTCTTGTTTAAAAACTTTGATTAATCTTATTAATGCTTGTATGTCTTTGATGAGATGGATTGTCCTCACCATAGACACCGCTATCATACGGATGCCTTCACGTGACTCTATCTCGTTAAAATCTTTTTCAACGTAATCAGAAACACCAACTATCTCATAAAATTGATTGAGGTATTTTAATTGACCTGACAATATCTTATTCATAGATATCGGTACTGTAGTCATCCTGATTATTTTAGGTTTTTGTTTACTCAACTGTGTCATTTGTACTTTGTGATCATGTGTCGGGCGCAGCCCAACGTTATGGTATATCGCCCTTTCAGCGTCGGGCGTAGCCCAACGCTATGGTATATCGCCTTTTCAGCGTCGGGCGTAGCCCAACGCTATGGTATATCGCCCTTTCAGCGTCGGGCGTAGCCCAACGTTATGGTATATCGCCCCTTCAGCGTCGGGCGTAGCCCAACGCTATGGTATATCGCCCTTTCAGGGCTTGATCGTGCTTGGGGCGTTGCCCAACGTTATGTTATCACGCCCTTTCAGGGCTTGTTTTGATCCAGCTATGGTTTGCTTGATACCACTTTTGAAAAACAAATAATAGCCACAGTTTTACAGTGTGATTTTCCTTATTGCTCAAATGTTCATTTAATATCAAGTGGATATAATCCAAATCAAAAATCCCTTGATCTTTTATATATTCATCCGAAAGTAATGCCAGTAAATCCTGCTTGAGCTCGTTTTGAAACCACAGCCGCAAGGGTAGTCCAAATCCTTTTTTACTAAAAGTAAGTGTCTCATCAGGTAGTAAATCGGCAAACGTCTCTTTTAAAATACGTTTTTTATTTGCACCTAAAATTTTAAAATCATGTGGCAATCTTGCAGAAAATTCAACCATCTTTGAATCCAAAAATGGTGGTCTTGCTTCTATTGAATTAAGCATACAAGCCCTATCTACTTTGGTAAGCATATCTCCTTCCAATACCAATTTTATATCACTATAAAATGTCTTTGACAACTCATCTCCTCTACATTCTTCAAAGTATCTTGTAATGTGATAAGAAATATCTTCAGAAAATTGAGGTTTTAATAATTTTGATTTGTCATCTGTATTATATCCTAAAGAACACAACCGCATATATCTCTGATCAGGTGTTAGTCCGGCAGTGCCAATAACCTTCTTTATCTTTCGCAAGATATGATTGGTGGTATTATTATGTGGAATTTGTTTAGTAAACCACTCTAATGATTTTCTAAAGATTTTAGGATATTGATGATATTTGTCAGCGTAATATTTAGCCAGATATTTTTCATATCCGCCAAATAGCTCATCAGCACAGTCACCTGTAAGCACCACTTTGACATGTGCGCTTGCTTTATTAGCCACTATCATAGAAGGGATGGCCGACGAGTCTCCAAAAGGCTCATCAAAATATGCCAATGTTTCATCCACTACATTGAGCAAATCTTCATGACCTACCATATAGGTCTGGTGATTGGAATGTATGTGATCAGCTACCAATTTTGCCCTTTCGCTTTCATCATAAGCTTTTTCTTTAAATCCTATTGAAAAGGTATTGACAGGCTTTTCTGAAACCTTAGACATAATAGCTGAAACAATGCTCGAATCTATACCTCCGCTTAAGAAGGCACCTAAAGGCACGTCAGACACCATTCGCAATCTGATGGATTCAAATAACAAATCCCTGAGTTGTTTTTGAGCTTCTTTGTAGGATTGAATTTTGTGTTTATCTGCTTCTTCAAACCGCTCTAATAAATCATAGAATTGTTTTTCCTGAACACCTGAATCTGAAATCTCTAAAAAGTGTCCGGGTTCTAATTTGAATACGTTTTCGTAAATGGTGTAAGGAGCAGGAATATAGGTCAAGCTAAAAAACAGATTTAATGCTTTTTTGGAAATTTTTGTTTTATCTATAAAAGGCATTATTGCTTTTAACTCCGAAGCGAAGTAAACACCATTTTTGTCTTGAGTATAAAAGAGTGGTTTTTCGCCAAACCTATCTCTGACGATAAATAATTTTTGTTCTTTTATATCCCAAAGGGCAAAGGCAAACATACCTTCCAAACGTTCCAAACAGCCGGTTATACCATACGTTTTGTACGCTTCTATAATTACCTCTGTATCGCTATGGGTAACAAACGAAACTCCAGCCGATTGTAATTGTTGCTTAATATCCAAGAAGTTATAAATCTCTCCATTGAAAACAATAACGACTTCCTTATTTTGGTCAAACATAGGCTGATCTCCAGTAGTTAAATCTAATATTGACAGCCGAGCATGACCAAGTGCAATCTTATCGTCTTCATAAACTCCTTGGTCATCTGGCCCTCGTTTAATTAGACGATTTGTAAGCGTTTCTATGCTTACATTACTATTTTTGTGTTTATAATATCCTACTATTCCGCACATGGATTATACATTCTTATTGTTTATTCGCTTTTGTAATTCAGTCAGTCGTTTTATGAGTTCGTCAAATGGTAATGGGTTATCGTATATCATTGTCTGTGTCATTATTTCGTAGTCTTGTTTCCAATCTTTTAGGATTGTGTCAGGTGGAATAAAATTGATTTTGTCTGGCGAATGATTGGCGTAGTCAATACCTGAAATTGGTGTAAAATTTTCTCTGTGTCTTATGATTGTGTTGTAAAGTTCTGTGCCCTGTAAAGCAATTTTTGCATATTCAGTTTGGCTTAACTTTTCAATATCATAAAGATGTCTGCTTAATCTTTCAACTCTTATTTTGTCTTGCGGTTTTTGAAATTCTTCGTGCAACAAAAATATCTTTTCAAGAAATGTTCGTTCGGGATTTACAACGGGAATTGAAATTGGTTTGTCTGCAAATGGTCTATCTGCAAAAACTTCTGAAATGATTGTCCCAAAACTTCTTTGTGTAAATGGTTCTTTCAAAGAACGACTACCAACTTCTACTAAAATCGCAGGTTTCAAATACATGTCGTTTGCTGTTAGAGCAGGATAGTAGATTTCAATAATCAAAGGGTCTTGGTCGTGATTCTCAACTTCACGATATTTTATCGTTACGTTTTCAAAACCTAATTTGGAAAATTTGCTTTTTAGTTCTTCGATAAAAGTTTCCGTGATAAATTGATATGATTTTCTTCTTAGTTTTTTGATGTCGCCTTTGCTCAATTGGCCTGTAAAACCTAAAAACGCTCTGTCCAATGCCAAATCAATATCTTCCGAAAAGCGTTGTATCAAATTCCAACCTTTGCTCAAAGAAGTTCCGCCTTTGAAAATCAAAACATCGGCATATTTCATTGAAAAAATGATAGACAGCGTTTGAACAACCCACCAATCTTTTTCAATGGCTGAAACATGCAAATTCTTTTGTCTTGCAACTGCAATTAAGATTTCTCTTCGGTCTTGTTCAGATAACTGAAACCAATTTTGTAAGCTATTTTTGCTCATCTTTCATTTCTTTTAAAATAGGTTTCATTATTTCTTTTATCCACATTGGGGCAAGTCGAAAGTCGTGTTCCAATCGAGTTATTTTTTCGTTTTTCAATAATTGCTGAATATGTTTTATTTCTTTGTCAAGCACTTTTTCTTTGCCGATTTCTTTTAATGCTTGAATAGCTAAACCACTTATTTCGCCAACAACTGCTACACTTTTCGGACTCACCTTTTTGAATAAAATAGTTTGATTGCCGATTTTTAATTTTCGTGCAGAACCGTCCGTAAGGTAAACAATATTCATGGGCACTTGTGTAGAAAGCCCTAAACGATTAAGAGCGTAAGCACCTGTTGGAAGAATTTTTGCCTTATCTCTTTTCGCTATCGCGATGGCAACTTTTTCAATACTTGGCGTTAGTTTTCCGATTATGTCGCTGTATGCAGGACGATAATAAATGCCCGAAGCAAGCCGTTCTAACTCGCCCGATTTTACCAAACGTTCCAATGCTTTGCGCAAGGCATCTGAATTGCCATACATTGAAAAATTTTCTGTAAAAAACAGCGAACCCCTCTTGGCTTTTCTTATTTTATCAAGTATTTGTATTTCAGTACTTTTTGACATTTTTAATTCAAATTTTTGTCACAAATTTAGTAATAATTTGTGACAAATAAAGTGATTTCAATTGCCAACTCATTTTTAACAATATTGTATTCATAAATAACTATAAGTACCTTCGTTATTTAGACGATTTGTAAGCGTTTCTATGCTTACATTACTATTTTTGTGTTTATAATAACCTACTATTCCGCACATGGAAAACTATTTTATAAAATACCTTTTTATTTTCTCTGTATTTCTTTCAAAAACATACCAAAAGCAATAAGAAAAAATTATAACAATACCAAAGAAAACTATATTAAGAATTGTATTCCCAAATGTTGGATTCATTTTTTTAGTTGCAAAACACGAAAAAATAAACATCATAATTGGAAAATGTACGGCATAGAGTGAATAGCTTATATTTGTGAAAAAAGATAGGTATCTGCTTTCAATATTTATGTTTAATTTCACTAAAATGAAAACCAAATACGCTACCGACAGGCTTAAAAAACCATCCCCAAAAGTAGGGCTTACAAATCGCAACCTTATTAATGTAGCAAAACAAAATACAAGAACTAAAGAAATGATAAAGTGGAGACTCAGTTTATTAATTTTTACATTTTTTATGCTTAAATAATAAGCTAATCCTCCAAAAAGCCAATATATGAAATAAAACGCTATTTTAGAATTAAAGTAGAATATAGTAAAGTAAAGTAAAAGAAAAACGATCAAAGTAATATTTTTTTTACTATAAAAAAACGTGAATGCAAATGGAGCCAAAACATAAAACCACCATTCATATGCTAATGACCAAAGGGGACCATTTGAACCGAATGAGTTTGCAATTAGTGTTTGAAGGTATGCGATGTTTCCTATAAATGTAAAAAACGAATAAGAAGTACTATCAATCCAACCTAAATTTTGCTTATACAAATAATAGCTGGAAAATAGGTTAAAGCTCAAATTATCTAATACAAGCGTGAGAAAAACTGCAGGAATTGCCACAACACTCAATCTGAAAAACCGAGCTATGAAATAAGATTTAAAGGAAAATGTCTCTTTTTCGAATGAATTAAAAATACTTCTTGTTATAAAAAACCCACTTAATACAAAAAAGACGAGTACAGCCTGCGGGCCAAAACCCGCTATAAAATAAATTAGTTTATTCACATAATTCAAATCAGGCACTTCGGCAGACGGTTTAAGCATCACAAAACGCGAATGTCCCCAAGCTACAAGTAGAGCCGACAGTGCTCTTAATAAATCTAAGGTTGAAAATTTATTAGCTTTTGCATTATCCATATTACTTAATTTTTACATTTTCAAAAAAGATCAAATATTGTTTTGCAATCTTCTTTGGTTCTAATTTGGTTTTTATAGCCAATGCATTTAAGGATATTTTATTTCTTAACTCGGAGTTTGCAATTAATTCATCTATTGCCTTCGCTAATAAATCTACTCTTTCAGCCGGGATCAAGATACCATTCTCACGTTCTGTAATTACATCTCTCGGACCAGCGATAAAATCAAAACTAATACAAGGGCAACCGGCTGCCATAGCTTCTACTAATGCGTTAGGAAATCCTTCACTTCTTGATGGCATTACAAAAATACCAGCCTTGGCATATTCTATATCAATATTCTTTATCTTCCCTAAAAAATCAATCCTATCCTTTATTGTATCATTTGCCAAGTCAAGCAAATATTTTCCTTCATCTTTAGTACCTCCTGCAAAAACCAAACGCCATTCTTTATCTTCTATTTCATTAAATGCCTCAATTAATAAATCAAAGCCTTTACATGAATCATTAAAACGACCAACTGCCAGTAATATTTTCTCGCGGTTTACTTCGGGATATTCTTTTATAAATCGTAAGGGATTATGAATTACAGCAAAATGTTTAACTTTTGGATATACAAATTTATGATAAGATGATGCTATGCTAGTTTGAGAAATTACACCTTTTGGGGTTTTTAACCTAAAAGCCAATTTGCTAAACAACTGTATGTGTTTTGGCCATTTATATATTGGGCTTGAACGCTCTGTAACAATAACACCATATTTGGTTCCTAATAATGCTAAATTTGCAAGTCCAGAATAAAATTTTGTAAAAGTCAAAATTACATCTGGGTTAATGGATTTTATTTCGCCTCTTAAATACTTAAAAGTTTTAATAACACTTATTTTGTTCAAATTAAACCTTAAAGGCTCTATATACCTTATGTTGAAATTTAAATCGTAGAATTTCTCTTTCGGTATCAAAGCTAAATAGTAAACTTCATACCCTAATTCAGCAAAACTATTTGCTAAATTACACGAGGATCTTTCAACACCTCCCATTCCTACATTAGGTCCAATAATTACAATTCTCTTCAACTAAAATCATTAATAATTTGCTGGTTATAAATTACTCTAAACTTTTCATCTGGAAAATCATTGACATCCCTCCCTCCTTTCACTTCACTTGTATATTTCCCGGGAATAATTATTCTTTGATCCACTTTTCTTAAGTACCATTCATATTCTATATCTAAATTACCAATATCAATAACTCTATATCCCATATTATGCAATTTGAAAGTTATATATTTAGCTGCTGGTCCTAAAGCAACCAAGACAATATCAGGCTTAGGTAAAGTAATAACATAATTAATAATTTCATCAGCTTTGGAATAACCTTCATGTTTTGGCCCTATAATTCTTTTAACGTTATTGATACCACTAAGTAAATCGTTACCTATTCCAAAACGAGTTTTTTCACCTTCAATTAAAAGTGCACTATTAGCATTAAAAATCTGCTTCCATTTCTGAAACCTAATTTCTGTTAAATTGCCTTCAATTCCATAATAAAGCCTTGTTATACTAGCATTAAAATAAGTTGAGTTAAGATTAAGTATTTTTTTGAATCTCGAATAATTCCATACAACCTGACTTTTCCAAAATATTTTTCCTTCTTTGTTTAAATTTTCTAATTTTTCATACCCGATAGGAAGTCCGACTAATAGATTTTTATTATTATTTTTTAAAATCTCCTTCAGTGCGGTGGCGAGATGTTCTTCATATTTTTGATACGGTAAGTTTAGTCTATCAGTCAAATAAAGAATTTCACTATCACCAAAACGGACCATACTACTTTTGTCATTATTAATAAGCTCATCAAGGGTTTCATCAACTGATAAAACTCTCGGCATTTTATATAATTTAATAAATATAGGATAAAAGGCACTTAGAGCATATTTTACTATTTGCCGCGGATAGGAAAACAACTTCCCATATCTTAAGGTTGAATTATTAAGCATTGTTTAAGGAGATTTTTCTTATGATCATTAATGAATATCCAAAACTCAAAATTAAAACGGTACATTTAATTTTGCATAAATAAAAAAAGATACGATAAAATAAATTGAGACTTCGAAAGTCAAAGTTGGTTATTGACTTTTGATATAATCTATCATTTAATATCGCTTTTAAAGAAGCAAACTTTTTATAAATCCCGTCAACATTTCTTTTTGATGTAATTGCTAACAAACAATTTAATATACTTACAGAAACTCTATTGTCTAAAGCTTGTTGAAATTCAGAATTTAAATCATTGTCTTTTATAAAATTTTCTAAATTCATAAAAAGTGGTTTATATCTATAAAATAATTTAGAACCGTGAGTTTTAGTTATAGAGTTTTCATTGTACATTCTGTAGTGATTCAAATACTCGTGAATATACTGTATTGATGAGCACTGATAAAACAAACGGCACACTAGCTCTGTATCAAAATTTCCTACGTTATTCCTATCTACTAAACAATACATATCATTATCAAATAATTGTTTTTTATAAACCTTGCCCCATCCACTACTAATTTGGTCAAACTTTGTAATATTATTTAATTCATTACCTATTAAGCCGAAAACTCTTCTTTTTAGCCATTGAAGTCTTTCACCTATAAACAACTCATCATTTAAAACAAAAGACGATACTTTTGATGAGTATTTAGGATATTCTTTGATTGGGTTCCAAAAGACAATATCAACATTCGTACTACTAAGAAATGAATAAGCGATCTCTAAAGTATTGTGATTAATCCAATCATCACCATCAAGAAACATAATATAATCACCTTTAGAGCAATTTACTCCTTTCAACATAGCATGAGCAGCTCCAGAATTGCTTTGCTCAATATAAACAACCCTGCTATCTAATTCTTTAAATCTCATACAAATAGACTTTGAGTCGTCCGGAGAGCCATCATTGACTAAAATTAACTCTAAATTATGATAGGTTTGTTTTAAAACAGATTCTATTGCTTGTTTTAAAAATTGCTCTGATTTATAAATAGGTATTATTATCGAAATTAAGTCAGACATTCATATTTTTTTTAACCTATTTAACCTTTTTTCCATCAACCACAAATCTCCTCTGTCTTCTTTTTTCTGAAAACCATAATTAGAATACAATCGAATTGCCTTTTCATTGGTTTTAAGAAACTCTAAAGAATATCGAATAAAACCAGATTTTTTTAAATCGTTTATAGATGCTTCCAGCAATAATTGACCTATACCCTTTCCCTGATAATCTTTAGAAATTACTATCATTGTTAAATACGCACTTTCTTTTGATTTATCATTATTATAGTACGAAATAAATCCCTTTAAATTTCCGCATATAAAGTATGGGATTATGGTCGAATAGGTATAAATTTTGTTAACATATTCTTCTATCGAATCAGAAAGCCAAATTCCATCTTCTTTTGAATTATTATTTTTTAATAATTTAACTAGCTCTTCTTTCATACCAATTCATATTTATCCAACAATTCTTTTACTTCTTCTACTGAATTAAACATCAATACGTCTATGATAGAAAGCCAAGGTACAAATTCATTATTGAATTGTTTATATTCTATGGGCAGTGTTTTTAGAAAATTTAGTTTTATACCGTTTTGTGCAAAATCGGCTTTGTCATAAAGTGCCATTCCTCCAACTGCATTGATATATTCATCTGCCCCAAGTTCTATACATATTTTTTGTAATCGTTCATTTTTAGGTAGCCCAAGACCTATCTTTAATTCTGAACTCATTAATAGTTCTGTATCAATTTTCAGATAGAGGCATATTTTTTGTAAAGAATGGAAAATAAAATAGTTAAGTCGTAAATCAGAGAAATTACAAATCTCTTTCACTAATGAAAAAACCTGCTCAAAATAGGGTGCCTTTTTATAATTAAATTCTATCAATTTCAAGAACTTAGTTAGACCTTTAATATTAATATTAATATTAATATCATTTATTTGTTTATTTTGAGTTATATTTGAACAGGGAAAAGTATATAGATGAGCCTTGCCCTGTACTAAAAAATTATTTCTATTTATGTAGCCACCCACAATATATTGCACATCATCATATACCACATATTTATCTACAGACTTAATCAATTGCCAATAGCCAATATATGGTAAAAGATATGGTTGCATTACTGCTATTTTCATAATTCTAATTATTCTGCACTCTAAGCATTAATCTTGTAATCAAATCCACCTCTTCAATTGTCAAATCATAATAAAGTGGCAAACATATCACTCTTCTCGATACATCATCTGCAATTTCTAAGTTTTTGGCCTCTAAATAAGGTAGTGTGTTAGCTAAAGACGGATAAAAATACCTTCTTGTAAAAATTTCATTTGCATCCAATGCCTTTTTAATTTTCAATAAAAGCCCTTCACTTTCTAAAACCAACGGATAATAAGCATAATTAAAATTGGCTCCTATTTGCCATTGAGGCTTATATGCTTTAAGTCCTTTTAGATTTTCATCAAAACGTTCTGTCAACAGTTTTCTCTTATTATGTATAGATTCTATGTGATTCAGATTTACTAAACCCATTGCTGCATGAAATTCTGAATTTTTTCCATTTATTCCCAGTTCTGCAAATGCTTCGGGTCCGTCAAAACCAAAATTGCGAATATATGCCATTTTTTTTAAAAGACTCGCATCTTTAGTAACAATCAATCCTCCTTCAATAGAATGATAAAGTTTAGTAGCGTGTAATGAACAAGTAGCAAGGTCCCCATATTCAAAGATAGACCTATTTCGCACCCCAACTCCAAAAGCATGGGCACCATCATAGATTACCTTTAGATTATGTTTTTTAGCTATTTTTTCTATTGCCAAAACATCACATGGGTTACCATATACATGAGTAGCTAAAATGGCAGATGTTTTATCAGTGATAGCTTCTTCTATTTTATATGGGTCAATATTTAACGATTTATAATCTATATCAACAAATACAGGTTTACAACCTTCCCATACAATACTTGAAGTTGTCGCTATAAAAGAAAATGGTGTTGTAATAATTTCACCTTTTAAATCTAATGCTTTTATTGCTATTTGTAAAGCAATAGTTCCATTTCCCACAAATAATAAATGTGCTACTCCCAAATGCTCTTTTAGCTTCATTTCCAAATCACTAGCTAATGGCCCCATGTTTGTAAGCCAGTTCCTTTGCCATATTCCTTTAAGATACTCTTGGTATTCATTTATAGGCGGCAGGAAGGGTTTGGTTATAGGAATCATGATAAATTGATCAATTTAGTTTATTTTAATAATTACTCAACATACTTTCTATACTTAAAAAACTTACCGTATTGAAGGTTCATTTTTTTATTTTCAATTTAAATTTTTTTCGCTTTTGACCAATCCATGTTTATAAATATTGTCGGTAGCAATCTGTATAAAGTTTGGATTATTGAATTTTGTTTTTTTTCGATCACTCCATCTTTCTAATTCATTGAAAATCTCATCTTGTGTTTTAACATTCTTAGTGTCCATAATAAAGTCAATGGTAGATAGTAACTCTAAGCCAAAAGGTGAATAAAATCCTGAAAGAAAGCTTTTTGTTCTATCAACAATGATTCTAAATTCATTATTATTGGGGAGATTCAAAAAGGCACTGACCTCATTTTCTGCTTCAGTAATAAGGCCTAATTCTTCAAAAGGTTTTTTATCTTTAGAGTTATATCCTACAAGGTAACTTCCATTGAGATAATACAACACGTGTTTGACTTTTCCAGAATATGGGCCATAAAAATTAGGTTGAAATTCTAAATTAAACGCTCGTTTTGCACCAAATCTTTGTAAAAAATAGGCAATTTTTTCGGATGCAAATTCTGAAACAAACTCACCATTACGTACTAACTCAAATAAAACAGCAAGTAACATAGCTCTAGCAGGTGTGAGTTTAACCCGCTCTTGGTTTAGCACTTCCCTTATTGAGGCACTCGGTTCATATACGAAAACATCACATTGTATATCTGACAAATATAGATGTATAATATCTTTAACTTTATTCCATGCAAGTCCACCATTACCGGCTCCTAAAGGAGGAAGTGCAATAGATTTTATATCTTTTTCTTCAATGACTCTTACTAACTCCACCAATCCTTTTTCTATATATTCATATGATGATGGATACCGCCAATGAGTCTTAGTAGGAAAATTGATAATTATTTTTTCTCCGGTCAGTAATGACACGTCTTCAGTAACTAACAGAGTGCCTATTTTTAATTCATTATTATGACAAGCTTTTACATAAACTTTATAATTATTAGGAAATAAATTCTTGAATTGTAAGGCTACACCTTTGCCCATTACTCCCACTGTATTTACTGTGTTCACTAGAGCTTCCGCCTTACTTTCTAAAAGATTTCCTGTTATATATTGTATCATAATTTTTTAAAAATAAAACTCAGGCTTAATGACTATCTCTCTTTCTTTAACACCAAAATCAATCAACCTGTTTTTGGTATCTTCATTATAGACTAAATATCCACCAATAACGTGTAGAGGCAAGTCGCCTAAAATTAAAAACTCTGCCTCTTTTCTTCTTTTTAAATCTAAATCATTTTCGTCATTCCAATATTTAGCCTCGACCGCTTTCCAGTCAACAAGATCTTGAATGTTTTCTACTTCAGAAATCGAATATTGTGAAGAAAAATTATTAACAGCATGACCATTAGTAAAAATAAATTTTAAGTTATTATCTATTATCCGTTGAACAGTGGTAACACAGTAAACAAGATCCTTTGCCGGTATGGTCTCTACATTATTAAACCCATTTTGAATAACATACAACATGGGCATTCTGATTCCAAAGTAAAATGGTGTATAATCGCCTAAATTTTCTCCATTATCTAATAAAAAAATTAGCTCTTGATGATATCATACTTTTATCACCGATTGATTTATATTGCAGATTAGCATTTTTCGAATTAGAATGCGTTATTCCAAATCTGAGTATATGTGGAATATTCTCAACATGAGTTAATCTGTATAAGTATATTTTACTCAACGCTAAAAATGCTTAAGGCCAATACGTATTTTAATTAAAATTAGTTATTGTGAAGATACAATTCTAAAATCCATTCGGCATGCTCAAATTTTCCTTCGTGCTAGTTCCTTTTATTCAAAAATTACCGTATCAAATACTATAAGTAAAATCCATCCATCTAAAACACCACATTTGAAATACAATCATATTCCACAATAAATTAGGATATACCGCAATTTACTGACTACTACAAAAGAGGCATTAATTATAGGTACTTACCATACCTTGTCTTCGCTAGTATCAAGTAACCAATGATACACATTCAAGTGTCGTACTCCATTGCGGTCTTGCGTAAATCCGTCTGTTGTCAACAAATATTTTGGATAATTGTCCTTTATCTTTTCTAATGCACCAAACTCACGTTCTATTGTAGCTTCAGTAGTCATTTGCCAAGCTACTTGATAGTATTCAATATTGCCTGTTGGTGTTTTACATACAAAGTCCACTTCAGAATTTCTGCTTGTACCTGTCCAAATTTTATTTCCTCTACGAAGTAATTCCAAATAAACCACATTTTCTAAAATATGTCCTCTGTCGGTAGTACGTTCTTTTCCTACCAACACATTGAGCAATCCTACATCAACCAAGTAGTACTTTTCTTGAGTGGCAAGTTGATTTCTACCTTTCAAATCAAAACGATTTACTTTATAAAACACAAAACTCGTCACCAAGTATTCTAAGTATTTTTCTACAGTAGCATGATGAATACTTTGTCCATCTTGTTTCAATATTTTTGAAATATTGCTTGGCGAAAGTGCATTACCCATGTTTGAAGCGACAAATTTTACAATATTTCCAAATGCACGTTTGTCATTTATTTGGTGGCGCTGGGTAATGTCCTTTTCAATAATGGTAGTATAAATGGTTTCTAAGTATTCGTAAATTTTATCATAGCCGCCATCCCGCAATTCAACACCTTTTGGCAGCGAGGTTTCGTTTACATAATCAAAAAACAATAGTTCGTAATTGAAATATTTATTGCTTATATCAATTTTTCGTGTCGTTAAATATTCGTTGAATGAAAATGGCAAAATTGAAACTTCAATGTACCGACCACTCAATAAGGTTGCCAACTCACTACTTAACAAATGTGCGTTTGAGCCTGTGATGTAAACATCTACGTTTGTCGTTGCAAAAAGTCCGTCCACCATTCTTTCAAATTGAGGGATGTTTTGCACTTCATCCAAAAATATATAGTTGGGTTTATTGATTTGCAATTTACTTTTGATATCAAAATAAAGGTTGTCCCAACTTTTACCTACATAATTTTCGGGTAACTCAAAATTGTAAAACTGCATTTGTGCTTTGTCAATGCCTTGCTTTTGCAACTCGACACCATACAATTTCAAAAGCGTAGATTTACCCGATCTGCGCAGACCTGTAACCACTTTTATAAGGTCCTTATCTTTGTAAGCTAATAACTTTTCAATGTATTGTTTTCTATCTGTATAAGTTGTCATGGTACAAAGATATGACATAAATTATCAAAACTTGTAAAAAATACAAGTTTTGATAAAATAGAAATTATGATCAATTAGAAAATAAAATCCTACAGTGGTTTGTATATCCAGATAGTCTAATCAATAAAACAAGCCTATAAGGCTATTCTAAACCCTCTTATAAGTACATTTTCCACAACACTACAAATGCTTAAGGCCAATACGTATTTTAATTAAAATTAGTTATTGTGAAGATACAATTCTAAAATCCATTCGGCATGCTCAAATTTTCCTTCGTGCCAGTTTAAGTCTCTATCCCAGTAGCCTGGACAACTATGATAAACTTCAAAAGCAAATCCGTAGTTAATCTCTACTATAAAGGGATTATTGTTTTTATCAAATACAAAATCATAAGCTACGCAATCTGACTGTAATTTTTTTGAAATATTAAATGCTAATTTAATACAATCTTCAGGAAAATGCTCTCTTTCATATAGAGTTATTCCGCTTCCTGAAGCTCTAAAGTCATTGGGACGTGTCATCCTCTTAATGGCAAAAGCTTTTTCACCAATTGTAATAACTCTGATATCATACTTATTATCAGGTATAAACTCCTGAAAATATATATAGCCTTTTTGATTACCTACTGTTTTAGCAAACCGAGTTGAAACGAATAGTCTTCGCACGCTCTTTAATGCTTCTATCAATGAAAATTTACCCCGTTTATACCGTAGATATTGTTCCTTGATGTCATTCCATTTATCATAGGATGAGAAACCCTTTCCAAAAGCCTTATTAACCATCTTTATGGCCTCGCTTGGGGTTTTAATTAGTTTTACATTTGTCGATCCGGCACCTCCTCGCAATTTAAATACTTTCGGAAAACTTGTATTTTCAATCCAAGTCAAGGCGTCTTCTTTTTCGTAAAATACCCATGATGGTGCAATAGGCGCTCCGATAGCTTCCAACAAATATTTTTGGCCCACCTTATCATCAAAGTGCCATCCGGCATTAAAATCCGGAAACACTTTTTTCCCCGATTGTTGCAATGCAAATAAAAGTCCTTTAGCAAACAATACGTCTTTGGCACTCGTGTGGTGGTGATGCCAGAGCAAAACATCACAATCCTCCAACTGATTGACTATATCAGAGTCATAACACGACACGAGTTTATATGGAATATTATTTCTTTCGCAATATCTTGTCCAAATAGGACTAAATCCCCAAGAAGCTTTATGTATGGCAATTTTCATTTGAATAAATCTTATTTAAAAACTCGCTAAATTTACATCATTAGTTAGGAATCTATAAACTGTTGAGCCCAAATTTCAAAAGAAGTCATCAACCAAATTGCATCCAGTTCTGCACCTTTAAGATTTTTTAAATTTTCCATATACTTAGACAGTACTTTATAGTTAAACAAACCTCTTTTTTGGATTCCTGGAAGTAGTTCTGTTGCCCACCGTTTCTGAAATTTTTCAGAAGACATAAATTCAATTAAAGGTATCGAAAATCCCATTTTATTACGGTATGCAAAATCATTTCCATAAATATCTGCACATATTTCTTTAAGGATCAACTTGGTTTGCACTTTTGTTCCTACCTTTTTTATAAGATTATTATCCTCAATTTGCATACTTAATTCAAGCATACTGTTATCTAAAAAAGGTACTCTGTTTTCAATGCTGTGTGCCATGGACATCTTATCCTGACGCATTAATAAATCAGGTAAATAGGTCAAAATTTCATATTTCCGGTGTTGTAACAATTTACTTCCAGACTGATTTTTGAAAATATTTTCCCTTCTAGCAATAGCCCTATCAAAATTAAAATTTTGATAAAGTGCATTTGCTGTGTTAATACTACCAAAAGATGTTTGCATGATCAATCTCTGTCGCGGATTAAATAAATAAGACAAGGTCTGTAATTCATTGCTTTTAATATATAATAGCTTGCGCACCAAACCCTTGTTAAACAGATTTCCCTTGTGAATAAAATGGCTATATCCAGCAAGTATCTCATCTGCGCCTTCCCCACTTAATAAAACTGTAACATATCTCTTTGCTTCCTGACTTAATAAATATATACCTATCGTATTAGGATGATTAATTGGATTTTCAAAATGCCAGGATACTTTGTCTATAATGTCAAAATATGTATCAGCATCCATCCTAAATTGATGAGATTTTAAATGAAGTTGACTTGCTACCTTATCTATATATTGCTTTTCATTATATTTTGGATTGTCAAATACAATAGATACGGTTTCTAACTGGCCACTCTCTAAGGTTTGATTTGCATAATAGGTGATTAATGACGAATCGACACCTCCTGAAAGTTGACAGCCTAATTTGACATCACTAATCATTTGCCTCTCAACACTTCTTGACAAAATTTGTGACAATCGATTTTTTACATCTCCTGCATAAGGTATGCTGTTTTCTTGATTGATTGAATAATAAACAACTTGTTTTATTTGTCCATCATTAGAGATTTCAATATATGTACCTGGAGTACAATTGGTAATTCCCTTATACAAGGTGTCGTTAATTAAATTTCTAAATAACAAAAATTCATCTAAACAAGAAGTATCAATTTCAAATTTAAAATCAGGTAAAGCCTTAAAACTTTTAATTTCTGATGAAAATGCTACTCTATTTTCTTCCATCAATACATAGAGTGGCTTGATACCTACCCTATCCCTAATTAAAAAAAGTTTTTTTAAGCAGAAATCATAAATTACTATGGCAAACATACCATTTAATCTCTCTAACATACCATCGACACCATATTCTAAGTATAGATTTAGGGCTACCTCAGTATCACTTTTGCCTTTAAATTTGTACCCCTTTAATTTTAAATCATCAGTAAAGTCAAATGCATTATAAATTTCGCCATTCATCATGATAACTGCTCGTCTATCGTAGCTGATCATAGGCTGGTGACCATTACTTGACAAATCTAAAATACTTAGGCGATTAAATCCTAATACTAAATTGACTTCATGGTCAAATACTTGAGTATCTTTATGACTTACATTTTGATAAAAGTTTGTAGGTGTGTGAATCCCTAAAATACCTGAATCATCGGGGCCTCTGTGTTTTTGAAGTATCATCATTTTACTGATCGCTTTATTATCAAACACACTCGAACTGTCCAAATTAAAATATCCTACAAGTCCACACATCTTAGTTTTGATTTTCTATTACCTCACCTAATTGATCGGAGGTGACAAACTCAACATCAGGCCATGTTTTTATTATCTCTTTCAAAATATAATCCAGCATTCGCAAATTACGGTCTCTATTGGTTTCATCAATAAATCCGACATAATTAATCCGATGGCTACATATAATTGCCGGCTTTTTCATTTTAAAAGCTATGCCAATATCTCTCAATACGTTATTAACTATTTTATTGCTTGGATCAGCACTAGGCTCAAATATTACATTCCTTACTAATTCAATTAAGCCTCCTTTTGTCTTACGACCCAATATTCTCCTAACATATTGGTAATGATCATTTGTACTAGGTTGAATATATTTTTTTACGGATTGTATATATTTTACGCCTGCATGAGCAAGATGTATATCAAAATCCTGATGCCAGATATAATTTGTGGGTATTATAGATTTTGATTTATATCCGAATAATTTTTCAAAAATCGCTAAACCTTCCAGATAAATATCCAGCTTATCCTGCTTATCCATTTCAGAATTGAAATGGGTAGCTTCAACATAATCATTACCTTTGGATGTAGTGCCCATTGGTATTGATCCTGGCATTCCATGTTTAAATCCCCAATGTACATCGCTGTTGCCATTTTGCAAAGCAGACATAAACATAGAGACATTCAAATGCTCTCTAGCATGATATTGAGGATGGAAGATCCCCGTAGTATATCCTTGCATCCATAACTCAAAATTATCTCCATGCTTGGGATATCTTTTAAAAGTATCTGTTATTAATTCGTAATGATATTCATTAAAATCATTATCCTTCATTTTATTAAAATCAGGATTAGCTACTACACAATTAGCAGTAATCACAGGATGATTCCCTACTGAATCAGTATGTTTCATCAATAAATTAAACAATAATTCTAAATCATTCTTGCTCGCCAATGAATCTAATCGCTCAAATTCATTTAAATCAACTCTATAGCCAGCTTTTAAACAACTGTCATATACTTCGCGAGATGGCATACGAATACTTCCCCAATCGTCGCTTTCAATGACTACCAATTTTCTATTGGTGCGCCAACCAGAAAAATTTGCTATTGTCCTTCTTATAGTTTGGTTAATATTGCTTATCATAAATCACTCATACTTACAAACTCGACCTCCGGCCACTTTTTCAATATTGCCGCCAATAGGCTATCAAAAGCCTTCAGTCCCTTATCTCTATTACTGACTTCTATACCACCCACAAAAGAAGCTCTGTGATTAGATATAATAGCAGGTTGCCTACAATCAAAAGCTTCTTGAATACTTTTAAGGCAAGAATTAACTCCGTTATCATATTGCGACATATTTGTTTCGAAAACTACATTACGAACTAAATAACTTAGTCCTATTGGTGCTTTTTGCCCTAAATAATGGTATTTCTTCTTTATACTACCGCTAGCCGTTGGAACACGTCTTATTCTCGGCACATCAAACCATAAAACACCTTTATCAAATAAAATTTTTTCTATCTCATAAGGATGATCCGAGGCTGGCGGACATAGATAAATACTTTTATATCCATATATATCCTCAAACAAATCTAAACCACTATCTACCATCTGAAGAGCACTGTCAAAGTCCGCTGCATCCTTGACTGCTAAATTAGCCCCGGTATGAATAATATCTTTCCTATTCAAATAAGGCTGAGCTAAAAAAAAGAATTCCTCATCAAAAACCTTTCTAGCTATCGAATTCGGATGACTGAGCTCCTGCATCCACCATCGGGTTTGCAAATGCTCTCGCGCATGAGATTGTGGTACAAAAATGCCTTCCCTGATTCCCTGCTTATACAAGTCGTGTACACGGTCAGATTTAGCATATTTCTTATATGTCACCGTGTTGGGTTCGTAATAATACGCTTGATAATCACTCTGTCTGATAGCTTCAAAATCGGGATTGGCCACGTTTGTAACCGGTGTAAAACAAAATGGATGGCCTCTATGATCCCGATGCTTATATAAAATCTCAAAGAGATATTCCAGATCCTGATTGGACTCCAAACAGTCAAAAGTATCAAATCTGTTTTTATCAACATCTATTCCTTTTCTACGCAAAGATTCACGAGCTTCCTTCGATTTAAGTCGCACACTTCCCCAATCATCGGACAAAAAGAGTACTTGCTTTTTATCAGTTTGATAGCCAAATTGGGCGGTAATTCTTTTGATCAGGTATTTGATTTGGTTTTGCACCGTATTATTTGTTCAACTTTTTGTTTAAGAAGAGGTAAAGATATGATTTTTTTCTTGTTTTCATTTCAGCGTCGGGCGTAGCCCAACGCTATGGTATTGTGCCCTTTCAGGGCTATTTATGCGTCGGGTGTGGCTCGCCTCACGTCGGGCGTGGCCTATGTGCGTCGGGCGTGACATATGTGCGTCGGGCGTGACATATGTGCGTCGGGCGTGACATATGTGCGTCGGGCGTGGCCCAACGCTATGGTATTACGCCCCTTCAGGGCGTCGGGCGATACCCAACGCTA
Source organism: uncultured Aureispira sp. (assembly GCA_964501555.1). GTDB lineage: Bacteria > Bacteroidota > Bacteroidia > Chitinophagales > Saprospiraceae > OLB9. Next base: position 877 of record CAZCTQ010000001.1, on the reverse strand, counting down.
TGGTATATCGCCCTTTCAGGGCGTCGGGCGTAGCCCAACGCTATGGTATTACGCCCTTTCAGGGCTACTAGCCCTGAAGGGGCGTAATATCTTAACACGGGGCAGCCGCCCTGTGTTACATACCGCCAGGCCTTATGCATTGTGTTACAAACCACCATCTATCGCCCTGTAGGGGCGTAATATCTTAACACGGGGCATCCGCCCTGTGTTATACACCCCTGCCTTATGTCCTGTGTTACAAACTAACTCCTCTCGCCCTGTATGTGCGTAATAGTATTATCAGATCTCTAAGTTAATCCCACACATACTGTTCGTCATAATCTATGCCATACTCTTCAAAAAATAGTCTGCATTCATCCTGATATGTTTGCTTCTTATGATGCTCCTTTTGATTAGAAATATACCTAATTACTACATCTACTTGTCTCGGGTTTACTGAAAATGCAGCGTAACCATCTTGCCAATAAAATGACGTGTATTTTTCACCTTTTGTCTTCATCCATTTACTGGATGATTTTTTAACTTCTTCTAATAACTTAATTATCGTAATCTTCTTAGATAGCTTCACTAGTATATGTACGTGATCACTATATCCACCAATTTTGATTGGAGGACATGCCAACTCTTTGCAAATTTGTCCAAGATATGAATACAATTCATCTTCTATTACCTCATCAATGAATGGGTAACGGTATTTTGTACTGAATATTATATGGATGTAGATTTGTGTTAATGATTGAGACATACTATATATTTATTTTTTATCTTAATCCTGCGTCGGGCGTGGCATATGTGCTTCGTAATTGACAAATAAACGTCGTCATTCGCAAAACAACGAAGTGAGAAGAAAAAAATAAACGTCATTAAAAAAAATTAT